>CANQMS010000005.1 GCA_947624995.1 uncultured Clostridia bacterium
TTTGGGGTGATAAGTCTTTTCCCGAGCACGCTTTTTACCCTGTATTTATTGATCTTTTTGTATTTCGCTCGGGGCTAGATAATAGAAACGGAACGGAGGTGAGGCTTTGGACCGCGAATATCTGAAGCGCGTTCTGACATATGTGATCGTTTCGGCGGTCGCGATAGGAATAATGATATACGTCGGGTACCATATGGTAAGGGGCTTCACGTCCGAGGTCGAGGCGGAGCCGACGTATCTTGACACGTTTGACGAGGTCGCCTCGTTCGAGGCATATATACTGCGCCGCGAGCACGTAGTCCGCGCGGGCGCGGACGGGATCGTGAACTATCTCGTGCGCGACGGCGAAAAGGTCGCGATAGGAGACAGCCTCGCCGATATCTGCCGCAGCGGGAGTACGACCGTCCGCGAGCGCATATCGGAGATCGACGAGACGATAAAAGAGCTTGAAAAGATAGATTCCGGCGCGGCACATTCGTCTACGTCGGACGCCGTGAATATAGAGGCGGGGATCCGCGAGATTTTGTATTCGCTGTCCGGCAGCGTGTCGGACAACGACATAGGCGCGGCGATCTCCGAGGCGGGCAGGATGAAGGCGGAGCTCAACCGCCACGCGATCGTCACGGGAAAGCTCGAGGGCTTTTCGGACAGGATAGAGGAGCTGCGGGAGGAGCGGCGCGCGCTCTCCGCCAAGCTGACAGACGTCGCGAAAACGGTCATGAGCGACGAGAGCGCGTATTTTTATTACGATGTCGACGGTTACGAATCCGCGTTTTCATTTGACGACATAGACGCGCTGACGCTCGACGAAATATACGCGATGACCGAGGCGCAGCCGACCTCTCCCGGGTCGGACGCGATAGGAAAGCTCGTGACCGACTACATGTGGTATATAGCGGTGCCGACGGACCGCGCCTCGACTGTGTACTTCACCGAAGGGGAACAGTACGACGTCAACTTCGGCTCCGCCGACACAAAGCTGCCGATGACGCTCCGCTCGGTCAAGGCGGAGACGTCGGATGCCGGGCGGGCGGCGCTCATATTCGAATGCTCCGTTTTGCCCGACGACTTTGAGTTCACGCGGATGCAGCCCGTGTCTGTGACCGTCAGGTCCTACACGGGTTACAGGGTCCCGCTCTCGGCGGTCAGGGTGGTCAATTACGGCGGTGAGGACGTTACGGGCGTATACATTTTGTACGGCAGCGTCGTATATTTCCGCCGCGTCGAGATCGTCCTCTCACAGGACGGTTACGCGCTCTGCGACAGCGAGGCGGGAGTGCCCGAGGCGGGGGACGACTATGACCCGTTCGAAGGGCAGGACACCCGTCCGCCTCCGGAAACGTCGGCTGCGGACAGCGTCCCGTACCTGTCGCTGTACGACATGGTCATAACGTCCGCGCGCGGACTTTACGACGGAAAGATCGTTGCGGGGTGATACTGTGGGAAATATTATATGCGGATACGATACCGACGTGCTGCGCGGAAACTTCGAAGAGGTGCGGGAAAATCTCCGCCTCGCGGGCGAGCGCTCGCCGCGGGGGCGCGCGCCGGAGCTGATAGCGGCGACTAAGACGGTACCGGTCGAGGTCATAAACTACGCGGCGGAAAATTTGGGACTGTCGCACATAGGCGAGAACCGCGTGCAGGAGCTGTGCGAAAAGTACGACAGGCTCGACCCGACCCTGACCGTCGACTTCATCGGAAAGCTCCAGACGAATAAGGTGAAGTACATCATCGACAAGGTCGCGATGATACATTCCGTCGACAGCGTTCACCTTGCCGACGAGATAAGCAGGCAGGCGGTGAAGGCGGGGCGCACGGTCGACGTGCTCGCCGAGGTGAATATCGGGCGCGAGGCGTCGAAAAGCGGCGTCATGCCGGAGGACGCGGTCGATTTTGCGCTCCGGATATCGGAGCTGCCGGGCATTTCGGTGCGCGGTATCATGACAATGGCGCCGAAATGTGACGAAAAATCGGATTATTATAAATATTTCGAAGAAACTTATCGAATCTTTGTTGACTTTTTGCGAAAAAAACGGCATAATATAATAGAACCCGTATTATCAATGGGAATGAGCGACAGCTATGTCGCGGCAGCGGAAAAGGGAGCGACGGCGGTTCGCGTCGGAAGCGCGCTTTTCGGTGCCCGCGGCGGTGCTGCGGCGGTTTCCCATGACAATAAAATTATCGGAGGATAAGACTGAGATGGGATTCATGGATAAGATAAAGAAGATAACCGGTGTTGAAGAATACGACGACAACGGTTACGATGACGACGGCTACTACGACGATCTCACGAGCGGATACGAGCCGGACGCTGACGGAATGGGTCAGGCGCAGCCTCAGCAGCAGCCCCCCATGCAGAACCAGTATGTCGGCGGATATTCCGCGCCGCAGGACCAGTATTCGCGCGGCTATGCCGCTCCCTCTAATCCGGCGCCCGCGGCGGCTCCCTCGGTCATGGGCGGCATCAATCTCGGCGGCAGCGCGCTTCAGATGAAGGTCATCCGTCCCGAGAGCTTTGCGAGCGTCAACCAGATAGCCGATCATCTTCTGAGCCAGCGCACGGTCGTTCTCAACCTTGAGGCGACGAATAAGGAAACGGCGCGCAGACTCATAGACTTCCTCTCCGGCGTCGCATACTCGATCGACGGGTCGCTGAAGCGCATCGCAAACAACGCGTACATTATCACGCCCTCCAACGTCGATGTGAGCGGCGACCAGCTCCGCGAGCAGCGCCGTCCGCAGGCTCAGCAGACCGATGACGAGTCGTATAATTACTGATCCCGAAAAGACAGTTTTTCACGGCTCCGGAACATTCAATAATCCTGCCGTATCAGGCAACGGGTACGGCACTTTTATTGTACCGTCGAAAAAACTGTAATATTATGGCAGCGACGTCGCCGGCATTGCCGCGGCAGGCAGGTCCGAATGCCGGAGGCTCGGAGATCGGGGAGCGCTTATGAATACGGAATTTGACAGTGAGCTTTTTTCCGCGCGCGTTCTCGACCTCTCCGACCGCGCGGAGCGCGGCGAGGCTGCCGTCGGCGGCTTTTATACGCCGCGTGAGATCTTTACGGCGACGGAGATACTTCTCCGCCGCGGCAGGAAGGGGACTTTTGCGTTTTTCGGCGGCTATGACGGAGCCGAGCGGCAGAGACTGTGCTGCCTGCCGGACTATATGCTGTACGAGGGGACGGAAGAGGAGCTTTCGCGCGTCGCCGCGGTGACCGTCGGAGAAGAAACGTCCGTTCTCCGCGTAAGCGGCAGCGGGTTTCGCACACTGTCGCACCGCGATTTTATGGGTGCGATACTGAATTTGGGCATAAAACGACACACGGTCGGAGATATCATAACAGATGAGGACGGGCACGGGGCGTACGTGTTCTGCGACCGCAGGATCTCGGGATATATCGCCGGGAACCTTTCACGCGTCGCGTCGGATGCCGTGACCGCCGCCGAGGCGGTGCTTCCGGAGGGATTTGCTCCGGAGCGCAAAACGGAGCCGATATCGGACACGGTCGCGTCCGAGCGCGCGGACTGCGTCGCCGCGGCTCTCGCAAATATGCCGCGCGACCGCGCCAAGTCGATGATAACGTCGGGTCTCGTCGAGGTCAACTATGAGGTCATGACAAAGCCGGACGAGAAGCTCTGCCCGGGGGACATCGTTTCCGTCCGCGGATGCGGCAGGTTCCGCATATGCGGGTTTGACGGTGTCACGCGCCGCGGCAGGCTTCGCCTTTTGGCTGAAAAATTTATATAGCGGAAGCTGAAGGAGCAGAAATGTTTTCACCCGAAGAAATAGATAAGATCAGCTTTTCACGTGCGATGTACGGCTATTCGCCGCTCGAAACGGATGAGTTTCTGTCGCATGTAAAGACAGTTGTCTCCGAGCTGTGCCGCGAGAACGAGACTCTGCGCCGCGCGCTCGGCGACGCGCGTTTTGAGACCGCAAAAATGAAGCTCGGACGCGCGGAGCTTGAAGAGGAGCTCGGGCGCGAGCTCGACGCGCTCAGAAGAAAGCTGGCGGAGGCGGAAGCCATCGTCGAAACTCAGCGCTACGAGGTGGCGGAGCTGCGCCGCGAGCTTGCGGAGACGGGAGCTGCGGCACACGCCGACGGGATTCCGGTCGCCGCTTATTCCGCGCCGGACGACGAATACGGCGAGGACGAAACGCCGACCTCGGACGAATTGACCGCCGAGCCCGAAGAGGCAGCCGAGCCCGAGACGGCATCCGAGCCCGAGACGGCATCCGAGCCGGAAGCGGCAGCGGAGCCCGAGGCTACAGCGGAGCCGGAATCGGGGGCAGAGCCCGAAGAGGCAGTCGAGCCCGAGGAGACGTCGGAGCCGGAAACGGCAGCGGAGCCTGAGACGGAAACGGCAGCGGAGCCTGAGACGGAAACGGAGTCGGAAGACGAGCTTGACGACATTTTCTCCGATCTGCAAAAGATGCTCGTCGACTGGGACGAGGAGACAGACGGCGCCGACATAGCGACGATAATGCCGGACGGCACGATCCTGACCGAAAACGCGCCGACGGTGCCCGAAGAGAGCGCGGAACAGGCGCAACCGGAAGCTCCGGATACGGAAGCTCCGGACGGCGATCTGCCGCCCGCAGACGCCACCGCCGAAACGGACGGGGAATCGGACGACGGCGGGATATCCGATCTTGACCGCCTTTTTCGCATCATGGCGGACCCTTCGGCGGGAGAGGACGATATACGGGATAAGTATCAGGTCGGATTGTTCGCGGACGAGCCTCAGGATTACGATGAAGATACGCCTCCCGAAAAAGCGGCGCAGGAAGTGACGCCGACGTATAAAAAGCGGAGATACCGCATGAAAAAGAAAGGCAGACCGGCGGCTCAGGCGAAGAGCGCGCCGGAGCCCGACCCCGCAGAGGATGAAAACGAGGACGAGAACATACTTGCCGCGCTCAAGTCCGAATATAACACGTATAATTACATTTTCGGCGACGGAAAGAAATAAGCCGGAATAAAGGAGACATTTTTACACATGGCAACCGATTACACAAGCACGCTGAACCTCCCGAAAACGAGCTTCCCGATGAGGGCGAACCTCCCGGAGCGCGAGCCAGAGATGCTGAAATACTGGGAGTCCATCGACCTCTATAATAAAATGCTCGCCAAAAACGAGGACGGAGAGCCGTTCATCCTCCACGACGGTCCGCCCTTCTCTAACGGCAACATCCACATGGGCACGGCGATGAACAAGATACTGAAGGACTTCATCGTCAAGTCGAAGACCATGGAGGGGTACCGCGCGCCGTACAGACCCGGCTGGGATAACCACGGTATGCCGATCGAATCCGCGATAATCAAGAAAAACAAGCTCGACAGAAAGCGCATGAGCATACCCGAGTTCCGCTCGGCGTGCGAAAAGTTCGCGTCCGACTATGTCGACATTCAGAGAAATTCGTTCAGGCGGCTCGGCGTGACCGGCGACTGGGAGAACCCGTATCTGACGATGTCCCCGTCGTTTGAGGCGCGCGAGGTCAAGGTGTTCGGCAAGATGTTTGAGCGCGGCTACATCTACCGCGGGCTCAAGCCCGTTTACTGGTGCCCGCACGACGAAACGGCGCTTGCCGAGGCGGAGATCGAATACGCGGACGATAAATGTACTTCGATATATGTAAAATTCAAGGTCGCGGACGACAAGGGAAAGCTCTTTGACGTCTGCCCGAAGGATAACACATATTTCATCATCTGGACGACGACGACGTGGACGCTGCCGGGCAACCTCGCGATAGCGCTCTCGCCCGTCGAGAATTACGTTGCCGTAAGAGCGGAGGGAGGCGAATGCTATATCGTCGCCGAGGCGCTCTGCGAAAAGACGATGAAGGAGGGCGGCGTCGAAAGCTACGAGATCCTCCGCACGCTGCGCGGCGACGAGTTCGAATACATGGTCGCGCGCCATCCGTTCCTCGACCGCGATTCTGTCGTTGTGAACGCAGACTACGTCACGATGGACAGCGGCACGGGCTGCGTCCACACCGCTCCCGGTTTCGGCGCGGACGACTATGTGACGTGCAAAAGATATAATATCGATATAATCGTCCCCGTGGACGACAGGGGATATCAGACCGCAGACGCCGGAAAATACGCCGGCATGTACTACGAGGATTCGAACGCGGCTATCCTTGCCGATATGAAGGAATCCGGCGCGCTCTTTGCCTCGGAGGAGGTCGTACACAGCTATCCGCACTGCTGGCGCTGCAAGCACCCGATAATCTTCCGCGCGACGGCGCAGTGGTTCTGCTCGGTCGACGCGTTCGTGAACGAGGCAGTAAAGGCGACGGAGGCTGTCGAGTGGCTGCCGGCGTGGGGCGGCGACCGCATCCGCTCCATGATGAGCGAGCGCTCTGACTGGTGCATCTCGCGCCAGCGCCACTGGGGTCTCCCGATCCCGGTGTTCTACTGCTCCGACTGCGGCGAGCCCGTCTGCACGCCCGAAACGATAAGCGCGGTCTCCGAGCTCTTCGGCGAGTTCGGCTCAAACGCGTGGTTCGAGCGCGAGGCGGAGGACATTCTGCCCTCCGGCTTTGTGTGCCCGCACTGCGGCGGCGTTCATTTTACGAAGGAGACGGACACGCTTGACGGCTGGTTTGACTCCGGCTCGAGCCATTTCGCGGTCATGGCGGACTACCCGTTCGCGAACGGGACGGCGGACATGTACCTCGAGGGGGCGGATCAGTACCGCGGCTGGTTCCAGTCCTCGCTCCTTACCTCGGTCGGCGCCGGAGACGGCGCGCACGCGCCGTATAAGACGGTGCTCACGCACGGCTGGACTGTCGACGGCGAGGGCAAGGCGATGCACAAGTCGCTCGGCAACAGCATCGCGCCCGAGGATGTGATAAAGAAATACGGCGCGGATCTCGTGCGCCTGTGGGTCGCCTCGAGCGATTACAGGGTGGACGTGCGCGTTTCGGACAACATTTTCAAGCAGCTCTCCGAGACGTACCGCAAAATAAGGAACACGGCGCGCATCATGATGGCGAACATCGGGGACTTCGATCCCGACACGGACGCCGTCCCGGTCGACGAGCTCTACGACATCGACAAGTGGGCGCTCTCGAAGGTGAACGCGCTCGCGAAGGTCGTGCGCGAGGCTTACGACAGCTATGAATTCCACGTCGTTTACCATTCCATCAACAATTTCTGCACGATAGATATGTCGAAGCTCTATATCGACATAACGAAGGACCGCGTCTATACCGAGGCGGCGGCGAGCACGGCGCGCCGTTCGGCGCAGACCGCGATGTACCTGATTTTGCACTCGCTTGTCAGGATGGTCTCGCCGCTCATCGCGTTCACGGGCGAGGAGATCTGGCAGGCGATGCCGCACGGCAAGGACGACGTCCGCGAGAGCGTCTTCTGCAACAGGCTGCCCGAGTTTCGCCCCGAGTGGGAGTTCGGCGACATCGCGGAGAGATATGAGTCGATGCTCTCCGAGCGCGACATCGTCATGGCGGCGCTCGAGGGCGCGAGGGCGGCAAAGCTCATCGGCAAGTCGCTCGACGCGAAGGTGGATATTTATTCGACGGACGGCGACAGGCTCATGACGCTTGCATCGTTCAGCGGGGAGGAGCTCGAGGACGTGTTCATCACGTCCGGCGTGAAGCTGCACAGCGGTCAGGCTCCGGAGGGCGCATACGTGTCCGAGGCGGACCCGGCGCTCGCGGTGCTCGTCTCCGCCGCGGACGGCGAGCGGTGCGACCGCTGCTGGAAATATTCCGAGGACTGCGTGCATGACGGAGAGGGGACGCTCTGCCGCCGCTGCCGCGAGATCGTCTCGAAATGATTTTTGTATACTATCTGATCGCGCTCGCCGTCGTTCTGCTCGATCAGCTTACAAAGCATCTTGCAGTTGAATTCCTGAAGCCGGCGGGCAGCGTCCCGCTCATAGACGGCGTTCTTCATCTGTCATACGTTGAGAACACGGGCGCCGCGTTCGGGATCATGAAGAACAGCCGCTGGCTGTTCATGGTCATCTCGGTTGTCGCGATAATAATTCTGATATACGTCATCGCGAAATACGGGAAGGGGCACGCGTTTGCATCCGTCGCGGTCGCGATGATACTCGGCGGCGGCATCGGGAACATGATTGACCGCGTGCGCATCGGGTACGTGATAGACTTTATTGACTTCCGGCTCATAAACTTTGCCGTGTTCAACGTCGCGGATTCGTTCGTGACCGTCGGCGCGCTGCTGCTCGTGTGCTTCCTCATCTCGGAGATGGCGCGCGAGTCAAAGGCGGCAAAAGCGGCGGCAGCGGACGCGGACGGGGTCGAACGTGAGGAAGATGACGCAGTTGACGCCGAAAAAGGCGACGACGAAGACAACGAAGACAACGCAGACGACGCAAAGGACGCGGACAAAGCCGATGATGAAGACAGCGGGAAAAATGATGGCTGAAAAAGAGCTTTATTCTGTAACGGAAGAAAACGTCGGGGCGCGCCTCGACGTTTTTGTCTCTGCTGCGGCGGGCGTCACACGTTCCGCGGCGCAGCGGCTGATAGAGGCGGGAGATGTCACCGTCGGGGGCGCGGCAAGACCGAAAAATTATCTGCTTCGCGCCGGGGACGAGGTATTCGTATCAGTCCCGGAGCCGGAGGCGTGCGAAGCGGAGCCGGAGGACATACCGCTCGATGTCGTTTACGAGGACGGCGACATCATTGTCGTGAACAAGCCGCGCGGCATGGTCGTCCACCCGGCGGCAGGAAACGAGCACGGCACGCTCGTGAACGCGCTTTTGTTCCACTGCGGCGGCTCGCTCTCCGGCATCGGCGGCGTTTACAGACCGGGGATCGTACACAGGATCGACAAGGACACGACCGGGCTTATCGCGGCGGCAAAGAACGACGCGGCGCACGAGGCGCTGTCCCGGCAGCTCGCGTCGCACGAGATGCACAGGATATATAGGGCTCTCGCCGTCGGGACGCTGCGCGACGACAAGGGCACGGTGGACGCGCCGATAGGGCGGCACCCAACTGACAGAAAGCGGATGGCAGTCGTCGCCGGGGGACGCGAGGCGAGGACGGATTATACCGTCGTCTCGCGCATGACCTCGCGCGAGCGCGAGTCGTTTTCGTATATAGAATGCAGACTCCACACGGGGCGGACGCATCAGATACGCGTACACATGGCGTATCTCGGTCATCCGCTCGCGGGAGACGCGGTCTACGGCGGCGGAAAGACGAAATTCGAGTGGCTGCACTGTACGTCGGGGCAGCTGCTGCACGCGTATAAACTGCTGCTGCGCCACCCGAGAACGGGGAAAGAAATGGAGTTCGAGGCGCCGCTCCCCGCAGATTTCGCCTCGGCGCTCGGTATGCTCGCGGGGGAGTGAATGGGATATAACTGCGGGGGAGTGAATGGAATATAACCGCGGGGGAAGAAACTTTCGGGAAAGTTTCTTCCCCCGCGACCCCTTTTTTCAAAGCTTTTTATTGATCGAGTAAGGGGCATAAAGGAGCTTGAAAAAACGGGTCGGGCAAATTTATTTCGGGAAAAATGCGGGACGGTATTGCATAGAGGGGCGGCGTGTGCTATAATCATCCGTGCTTATATAGACTGCATTTTTTCACGGTTTTATGTCTATTCTCGGTTGGATAATTATTGTAACGTTTATTTCCGGCGTGCTCGGGACCGGGCTCGGCGGACTCGTGGGCTGCATCGCAAGGCGCGACTCGTCGCGGATCGTCAGCCTGTTTCTGAGCTTCGCCGCCGGAGTCATGCTGTCGATAGTCTGTTTTGATCTGATAGAAGACGCGCTCAATCCCGGGTCCGAAAGCGGGCTTTTGTTCCTGATCTTGACGATAGCGGGGCTGACCGTCGGATATCTGACTGTGTTTTTGCTCAACAGGCTGATCGACAACAGGACGAACAGCGAGGTCGAGCACATCGACAAGGATCACCCCGCGACCGCGGACGACCTCGGCGAGCTCATCCACAGTGACCACTACAGACACCACAAGGAGACGGGGCGCTGGCAGGAGATGTTCGTCGCGGGCATTATCATGGCGTGCGCGATAGCGCTGCACAACCTGCCCGAGGGCATCGTTATCGGCGTTTCATACGCGGGCGCCGAAGGTGTCCGCGACAGGGCGGGGCTCGTCATGGCGATAGTCATAGGGCTGCACAATATCCCGGAGGGAATGGCGGTGTCCGTCCCGCTTATTTCGGGCGGAATGACACGCCCGCGCGCGGTGCTCGTGACCGCGCTCAGCGGCGCGCCGACGATAATAGGCGCTGTCGCCGGATATGCGCTCGGCGGGCTCGGGGCGGCGGCACTCTGCGCGGCGCTGTCGTTTGCCGCGGGAGCGATGATATACGTCGTGTTCGGCGAGCTGATCCCGGAGGCGTTTCTGATGTGGCGCTCGAAGGCGCCCGCGTTCGCGATACTTATCGGGATGATCGTCGGTCTTATCGTGATATACGTCTGATGAGCCGGGCGGTAAAATTTTCTGAAATAAACTCGGGGGCGGAGCCTCATGCCGTTTTAAACGGTCTGCGGCTCCGCCCCCCCGGTTTTTTATTCGGCATATTCGCGGAAAATGTTCCGTGTACGGTGTAGATAAAAGATCCTCGAGATGCAGACGGATATCGAGATCAAAAGCCCGAGGGCGAAGAGAACGTCGGCAAGTACGGGCGATATATAAGGAAAAATATGATACCTGCGCCGATCAGCACGGATAGCCGGCGGCAGAGCGGCTCAAGTATTGAATAGTCCGGCATACAGACGCTGTGCTTCAACTTTGAAACGGTCTTGTCCGAGACAAAGAGGTATTCCGCGAAAATCGCCCGGAAATGCGGCAAGCGCTCCGAACCAAGCCCTGAAAAAAGCCCGCTGCAAACGCCCGCGGGCATATATATCCTAAAAAGTTTTGAAGGGGTCCGGGGGGACTTTTTCCAAAAGTCCCCCCGGATAAACTTCACATAACCCTCATCACAGCCTCGGCGAATTCCGCGGCGGTCGCGCCGTCCGGGCGCCCGGTCATGACGACGCGGCAATCCCCATCGGTACACCTGTCGAGCGCCGCGGACAGGCGGCGCGCCTCGGCGGTGAAGCCGATGTGGTCGAGCATCAGGACGCAGGCGCGCATGATGCTCGTCGGGTTCGCGTATGCGCCGTGACCGCGCTCTATCATACGCGGGGCGGAGCCGTGGATCGCCTCGAACATCGCGTACCTGTCGCCGATGTTGGCGCTCCCCGCCGTGCCGACGCCGCCGCCGATCTCCGCCGCCTCGTCGGTGATGATGTCGCCGTAGAGATTCGGCAGCACGAATACTTCGAACTGCGAGCGGCGGTTCTTGTTCAGCAGATTTGCGGTCATGATGTCGATGTACCAATCCTCGGCGGTGATGCCGGGATAATCCGCGGCGACCTCGTGACAGATCGCGGAGAACTTCGCGTCCGTTTTCTTCATTATATTTGCTTTCGTGACGATAGAGACGCTTTTCTTCCCCGTCTTCTTCGCGTATTCGAACGCGGCGCGCGCGATGCGGCGCGTGCCCTCGTCCGTCGTGACCTTGAAGTCGAAGGCGAGCATGCCCGGAACGTCAAAGCCGCGGCTGCCGAGGACGTATTCGCCCTCCGTGTTCTCGCGGAAGAACGTCCAGTCTATGGATTCTCCAGGCACCTTGACGGGGCGCACGTTCGCATACAGGTCGAGCTCGCGCCGCATCGCGACGTTTGCGCTCTCCATGCCGGTGCCGTACGGCGTTTCCGTCGGACCCTTCAGGATGACGTGGCATTTTTTGATCTCGGCGAGCGTGTCGTCCGGGATCGCCTTGCCGACGGCGAGGCGATTTTCTATCGTCAGCCCCTCTATCGGGTATAGCTCGACTCTGCCCGCGGCGATCTTTTCCTTCAACAGCTCGCCGAGCACGCGCATCGCCTCATGCGTGATGACGGGACCGATCCCGTCCCCGCCGCAGAAACCGATGACGACGCGGTCAAGAGATGTAAAGTCCACGACCTCGCGAATTTTCATTTTTTCCGCGCGGTCAAGCTGCTCAGAGACGATGGCGCGGAAATGATCGCACGCCGCATTTAAAATCTTTTCCTTTTCCAAGTTCATTTTCCTCCGTGTGTTTTCGCTTTCGTGTATTCGAGCAGCCCGCCGCATAAAAGCACCTCGCGGGCGCGCCCGGTTATGTCGCAGAGAAGGCGGTATTCTTCGCCCGTCGTCTCGTTTTTCACCGTGACCGTGCCGGACCCGATCCCGGCGCGCAGTTCGGAGAACGAGAGCACGTCCCCTGAGCCGATCTTCTCATAGTCGGCGGGGTCGCCAAACGTTAATGGGATTATGCCGGCGTTGACAAGGTTTGCCGCGTGAATGCGGGCGAAGCTCTTGGCGATGACGGCGCGCACGCCGAGATAGAGCGGGACGAGCGCCGCGTGCTCGCGCGAGGACCCCTGCCCGTAATTCGAGCCGCCGATTATGATGCTCTCCCCGAGCGATTTTGCGCGCTCCGAAAACGTCTCGTCGCAGACGGAGAAGCAGAACTTTGAAAGATACGGGATATTCGAGCGGTAGGGGAGTATTTTCGACCCGGCGGGCATGATGTGGTCCGTCGTGATATTGTCGCCGACCTTGAGCGAAACATGCACGCGGAGCGCGTCCGAAACGGGGCGCGCCGCGGGAAACGGCTTTATGTTCGGTCCGCGCCGTATCTCGATGTCCGCCGCCTCCTCCGGGGAGGCGGGCGGGATGACGGCGCTGTCGTTCACCGCGAACGACGCGGGCATACTTACCTCAGGCATGACGCCGAGGTCGCGCGGGTCCGTAATGACGCCGGTGAGCGCCGAGGCGACGGCGGTCTCGGGGGAGACGAGGTAGACGCCGGCGTCCTTCGTGCCGGAGCGCCCCTCAAAGTTTCGGTTGAAGGTCCGCAGGCTGACGCCGCCCGAATTCGGCGAAAATCCCATGCCGATGCAGGGACCGCATGCGCACTCGAGCAGGCGCGCGCCGGAGGCGAGGATGTCGGAGAGGGCGCCCGAGTCCGCGAGCATCGTTAAAACCTGGCGGCTGCCGGGAGAGACGGACATCGAAACGGACGGGGATATGACGCGCCCGCGCAAAAGGGCGGACACCTTCAGCATATCGTAGAGCGAAGAATTCGTACAGGAGCCGACGCAGACCTGATCGACAGGCTTGCCCGAAACGCTCCGGACAGTCACGACGTTGTCCGGGCTGTGCGGGCACGCGATGAGCGGCTCGAGGGAGTCAAGGTCGATGCGGATGACGCGGTCGTAGACGGCGTCGGGGTCGGCGGAGAGCGGGACATAGACGTCCTCGCGCCCCTGCGCGGCGAGAAACTGCCTCGTCCGCTCGTCCGAGGGGAAGATCGAGGTCGTCGCGCCGAGCTCGGTGCCCATATTCGTGATCGTCGCGCGCTCGGGGACCGAGAGCGAGAGCACGCCCTCGCCGCCCCATTCGATGACGGCGCCGACGCCGCCCTTTACGGAGAGGATGCGGAGAATTTCAAGGCTGATGTCTTTCGGCGTGACGAACGGGCGCAGCCTGCCCGTGAGCTCGACTTTATACATCTTTGGCATCGTGATATAATACGCGCCGCCGCCCATCGCGACCGCGACGTCCATGCCGCCCGCGCCGAACGCGAGCATCCCGAGCCCGCCGCACGTCGGTGTGTGGCTGTCGGAGCCGATGAGCGTTGCGCCGGGGCGTCCGAACCGCTCGAGGTGGACCTGATGGCAGATGCCGTTTCCGGGACGCGAAAAGTAGATGCCGTGTTTTTTCGCGACGTCGGCGATGTAGCGGTGGTCGTCCGCGTTCTCAAATCCGGTGCCGAGCGTGTTGTGGTCGATGTAGGCGACGGAGCGCTCGGTCCTGACGCGGGGGATCCCCATCGTCTCGAATTCGAGATACGCCATCGTGCCGGTCGCGTCCTGCGTTAACGTCTGGTCGATCGAGAGCGCGATCTCGCCGCCGCGCGCCATCGTGCCCGAGACGAGGTGGCTTTTGATTATTTTTTCGGCTATCGTAAGTCCCATTATGTTTCCTCCCTGTGGCTTTTAAGATTGCATAGGATGCTCGCCTTCGCGTTTTTTATGTGCTCGGTGACGATGCGTTCGGCGAGGGCGCCGTCCCGGGCGGCGATCGCGTCGAGAATGGCGCGGTGCTCGGCGACGGCGAGGCGCGCGCGCTCCGGGTCCGCGTATGAGGCGCGGCGGTAGCGGCGGACCTTTTTGTGCAGCGTCGAGAGCAGGTCGTATAGGATCCTGCTGCCGCAGTTCTCGTATATCATCTCGTGAAAGCGCGTGTCGAGGTCGCCGGAGCTGTCGGCGCGCCCGCTCTCGGAGCAGAATTTCTGCATCCCGACGTTTTCCGCGAGCATATCGAGCTCCGCGTCCGTTACGCGGTCCGTGAAAAGGCGCGCCGCATACCCCTCGACGCGGGCGCGTATCTCGTATATGACCTCGATATCGCCCTCGGAGACGCCGAGGACGAGCGCGCCTCGCGGCGTTTCCTCGATGAGCCCGTCCTGCGCGAGGCGGCGCCTCGCCTCCCGCACCGGCGTGCGGCTGACGCCGAGCCCGTCCGAGATCATGTTCTCGGATAAGTATTCGCCGGGGGCGTACACTCCGTCGAGGATGTCGCCCTCGAGCTGCTCGTAGACCTTGTCCGCGAGCGAAATTTTGCCTGTGCCGTTCATTTCCGCCGTCTCACTTCCTCATTTCCTCACTTCGAGAGCGCGCCGTCGGACGCCTCGTAAGCGAGCTCCTCGAGCTCCTCGTCCGAAAAATCCGTCTGCCTGCCGTCCTCGTATGCGCGATCTATGTGCTCCCGCATCATTTCGACGACGGGGGAGAGCTTGTCGATGGCGCGTTCGCCCGTCAACCGGAAGTGAGCGTTCAGCCAAAAGGCGATCCCCGCCCGCCCGGACGACTTGCCGACAGACACCGTCGCGGGTCTGCCGAGTATCTTTGCCGTGTCGAAGATGTTGTATATTTCCTCATCCTTGAGGAGCCCGTCGGCGTGGATGCCCGCCTTCGTCATATTGAACTTTCCGCCTACATACGGCGTCATCGGCGGGATCTTGTAGCCGACCTCGTTTTCGAAAAATTCGGAGATCTCGGTGATCACCGTCGTGTCCATGCCGTCAAGCGTGCCCTTGAGGGACGCGTACTCGAGCACCATCGCCTCGAGGGGGATATTTCCGGTCCGCTCGCCGATGCCGAGCAGCGAACAGTTCACGGCGCCGGCGCCGTAGAGCCACGCCGCCGTCGCGTTCGGGACCGCCTTGTAAAAGTCGTTGTGCCCGTGCCACTCGATCATATCGCTCGGGACGTCCGCGTAATGATGCAGACCGTATATGATGCCGGGGACGCTGCGCGGCAGCGCGACCTCGGAGTACGGGACGCCGTACCCCATCGTGTCGCAGGCGCGGATCTTGACGGGGATCCCGGCGTCGTCGGACATTTTTTGCAGCTCATTGACGAACGGGACGACAAAGCCGTAAAAATCGGCGCGCGTGATGTCCTCAAAGTGGCAGCGCGGGACGACCCCGGCTTCAAACGCGTCCGCGACCGTGCGCAGGTAATGCTCCATCGCCTGTCGGCGCGTCATTTTCAGCTTTTTGAAGATGTGGTAGTCGGAGGACGAGACGAGGATGCCCGTCTCGCAGACGCCGAGGTCGCGCACGAGGCGGAAATCGTCCCGGCTCGCGCGGATCCACGTCGTTATCTCGGGGTAGCGCAGCCCGAGGTCGAGACATTTCTCGATCGCCTCGCGGTCCTTTTTGCTGTATATGAAAAATTCCGTCTGCCGGACGATGCCCTTCGGTCCCGAGAGCTTCGCGAGCAGCTTATATATTTTCACGATCTGTTCGGTCGAATACGGTTCCATCGACTGCTGCCCGTCGCGCAGCGTCGTGTCCGTGATGAAAATGTGCTCCGGCATGTCCATCGGGACGCGGCGGTGGTTGAACGGTATCTTCGGGACCTCGTCGTATGAATATATGTCGCGGTATAGATTCGGCTCCGCGACGTCCTGAAGCGAGAATTTGTACGATTTCTGCTCGAGCAGATTCGTCTTTTTTGAGATTTCGAGCATTTATGTGACCCCTTTGCTGATGTATACTTGTATACATGTATGTATTATACACGCTCCCGCCCGCGCTGTCAAGGTGTAAAGGCAACGAAATTGCATATCTCGGCGGCGAAAAATGCAAAAGCACGCCGATTTCGGCGTTATGACGGGGAAAACGCGAAGCTGAGGGACAAGGGCTCTGCAAAAACCGCGCCGCCCGACATAGTCCCGAAATAAACGGACACTTTTTTGCCGCTTTCCGCGACCGTATTTTCTTTCGGCGCGAGGTGTGGTAATATTTATATATAAAGGAAAAAAGCAAAAAAAGGGGAACGGAATATGAACGAATTTGAAATCAAGGCGCGAAAGCTCGTCGGAAAGATGACGCTCGCCGAAAAATGCGCGCAGCTCAAGTATGACGCGCCGGCGATAGAGCGGCTGGGCGTCCCGGCGTACAACTGGTGGTGCGAGGCGCTGCACGGCGTCGCGCGCTCGGGGGTGGCGACCGTTTTCCCGCAGGCGATAGCGATGGCGGCGTCGTTCGACGACGACCTTCTATATCGGGTCGCGGACGCGATCTCGGACGAGGCGCGCGCGAAATATAACGAATATAAGACGTTCGGCAGCACACAGATATATCAGGGGCTGACGTTCTGGTCGCCGAACATCAACATCTTCCGCGACCCGCGCTGGGGGCGCGGGCACGAGACATACGGCGAGGACCCGTACCTGACCGGGCGGATGGGAGCCGCGTTCGTGCGCGGAATGCAGGGCGAGGGTAAGTATCACAAGGTCGACGCGACGCTGAAGCACTACGCGGTCCACAGCGGACCCGAGGCGGAGCGCCACGGGTTTGACGCGCGCGTTTCTGCGCGCGACCTGCACGAAACATACCTCGAGGCGTTCCGGTACTGCATCGAAAAATCGCACCCCGCCGCCGTGATGGGCGCCTACAACCGCACGAACGGCGAGCCGTGCTGCGCGTCCGAAACGCTGATAGGGCTGCTCTACGGTGAGCTCGGGTTCGACGGGTACTATCTCTCCGACTGCGGCGCGATAAACGACATCAACGCGCACCATCACGTGACGGAGACGCCCGCCGAGAGCGCGGCGCTCGCGCTCCGGGCGGGGTGCGTGCTGAACTGCGGCGGCGCATATGCGCATCTTTTGGCGGCGCACGGGATGGGGCTCGTCGACGAGGAAACGGTGACGGAGGCGGCGGTCAAGCTGTTCACGGCGCGGTTCCGGCTCGGCATGTTCGCCGACGACTGCGAATACGACAAGATCGGCTACGACGTCGTATGCTGCGAGGCGCATAGGGAGCTGAACCTGAAAATGGCGCGCGAATCCGTCGTGCTGCTCAAAAACGACGGCATCCTCCCGCTCGAAAACAGCGCGGAGGGGAAGCTCGCCGTCATCGGACCGGCGGCGGACGACGTCGACACGCTGCTCGGCAACTATAACGGGACCCCGGACAGCAAAACGACGGTATATGAGGGCATCCGCCGCGCATATCGCGGGCGCGTCTACTACGCGCGCGGCTGCCGCGGGTATTACGGCGTCGAGAGAGAGAGCACCGATGAAGATTGCGGGGAGCGCTATCTGCGGGACGCGATGCTTGCAGCCGACAGGGCGGACGTCGTCATAATGTGCATGGGGCTCTCCCCGGCATACGAGGGCGAGGAGGGCGGCTTCGGTCACGGCGGCGACAAGCCGGACATCTCGCTGCCGGAGGCGCAGCGGCGCCTGTTTGAGGCGGTCGCCTCCCGCGGGAAGCCGATCATATATATAAATGTAAGCGGGAGTGCGATCGACCTGCGGGAGCAGGACGAAAAATGCCCCGCCGTGCTCCAGTTCTTCTACGGCGGCAGCCGCGGGGGCGAGGCGATGGCGGACATAATATTCGGGCGCGTTTCCCCGTCCGGGCGGCTGCCGGTCACGTTCTATCGGTCGAACGGCGACCTGCCCCCGTTCGAGGATTACTCGATGGAAGGGCGCACGTACAGATATTTCAGGGGCGAGCCGCTGTATGCGTTCGGGCACGGGCTGTCGTACACGAGCTTTGAATACTCGGACTTGACCCCGGTCCAGAAGCCGGGCGGCGCGGACTTTACGGTAAAGGTAAAGAACACGGGCAAAGTCTGCGGGGAGGACGCCGTTCTTCTCTATATAATGGGGCGTGACGGCGTGCCGGGCGAGCCGGTGAAGACGCTCGCCGCGTTCCGCCGGGCGGCGCTCGCACCGGGCGAGGAGGCGGAAGTATATCTCAAAACGGAGCCGGGCGCGTTCATGCGCGCGGGCGAAGACGGGAAAAAGAGGCTTGACCCGGGGGAATACACGGTAAGCTGCGGCGCGCTCTCGGCGCGCGTCACGGTCTCGGAGTGAGCGCGGCATATGCATGGGAAAAGCATACGGAATGAAACCGTCCCCGCCGCGCGGCGCGGCGGGGGGTGGGACAAGAATATAAAAATTCCCAATCCTGCAAAACCGGCGGCGAGCCGGGAGAGATTGAAAAATCAACATCCGGTCGGATAATCGACCCGGCTGCCAAGCCGCGAGCCGAAAATCGGAGGCGTGAACGGCAGCTCCCGCCCGCCCGCGGCGCGGCGGCGTGGCGCGGCGGCGATGGGAAAATGACGGAGTTTTGCAAGTTCGTGAACGGGAAAATTTAAATGATCGTGTCATATTTATGCACGTTATACAGAAAAAAACGAGCGTCAAAGAAGAATTTCAGCAAAAAAAAACTTGAAGTGACGGGACCTTTATGGTATAATCACTTAAAAGTTGTACCGGAGGCATTCAGCCCGGTCCCGAGGGTGCGGGGCGGAGGGCACGTCACGGTGCGGCAAATTATGGAGGTAAAACATAATGAGTAACATGAAAAAGATCCTTTCCTTCATACTCGCTCTTATGATGCTCGTTTCTGTGTTTGCGGCATGCGAACCCAAGAACGGCGGCGACGAAAGCACCGGTCCCGATACGAGCAAGGAACCCGGCAAGGAAGAGATCAAAATCACAGAGTTCGACAAGAACGCGAAGTACACGTACAATTCGTGGACGACGGGTCTTGCGTCGAACTGGAACCCGCACGACTATGAGGATTCGAACAGCTCCGATATGATGAGCTACCTCATCGACAGCTTCTACACGTTCGCGTTCAACGACGAGCTCCATCCGATGGAGGATTCGAGCCGCACACCCTACGACGGCTACGTTATCATCCCTTCAATGGCTGCCGACATGCCCGTTGACGTGACCGCAGAGGTTGCGAAAGAGCATCCCGACTGGGTCCCGGAAGGCGCTACTTCCGGTTACGCATGGGCTATCCCGATGCGTCAGGACCTTTACTTCGACACCGGCTACCACATCACGGCTAACTCCTATGTCGAAGGCATGAAGCGCATCCTGAACTTCGATCTCCAGAACTACCGCTCCACGGATGTTTATGCGAACACATACGGCATCGTGGGCGCCGAGGCTTACTTCAAGAGCGGTCGATACGCTCTGAGCGAATTCGTTTCCGCCAACATGGGCGATGACGAATACGTTGATCCCTCCAAGTTCACGACGAACGAGAACGGCACGTACGTTTATGACGGCATGGACATCGTCCTTGACATCAACAGCGGCGGCAACTGGGGACTTGACGGCGGTATCAAGACTTATGCGGGTCAGGTCCCGCAGGTCGACCGTCTGATCGCGGCTGCCGACGACAAGGGCTGGACATATCTCAACGAGTCCCTCCTCAAGGACCTTCAGGACCTCGTAGCTATGCTCCACGGCTACGCAGACGTTGAAGCGTATGCTGCGAAGGAAGGCGACTATGCGTACGTCGAATTCGAGGAAATGGCTTATTTCGGCTTCACTAACCCCGAAGTTACGTATGAGGATGCCGTCGGCTTCTATGCAAAGGATGAGTACACGCTCGTTGAGGTCTTCAAGGCTTCCTGCAGCGGCTTCACTCTCTTCTACAACGCTATTCAGGACTCCCTGCTCCTCGTTGAGCCGGATGTCTATGACAAGTGCCTCAGCCAGCAGGCGGACGGCACGTGGGCAAGCACGTACATGACGAGCGTTGCGACCTCTCCTTCTTACGGTCCGTACTCGCTCACCGATTATCAGACCGATAAGCTCGCTCACTACAGCCGCAACGACAAGTGGTACGGCTACAAGGACGACGTCAACAACGTCTACAAGGATCCCACCGACGGCAACGTATACCGTCTCTATCAGACGACCGATATCGACATTCAGGTGCTTGACGGCGCCGCTACCGCGAAGAACATGTTCCTCGCAGGCGAGCTTGTCAGCTACGGTCTGCAGGCAGACGATGTTGACGAGTACCGCAACAGCGACTACTGCTTCAACACGCCCGGCGCGTCCATCTACTTCACGCTTCTGACGGGCAACAAGAGCGGTCTTGACGCACGTGAGGCTGCCGAAGGCTTCGACACGACGAAGGAAGACATCCAGACGATCCTCTGCCCGAGCTTCCGTAAGGCGTTCGCGGTCAGCTTCGACCGTCAGTCCTTCTGCGACGAGACATCTCCTCAGAACATCCCCGGCTACGGTATCTTCGGTCAGACCATAATCTATGACCCCGAGACCGCTGCTTACTACCGTGACACAGACGTTGCAAAGCAGGCGCTCTGCGACTTCTACTCGGTCGACACATCCAAGTACTCGAACCTCGACGACGCCGTTGATTCCATCACCGGTTTCGATCCCGAGGCTGCAAAGCAGCTCTACGCCGAGGCGTTTAAGGAATCCCTTGACGCGGGCTACATCACCGACTCCGACAACGACGGCAAGTGCGACCAGACGATCACGATCCTCTACGCGCTCTCCGCTGAGTCCGACACGATGACGCGCCGTATTGACTGGCTCGACAAGGCTATCGTCGCGGCTACGAAGGGCACACCGTTTGAGGACAAGGTCCACATCGGCAAGACTGCTCCTCTCGGCTCCGGCAGCGAATTTGCTGACGCGCTGAAGGCCGGCTCCGCTGACGTCTGCCTCGCCGGCTGGACCGGTTCCGCTATGGACCCGTACAACCTGCTCCAGGCTTACACGTGGGACAGCTACTCCTACGCTGCAGAGTGGTATCACCCGCAGCAGGATATGCTCACGCTCACGCTCGACGGCAAGGAAATCACGATGAGCGTTTACGACTGGGCTGAGGCTGTTACAGGCAACGACACCGTTGCCCAGGACGGCAAGACGTACAACTTCGGTACGAACGACGCCGACCAGGAAACGCGCATGCAGATCCTCGCGGGCGTTGAGAGCAAGCTGCTCGAAACGTACACCTACATTCCGTTCATCAACGACGGCTCTCTCGCTCTTCTGAGCCAGAAGGTCTACTACGTGACCGACGAGTACAACGCGGTCATGGGTCGCGGCGGCGTTGCGTACATGAAGTACAACTACAACGACGACGAGTGGAAGGATTTCTGCGACAAGCAGATCGCCGAGCACGGTATGCTCCAGTACTAATACTGATACTGAAAGTTTAATTACCGTTCCCTGAGCTTTGACGCGGGAGGGGGCAACAGCCCCCTCCCGCATCTGAATATAGGCGGGGTTTTATATTTTCTTACAAAAATCGCTGTTTGTTACAGCCGGTCCTCACAACCCCCGCGGCGCGCCGCGAGGTTTATGAGAGCCGAAAGAACGGAGGATGAAATATGTTTAAATACGCCCTTCAGAGGATATTCTACATGTTTTTCGTATTTATGATAATTACATTCATGTCGTTTGTCCTCATCCGCATGCTGCCCCTGCCGGCGCTCGCGCCGAACGACCCGCACACTGAGATCCTCGAGATCAGGCGTGAGGCGCTCGGCTACAATAAGCCTTATCTCGAGCAGTTCTGGATATTTATTAGAGGCATCGTCACCAAGTGGGACTGGGGCACGAGCGAAAAGCTCTACATAGGGCGTGATGTCTGGCAGGTCTTTGTCGAAAAGCTGCCCGCATCCATGATAGTCAACTTCTATTCGATCCTCTGGACGATCCCGGTCGGCATTGCCTTCGGTATCGCCGCGGCGCTCAAAAAGAACACCTGGGTCGACTACACCATATCGACGCTGACGATGGTCGTCATATCCGTGCCGAGCTTTGTGTACGCGTTTTTGATCCAGTACCTGCTCTGCTTCAAGTGGAGACTGTTCCCGTTCGTCATGAAGGCGGGCACGGATTACTTCAGCTGGGATATGTTCGTGTCGATCGTCCCGCCTATTCTGGCGCTCAGCTTCGGCGTTATCGCGGGCTTCTGCCGCACGACGCGCGCCGAGCTGACAGAGGTTTTGACGAGCGAATTTATGCTGCTTGCCCGCACTAAGGGTCTGACAAAGACGCAGGCGACCGTACGCCACGCGCTGCGGAACTGCTTTGTCGTCGTCGTTCCCGCCATCTTCGGCGAGTTCATCGGCATCATCGGCGGCTCGCTCATTATCGAGAGAATATTCTCGATCCCCGGCGTCGGCAACCTGACGATCAACGCCATCAACGGTCTTGACTACAACATCTTCATGCTGTCGACCTGCTTCTATACCGCTATCGGGCTCGCGGCGGGACTCGTCGTCGACATAAGCTACGGATTTATCGACCCGCGTATCCGCATGGGTTCAAAGAAATAAGGGGGGAGAGAGATGGAATACGAAAAAATTCCGGCGGAAAAATTCCG
Organism: uncultured Clostridia bacterium; assembly: GCA_947624995.1. Taxonomy (GTDB): domain Bacteria; phylum Bacillota; class Clostridia; order Oscillospirales; family CAG-272; genus DTU064. The sequence goes on from CANQMS010000005.1 coordinate 22,767, forward strand.
GTTCGTACAGGAAAACGAAAAGCTCCACGACAAAGAGCTGCAGACAAAGGCTCGCGGCTTCTTTGCGGACGCTATGATCCGCTTCGGCAAGAACAAGTCCTCCGTTATCGCGACATGGATACTTCTCGCGCTCGCGCTGTTCTCGATAATCTCGCCTATAATTTCCCCGTACAGCATTTGGGATAAGGATCAGATATACCTGAACTATGCTCCATACATACCGGGCATCGCGGACTCCGGTCTCGGCATCTTTGACGGTGCGAGGACGCTCAACAGCCAGAACGAGACGTCCATGAATTTCTGGCGCGGCATCAGTGAAGAAACGGGCAGGAATCCCGTCATCCGCACGCTCGGCGAGCACGAGACCACGGTCAGGGACCACGGCAGGGACGTCGTCCGCACGACGTATGACATCGAGGTCAACTTCTATTATGCGAAGGGCATACTGTACCGCACCCTGACGTATGAGGAGTTCGACAAGATACAGGCATGGCAGAACGAGACGGGCATCCAGGTCATATATCCCTATGTCGAGCAGAAGGATATAAACGGCATCTCCGACAACCCGAACATCTGGTACAAGGTCAATTCCAAGGGCGCGGCTCAGCTCGATGCAAACGGAAACTTCATCCCCATGTATTCGACGCGCACCGAGATACAGGGCAGGGAGTACAATTCGATCCGCATCCCAAGCGACCCCGGCAACTACATTTATTCCTATGCAAAGTCGGGCGCGGTTCAGTGCCGCGTGTGCTACTATAACTATTATATTTATCTGAACGGTCACGAGCCCATGTTTATCATGGGGACGAACGCGATGGGGCAGGATATCTTCTGCGGCATCGGCGTCGGCGCGAGGTTCTCGATTTTGTTCGCGATCTTCGTCTCGGCTATCAACTTGACGATCGGCGCCGTTTACGGTGCGCTTCAGGGCTATTACGGCGGCTGGGTCGACATGCTGCTCGACCGTATCTCCGACATTCTGTCCGGCGTCCCGTTCGTCGTTGTCACGACGCTGTTCCAGCTCCATCTCGCAAAGCGAGTCGGCATCGTTCCGTCGTTTCTGTTCGCCTTCGTCCTGACGGGGTGGATAGGCATGGCGGCGCTGACGCGGCGCCAGTTCTACCGCTTCAAGGGGCAGGAGTTCATCCTCGCCGCGCGCACGCTCGGCGCCTCGGACTGGAGACTGATGTTCAAGCACATCTTCCCGAACGGTATCGGATCAATAATCACAAGCTGCGCGCTCGTAATCCCCGGCGTCATCGGTTCGGAAACGAGCATGACATACCTCGGCATCGTCGACTTGTCATCCTTCGCCGGAACGACGATAGGTACGCTTTTGTCACAGGGCAACGCCGTCGTGACGACGGCGCCGCACGCGGTGCTCTACCCGAGCATATTCTTAGGACTCCTTATGATATGCTTCAACCTGTTCGGCAACGGTCTGCGCGACGCCTTCAACCCGACGACGAGAGGAGTTGACGACTGATGGAAAACAAGTTACAGGTAAGAAACCTGCGGATCTCGTTCCGCACATCGAACGGCAAGGTCCAGGCTGTCCGCGGTATAGACTTCGACCTGCGCGAGGGCGAAACGCTCGCCATCGTCGGCGAGTCCGGCTCGGGCAAGTCCGTCACCTCGAAGGCGATCCTCGGCATCTCCGCCGGAAACGCGATCGTCGAATCGGGCGAGATAATCTATGACGGGCAGGACCTCCTTAAAATAAGCGAAGAGGACTTCCACAGGATCCGCGGCGACAAGATCGCCATGATATTCCAGGACCCGATGTCCAGCCTCGACCCGATCGTCACCATCGGTCACCAGCTCACCGAGGCGATGATATTAAAGGGGAAGGCAAGGCAGAAGGAGAGCAGAAGGCTCTTCAACACCTACTTAAAGAATCTTAAAAACGCAATGACCGCCTCCGGCGTCGACGCGACCGTTGCCGCCGAGAGCTGCAAAAACTTTGACAAGTTCGAGTTCAAGCACATTGAGCTCGAGTCCGCGTACAACACCGCGCACGAGGCGGCGAACGAGGCGATAGAGGATATCGACGAGCTCGTCTTCGGTCTCGAGCACGGCTCGGACAAGGACGCGTCGTACCACATCAAGGACATCGTCAAGGAGACGAAATCATCCGTCAACGAGTACGTGCTCAAGGATGACGCCGCAAAGGCGCGCGAGCTCGCGGGCTCGCTCTCCGGGCTCTATAAAAAGGACAGGCACAGCCGCGATTTTGCGGAGCTTATTTCGGCTCTAAAATCTCTCGGTGAGATTTTGAAGTCGTCGGTCGGCAAGCCCGTCCCGAATTTCTTCCGGATGGGATATTATCTCACGTTCTCGGGACAGCCGCTGCCGGATATGCCGATAGAGAAGCTCAACGACTTCCTCAAGGAATACCTCGACAACAACTTCATGAAAGCGTTCATCGCGAACGCGAAGCAGGCGCTCCGCTATTCGGCGAACGAGTCCCGCTCGAAGATGGCTGCCGCCATCGACGCGATGAAGGCGGAAAAGGGCGTTTTCGCGAGCGAAAACCTCGTGAAAAAGGACTGCTACGACGCGCAGAAGCGTCTGTCCGATGCCGTCAGGGCGACGATAGACAACCTCGCCATAACGAAGGATTCGCTGACGTTCACGTTCTCGTCGAGCCTTAAGAGCGAGCTTGACACGTACTTCGGCGCGATAAAGAAGAACAAAAAGGCGGAGGCTGTACACGCGCGCGACCAGCGCCGGTATGACAGGCAGGTAAAGCGCGGCAAAAAGCCGACGTGGGAGGTGGCGGATGCCGCCGTCACGGACCTTCTGATGATCAAGGGCAACATCGCCCACCTTATCGACAGGCTCACCGAGCATTACAGGGAAAATATCACCGCAGACGAAAAGCGGGATTACGATTCCGAGACGATCAGAGTCATCGACTATCTGAAGGAAAACGCATCCGGCGTCGTCGCGAAGGTCACGCGCCGCGTCGCGAAGGACCGCGCCATCCGCCTGATGGAGGAGGTCGGCATCGCGGAGCCGCACAAGAGGTACAATCAGTATCCGTTCGAGTTCTCCGGCGGTATGCGCCAGAGGATAGTTATCGCGATCGCGCTCGCCGCGAACCCGGACATCCTCATCTGCGACGAGCCGACGACGGCGCTTGACGTTACGATACAGTCCCAGATCCTCGAGCTCATAAACAAGCTGAAGGTAGAGCGCAATCTCTCCGTCATCTTCATCACGCACGACCTCGGCGTCGTCGCGAACATGGCGGACAATGTCGCCGTCATGTACGCGGGCAAGATCGTCGAGTACGGCACGTCCGAGGACATCTTCTACCGCGCGGCGCATCCGTACACGTGGGCGCTTCTGTCCTCGATGCCGGACCTCGACACGAACGAAAAGCTCGAGTCCATCCCCGGCACGCCGCCGAACATGATCTACCCGCCGAAGGGAGACGCGTTCGCTCCGAGAAACAAGTACGCTATGGCGATCGACTTTGAGCGCCAGCCGCCGATGTTCAAGATCAGCGAGACACATTCCGCGGCGACATGGCTCCTGCATCCGGATGCTCCGAAGGTCGAGCCTCCGAAGATACTGCGCGACAGGATCGAAAGAATGAGCAGAGGGAGGAAGACTGACAATGCAGAACAACAGTGACGAAGTTTTACTGAGGGTAGAACACCTCTGCCAGTATTTTAAGATCGGTCCGAACGCCGTGACGAAAGCCGTCGACGACGTCAGCTTCGATATAAAGCGCGGCGAGGTCTTCGGTCTTGTCGGCGAGTCCGGCTGCGGAAAGACGACGACGGGGCGCTCGATAATCAAGCTCTACAATATCACCTCCGGCAGCGTCTATTTCAAAGGCATAAGGATCGCCGCGGGCGTCAAGTCGTACAAGGACGCCATTTCGAAGGCGAGGGCTGACCTCAAGGCGGGGACGATCGACAGCGCCGAGTGCAGCCGCATCATAGCCGAGAACAAGGCGGCGATCAAGGCTGCGAATAACGACCAGAAGAACTGCGACCGCGAATATTCGCGCAAGTGCGTCGAATCCGTCAAGGCGGAATATGCGCCGAAGCTCGCGTCCGCCGCGGGCGAGGAGCTTTCAAAGCTCAAAAAAGAGTACAGCAATGAGCTCCGCAAGGCGAGGAACACGCGCCTTGTGACGCAGATACAGATGATATTCCAGGACCCGATCGCGTCGCTCGATCCGAGAATGACGGTCCGCGAGATAATCGCCGAGGGTCTTGTGATCCAGGGGGAACGCGACAAAAAGGTCATCGACGAAAAGGTTTACGAGATGCTCGAGCTCGTCGGACTCGTCCGCGAGCACGCGTCCCGTTATCCGCACGAGTTCTCGGGCGGTCAGCGCCAGCGCATCGGCGTCGCGCGCTCGATCATAATGAATCCCGAGCTCATAATCGCGGACGAACCTGTCTCGGCGCTTGACGTTTCCGTTCAGGCGCAGGTAATCAATCTCTTGAACGAGCTGCGCGACCGGTTCGGATTGACGCTTCTGTTCATAGCGCACGACCTCTCCGTCGTCAAGTATTTCTCCGACCGCATCGGCGTTATGTACTACGGCAAGATGGTCGAGCTCGCCGACTCAGACGAGCTGTTCCTCAACCCGCTCCATCCTTACACGAAGTCGCTCCTGTCCGCGATCCCGCTGCCCGACCCGAACTACGAGAAGGCGCGCCGCAGGATCACGTACAATCCGCTCGCGGCTCACGATTACTCGGTCAACGGACCGTCGTTCCGCGAGATCAAGCCGGGGCACTTCGTAATGTGCAATGACGCGGAGTTTGAGCAGTACAAGAAAGAACTCAAATAATGAAGCGGAAACCTGACAAAGGGGAGACAATATCGGCGTTCATCGCCGGTGCTCTGATCGCTGTCGCTGTGTTCGCGCTCGGAATGTCTCGCGCGAACGGCGTGCTTCGCTCGGTGTGCGACGGATTTTTCGTCGCGGGCGGGCTGCTTCTCGGCGTCGGCGCGCTGAAGTGGGTCAGGAACCGCGGCGCGTTCGACACGGTAAGCTACAGCGTCAGCTCGACGTTCCGGACGCATCTGCCCGGCGCCGCCGGCAGGGAGCGCGAAACGATATACGATTACCGCGAAAGAAAGGAAAAGTCGCGCCGACCGTCGCTGCCGGTGCTCCTTGCGGGAGCCGTATATATGCTCCTGTCGATCATAGCGCTCGCGGTATTCCATATCGCGGAATAAAGTCATCCGGTATATCCGGGAGGACGTGGCGTCCTCCCGGATTTTTTCATGCGCGAAAAAATGCGGCGGCGGCGCGTTTTTGAGATTGAAATAGTCGGGCGGTTATGGTAGAATAAATATGAAAAAGACCGAGGAGGAGAAAAAGACATGAAATACAATTCACCGCTCGTTCCGCAGCGCGCGGACCCGTTCGTATACCGCCACACCGACGGCTGGTATTATTTCACGGGCAGCGTCCCGTCCTACGACAGAATAGAGCTGCGCCGCTCGAAGACGATAAACGGGCTTTCGGCGGCGGAGCCGGTCGACGTATGGCACAAGCACAGCCACGGTCCGATGGGAGATCACATCTGGGCGCCGGAGCTGCACTATCTCGACGGCAAATTCTACATCTATTTCGGCGCCGGGGAGGCGGAGAACAAGTGGGCGCTGCGCCCGTACGTGCTCGAGTGCGAGGGGCAGGACCCGATGAAGGACGGCTGGCGCGAGCTCGGTATGATGCAGCGCGCAAAAAATGACGAGGCGTCGTTCACGGGATTCTCGCTCGACGGGACCGTATTTGAGGCGGCGGGCGAGAGATATTACGTCTGGGCTGAAAAGGTCGGCTTCGGCAACGGGCTTCTGACCTCGAACCTCTATATCGCGAAGATGGCGACGCCGTGGAGCCTGTCGACGCCCGCAATGGAGCTGACGACGCCGGATTACGACTGGGAGCGCGTCGGCTTTTGGGTCGACGAGGGACCGGCGGCGCTCGTGCGCGGCGGGAAGATATACCTCACGTTCTCGTCGTCGGCGACGGGCGCGTGCTACTGCATGGGCATGATGGAGGCGGACGAGGGAGCGGACCTGCTCGACCGCAATTCGTGGAAAAAGTCGCGGCATCCTGTCCTCGAAACGGACGCCGAGCTCGGAATTTTCGGTCCGGGGCACAACAGCTTCACGGTCGCCGAGGACGGGGAAACGGTGCTTTCGATATACCACGCCCGCCCGTACGAGAAGATCGTGGGCGATCCGCTCTACGATCCGAACCGCCACGCGCACGTGATGGAGGTCGCGTTTGACGCGGGCGGCAGACCCGTATTCAGATTCCCGCGGGAGGAAAAGTAACTTGCAGAGCTCCGATTTCCGCCGCAGATATATTGAGGTGCGCCGCGCGCTGTTCGACAAGTTCTATTCGGACTTAAACGAGCGGCAGCGCGAGGCGGTCACGTCGGTGAACGGACCTCTGCTCGTGCTCGCGGGCGCGGGCAGCGGAAAGACGACGGTGCTCGTGCGGCGGATTGTACATATTATCAAATACGGGGACGCATACGATTCGGACTACGTCCCCGAAGACGCGGACGAGGCGGCGATCCTCCGCTACAGATACGCGCTTGAAACGATGGAACCGAAGGAGATCGGGGAGCTCGTGCTCCCCGATTTCCGTGTCTCGCCGTGCCGCCCGTGGGAGATGCTCGCCATCACGTTCACGAACAAGGCGGCGGGCGAGATAAAATCGCGGCTCGCGTCGGCGCTCGAGGGGCAGGAGCAGTACGGGTCGGCGTCCGAGATATGGGCGGGGACGTTCCATTCCGTCTGTATGCGCATACTGCGCCGCTGGGGCGAGCTTGTCGGGTACAGACCGGGCTTCACCGTCTACGACACGGACGACACGAAGCGGCTGATAGCGGACTGCATGCGCGACCTCAATATCGACGAAAAGACGCTGCCGATAAAGACCGTGATGAACACGATCTCGAAGGCGAAGGACAGGCTCATGACGGCGGAGCAGTTCGCGGACGTCATGGGCGGCGACTACCGCTCGGGGAAGATCGCAGAGATATATAAGCTCTACGCCGAGAGGCTCAAATCGTCGAACGCGCTCGATTTTGACGACATCATAATGCAGACCGTGAAGCTGCTCACCGAGCACGAGGACGTGCGCGAGCATTACAACCGCCAGTTCCGGTACGTGTCCGTCGACGAGTATCAGGACACGAACCACGCACAGTTCAGGCTCACGTCCCTTTTGACGGGCGAGCACAACAATCTCATGGTCGTCGGCGACGACGACCAGAGCATATACAAGTTCCGCGGCGCGACGATTGAGAACATACTGACGTTCGACAGGGAATACAGCGACGCAAAGGTCGTAAGGCTCGAGCAGAACTACCGCTCGACCGGCACGATACTCGACGCCGCAAACGCGCTGATCGCGAAAAACCGCCACCGACACGGCAAAACGCTGTGGTGCGCGGGAGAGCGCGGCGCGCCGATAGTGCTCTGCGAGCTGCCGACACAGAATGAAGAGGCGAAGTTTATCGCGGACACGGTCGAAAAGCTTGTCGCGACGGGAGAGGCGCAGTACCGCGATTTCGCGGTGCTATACCGCATGAACGCGCAGTCCGCGCCGATCGAGGCTGCGTTCGCGAAGGCGGGGATGCCGTACCGTATGCTCGGCGGCATACGGTTCTACGAGCGGAAGGAAATACGCGACGCCGTCGCGTACCTCTCCGTCATCGCGAATCCGAACGACTCGGTCCGCCTCAAGCGCATCATAAACGAGCCGAAGCGAAAGATCGGAGCATCCGCCGTCGCGGCGGCGGAGGAGATCGCCGCGGTCGAGGGCTGCGGGATATACGACGTGCTCACGCGCGCCGGGTCATATGTCGCGCTCGCGAGAGCGTCCGCGGCGATCGAGGGGTTTGTGAAGCTGATCGAGACGCTGCGGGAGTTCTCGGAAACGTCATCCGTCATGGAGCTGATCGAGCGGACGCTCGAGTTGTCCGGCTACCGCGAAATGCTCGTCGCCGGAGGCGAGGCGGAGCGCGACAGGCTCGAGAACCTCGAGCAGCTGATCTCAAACGCATACGAATACGAAAGCTCGAACGAGGATGCGACGCTCACAGGGTTCCTCGAAGATGTGGCGCTCGTCTCGGACGTCGACAGATACGATGAGACGGCGGACGCCGCCGTCATGATGACGATACATTCGGCAAAGGGGCTCGAATTCCCGATAGTGTTTCTGCCGGGGATGGAGGAGGGCGTCTTCCCGGGAATGCAGTCCGCGGCGAGCGACGAGGAGCTCGAAGAGGAGAGGCGGCTCGCGTATGTCGCGGTCACGCGCGCGAAGAGGCGCATATATATGACGCGGACGCACAACAGGATGCTGTACGGTATGACGCGATACAATCCGCCGTCCCGCTTTATCGGCGAGATGCCGCCGGAGTGCATAGACGACAGGACCGTGACGCCCGAATACGCGCGCCCGAGGACCACCGTCAAAAACGAGACGCCGACGCCGAGGTATAAGGACGGCGCCGGAGTGCGCGTCAGTATCAGGGAGACGCCGCCTCCGCCGTCGGAATTTTTTGCGCCGGGCACCGTCGTCCGCCACCGCACGTTCGGCAGGGGCGAGATCATCGCCGCCTCGAAGATGGGAGCGGACGTCATGTACGAGATCATCTTCGACGACGTCGGAACGAAAAAGCTCATGGCGTCCTATGCAAAGCTGACGCGCGAGGAGTAAGCGGAGATATCGCATCACGGCGCGCCGGTCGAGGGGAATATATAAAAAAGCAGGCGGACCGTTTTAAAAAAGCGGTCCGCCGCTCTTTGCGGATGCGAAAAAGAATACTTGACAAACAAATGTGCATAATATATAATTATTACGAGAAAAGGTGTATAGATACCAAATTTCGAAATAGGAAAGCGCCATGGAGATCAAAAGAGACATATATCTGGAGCGGCTCAAAAGGCGGGAAAAGAACGGGCTTATCAAGATCGTGACAGGGGTCAGGCGATGCGGAAAATCATACCTTTTGTTCAATTTGTTTCATGACTGTCTTTTGGATAAGGGCGTTCGCCCCGACCATATTATCGAGATTGCCCTTGATGACAGGAGCAATAAGGAGCTGCGCGATCCCGACAACATGCTCGGATACGTTAAAGAGCGGATCGTTGACCGCGACACCTATTATATTATCCTTGACGAAGTGCAGATGATGAATGAATTTGAGGACGTGCTCAACAGTTTTCTGCATATACGGAATGCCGATGTATACGTTACCGGGAGCAACTCGAAATTTTTGTCCTCGGACGTTATCACGGAATTCCGCGGGCGCGGAGACGAGATACGCATTTATCCCCTGTCATTCGGGGAGTTCTGCTCCGCGCACGAAGGCAGCGCGGAGGAGGCGTGGGACGATTACTTCACCTACGGAGGTCTGCCGCTCATCCTGTCGCTGAGGACAGCGGAAGAAAAGGCGGAATATCTGACATCGCTTTTTCAAAAAGTGTATATCAGCGATATCGTTGACCGGCACAAGGTGCGCAACAGGGAAGAACTGGATGAGCTTGTGGACATCCTTGCCTCCGCCGTGGGCTCGCAGACCAGCTCGCTTAAGCTGGCGAACACTTTTAAAACCGTTAAGAAAAAGACGATCAGCGACAAGACACTGATGAGGTATATGGATTATCTGACGGACGCATTTCTCGTGAGCCGTGCGGTCAGATATGATATCAAAGGGAAAAGGTATATCGGCTCTCCTGCAAAATATTATTTTGAGGATGTGGGGCTGCGCAATGCAAGACTGAACTTCCGACAGATGGAGGAGAACCACATCATGGAGAACATCATCTACAATGAGCTGCGGTTCCGCGGTTTCCGTGTGGACGTAGGGCTTGTGGAGCAGTTCGGCAGGAACGGCGAGCACAAGACCGCAAAAAAACAGCTCGAGGTGGATTTTGTAGCCACAAAAGGAAGCGAAAAGTTTTATCTTCAGTCTGCGTTTGCTATGCCTACGCCGGAAAAGCGGGAGCAGGAGGAGCGCCCTCTGAACGCGATTGGCGATTCGTTTAAAAAAATCATCATCGTTCGGGACGATATCAAGGCGCGCAGAGATGACATGGGCATCGTTACCATGGGGATCAAGAATTTTCTGCTCGATGAGAACAGCCTTTATCTCTGAGGTGAAAGCGAAATAAACCGAAACAGGGCTGTGCCGGTCGGCACAGCCCTGTTTGTAAGCGGATCAATATCTGATCATTCCTGCTTATTATCGCTATCGCTTTCACTTTCTCCATCGCTTTCGCCTTCGCCCGGCTGTGGCTCGCCGTCTTCGCCCGTGCCCTCGACGCGGGGGATGAAGCGCGTTGCGAATCTGCCCTTGCCGCGGCTCTTGACGTAGAAGTAGCCGATGAACGAGAAGACGACAGCGCCGATGAAGTTGACGAACAGGTCCTTCATCGTGTCGAGGATGCCGACGTCTATGTAACCGCCGACGCCGAGCGGGATCTCTTTACCGCCCGCGACGACGATAGTGTCGGTTATGTCCCTGATCACCACAGGCGTGTTGCCGCCGGTCGGGTCGAGGAGAACGGTCGAAAGGTTCGTGACAACGGCGTCCTTCTGCATATCGGTGAGGAACAGCATATCCATGCCGCATTCAAAGAATTCCCACAGAACCCCTATCGTCATCGAGAAGCAGAACGCGGCGACCGCCATATAAAACGGCGAGAGCGACAGCGAGAAGCGGCGGTCGCGGTTGAGGATATCGACGAGCGAAAATCCGATCGCGGCACAGAGAAAGCCGTTCAGCGTGTGCAGCATCGTGTCCCACCCGAGAAACGCGGTGTAGAACGAACGTATCTCGCCGAGTATTTCGGCGGCGTATATGAACAGAAGGATTATGATCTGAAGCGTGTTCGGCAGAGAGATCGAGAGCTTCCGCTCGAGCACCGTCGGCAGAAGAAACAGTATCAGCGTGAGGACGCAGAGCGCGACGTTTTCATAGTTCCCGTTGAATATCTGCGCTATCATAACGAGGATAACGGAGATGCGCAGGACAAAATACACGACCGAGACGGCGGGCTTTTTCTTGATCTCGGCTTTTATGCCGCGTATGCTTTCGCGCAGCGTCTTTTTTTCTCTCTTCTGTTTTTGCTGCTTTTGTTTCATTTTTTTGCCCCTTTTTTCCTTTTTATTTGTGCCGCCCCCGTGGGAGGTCCCGCGGGGGCGGTGTCTTTTTTATTCCTGCTCGTGCTTTTTTGCCTCGAGCCTGCCGATATAGAAGTCGAGCAGCCTGCGGTTCGTATACTCATGCTCACGGACGGTACCCGCGAGGGCCTGAACGGCATCCGACATGTTGTCATCTGCGGATGCGGAATTCTGCACGTACTCGCGGACGGCTCTCTCCATCGCGGCAAAGTGCGCGGTGTCGCGCCCGATCTCCTCGATGCGGCGCAGGTAATACGCTTCCGTCCCGACCGTCTCCGAATCGGTTTTTGCGGTACTCTCCGCCTCGCGCTCCGCGAGCTTTTCGGACACGCGCGCTTTTACGTGCTCGGCGTACCTGCCGATCTCGGCGCCTGTCCTTACCGCTATCGACTTCGCCTCTTCCGTCATGCGCCCGAGCGATTCGCGAAGCTCGGACACACGCTTGTGCATTCTCGCCATGTCCTCTTCGGACAGGCGGATAAAGTGCGTGCGTGGTTCGACCTCGCCCTCCGCCTCTGATTCGGCGGCTGCTTTTTCTTCGGCGTCACAAACGCTCTCGCACGCCTCCGGATCTTCCGCGTCGTCGATTTTCGAAACGAGCTCATCTATCGTGTCCGCAGCGGATTTGCAGACGCTGTCGAGCTTTTCTCTCGCTTCGCGCAGCATGGATTCGATCCGCTCGCGAAGCTCGTCACTGCTGTATGTGCTCATAATTTTGTCCTCCTCTGACATTTCCGTGTCGGGAGAACGCGAAAGAATGATCGCGGGCTCCGGGCCTATGCAATAGCGCGCTCTCCCGTTTTTCACAAGACCCGCCGCTCTTTTCGGGTAGGTCTTACCGATGATCATGCCTTCGCTGTCGAGCACGGTCACGTTTTTTGTCATGGGTGTCTCCCCCTGCCGTCTCTTCGGCGATTATGAAATTTTTGCACGGCGCGTTTTTTTGTTATGGGTTCACTCCCCGTCCGTACATATACTATTATAGACCGGGGCGGGGTATTTGTCAAGAGCCGCCGCGCAGGTACAGGTCGAAAATGAGACCTCCGCCTACGGCGAGCGGAACGGAGACAAGCGCTGCGCGCGCCATCGCGGGCGCGTACCGCACGGCGAGAAAATAGTCGCACGCACCCCGGCGCGCCGCGACGAGCAGCAGCGCCGCGGCAGTGAGCCATGCCGCCGCCGCGGTAAGAAAGAAAACGGTAAAAAAGAGCGCCTCGCGCCGCATTTCGACACGCTTATGAAGTGTGATATGTAATAATGAATATAAACGCCTGAGCAACCGATATTTACCTCTCGATCATAAATTCCGACCTTGTATTTTATTATATAATACGGCCAAAAGCAAATCAAGATTATATATATTCCTTAAAAGTGTAAATAATTAAAATTTAGTTAAAATATATAAAACTATCAAAAAAATACATTAGTGGCGCGATCTTACGGCGCGGGCAGACGACATAAAAACCCATAATAAAACGAAAAAATAATGTTTATAATGCGCAAATACTAAATAAAAATACCGAATAAAAGTCAAAAAATGCATAAAAATCGGCGCTGCTCTCTCTGCGGGCGAAATCCGCGTCAGTTTTTAATTTTTGCTCGGCGCGGCAAGGTGGTATTATTTTATCGGTGGATATAAAACGGGCAAAACGGACGGGACCGGTCCCTGTTGTCCGGACAAAACAAATGAACCGAAGGAGGAACGGAAAATGACGGTCAGATATGAGACGGCGCTGCGCGGATGCGTCCGGCGCACGGCGCTGGCGAGCGCGGGCGGACTTTACATGTCGTACATACTCGCGGAGGAGGAGACAGACGGCGGGCACACCTACTCGGTTTTTGCCGCCGCGTGCGGCGAGGGCGGCGAGTCCGACTGCGCGACCTTGCGCGGTCTGACGGACTCATACGAGGCGGCGAGCGATTTTTTCCGCCTGATATCGGACGGCGCCGTGACGCCGTGTACGCTGTCGGCGGTCGCCGAGGATTTTGCCGCGTCGTTCAAAAGGGAAGAATGAGGCAGAAAAAAGGGACTTTCCGCGGGGAAACACCGCCTTTTCGGAGGCGCGGTCCCCGCGGTCCTTTTTTTGCGCGGCAAGCGGGTATTTTTGTGATTCCGCCGTATTATTTTTATGGTTTTTATGTGAATTCTGTTGATGAAACCTTGCTTTTGTGGTAAAATACCTTTATACTTGATACCGCACGGAAATATGGCGGCATAAAGTACGCATATAATATTGCAGTATGTAAACGAACAGTCGTGCGGCGCGGCGCGGGGAGCGCTGCGGCGCGTGTACGGCAGCTTCGGGCATGCGCCCGGCTCAGATGAGGTATGGATAAAAGAAGCATCACCCGGATGGTAGAGCACAAGATCGAACAGGCGATCATAGATTTCGGGATGACGAATAAGCTTGACGGGGTGCTGATCGGATATTCCGGCGGCGCCGACTCGGGCGCGCTGCTCTCATACATGCACAAATACGCCGGTGTACACGGCATCCGCATTGCGGCGGCGCACGTGAACCACTGCATCCGCGGAGCGGAGGCGGACAGGGACGAGCAGTTCTGCCGCGACGTCTGCGAAAATCTCGGTATAGAGCTCTTTGTCGAGAGGGTCGATGTCCCGGCGCTCGCGGCGAGCGAGGGGAAGGGACTCGAGGAGATGGGGCGCCGCGTCCGGTACCGCACGTTCCGCGGCATCATAGACTCGCACCCCGAGCTGCACTCCGTCGCCCTCGCCCATCACGCCGAGGACAACATGGAGACCGTGATCTTCAACATGTGCCGCGGGACAGGGATCCGCGGGCTGTCGGGGATCCCCCCGGTGCGCGGTGAGCGTGTCATCCGCCCGCTCATATACTGCACGAAGAGCGAGATCATCGGGTACTGCATTGCGAACGATATCCCCTACGTCACGGACACGACGAACGGCGACATCGACTACACGCGCAACTACATCCGCGCCGAAATCCTCCCGCGGCTGACGCGCATCAACCCGTCCCCCGAGATCGCGATCTCCCAGCTCTGCACGCTTTTGCGCAACGATGACGTCTACATACAGCGGCGGGCGAGCGAGTTCCTTGCCGAGCACGGCATCGAGAGCTCATGCTGCCGCAGCCTGATCTCGCAGCAGGAGCCCGCGCTGCTCTCGCGCATCGTAAGATATATGTACGACCGCGCGGCTGAGCGCCTTTACGGGCGCGGCAGACCGTATATGACGCTCGATTTCGAGCACGTCCGCGCTGTGACGCGCATTATAACGGTCGGCAGCGCTCACTCGCGCATATCGCTGCCCGGCAGGATCTGCGCCGTCGTCGAGGGAGACGAATTTCTGTTCCTCGGCGAGGATGAGTACGACCGGAAATATAAATACTGCCCGGAATTCCGGATAAGAATGGATGACGGAGAGCACGTCATTTCCGAGCTCGACGCCGTTATCGCGATAACGCGGGAGCCGGACATCGACCGCGAGTTCTCCATGAGGAGCATGTTCCCGTCATTTGAGCACATCGCGCTCCGTGCGGACGCCGTCACCGGGGAGCTTTACATAAAAAACCGCGAGGCGGGCGACAAGATAAGCCTCTGCGGGATGACGAAGTTGACGAAGAAGCTGTACTGCGACAAAAAGGTACCGCTCGGACTGCGCAGCGTGCTGCCCGTCTTCTGCGACGGCGGCGGGATCATCTGCATCCCGGGCGTTGCCGTCAGGGACGGCGCCGCCGCGAAGGACGGCGAGGACGCCATCCATATTTACTACGCACATATGACGAAGGCGAATGAGGCAAACGAAGCAAACGGGGCAAACGGGGCAAACGAGGCAAACGGTGACAATGGCGCAAACGCGGTCAGCAGCTCCGCGAGCCGAAACAATTGAAAGGAGCACATATGAGTTCTGTCGGATCCGAAAAATGCGCCATACCGCATGAGGCGGCGCTCGACATCGAAAGAGTTCTCATCCCGGAGGAGGAGATCCTGCGCCGCGTCCGCGAGCTTTCGTCGCAGATCGAATCCGATTATGCGGAGTCGAAGAACAAGCTCGTGCTGCTCGGAATACTGAAGGGCTCGGTCGTCTTCATGGCTGAGCTGATGAAGCACATCAGGATCCCGGTCGAGATAGACTTTATGAAGGTCTCGTCATACGGCGGCGGCACGACGTCGTCCGGAAACGTCGAGATCAAGCTGGACATACGGCGCCGCGACATCGAAGAGAGCGACATCCTCATTGTCGAGGACATCATCGACAGCGGAAGGACGCTATCGTACCTCGTCGAATATCTGAAGCTGCGCGGCGCGGCGTCCGTTCGGACGGTCACGCTGCTCGACAAGCCGTCCCGGCGGACGGTCGATTTCGTGCCGGACTACACGGGATTCACGGTCCCGGACGAATTCGTCGTCGGATACGGTCTCGATTTTGACGAAAAATACCGCGCGCTTCCTTTTATAGGCGTGCTTAAACCGGAGTTCTACGAGAAATAATAAATTTTAAAGAGAGGATACGATAACGCCGCGCTTCGGGTCACTTTTCGCGGCGGTAACGGAAAATGAAAAAGAGTAACCTTAAAGTAATTATTTTTTATATCGTTCTGATCGTGGTGATCGTGATCGCGACGGCGTCCCTGTTCAGTTCCGTTCAGGACAGCGACCTTTCGTATCGCGACGTCCGCGATATGTTCGTCGACGAAAAGGTCAAGGAGTTCGTCGTCGACGGCGACAACGTTCTGACGATGCTCGTCCGCATGAACAAAGAGGGAGAGCCCGAGCAGCTCGCGAAGCTGACGTATAAGCTGCGCGACATCAACCTCTTCTACAACGACGTGTACGACCTCGTCGTCGAGCAGGCGGAAGCCGGGATAATCGACGACTACGACTTCCCGCCGCCGACGGAGCTCCCGTGGTGGGTGAGCTTTTTGCCGTACCTGATCGTCATCGGTCTGTTTATAATCTCGTGGATATTCATGATGAATCAGGCGTCGGGCGGCGGCGGACGCATGGGCAATTTCGGGCGCAGCCGCGCGCGTCTCGTTTCGAGCGATAAGAAAAAGGTGCTGTTCCGGGACGTTGCCGGAGCCGAGGAGGAAAAAGAGGAGCTGCGCGAGATCGTCGAATTCTTGCGCGACCCCGCTCACTTCACAAAGCTCGGCGCGCGCATCCCGCACGGCGTCCTGCTCGTCGGGCCTCCCGGCACGGGTAAGACGCTCCTCGCAAAGGCGGTCGCCGGTGAGGCGGGCGTGCCGTTCTATTCGATATCGGGTTCGGATTTTGTCGAGATGTACGTCGGCGTCGGCGCGTCCCGCGTACGCGACCTGTTTGAGACGGCGAAGAAAAATCCCGCGAGCATAATTTTCATAGATGAGATAGACGCCGTCGGCAGGCACAGAGGCGCCGGTCTCGGCGGCGGTCACGACGAAAGGGAGCAGACGCTGAACCAGCTGCTCGTCGAGATGGACGGCTTCGGCTCGAACAGCGGTACGATAGTCATGGCGGCGACGAACCGCCCCGACATCCTCGACCCGGCGCTGTTGCGCCCGGGCAGATTCGACAGGCAGATAACGGTCACGTACCCCGACGTGAAGGGGCGCGAGGCGATACTCAAGGTCCACGGGCGCGGAAAACCGTTCGAGGCGGACGTCGATTTCGCGACTGTCGCGAAGACGACGGTCGGCTTCACGGGCGCCGACCTTGAGAACCTCCTGAACGAGGCGGCGCTGCTCGCCGCGCGCAAGGGAAAGACCCTGATCGGGATGGTCGACCTCGAAGAAGCGATGATAAAGGTCATCGTCGGTCCCTCGAAACGCTCAAAGGTCATAAGCGAAAAGGAAAAGCGCTTGACGGCGTATCACGAGGCGGGTCACGCGATCGTGACGAAGTTCATACAGCCGGAGGAGCCCGTTCATCAGATCTCGATCATACCGAGCGGCAGGGCGGGCGGATATACGCTCTCGCTGCCGAAGGACGACAGGTCGTATATGTCCAAGAACGACATGAAGCACGAGATCGTGACGCTGCTCGGCGGCAGGTGCTCCGAGGCGCTCATCCTCGGCGACATCTCGACCGGCGCGTCGAACGACATCCAGCGCGCGACGTCCATCGCGAGGAACATGGTCACGAAGTACGGCATGAGCGACGAGCTCGGTCCGATCGTGTACGGCGCGGAGCATGACGGCGACGAGGTCTTCCTCGGGCGAGATTTCTCGGCGACGAAGAATTATTCCGAGGAGACGGCGTACAAGATCGACGTCGAGATAAAGGCGATCGTCGAGGAGGCTTACAACGAGGCGACGCGCATCCTGAAGGAAAATATCGACAAGCTCCACTTCATCGCCGGCTATCTTATCGAGCACGAGGTCATGGACGAAGAACAGTTCGAGGCGGCAATATCCCGGGAGGACGTGACGTACGAACAGCTCGACGACATGGTCTCCGAGAAGAGACGCAGGAGCGAGGAAGAGAACGAAAAGCGCCGCAAGTACCTCGCCGAGCTCGAGGCGAAGGAAGAAAAGCGCCGCGAGGAGGAAGAGCGCCGCGCAAGCGAGGCTCAGCGCCACGGCGACATCGGACCCGACGGCGGGCAGCAGTAGAGAGTTGGAATATAGTTTTACCGGGGGACCCCTTTTTGAAAAAAGGGGTCCCCCGGACCCCTCCCAAAAACTTTTTATTACATTAAAAAGATCAATTAAAAAATAGTTTGCAGAGAAAGGCGGAGAGCGCGATCGTGACGAGCATCGTCAAAAGCGACGCCGCGAGCGCGTGGCGCGTGCGCCCGATGCCGACGGAGGAAAAATAGACGGATATGACGTATATCGCGGTGTCCGAGCTGCCCATGATGACGGAGGCGATCAGCGCCGTCATGCTGTCGGGACCGTATTTTTCGAGGAGTCCGGTGTAGACCGCGGTCGAGGCGGAGCCTGAGATCGGGCGAGTCACGAGCAGGGGCAAAAGCTCCGGCGGCATGCCGAGCGCGCCGAAGGCGGGCGCGAGCGCCTCGGCGGCAAAATCCGCAAATCCGGAGGCGAACAGCATCTCTACGGCGACGATCAGAGCGCAGAGCGAGGGCAGGAGCCCCACGGCGGAGCGCACACCGTCCGAGGCGCCGGAAAGAAACGAGTCAAACGCGCGCCTGTCGGAAAAGAGGACGATGAGACCGGTCAAAAACAGGATCGCCGGAAGGACAGAGGCGCTCAGTATTTCCGTCATTTCGGGCGGCGGCGTGTCAGCGGCGCCATGACGCGGCACAGAATGACCGCGGTCACGCAGCCGACCGCCGAGACTATCCATATGGGGACGACGATCCGATACGGGTCGGCGGAGCCGGCGGCGCGCCGCAGCGCGACGAGCGTCGACGGGAAAATATTGAATGACGACGTACCGAGGACGGCGAGCATCACCATATCATCCGTGGCTGTATCGGAGCCGCTCGCCTCCCTCATCTTCTTCATTGCAGTGACTGCGAGCGGTGTTGCGGCGTTGCCGAGCCCGAGCGCGTTTGCGCTGACGCACGCAACTATTTCCTCCTCCCCCTCTCCCGTCTCAAACGCGTCCGGGAACACAAAGCGCAGCACAGGACGAAGGATGCGCGACAGCTGCTTTATTATGCCGGAGTATGTCAGAAGCGACATTATTCCTCCCCAGAGGCACATTATGCCGAGCAGTGAGACGGAGAGATCGACCGCCTTTGACGCCCCGTCAAGGATCGCGCCCGAAAGCGATGCGACTCTGCCGTTCACCAGCGCGAAGACGAACGAGATCGTGACCATCGCCGCGAAGCTTTTTCCTAACATGGTTCCTCCTATGTAAAATCGTGTAAATTTAGGATTGTTAAAGAAAATAATCTTTTTTTGACGAAGTCAACGAATTATTGTTGACTTATGCTGAAGAAAATGTTATACTGTAACTTGGACCGAACGGGGGGAGCCTGCTGCGGGCGCCCGATCCGAAAACGACGGAGGAAAAAATGAAAGCAACCGGAATAGTAAGAAAAATCGACGAGCTGGGCCGCATCGTGCTTCCCATTGAAACAAGAAAGATACTTGGCATAAACACAAAGGATCCTGTTGAGATATACATGGACAACGACAGCATCATTCTTCGCAAATATGAGCCCGCCTGCATGTTCTGCGGCAGCGCGGACGATACGATCCGCTTCAACGGCAAGCTCATATGCAGGAGCTGCTATGAAAAGATGGGCGAGCTCATCTCGTCCGGCAAGTTCGAAAGATAAATATCCTTCCCGTACAGCTTTATGCCGCTCCCGGCTCCGGTATGATAAAAAAGCTTCCGGTCGGGTGCAGGAGCGATGAGAAACTGCGAGATCAAAAAAAGTTAATGAGGGCGCGGACTTTAAAAAAAGTCCGCGCCCTCGCGGCATATTGTGCCCGGCGGCAAATCGGTAACGGCGCGGGGGTGCCGGGGCAGTGCGGAGATCGCAGGACGGCGGCATGGACGGCGGGGCGGCACGCGGGCGGCGGGGCAGCGCGGGGGCGGCAGGCGCAAGACCGCGCTTGTTTTTTCCCCGAAGATGTGGTAGAATAGAAGAAATCAAAAAAAGGTACTGAAAACGGGATAAACTATGGCAAAGAAAAACGCCCAGATCTACGACGACAGGAGCATATCGGCGCTAAAGGGCGCCGACCGCGTCCGAAAGAGACCCGCGGTCATGTTCGGATCGGACGGGCTCGAGGGCTGCGAGCACGCTTTTTTCGAAATACTTGCAAACGCCGTTGACGAGGCGAACGAGGGCTTCGGCGACGAGATAACGGTCACCGCGTACTCTGATCACAGTCTCGAGGTCGAGGATTCGGGGCGCGGCGTCCCGCTCGGGTACAACGAAAACGAGGGCAGGTACAACTGGGAGCTCGTTTACTGCGAGCTCTACGCGGGCGGCAAATACAATAACAACGACGACGGCTCGAGCTACGAGTTCGCGCTCGGCATGAACGGGCTCGGCGCCGCGTCGACGCAGTACGCGTCCGAATACATGAGCGTCCGGTCGTACGCGAACGGGCAGCTCTCCGAGATGGATTTCAAGCGCGGTGAGCCCGTCGGCGAGCTGCGCGTGCGCCCGATAGAGCGCCGCGAAAAGAAGCACGGGACCGTCGTCCGCTGGAAGCCGGACATCGACGTCTTTACGGACATCAACATCCCGCGCGAATATTTCCGCGAGACGATGAAAAAGCAGGCGGTCGTCAACGACAACGTGAAGTTCGTCTTCCGCTGGCAGGCGGAGGACGGCACGCTCGAAACGGAGGAATTCTTTTACGAGCACGGCATCGGCGACTACATCTCCGAGATCGTCGGCGATGACGCCGTCGTGCCGCCGGTGCTCTGGCGGTACGAGGACGTGGGGCGCGACCGGGCGGACAAGGAGGACTACAAGCTGAAGGTCGAGCTTGCGTTCGCCGTCTCGAACCGCGTTTCCATGCTCGAATACTATCACAACGCGAGCTTCCTTCTGCACGGCGGCTCTCCGGACAAGGCTGTGCGGAGCGGGTTCACCTATGCGGTCGACAACTATCTGAAAAACACCGGCAAATATACGAAAAACGAGACGCACATCTCGTTTTCCGACATTGAGGACTGCCTCGTCCTCGTGACGAACAGCCGCTCGACCGTCACCTCCTACGCGAACCAGACGAAGGAGGCGATAAACAACAAGTTCATCACGGATTCGATGACGGCGTACATCAAGCGCCAGCTTGAATATTTCTTCGCGGAGAACAAGCAGTACGCGGAAGCGTTCTGCGGGCAGGCGCTCGTCAACAAGCGCTCGCGCGAGCAGGCGGAGACGGCGCGCGTCAACCTAAAAAAGAAGCTGACAGGCTCGATGGACGCGGCGTCCCGTGTCGAAAAATTCGTCGCGTGCCGCTCGAAGGACCCGGAAAAGCGCGAGCTCTACATCGTCGAGGGAGATTCTGCTCTGTCCTCATGCAAGGTCAGCAGGAACGCGGATTTTCAGGCGATAATCCCCGTCCGCGGCAAGACACTGAACTGCCTCAAGAGCTCTTACGAGAAGATATTCAAGAGCGAGATCATAACGGACCTTTTAAAGGTCATCGGCTGCGGCGTCGAGATAAAGACGAAGGGGCGGCACAACAACGAGTTCGACCTCGATTCGCTCCGCTGGGCGAAGATCATAATCTGTACGGATGCGGACGAGGACGGCTTCCAGATCAGGACGCTGCTTCTGACGATGTTTTATAGGCTCCTGCCGACGCTGATCGAGCGCGGGCGCATCTACATCGCGGAGACGCCGCTTTTCGAGATCACGACAAAAGAAAAAAATCCGGAGACGCTGTTCGCGTACAGCGAGCCGGAGAAGAACGAGATCACGGAGAGGCTCGACGGAGAGGGGCGGCGGTACACGCTCCAGCGCAGCAAGGGTCTCGGCGAGAACACGGCGGAGATGATGTCGAAGACGACGATGAATCCCGCGTCGCGGCGCCTCATCAGGATCACGCCGTCCGACGCGGAGGCGACCGCGTATATATTCGAGACGCTGCTCGGCGACGATCTTCAGGAGCGCAAATCGTTCATCACCTCGCACGGCGTCGACTACATCGCCGCGGCGGATATATGATATGGACATTATAAAATTATATGGGGGAGAAACTTTCGGGAAAGTTTCTCCCCCATACCCCTGTTTCAAAGCTTTTTAGGGCTTATTGTTTGCGCGGCGGCGCAGTATTATGACGGTAATGACCGCTGCCGCGACTGCTGCGGCGGCGATAACTGCGATGATAACGATCGCCGCGGTGGAAAGACCGCCTTTTCCGCTGCCGGGGTCTTTTGATGCGCCGGTCGATGCGTCTCCGCTGTGCTGTTGTGTGTTTTCATCGGGATGCCGTGTCGGAGTACTGCCGGTTGTGCCGTCTGTTTCGGTCGTGCCGCCGCCGGACGGCGCCGGTTCCGTGTCGGACGTGTCGTCTGCCGGGGTTTCGGGCGGCGATTTCTCCGTTTCCGTGCCCGTGTCATCCGTCACCGGCGGCTCTTCCGTGGCGGGCGGGTCGGACGTGACGGGCGGATCCGTTGTGACGGGAGGGTCCGTCGTGACGGGCGGGTCGGATGTGACGGGCGGGTCGGACGTGACGGGCGGGTCGGACGTGACGGGCGGGTCGGATGTGACGGGCGGGTCGGACGTGACGGGCGGGTCGGATGTGACGGGCGGGTCGGACGTGACAGGCGGGTCGGACGTGACGGGCGGGTCCGTTGTCGACGGCGGGTTAGACACCATGTAGTTTTCGAGCGAAAAGAATTCGACCGTGTAAGCGACGGTCTTCTCCCTGCCGTTCGTAAGCGTCATCGAGACGGTAACGTCGAATATATCGCCGTCTTTTATGCTTTCGAGACCTTCCGGGCGGAAGATCACGCAGTCAGGCGAGCCGTAATATCTGAGGCTTTCACCCGCGAAAAAGTCGCCGTCCGCGGCTTCGTCGGAGAAATTCCATGTTCTGTTGTCGGCGCGGCGGACGAGGCGGACGGACGCGCTGTTTACATATTCGTCGAGCGAGAGAGACCACGGAAAGTTCGCGCGGAAATATTCGGTCGGCATGACCTGCGCTGGCCACGGGACCGTCATCCCGCCCCAACCGTTGTAGAAGCTCTCGTCCCCGCCGTTCGTTCCCGGCTCTCCCTGAACGTATACGGCGCTCTGAAAGCGGTGCTCTATGATCTCTTCGCCATCTATTATTATAACGGCGTCGCCGGTGCAGATGCCGAAGCCCGTCGTCTTCAGAAACGGATTCAAAAACCACCGTCGGTGCCCGAGAATGTTGTAATTGTACTTATCCTCATCAGCGAACCAGCCGTTCGGTATCATACTGTTGAGCTCAGCCGGGAGCGGATCGCCCCAAGCATAGGCGTAGGCGATGTTGGAGTTGCCGGCGCCTTCATATCCTTTATTAAACAGGTCGTTGTATTTCGGGTCGCTGAGCTCGGGCGGACGGGTCGGCGTGTGCGTCAGCGTATTGCCCAGATAGTTGACGAGCGCCGCTGCTTCCGCGTACTCGGTCTTTTTGGCGCTGATACCGACGTTTGACGACAGACCCGCTATGTAGCGCATCAGATTGAACATGTTGAGCGCCGACTGCTGCGATGCGGCGGACAGCTTGCCCGCGCTGTAAGGCTCCGCGAGCGACGGGGTAACCGCATACGTTGCGACCTCGTCAAGACTCGTCGGGTGCGAGGCGAGAAACGATGCTATCTCCGCCTTTGTATGCACTGCGACGCCCGGCGACACCGTCCCGGCCGCGCGAACTTTTACGGCTGCGCCGGGGAACGTGCAGACCGTGATGACTGCCGCAAGAATGGCGGCAAACGCTTTCCTTACGGGTCCCGCTTGTTTCATATGGCGTCCTCGCTATCCTTCCTGCTGCTTTTCGATCGTGATGAACTTCGTGTATTTCGGGATCCAGCCTATCGGAACGTCGCCGACCGAGCCGTGGCGGTTCTTGGCGATGATGATCTTGCCCTCCTCCTGCTCGGCTCCCGTGTTCTTGTAATATTCCTCGCGGTAGAGGAACATGACCATGTCCGCGTCCTGCTCGATCGACCCGGATTCGCGCAGGTCGGAGAGCATCGGGCGCTTTTCCGTTCTGCCCTCGGGTCCGCGCGACAGCTGCGCGCAGCAGATGAGCGGCACGTTCATTTCCTTGGCGAGCAGCTTCAGATTGCGCGAGATATCGCCGACCTCGCCGACTCTGTTGTCGAATTTGCGGTCGCTCTGCATCAATTGCAGGTAGTCGACGACGATGAGCCCGACGTTTTTCATCCGGTGCAGCTTCGCGCGCATCTTTGTCAGCGTTATCCCGGAGGTGTCGTCTATGTAGATGTCACATTCCGAGAGGACGGCGGAGGCGACGGCGAGCCGGCTCCAGTCGTCCTTCGTGAAGACGCCGCGCCGCATCGACGTGCTGTCGACGAGCGCCTCGCTCGCGAGCAGGCGGGACGCGATCTGTTCCGCGGACATTTCGAGCGAGAAGACGCAGACAGCCTTTTTCGTCCTCCGTGCGACGCTCGCGGCGACGTTCATCGCGAACGAGGTCTTTCCCATGCCGGGGCGCGCGCCGATGATGATGAAGTCGCCGGGAGACATCCCGACGAGCGTGCGGTCGAGGTCCGAAAAGCCGGTAGTGAGCGCGACGTTCGCCTCCGGATGCTCGGCGATCTCCTGGAAGAAGACGAGCTGCTTCATCAGAACGTCCCTGATATGTACAAATCCGCTCTGGGCGTCTCCCCCGGAGAGGGCGAGAACGCGCGATTCCGCGTCGCCTATCAGCTTGTCGGTGTCGACGGATTCGGTATACGCCTTGTCGGCGACGTCCTCGCAGATCGAGATCAGCGCGCGAAGGCGCGCCTTGTCGCGGACGATGACGGCGTAGTCCCGGACGTTCGCGGCGGACGGGACGATCTCCGCGAGCGTGCGGAGATATTCCTTGCCCGTGACGTCGTCCGAGTAAGTCCCGGTGCGGACGAGCGTGTCGACGACGAGGACGGGATCAATGTCCTTGCTCTTTAAAAAGAGCTCCTGCATCGCCATATAGATCCGGCGGTGGTTCTCGAGATAAAAATCCTCGCCCGTTATGATGTCGGCTATGACGTCAAAGCACGAGGGCTTAATGAGGATCGACCCGAGCAGCGACTGCTCCGCCTCGAGCGAGAAAGGGAGCTTTCTCCCTGTGATGTCTTCCGGCATGGCTTATTTTCCGGCAACAAGGACGTGCAGCGTCCCCTGCACGTCCGCGTGCAGCTTTACCTTTATGTCAAACGTGCCGAAGTTCTTTATCGGCTCCGGGAGGATGACGCGGTACTTGTCTATCTCGATTTTGTGCTGGGACGCGAGCGCGTCGCAGATGTCGCGGGCGGTGACGGAGCCGTAAATTTTTCCGTCTGCGCCGGAGTTGAGCGTCACCTTGACGAGCAGCGGCTCGAGCGATTTCGCGAGCGCTTCCGCCGCGGCTCTCTCCTCCTCCTCGATGCGCTTTTTTTCCGCGCGGCGCGCCTCAAGATCGGCGAGCACGGCGGGCGTCACCTCGACCGCGAGCTTGCGCGGGAGAAGAAAGTTGCGCGCGTATCCGTCCGAGACGTTTTTTATCTCATCCTTTTTTCCCTGTCCTTTTACATCTGTTAAAAGCAATACCTTCACTGATCCGTACCTCTTTTCGGTTATTTATGATTCTCTGTAATAGTCGTCTATCGCGTCCTTGAGCATTTTGAGCGCCGTGTCGAGCGGTGCGCCCTTCATCTGCGCGCCCGCAACGTCAAAGTGACCGCCGCCGCCGAGCCGCTCGAGGATGAGCTGCACGTTTATGCTGCCGGACGAGCGCGCCGATATGTGGACCGTGTCGTCGATACGGACGGCGGCGAATGCCGCCGTCACGCCCTTGACGGTCAGCAGCTTGTCGGCTGCCTTTGCCGCCGCGACCCTGTCGCGCGCCTCGCCCGGCTCGGATGAGGCGGCGATCGCTATCTCGGAGCGGTATATGGTGACGTTTGATTCGAAGCGCGCCTCGCTCGTGAAGTCCTCGAGCCCGGAGCGGAAGAAGTCGAGCGCCGTTTCGGGATTTGCGCCGCAGCTCTGAAGGTACATCGCCGCGGAGAACGTCCTCGCCGTCGTCGAGCGGGAGAGCTGCTTCGTGTCGAGCAGGATGCCGGCGTACATGACATCCGCCTCAGCCGCCGTGACGCCGTTCGTCTGGCAGATCTGCTCGATCATGTCGGAGATGAGCTCGCACGTCGACGACGCCTGCGGCTCGATATAGGACAGAACGACGTTTTTCGGCGTGTTCGGCGTCTTTATATGATGGTCTATGACCGCTATCTTCGGCGCGGAATTCGCGACCGAGGGCGCTATTATGTGCGTCGAGCTGTTGACGTCGCAGATGATGACGAGCGTGTCGGACCGTATCATATCGAGCGCCGTCGCCTCGTCGACGAACGAGGCGCGGTATTCGGGCAGGCGGCGCACATGCTCGACGCACGGCGCGATGTCCTTGTCGTCCCCGTCGATGATGATGTGGACGTCCGCACCCTGACGGCGCGCGAGGCTTGCCGCCCCGATGCAGGCGCCGATCGAGTCAAAGTCCGGGTAGCGGTGACCCATGATGAGGACGTTCCCCGACTGCGATATCAGCGCCGAAAGCTCGTTTGCGATGACGCGCGAGAGCACCTTCGTGCGGCGCTGCATCGTCTTTGTCTTGCCGCCGTAATATTCGGTCCCGTCCTCCGTCTGGAGGACGACCTGATCGCCGCCGCGCTGGAGCGCGGTGTTCAGCGCCGCGAACGACGCGCGCTCACATTCGGCGAGCGTTTCGCCGAGGGTGGATATCCCGACCGAGACGGTGACGGGCATCAGCCCGGCGCCGACGCGGACTTCGCGGACGCGGTCGAGGACGTCGAATTTGCGCGCGGTGAATTCGCGCAGGTGGCGCTCGGAGAAGAGCATCAGATATTTGCTCGCGTTGTATTCACGGATGACGGCGCCGGACTCCTCCGCCCAGTCCTTGAGGATCGCGTCGACGTCGCGCCCGGCGTCCCGGTATTCGCCCTGCTCGTATTGCAAAAGCTCGTTCAGGTTGTCTATCTGTATGTGCGCGATCAGCGGGTGCTCGTCGAACAGGCGCGTGCGCAGTGATTCCTCGTCCGTGACGTCGTGTATGATGAGCATGAAGAACATCCGCCCGTTCACGCGGAAGCGGAAGCTCTCGATCTCGTGGACCCTCTCCTCCGCCGTCACGCGGACGTCGCCGCCGCCCGAGGCGATCTCGGAGAAGTCGACGGGGAGGACGGAGGAAAGCTGCGAGCCGCGCAGCCTTCCGCGCCTGCCGAGCGAGTCGGCCAGCTCGGAAAATGCCGTGTTGTTCCATATCATTATGCCGCCCTCGGTCGATATCGCGGCGGGGAGGCTGATGTTCGTCATGACGTCCGTCATTATGTCGCCGAGGTAGGGCGAAACGGTCTCCTCATCCTGCGCCGCGAGGCGGCGGAATCTGCCGGGAAAGTAAATAACGGCGCATATGACGGCGTATACCGCGATCGCCAGAGCTCCGGCGAGGAGCGAATATTCGGGGAAGACGGCGAAAAGCGCCGTCAGCGCTGCAAGCAGTATGAACGCGGACGCGGAGGCGCCGAACAGTTCGGTCTCGGCGCGCCGGACCTTTTTTGTCTTTGCTCCTTTTCCACCGGGCATATATTTTTTCCTTTCGGTTTTTGATTTTCGTATTTTGCCGTTTGCCGGTTTGTCTTTTGCCTTCGGCGCGATTCCTTATCCGCCGTAGTAGTCATCGTCGTTATCGTCGCCGTTATCGTTATCGTCATCGTCGTCATCGTCATCGTCATCGTCATCGTCCCTGCCCGTAAGGCGGCGGAAGAAGCGGCGGCACGGCGTGCGTACGGCGGCGTATATGAGCGAGATCGCCCCGGCGAACGAGACGAACATGAGGTACATCGACGGCGAGGCAAAAAGCACGATGGCTGTCAGGACCCAGAGCAGCACCCGGCGGTCATGCTTTGCCGCGAGCCTGTAAAGGGAGCGCACGCCGTAAAGCATCATTGCGGGCAAAAGGCACAAGAGCACGTTTTCGGCGGCGTACCCGATTACGTCCGCCGATGAGATCCCGACGAGCGACGCCGAGACGAGGTACGCGAGCAGATACAGGACCGCGGACACGACGGATGGCGTGTAGACGCGCGCCTCCCGCGATATCCACTGCCCGAACGAGAAGAGATCTATGAGCGCCGTACACAGCGTCACCGAAACAAACGCGGGGACTGTCACGGAAACGAAGACTATGGCGGGGATCGAAAGCGTCACATACCGCGCGAGCGCGGAGGCGGCATCCTCCGTGAACACCGGGACGGGTCCGTTCCGCGACGACGACGTCATGGACGCGAAGAAGTCGGAAAGCGAGCTCTCGATCTCCGCAAATCCCGGGATCCTGCCGCCTGTCAGCCGAAAGACGAGCAGCAGCAGCGCCGCGGACACCGCGAACGACGCGGACGCCGCCGTGACGGCGCGCGCCTTGTCGGCTCCGAGCGAGAGGAGCGCCGAGATCAGAATCGCCGCCGGCAGCGGGATAATGAGTTCGGAGAGCGCGAAGGTGACGCTGCGCGTCATAACGAACACTACAGCCGCCGCTATGACGGGGAGCGCATATACGGCGGGGCGTCGGTACATGAAAAACAGCGCCGAGAGCAGGGCGGTCGAGACCGCCGCGAGCGCGAGGCGGACCGGGACCGAGCCCGATGCTCCCGCCGCGGCAAATACCGCCGCATATATGAGCGCCAGTATGATCGCCGCGGCATGCTTCATCCTCGGCATGCCGGCGCGCGCGTCACGCAGCGAAAAAACAGCGTTTATCATTTCTCCGGCGGAAGATGAATGTGACCGGAGAGGAACGAGAGCGCGCGCGGGACGGAGTCCTTCGCGTTGTACCACGGCTCGTCGTTATATCTGTAATCGAACTTTTTGCAGAACCACGAGACGTCGTCCGTCAGCTCGCGAAGATACGAGATCTCGATATTCGAGACGACCTTGTAGAAATCGGGGAACCGCTTTTTGCCGAGGCGCGCCTTTGCCGTTTCGAGGAAGAGACGGTAGTGCGGCAGGCAGAAGTACGGCTGGGCAGCCGTCTTTTTGCGGAACTCCTCATCCTTTTCCCACAAGAGCGCCGCCGTCTCGACCATCATGCCGAAATTGCGCTTTATCCTGCCGCAGACATAGCAGGATTCCTCGAGCGCCGAGAGATTCTTTATCGCCTCGGCTCCCGGATTCAGCAGCGAGGAGACGCCCCCCGCGGCGATGCGGGACTGAAGCTCGGTGAGGTGGCTCTCGAGCATCAGGGCGAACGGGAGCCTGTTCTTCCTTTCGAACATCATGTCAAGGTGCGTTTTGCAGAAGCCGAGCTCGTTCGTTTTTATGCGGACGTCCGGCTCCATCATGGATGCGCCGAGGATGAGCCCAAGCTCGTCCTCCTCGAGCATATTGTAGAGCGCGCAGAAGGGGCAGCCGAGCGAATGATCCTCGGCGGACGCCTCGAATTTTTCGTTGACGGGAATAGTGTAGATCTGTTCCATCCGACAAATACCGCCGTAATACTTGATTTTTTGCCCGAAAGCAGGTATACTTATTATAAATTATATACTATCCGGGATGATTTCGCAACAGTTTTTCGATATATTGCCGTTTAATCGTCGGATAATCGGTTCGTGTGAGGGGACGGAGGATAAAAATGGAGATTACGGATACCGCGCGCACCTTGCGCGTGACGGAAGGCAGCTCGCCGGACGGCGTCCCGTTCGTTCGGGCGGAGGGAGTTTTCCCGTTCGACGCGGGCGAGACATTCACGTGCGGTCAGTGCTTTCGGTTCGACCGGACCGATGTGCCGTGCCCCGCCGTCTTCGGGACGGACGCCGTTTACGGCGGCGTGGCGCTCGGGAGGTACATAAACGTCGCGTCCCCCGACCGCGGCACGGTCGTGATAGAGGGGACGACGGCGGACGAGTTTTGGGATGTGTGGTCGCCGTACTTCGGGTTCGACATGGATTACGCGGGCATAATTGAGAGAATATCGGAGCGCTGGGGCAGCGAAAGCAGGATAGCGAGGGCGGCGCGCGCCGGCAGCGGGATCAGGATCATGCGGCAGGACCCGTGGGAAACGCTCGCGTCGTTCATTATTTCTCAGAACAACAATATCCCGAGGATAAAGGGGATAATCGAGAGGCTTTCCGAGGCGTACGGGAGACCGTTTTTCTTCCGCGACAGGGAATATTTCGCGTTCCCGACCGCGCGGTCGCTCTACGAGGCGGACACGGACGGCATCGCCGGGGCGCGGATGGGCTTCCGGGCGAAGTACGTGTACGGCGCCGCGGAGCGCGTCGTGTCGGACCCGGATTTTCTCGATTCGGTGGCTGAGGCGGGCTCGTACGGCGAGGCGGACGGCATCCTCCGGACGCTGCACGGCGTCGGTCCGAAGGTCGCGGCATGTACGCTTTTATTCGGGTACTCCCGGTACGAGGCGTTCCCGGTCGACGTCTGGATCAGGCGGACGGTGGGGAAGTACTTCGAGGGCGGTCGCCCGGAGGAGATCGACTTCGGCGATCTTGCACCCGTTGCGGGCATTTTGCAGCAGTATATATTCAACTATGAGCGCAACGGGAAAAGCGGCGGGGCGGAGTGAGCCGCTTTTTAACACGGACAGATCCCGAAAATGTATTATACCGAATATAAATCCCGCCGCAGAGGCAGATTCGGATCTGCCTCTGCGGCGGGATCATATTATATCGGCTCGGTTCATTCGAGCGCGCGCACCTTTTCGGCGCGGACGTCGCGCCCCTCGAAGACGAGGACCGAGAACTCGCCGAGAAGGCGGCTCGTGATGCGCTTGTCGTAGAAGCGGCGCAAGTCCGCGGGGGCGAGGTTCGTGCTTATTATCATCGGTTTTCCGCGGTTGATGCGCGTGTTTATGAGATTGTATATGCAGGAGAACGAAAAGTCGTTTTTCTGTTCGCAGCCGAGGTCGTCGAGAATCAGAAGGTCACATTCGAAGTAGCGGGCTGTCGGGTCCTCGTCGCCGTTTTTGCGGTGGAACTGCCATTCCTCGAATGCGGCGACGGCGTTCTGCGCCGTCTCGTAAAGGACGTCGAAGCCGCGCCCGATGACGACGCCGGCAACGGCGGTGGAAAGGTGCGTTTTCCCGAGCCCAGTGGCGCCGACGAGCAGAAAGCTGCGGTCGCGGTTCCCGGAGAAGCTCTCGGCATACGACTTCAGCTGCTCGTATGCGAGACGGATGCGCGGGCTGTCGCCGTTATATCTGAAGGAGAAGGACTCGAACGTCTGCTTTCCGAGCAGCGCGCCGATCCCGGAGCTCTCGTAACCCGCCATGACGAGCTCGCGGCGGCGGCAGACGCACTCCTCCGAGCCGATAAAGCCCGTGTCCCGGCATTTTTCGCATGAATATCGCGGCTCCGTGTAGTCGGCGGGATATCCGGCGCCTGCCAGAAGCTCGGCGCGCCGCGTCTGAAGGGCGAGATTTTCCGCCTCGATCTTTGCCATCCCGAGCCGGACGGCGTCGGGACCCCTGCCGATGACGTCGATGACCTTCGCGGCGGTGCGGGAGAGGTCGAGGTCTATGCGGCGTATCTCCGGCAGCTTACGGTATATCTCCTCGCGGCGGCGCTCCGCGTCCGCCTCGGCGGCGCGGCGGCGCTCGGCGAGGATCTCGTTGACCTTTATGTAGTCCTCGCGCCTGTAACTCATGTCCTCACCCTTCCTTTATTTTTTTGTCCGTCGCGGCATCCTGCTCTCCGCGCAAAACGGCGAGGCGGAAGAAGTCGTCGACGTCGAAGCTGTCTCCGTAAAGCTCCGCGCGCCGCTTTTTCGTCCCGTCGATGTCGTCGGGCGCTTTGAAGCCGTCCTTGTGCCACGATTCGAGCACCTTGTTCATATAAGGCGCCGACGGCTTGCCGATGGCGTTGACGGTCGCCTCGTACGCCGCCTCCATCATGTCGTAGCCGTAGCCGAGCTCGCGCGACCAGTGCTCGAAAAATTCGCGCTCCTTCTTTGTCAGCGTGTGCCCGAGCAGCTCGCGAAGGCGCGCCTCGTCCGTCTTGCTCGCCTCGACCCATGAGAGATGCTCCGTCAGCGCCTCGGATGTGTCGATGTCGCGCTCATAGAGCGAGATCGCCATTTTCTCGGCGTATTTGACGTTTTTCTTGCCGTTTTTGGCGCAGTACGCGAGCAGGAGGAGTATGTATTCGTCCTCGAGCCCGAGGTATTCGCGCATCGAGAGTATGAGCGCGGACTCGTTGTTGTCGAATATGTGCCCGAGCGTCTGCTGGCACTCGTTCAAAAGCGAGCGTCGCTCCGGCGACGCGGCGATCATAGCCTCCGCCTCGGGACCCGACAGCTGCGGCAGCTCACGGCGCGGCGCGGGCTTTTTGCGCTCCTCCGCCGGAGCCTCAGCCGGAGCCCCCGTCGGGAACCCCTCCGGGGCGGGCGCCGTCGGCGCGCCCTCGAGCGTTATGACTCCGGCTCCGCGCCAGAACGCGAGGGACGAGAGCAGCGCCTGCTCCGTCATCCCCGCCGCCTCGGCGGCGGCGGGGATGCAGTCGTCCGGCGAGGCGGCGGCGCGCGGGTCGGACAGGAGCGCGATCAGCGCAGCCATGTCGTCACGCGTTGCGGATTTGATATTTTTTGCGACCGAACGCGGCAAATTTATTACCCCGTCGGCGTAATTCACGATCAGCTTCACTTTTTCTCCCAACTACCGCTTTTGTTCGGCTTTATAATATCCAATATTTTCCACAGTTTCAACAGAGTTTTCCACAATCTTCCATCGCTCGCGCGCCGTTGACACCGAAAAGCGACTCATTCTCCCGTCGCGCGCGCGTTTAGATCGGTCCCGGCGCGGACGCCGCCGAGGTACTCGTAATACGCCTGCGCCCCGATCATGGCGGCGTTGTCGCCGCAGAGAGAAGGCGGCGGGACGAAGAAACCGGCGCCGCGCTCGCGGCACATCCCGCCGACGGCGGCGCGCAGGTGCGAGTTGGCGGCGACGCCTCCCGCGAGCACGACTTTATCGAGGCCCGTGCTGTCGAGCGCCGCCGACAGATGGGAGGTGACGGCGAGGCAGACGGCGCGCGTGAAGGACGCGGCGACGTTCTCACGGCAAATTCCCTCCCCGCGCATCGCGGCTGTGTTTGCGTAGTTTATGACCGCAGTCTTCAGCCCGGAAAACGAAAATTCGAACGGTTCGCCCTCGGCGTGGGGGATGGCGGGCGACGGGAGCTTCACCGCGTTCGGGTCGCCGCCGCGGGCGAGCATGTCCATGCCGGCGCCGCCCGGATACGGGATGCCGAGGACGCGCGCCGCCTTGTCGAAGGCTTCGCCGGCGGCGTCGTCCCGCGTATAGCCGATGACATTATAGTCCGTGAACGTGCGGACCTCTATGATGCTCGTGTGCCCGCCGGAGGCGACGAGCGCGAGAAACGGCGGGTCCAGCTCCGGGAACGCGAGATATGACGCGGCGACGTGCCCGCGGATGTGGTTGACGGGGACGAGCGGCAAGCCGTTTGCAAACGCAAACGACTTTGCAAAATTGACGCCGACGAGCAGCGCGCCGATCAGCCCCGGCGT
Organism: uncultured Clostridia bacterium; assembly: GCA_947624995.1. Lineage (GTDB taxonomy): Bacteria > Bacillota > Clostridia > Oscillospirales > CAG-272 > DTU064. Next base: position 56,081 of record CANQMS010000005.1, read on the forward strand.
GTTTGTCACGGCGACGGCGTCAACGCCGTCCGCGGTGATGCCGGCGCCGTCGAGCGCCTCCTTCGTTATGCGGGCGATACACTCTATATGCGCCCTCCCCGCGACCTCGGGGACAACGCCGCCGAAGCGGCGGTGGATCTCTATCTGTGATGCGACTATATTCGATCGGACGGTGCGTTCGCTCTCCGACATCGCCACGACGGCGGCGGACGTCTCGTCGCACGAGCTTTCAAAGGCGAGTATGTTCATCTTTACCTCGGAAGATTTTTTTCGGTGAGGAGCTTTTCCATTATCACCGCGTCCTCGCGCGGCAGGGCGTAATATCCCGCCCGGCGCGAAAGCTCGGTGAAGCCGGCGGACGCGTAAAGGGCGCGCGCGGGCGAGTTTCCCTCGCGCACCTCGAGCAAAAGGCGGCGGATGCCGTGCGGGCGCAGAGCTGCCTCGAGCTCGGCGAGCAGGCGTGCGGCGATCCCGCGGCGGCGGTATTCGGGCGCTGTCGCAACCTTTGTGATCTCCGCCTCGTCGCAGACGGCGACGGCGGACGCCATGCCCGCAAGCGCGTCACCGCAGGCGGCGCACACGGTCAGGACGGCGGGGTTCGAGACGAACGAACGCACGCCTTCGGCGCTCCAAGCCTCCGTCCCGAAGCACTCGGACTCGAGCTCCGCGAGCGCGCCGAGCAGCGCATCCGAGACGGAGCCGGCAGAGTCGGAATTGTCGGCGCCGACGGTGAAAAAACGCGGCTCAGTCATAGGGACGGGAACAGTTCGACAAGTGCCGAAGAAATTTCGGCAAGTGTCTTTTTATACTGTTCGAGGTCACCGCCGTAGGGATCGCTTATATCCTTCGGCAAAACGTGTATCTTCCCGGCGAACCGGGGGCAGAAAAACATCAGCATTTTTGCGTGCGAGGACGTCATGCAATAGACGCCGTCGGCGCGGGCGAGGTCATCCTCGGAGATGTTTTTGGCGCGGTGCGACTCGTAGTCGTTGCCGGGCACGGAGGCAATCCCCGCGTCCGCAAGCGCGCGCACTGCGCCGTCCGAGATAGGCTCGCCCTCGGAGGCGGAGATGCCGCGCGAGAACGCGTTTTTGTATCCGCGCGACTTCATGAAAGCCTCCGCCATCGGTGAGCGGCACGTGTTCCCGGTGCAGACGAAGCAGAGGCAGCGGTCCTCGGGGAGCACGCAGTCATCCTCCGGGATCGGCATGTCCGAAACGACGGCGCCTGCCGCCGCCTCCCGTTCCTTCACGGCTGCCACGGCATCAGTACCCGAGCGCGCCGGAGAGCGAGTCGTCATTCTCGATCCAGCCGCTCGCGTCTATGACGCGGTGCTCGCCGACGGCGTCGCGTATGATGACGGTGGCGATCCCCGCGTTCAGTATCAGGCGCTTGCACATCATGCAGCTGTCCGTCCCGGGGACGACGGCGCCCGTTTTCGGGTCGGTGCAGCAGATATACAGCGTCGAGCCTATCATCTGATCTCTCGGCGCCGCGATTATGGCGTTTGCTTCCGCGTGTACGCTGCGGCAGAGCTCGTAGCGCTCGCCGCGCGGGACGCCCATCTTGTCGCGGTAGCAGGTGCCGAGGTCGCAGCAGTTCTTTCTGCCGCGCGGCGCGCCGTTGTACCCGGTCGAGACGATGACGTCGTTCTTCACGATTATGGCGCCGAAGCGGCGGCGCATACACGTGCTCCGCTCGGAGACGGTCTCGGCTATGTCGAGGTAGTATTCGTTTTTCGATACACGTTCCATGCTATGACCTCACTTTTGGCAGATTCCTTCTGTAACTTAATTTTTCGGTGACGTGCTCACCTGTCCCTTATGAATTCCACGATCTTTTTTACGATCGCCTCGGCGGCGAACACGACGAGCGACCCGATGAACGATGCCGCCTCCGCGCCGAAGACGACGGTCAGGACGGACGAGATCAGGAAAGCGGCGGCGCTCGGTCCGTCTCCGGGCAGGGCAGCCCCGAGCGAGACCGTATATACTATCTCGGACAGTATGAGCCCGACGAGGGATATCAGAAACGGCATGAACACGAGTATAGGGCGCTCGACGCAGTTCCAGAGGACGATCTCGACCGCGAGCGCGAACAGGAATATCACGATCGGCGAATTGAAGCTGCCGCCCGACACGGCGTCCGAGACGACAAAAAAGACGGCGGGCACCACGGTGAAAAGGCAGAATATTATCAGAGCGCAGATCCGCGGCGATCTGTCCGCAAAATTCCTTATCGAAAGTCTCATATTTAAAAAGCGGTCCCTCCCCGGCTGCCGTTGATACCGTTGTCGCAGATGTCTTTTATGATATTGTAGCATAAAACTTCGAAAAAATCTACAGCCGCGCGAATTTTATATGAAGGCGCTTTTTCCGGTCGCCTCCGGGCGCCGCACTTCGTGCCGAAAACGGCAAAAGCGAAAAAGGACCCCTCCGCGAAAGAGGAGTCCTTTTCTTTATATTCTTTAGTTGTTGCCGGAGCAGCAGCAGAAGATTATCACGAGAGCGATAATGAGTATCCAGCAAAGGTTGTTGTCGTCAAATGCTCCGCAAAGGCAGTTGCCCATGTCAGTACCTCCATGTATATGATGGAAGCGTGAGGGGACGCTGACGCGCGCCGCACGCCCGGTCGGGTTTTCCCCCTTCCGATATCATCATATGCCCGGGGTCGGCTTTTGTTACCGAAGATAGAGCGAATCGGCGCCGAGAAAATCGTGCGCGGAGGAGACGCTGTCCGCCGGGAACTCCGCCTGCGCGCCGCACTTCGCGCAGATGACGCGGATCGCCTCGTCCTCTATGGTGACTCTGTAGTCTCCGCCGTCGCGGCAGAAGCAGTGGATCTTCCCCTCGTCCCTGAGATCGGCGACGACGAAATTCACGATGTCGTAGACCTGCGGGTCGGTGAGCGCGCGGTGCTTCGCGCGTTCGAGCTCGGCGGGGTCAGTGTCTCCGAGCAGCTCGAGCAGCTCGCGCTCAGACTCCTCGAGCGCGCGGATGACGGCGCCCTTCCCGCCGATGAAGGCGATGTCGATGCCCGTGTAGGGACAGGGGAACGCGGTCAGCTCGCGGCGGAAAAACATCTCGTCGCTCAGCGTGTATGTGTGCGGGGTCGGGCAGAAGAGGCACGGCACCGTCAGCCGGACGCGGCGGTCGGAGCGGTACTGCACCGTCATCTCGCTGCCGCCGCACGTGCAGCGCAGCCGTATCATGTCGGCGGAGAGGGAGAACGCCCCGACGAGGCTCATCACCCCGGAGCCGCACGACGGGCATCTGTATGCGGCGGTCGCTTCTTTTTTGTCAAGTACCATATCTCTAATCTTTCTCCGTAGAATTTCAGTGTAAAAACATCAGACATATATGCGTGCGACGCGCTTGCCGATGAGGCAGACGAGCTCGTAATTTATCGTCCTCGCGACGGACGCCAGCCTGTTTATCTGCTCCGGCTCGTCGCCGAATATCGTGACCTCGCCGCCGACGGACGCCGAGGGGATGCCGCTTATGTCCGCCATGCACTGATCCATGCAGACGCGCCCGATGACAGGGGCAGGTTCGCCGCCGATATAGACGCAGCCGCCGTCTCCGTACGCGCGGATGAAGCCGTCCGCATAGCCGACGGGGATCGTCGCGACCGTGATGTCGCGGCTCGCCGTGTACGTCCAGCCGTAGCTGACGCTCTCGCCCGCGCGGACGGTGTGTATGTGCGAGATCGTGCTCTTGAAGCGCATGACGGGGGAGAGCGGGACGGCTCCTCCGTAGGGGACCCACGGGTCGAGCCCGTAAAGTATGATGCCGGCGCGGACCATGTCGAGGTGCAGATCGGGGCGGGATACGGTCGCGGCGCTGTTGCATACGTGGCGCATGAGGCAAAGCCCGCGCGAGCGGAGATCCTCCTCCACTGCCTTATATTTCCCGTACTGCGCCTCGGTTATACTCCCGTCCGGGTCGTCGGCGCACGCAAAATGGGTGAAGAGACCCTCCGAGGCGAGCCCCTTCAGCGAGGCGGCGCGCAGTATCTCCGACGCGGCGTCCCCGCCGGCGTCAAAGCCGATGCGGTTCATGCCGGTGTCGAGCTTGTAGTGTACGGTGACGGTGACGCCCGCCGCCTCGGCGGCGGCGGACAGCGCGGACGCGTATTCGGGCGAGAACACGGTCTGGCGGATGCCGCGCGCGGCGAGCAGCGGCGCGTTTTCGGGCGGGGTGTAGCCGAGAATGAGTATCTTCGCGTCCCTCGCGTCTCCGAGCGCGTCCGAGAGCTCAGCCGCCTCCTCGATGCAGGAAACGGCGAACCAGCGCGCGCCCTCGCGGAACAGCGCCTTCGCGCAGGCGGCGGCTCCGTGCCCGTAGGCGTCCGCCTTCACGACGCACATCACCTCGGCTCCGCCCGTGTATTCGTCGATGGCGCGGTAGTTGCGGCAGAGAGCCCCGATGTCTATCTCCGCCCATGTCTTGTGCCGGACGGCGGTTTTGTCTGTTGTCAAGTAGTATCAGTCCCTTCGGTTGTTTGATCGGTAAACGTATAATCGGAAACGGAAAACGAGAGCTCGCCGTCCTCCGTTCTCAGAAGCGACGGCGTCTCTGACCCCTCGGCAAAGCTGATAAAGACGCGGTCGGGAGATGTGCCGACGCCGACGGTGACGGTCTTCCCGCCGCCGCCTTTGTCCTCGACCCACGAGTTAACGTCGCCGCAAACGGAGAAAAGCCCGAGAAAGCGCAGCCAGCGCCCGGCAGCCGCCTCGGAGACGGGCAGCGTGACGCTGCCGGACGTGACCGTGACGTTTCCGCCGAGGATGCGGACCGTGATCCCGCTGACGGTTTCGGGAGAGGTGAGCGTTACCGTGCAGTCGCGGCGCGCCTCGCCGCCCGCGGGCGGGAGCGCGACCTCTGCCGAGAAAGTGCCCGTGTCTGTCACGAGCGTGCCCGAGACGGATGCCGCCCGGTCCTGATATGCGAGCGGGTCGCCCTTCGCCGGCGCGCACGAGACGAGCGGCAGTAAAAAGAGCGTGACCGAGAGTATGGAGGCGAGCGCCTTCTGTGCCTTCAATTTATGTATCCCCCGTATAACGTAATATTACGGCGCGGTCGCGACCGCGCCGTAATATTTATACTGTCGGGAGCGTTATGATATGCCTTACTTCAGCGTTTCCTCGCCGGAGAAATGCAGCTCGGTGACGACGGTGTTTTTGTTGTAGTGCTCAAAGATCGAGAGCGTGCGGTCGATCATGTCGAAGAGGATCGCGCACATCTCGCCGGAATCGTTTCTGTACGTGGCGTAGTATACGTTCGGGTTGCTCGGGGAGGAGGAGTGGTCGATGACGTTCTTTATCCCCATCTTGTCGAACGCCGCGCGGTGCTCGGGGTCGTTGTACGGGGCGACGACGTCAAAATCCTTGATCTTCATTTCGAGGATGAATTTCTCGGCGACCTTTTCGTCGGCGTGCTCGTCGTTTTTATCGACGCGGAATTTTTTCCCGTAATAGTGCGTGAATCGGATCGTCCCGGCGTTTTTGATCTCGTAGCGCAGATCGTAGTTCACGTATCTCCACGTCCCGCCTATGATGGGGCGCGAGAGGATCGCGAACAGCGGCACGAAAACGACGAATACGATGAAGTTGAGAAGCGGGTAAAACGCCGCGATCAGCGCTATCGGCACAACGACGTACGCGATCTTCATAAGAGTGCGCTTTGTCTTATACGATCCTTCCGGCTTTTTCGGCACGGCATAATCGAAGTTGTACTTGTTTTCTCCGGTCATATTTACACCTCTCGTATTTATTCCGAATAAATCCTACCATACAGTATAACACAAAAGCCGTGCGATGACAAGATGGCAGGCGCCCAAAAAAAGAAAAAATAAGAGCCGCCCGCCCTCTTCCGCCGCCCGCGCCGTCCGATGGCGAAAGAGGATTGAGCAAAATCGGAAAAATCCCGCGGGAGAGGGCAAAAAACGGAAAAAAGTGCTTGACAAAGGCGCGCGGATGTGGTAATATAACGCGTGTTGATCCAAAGACAGCAGGTTTAAAGGCAAAAACCCGCGCGGTTTTCCTGCCGAGGAGAATTTATATAGCGGCAAAGGGGCGTGGGCGTCCCTGTGCCCGGTTTGTAAATTCGCGTTCCTCGCTTTGGCGGGGAGCTTTTTATTTGGACCCGACATCTATTCTATGTCAGGAGGTAAAGTATGCCCAGCAAACAGATCCTGGAGTCAAAGCAGGCGATAGTTGCGGAGCTCGCCGAAAAGATCCGCTCGGCTCAGTCCGGCGTTATCGTCAAGTATCAGGGCATAACGGTCGGGGACGACACCGCGATGCGCAAGAAGATGCGCGAAGCCGGCGTCGAATACGTCGTTATGAAGAACTCGCTGACGGGCAGAGCGTGCGACGAGGTCGGCTTCACGGAGATAAAGGAACATCTCTCCGGCATGAACGCCATCGCGATCAGCCGTGAAGACCCGGTCGCACCCGCGAAGATCCTCAAGGAGTACGCCGACAAGATCGAGACATTCGAGATCCGCATCGGTTTCCTTGAAGGCAAGGTCATCGACGCCGCGACGGTAAACGAGCTCGCGGACATCCCGTCAAGAGAGATCCTTCTCTCCCGCTTCCTCGGAAGCATCCAGTCGCCGATCAGCGGATTTGCCCGCGCGATCCAGGCGATCATCGACAAACAGGGCGAGGGCGCGCCCGCCGAAGAGGCGCCCGCAGCAGAGTCGGCAGCTGAATAAGAGCCGCGAAAAAATTATTTTAGGAGGAATTCGGTAATGGCATCCGAAAAGATCACAGCTATCGTTGAAGAGCTCAAGGGTCTGTCCCTGCTCGAGCTCAACGATCTCGTAAAGGCAGTAGAAGAGGAGTTCGGCGTATCCGCGGCTCCCGTAGCAGTAGCAGGCGCAGTCGGCGCGGCAGCTCCCGCAGCAGAGGAGAAGACAGAGTTTGACGTCGTCCTCAAGAGCTTCGGCAGCTCCAAGCTCAACGTCATCAAGGTCGTCCGTGAGCTCACCGGTCTCGGACTCAAGGAAGCGAAGGACATGGTCGAGGGCGCTCCCGCGAAGCTCAAGGAAGGCGTCTCCAAGGAAGAGGCGGATTCCTACAAGGCAAAGCTCGAGGAAGCCGGCGCGGAAGTCGAGATCAAATAAGTTTCGGCAAATTGAAGGGAAGGAGCGTATGTGCCCGCACCGGGCATATACGCCCTTCTTTTTCCTTTTCCCGGGGAGATTTTCGTGCGGCTCCGCACCGAATCCCGCCGCAGCTTCCGCCGCCGGAGCTGCGATCCTGATTCACACCGAATATATTTTTGCCGTTTTTCGAATTTTTGGATTGACACGCGGGCGCGTTTAGTGTATAATATGCAATACGGTCGGGGAAACAGCATTCCCGCCCGCGAATTGACAGGGAGAAGTACTCAAGAGGCCGAAGAGGCGCCCCTGCTAAGGGTGTAGGTCGGGATAACCGGCGCGAGAGTTCAAATCTCTCCTTCTCCGTTTTTTATTGCACGGCGGGGCTCGGGCTGTTTGCTCGGGGACCGCCGTGCGTTTTTTATCCGAAGGCGTGGCTGCGGACTTTTTGCCGCGGGAAGGAGCTTTCTATGTGGCTGATCGCTATCATCATTTTTCCGTTTGCGGTTCTGTACTTTCTGCTCAAGAACACTAAATGAGAGCCGCCGGCGCCGGGGAGATCCCGGCGCGGCGCACGGCTGCGCGGGACGTGCGTGCCCGCCGCTGCCGCGCGCTCTTTTTTTATTTGGTCGGATTATTGCGCCGACTGAGTCCGTTTTTTGCCGCATATGAATAACATATGGCAATTCACATCTTGCAAACGCGGCGCGCGTGTGGTATACTATACGTTATACTGAAGTACTATGCGGAAAAACGGAAATCCGCAAAAGAACGGTATTTACTTATGAAAGCGAGGGGTCATGAAAGCCAACGTATTCTGGGCTAAGATGCTGACGGTCATAACAGCCGTCTACCTCTTCCTGCTGTTTTTTATAATAACTCTTGTCCCGGCAGAGAAGACTCCGATGAACCCGGGGGATGACACGGATATCTACGAACCGCCTCCGCTCGAATCGGGCAAAGTCCCCGGCGGCGAGAGACCGCCGGCGAACACGGCGGCGCCCGGCGCGGAAACCGCCGGCTCGGCGACGAAGCCGCCGGAGCAGGTCTACATAGACTATTACGAGGAGAGCGGAAAGCTTGACCTCCCGGTCGAGGGGGCGAGCGGCTATGCCTCGATCCCGCTCGACATAATGTCCGAGCCTTCGGCGGATTCGCAGAAGAACGGCGCGCTCAAGTCCGGCGAATGCTTCAGGATCGCCGAGGAATCCGGCGACTGGTGGCGGATCGTCTCCGAGTCCGCGACGGGGTGGGTCACGCACAGGTACTGCTACATCAACCTGCCGGACGTCGTCCCCTCCGCGGTGTATTACGATTCGAACGCGACCTCGTCGCTGTTCGTGTCCTCCAGCTACTGGATCGAGGGGATCACGGCGGAAAAGCTCTATGACGCGTATTCGTACAACGAGCGGCTCGGTCGTGACGAATTCATAATGCCCATACTGTACTCGATGGCGCCGAAGGTCTGCGCCGCGCAGCACGCCGCGCTCGAGCGCGGGAAGACGCTCGTGATATATGAGGCGTTCCGCCCGCTCGACGTGCAGATGAAGGTCGTCCGCAGCGTTTCCAAGCTTATGAACGAGGTCCCCGAGGTAAAGGAAGGGATCGCGACGCCGCCGTGGTCGATATCGTGGTTCATCATGGACGGCGTTTCGAACCATCAGATGGGATATGCGTTCGACGTTACGCTCGCCGACGTGATACAGACCGGCGTCGAAACGGTCGGAAGCTACAGATACACGCGCGTGCTCGTAAACAAGGAGTGCCAGATGCAGACGGCGATGCACGAGCTGAGCCGCGCGGCTGTAAGCATGACGCTGCCGGTGAACTCGATGTCCGACACGGCATGGCGCAACACGCCCGTGGCGCCGACGATGAATGAGCCCGCGCTCCTTCTGCGCGAGATATGCACCGGCGTCGGGCTGACGCCGCTCGCCTCCGAGTGGTGGCACTTCAACGATCTTGAAAGCGCCGCGAGGATCGCCGGGAGCAAGAACATCGGCGACTACTACATCGACAAGGTGATGAGCATCCCGCCTCCCGGGCGGTGATATGACCCGGCACAGGCCGGAAAAATCGACAAAAAGCGTTTTTTTCCCGCTTTTTTGTTGCGTTTACGCGTCATTTGCAGTATATATATGCAGAGGTACGTCAAAATAACAGGAAAGAGGACGGTTTATACTTGAAATGAAAACTGATAAGATGAAAATAACGGGAATAATATCGGCGGCGCTGGCTGCCGTCATCACGGCGGCGCTGCTATCCTCGTGCGGAGACGGGGACGGCAAGGACAGCGGGACCGGAACGGGCGGCGGGACGCCCGAGGAGACCGTCAACATAAACGCGGGCACCGCAGCCCCCGAAACGGAAGGGACAACACCCGCGCCGGAGGGTCCGGAGGTCGGGACCTCCGCCGCCGGCACCGAGACGGAACCGAACGTGCCGCAGCAGACGGAGCCGCAGCAGACGGACGCGCCCGACCCGGGCGTGACAGATTCGCCCGAACCGCCGCAGACGGACAAGACGCCCGTGGACACGGAGGCGAATCAGCCGGGCGGCGACGTTACGCCTGCCGGGCAGTTTGGGGAGAGCGATCTCTCCGTCGTATACGCGGGCGTGAAGCTGGCTCCGGGCATGGACTTTCTCCCCTACGTCGACGTCATCGGAGACGCGGAGATCGAGGAAGGACAGGCATGCATCGGCGGCGGATTTGACACGAACTACTACTACGGCGACAAGCTCGCCGTCTACACGATGGCGTCCGACGGCAAGCAGATCATATACGACATCTACATAACGGACACCGGATTCACGACATCAAAGGGCGCCGCCATAGGCAAGTCGACGCGCGATGAGGTCAACGCGATTTACGGGCAGCCGACAACGTCGCGCCCCGCCGCTGACGAATACAGCGTCGGTGGCTCCTCGACGGTCGTGGTGTTCACATACTCCGGCGGTGTGCTCGAAAGCATAGACTACATGGACTCCACCGTTGCATGACATTTTCACGACAGGGGTGAAATTTTTGAAGAAAGTACATATTACCGTCTCGGCGGCGATCCTCTCGGCGCTGCTTCTGACGGCGCCGATCCTGTTCTCCTGCTCGGAGGACCTCAAGGCAGCCGGCGATACGGACGGTCTTTCCGACAGGGTCTCGGAAACCTTCGGCGCGACCGGCGCCGAGACCGAGGCTCCGACCGGATTTGTCGAGACCGACGGGGTGATGCGGTACTATACGGAGGATGGGAAGTTCCTGTCCGGCTGGATAACCGTCGGCGGAGACAAGTACTATCAGACCGAAGAAGAGGGAATATATACGGGTGAGCGCACGATCGGCGGCGAGGAATACTGCCTCGCCGAAGACGGCAGGCTCGTGACCGGATTTGACGGCGAGGGCAGCGGGCGCGTTTACCGCGACGGGCACGGGTTCCCGGTGACGGGGCTCTTCACGTTCGACGGCGGAACTTATCTCGCGTCCGAGGACGGCGAGATCCTGACCGGATTCAGGACGTTCGGCGACAGCTCGTATTTCTTCGGCGAGGACGGGAAAGCGCTCTCGGGGCTCAGGACCGTCGGGGAGGACATTTACTTCTTCGGCGACGACTTCACGATGCAGACGGGCATCGTTGACGCGGGCGGCAGCAACGGTGAAAGGTACATATTCGGCGAGGACGGAAAGCGCATGACGGGGCTCGTCTCCTACGGCGGTGAAACGTATCTCACGGACGGCGACGGCATCCTTCTGACCGGATGGCAGCATCTCGACGGTGGGACGATGTATTTCGCCGAGAGCGGAGAGCGCCTTTACGGCTGGCTGTCGTTCGGCGACGACACATATTATATAGGCGATGACGGCTCGATGCAGACGGGTCTTGTGACCGTTGACGGCGCCGTATACTACCTCGGCGACGACGGAATACGGTACGAGGGCTGGCAGACGTTCGGCGGCAACAGGTATCTCTTCGGCAGCGGCGGCGTCATGCAGATCGGATGGTCGAAATACGACGGCAGAAGGTATTACTTCCGCAGCGACGGCGCCATGATAAAGGGCGACGTTACGATCGACGGCGAAAAATACCACTTTGAAGAGGAAGGGTTCCTGCTCGAGGGATGGAGTGACGGCATCTGCTACCGCAACGGCTATCTTGCCGAGGGGCTTCTTGCCGTGGACGGCGCTTACTACGATTTCAGTGCAGGAAAGCCGCTCACGGGGTGGCGGACAATTGACGGCGCGGAATACTATTTTCGCCCCGATGACGGCAAGGCTGCTACAGGCTGGGCTACCGTCGACGGGACCGAGAGATACTTTTCTGAAAACGGCAAGGCTGCCGTCGGCTGGACGAACATCGGAGGCGAAAAATACTGCTTTGAGAGCCGCGGAATACCGTATTCCGGCTGGAAGGATATAGACGGCTTGAGGATGTATTTTTCGGCGCGCGGTAAAATGACTACCGGGTTCACGTACATCGACGGGAAGCAATACTATTTCTATCCCGCAAACGGCGACATGGCGAAGCACACGATCATCGACAGCAAGCTGGTGGACAGCGACGGGACGATACCGTTCGAGAAAGCAACAGCGGAAAATATCTACGACTATGTGTATCTGCTTCTCGACCTCACTACAGGACGCAGCATTAGAGGAATATACGATTATCAGAGACAGCATATGCGTTACAGACTGAACGAAAAGCTCGATACTCCCGAGGCGAATGCGGCACGGTTCCTGAATACAGGCATTGGCGCGTGCTGGGACTACGCGTCTCTTACATACGTGATGGCAAAGGCGCTCGGTTACGACTGCTACATAATCACCGGACCTTCCGTGAATGCGTCGGAGCACAATTGGGCTCTCATCGAGGTCGAGCCGGGCGTGTGGCGTCACTTTGATGCGGAATGGAAAGATGATGTCTATTGGCTCACTGACGCGGAAATGGATGCGAAAAACGCGTGGGCAGGATATCTGAGATTCCAGTGGGATCGCTCCGCATATCCGGCAGCGGTATAAAATCATATGAAATTCAGCTCATTTGCGTTTCTTTCGTTTTTCCTGCCCGTGACGCTCGTTCTGCATACGGTGCTGCCGGGCAAGCGGAGCATGAAGGCGAAAAACGCGCTCCTGATCGCGGCGAGCCTTGTGTTCTATGCGTACGGCGAGATAATTTACATATTCCTTCTTCTGGCGTCGGTCCTCATGAACTACCTCTTCGGGCTCGCGCTCGGAAGGAAAAAGCTGCGCTCCGTCGTCGCGGCGGCGGTCACCGTGAACATCGCGATGCTGTTCGTGTTCAAATACGCGGGATTTGCCGCCGGAGCCGTGAATCTGCTCCTGCCGGCGTCCGCGCAGATCCCCGTCCCGGACATAAGGCTGCCGATAGGAATATCGTTTTACACGTTTCAGGCGCTCTCGTACGTGATCGACGTCTACCGCGGCGAGGTCGGCGCGCAGAAGAGCTTTCCGGCTCTGCTTCTGTACATCTCGTTCTTCCCGCAGCTCATAGCCGGACCGATCGTCCGCTACTGCGACATTGAAAAGCAGATCGGCAGCCGTGAGGTGACCGTCGGCGGCATAAAGCGCGGCAGCTACCGCTTTCTCTGCGGGCTCGGGAAGAAGATCCTGATCTCGGACGCGATGGCGTACGCGGCGGACACCGTCTTCGCCCTCGGCGGCGCTGAGCTCGGCGCGCTCTCGGCGTGGATCGGCGCCGTCGCCTACGTTTTCCAGATCTATTTCGATTTCTCGGGCTATTCCGATATGGCGATAGGACTCGGTCGGATGTTCGGCTTCGAGTTCCGCGAAAATTTCAACTACCCTTATACGTCCGTCAGCATACAGGATTTCTGGCGGCGCTGGCACATTTCGCTCTCGACGTGGTTCCGCGAGTACCTGTATATCCCGCTCGGCGGCAACAGGCGCGGCAAGGCGAGGACGCTGCGCAACAGGTATATAGTCTTTTTGGCGACGGGACTGTGGCACGGCGCGAACTGGACCTTCCTTCTCTGGGGGCTCTATCACGGCACGCTGCTCGTCCTCGAATCCGTCGGGGCGATCCCGGCTGCAAAGGTCGGAAAGCACAAGGAGGGGGAGGCGGAAGAAAAACGCACGCCCGGGCGCGCGCTCTTTCTCGCGGCGTCACGCGCGTACACGTTTTTGGCTGTTCTCTTCGGCTTTGTCCTCTTCAGGGCGGACTCGCTCCCGCAGGCGGGCGCGTTCTTCGCCGCGATGTTCGGCTTCGGCGTACACGGCGGCGCGGACCTCGTGTCCGCGGCGCAGTTCCTTTCGCCGTATTACATCTTCATCCTCGCGGCGGCGGTCGTCGGTTCGACTCCGTACCCGAGGAAGCTGTGGCTCCGCATCTGCGGCGCGGACGGCGGTGTGACGGAGGTCAGGCGCGAGCCTTTGATGATGGCGGCGGGCGCCGCCGTTCTCGTCCTCTGCTTTATGGCGCTCGCTTCGAACAGCTACAGCCCGTTCATATATTTCAGATTCTGATGCGGAAGGAGGGATCGAGGCGGTGACGGAGGAAAGAAAAACGGAGGACGTCCGGGACGAGCTCGAAAGCGATCGCGAACCCGAAAGCGGGATCACGGTCAAAAAAAAGCGCGGCGGCGCGCTTTCCGTGCTGTATGTTATAATATTCATTGTCATGCTCGCGCTCCCCGCGGTGACGATGCCGCTCTTCCGCGCGGACGGCAGCGCCGAAAAGCGCGACCTTGCAGAGTTCCCGCAGATAAAAACCGAGGACGGCAGCTTCAATTTTGCGTTCACCGAGGGGCTTGACGCGTACATCGCGGATCACATCGGGTTCCGCAGCGCGCTCGTCCGGGCGAACGGCGTCTGGCAGGCGGCGCTCTTCGGAAAGTCCGCCGAGGAGGACGTCATCGTCGGCAGCGACGGATGGCTGTTCTATACGGAAACGAAATACGACTACATGAACGTCCCGACGCTGTCCTGGCGCGCGGTGAACAACATCGCGCGGACGCTCGAGCTGATGCGGGACCGCGCGGAGGCTTCCGGCGCGTCGTTCACGGTGGCGATCGTTCCGAACAAGAATACGGTGTACGGCGAGCACATGCCGTATAATTACTTCAAGGCGGGCGAGGAAGGGAACCTCGAGCTGCTCATGCGCGCGCTCGGCGAGCGCGGCGTCACGGCAGCCGATCTGACAGCCGCGTTCCGCGGCGCGGACGGGGTCCTCTATCAGAAGACGGACAGCCACTGGGATTACAGGGGCGCATTGCTCGGTTACCGCACGATAGCGGAGGCGGCGGGGTGCCCGCACGAGGAATTCGAGGGGCTCACCTTTGAGCCGCGCGCAGACTGGAGCGGCGACCTTGCCGGGATGCTGTACGCGGACGGCTCAGCGACGGACGTGCAGTATTATCCCGAGCACGAATTCGGGTACGAGACCGTATCGCACGAAAAGGCGCCGGACGCGATAACGCTGCGGACAAAAAATCCGAACGGGAGCGGCAGTCTTGTGATGTACCGCGACTCGTTCTGCAACACGATGCACGTCTACTTCGCCGAGAGCTTTGCCGAGGCGGTGTTCTCGCGCGCGTACCCGTACGACACGGGCCTCATCGACAAATACGGTGCGGACGTCTGCGTGCTCGAGATCGTGGAGCGCAATATACCGAACCTCGCAAAGCGCGCGCCCGTCATGGAGGCGCCGCGCGTCGTGTTCTCCGCGTCCGCGAAGCACATGGACGGCGTCGTTATCTGCTCCGAGAAAAAGAACGGGTACATACACATCTACGGCTCCGTGGACCCCGGGTACCTCGGGGATTCGTACCGCGTCTACGTGATGGCGGAGACGGACGGCGGGCAGGCGGTCTATGAAGCCTTTCCCGTGTTCGAGTCCGAGCTTCTCGGGAGCGAGGCGGTCGGCGACAACGGCTTTTCCGCGTATTTCAAGGAGGAGACGTGGGCGGGCTTTGACACGGTCCGCATCATCGCCGAATCTGACGGCGGCTGCTATATCGGCGACCCTTCCTGAAGATCCGACACTCCGGAGGCGCCGAAGGATTTCCGGGCGAGAGCAAGGTTAGAAAAAAATCATTGAATTGAGAGGCTGACGCTGTGCCTTTGAAACAGGATTGCGGTGGAGAAACTTTTAAAAAAGTTTCTCCACCGCATTTTTTACAATTCTATAATATTCTATAATATTTTCCCGCCGGTCGAGAAGGTGACGACGCGGAACGGGACGCCTGCCGGGCAGGCGGCGCGCGCCGCGCGCTCGAGCCCTCCGCAGCAGGGGACCTCCATCCTCGCGACGGTCACGCTCTTTATTTCGTGGCGGCTCATGATGTCGGTCAGCTTTTCCGTGTAGTCGACGGGGTCGAGCTTCGGGCAGCCGACGAGCACCGTGCGCCCGCGCATGAAGTCGCGGTGGAAGGCTGCGTATGCAAACGCGGTGCAGTCCGCGGCGACGAGCAGGTGCGCGCCGTCGAGCGACGGGGACAGCGGCGAGACGAGCCTTAACTGGCACGGCCATGACGACAGCTCGGAGCCGGCGCGGCAGGATATTGCCTCCACCTTAGAAGCGGCGACGGCACGCTCATCATATGCGGGAGCCTCGCGCTCCTCAAATGTTATCGCCCCGGTCGGGCAGCCGGGCAGGCAGTCGCCGAACCCGTCGCAGAAGTGCTCGCGGACAAGGCGCGCCTTGCCGTTTATTATTTCTATCGCTCCCTCGTGGCACGCCTCGGCGCAGAGCCCGCAGCCCGTGCAGAGGGAGTCGTTTATTTTGATTATCTTTCTTATCATGTTATCACGGCGCCTCCCGTTGAGTTTCCGATTGCGTCTCCGGCTGTGTCTCCGCCTCCCCGGGCGGGACAAAGAGTGCGGCGTACTCGCAAAAGAGCGCGTCAACGGAGCGCACGATGTTGAAAAAGCCCTCCTTGTTCGCGTCCCAGTAGTTGCCGTCCGTAATGAGGACGAGGATGTAGGTGCGTTCGCCGAAAACGATCCCGCCTTCGCCGAATTTGCTCCTGTTCCAGCCGGATTTGACGGCGGTGTCATACCCGAGCGCGTCGCGGAAAAAGTGCATCTGCTCCGTGTGGGAGACGAGGTCAAAGAGCATCCGCCCGCCGTCCGTCTCGTCGCGGTATCTGTATACCTCCGCCCAGACGGCGGCAAGCTCGCGGCACGTGAGGTGGGGCCAGTACGTCCACCTGTAACAAGGGACACGGACGCCGAGCCCCTCGAGCATTTTGTCCATGTCGACTCTGTCGAGGCGGCGCACGAGCATCGTGTACCCCTCGTTGTCGCTCGTGTTGAGCGTGTGATAAAGCACGTCGCGCAGGGAGAGCTGCGTCCCGAATTCCATGTGACCGATAATGCCCTCACCGTAGACGTAGTCGCCCTCCGTGTACGTGAGCATTTCGTCGAGGGAGAGCTTTCCCGCGTCGATCTGGCGGAACGCGTAGAGCGCGGCAAGTATCTTGACGGCGCTCGCGGTGTCGTACACCTCGTCCTCGCCCCTGCCTATCGTCATGCCCGTCTCGATGTCGACGGCGTAGAAGACGGTCGGTCTGCCGAACGCTTCTATCGCGTCGCCGACCTTTGACGCCGTCTCCTCGGACGGGGCGAACCTGCCCCTGACGGTGAAGTCGTCATATACCCGCTCCTTGTCCGGCGGCAGGTCGGGGACGAACGGCGCCGGCTCCGTTTCGGGCGGCTCCGTCTCGGGTTCGTCCGGTCCCTCGCCGAGCGGCGCCCCGGTGCCGCGGTCCTCGGGCGCCTCGCCCGCCGTGACGGCGGGCGAGAAGGGGAGGGCGCGATGTTCGGCGGGGGAGAATATGTACAGCGCGCACACTGCCGCCGAAAACGATATGACGACGGCGGCAAGCAAAATATAGCGCAGCGCCCTCATTCAGAGTCGGTGTCCTCTCGCTGGAGCTTACGTATCTCTCTGATGAAGGTCTCAACGTCGCGGAACTCGCGGTGAACGGACGCGAAGCGGACGTACGCGACGGGGTCCTGCTTTTTCAGGCGCGAAAGGACCATCTCGCCGAGCTCCGCCGAGGTGATCTCGTTGTTGAGCGAGCCCGTGAGGGATAGTTCGATGTCGTTCGCGATAGCCTCCGCGCTGACGGGGCGCTTTTCGCACGCCTTGAGTATTCCGACGAGGAGCTTGTTCTTGTCGAACGGTTCCTTCGAGCCGTCGCGCTTGATGACGAGCGGGTGAACTGTCTCGATGACCTCGTATGTCGTGAACCTGTGCTTGCAGGCGAGGCATTCGCGCCGGCGGCGTATATTCGAAAAATCGGCGGACGGCCGCGAATCTACGACGCGGCTCTCCGTGTAACCGCAGACCGGACATTTCATGATAAAATGAACCGTTCCTTTCCCCATAGAAGTATTATTATTTTATCACATTTTGTGCCTCTTGAAAACACATTATCACATTTTTCTGACATATTTTTGCCTGAAAACGCGGCGCGAGCGCTTTTTTGCGTCCGGTCAGAGCGTGCCGAGCGTGTGGTCGATGCGGAATTTTGTGACTTTGTCGGGACCCGGAGTCTTCTCCTTTATCTCGTTTCCGATGAGGAGCATGAACGGATCCTCCTCGGTGAACGGGCGCCACTCGGGGAGCGGATCGCCGAAGTTGTCCCTGCCGTTCGGGTCGCCGGTCCGGACGAAGTTCGCCCAGTATGAGGCGACCTTCCGCGCGAGGTCATAGTGCTGCCCGCGGAACGGGCGCCAGCTCCGTGCGAGCGAATCGTACGCGAACCAGAGCTCCGCGCCGTGGAACGAGCCGACGTTCGGCGAGGTGTCGTCCGGAATGTCGGGGTCGAATTCGTAGAGATACGTTTTCCGCCCCTCGCGCGCCTGTACCGTGCCGAAGAGGTATGCGCCGGCGACCATCCCGGTGAACGCGTCGCCGGAGAAGAGCGCCTCGGCGTCCTCATCCGAGGCGACGCCCGCGAGCGCGCGGAACGCGTCCGCGTGCCCGCCGTAGCGGTCCGCGAATTCTTCAAACTCCGCCTTCGTGTACGGCAGCGAGTCCCGGCGCATGAAGGCGCGCGTCTCGCCCCTGTTGTATCCGGTCAGGACGGGGACGCGGTGGTGCTCGCCGCGGACGTACGCGTCAAAAGCGCCGCGCTTCAAAAGGACGCCGTCAACGACGGGCGCGAAGAACGCGTGTACCTCGGCGGCGCGGCGAAAGAGCTCGTCCGCGGGGATTTTGCGCGCCTCCGAGAGCGAGCCGATATGTGCTTTTTCGAAAAAATCGACGCCCGCCGCCTCCGCGCGCCGGAGCGAGCCCGCGCGGAGAAACGACGGTCCCAGATCGGCAAAATCGGCGGTGACAGCGCTCTCTATGATCGCGCCGGACAAAAGCCCCTCAGCCGCGGGCGAGGTCAGCAGGCACTGGACGCTCCCCGCCCCGGCGGACTGACCCGCCGCCGTGATGCGGTCCGGGTCGCCGCCGAACGCGGCGATATTGCGCTTTGTCCACGACAGCGCCGCTAACTGATCCTCTATGCCGTAGTTGCCCTTCGGCGCGTCCGGGCGCTCTGCCGACAGCTCGGGATGCGCCAGAAAGCCGAATATGCCGAGCCTGTATGTGACCGCGACGACGACGATGCCGCGGCGCGCCACGTGCTCCCAGTCGAATTCGACCTCGTAGGGGTAGCCGCCCTGATATCCGCCGCCGTGTATGTAGAAGAGAACGGGCAGCTTCTCGTCCGCGCTCTTTGCCGGCGTGAAGATGTTCAGATACAGGCAGTCCTCGCTCATGTCGTATTCGGGACCGGACGGGTGCAGCTCACGCGACCAGAAGTCTTTGGGGTCGGCGCCCGGCGTCCACTGCATCGAGATCGGTCCGTACCTGAGCGCGGGGCGGACGCCGTCCCAGTGCGGGACGGGCTGCGGCGAGCGCCAGCGCAGCTCGCCGACGGGCGCCGCCGCGTACGGAACGCCCTTGAACACCGTGATCCTCGGGTCGTATCCGAAATAACCCCCGATCACGCCCGATTCGATCCTGACCTCTTTCCGCATAATAATTTACCTCCCGATTTTCCGAACGAAATAATTTAAACTTAAAAGTATTCTTTCCTTTATGATACAGCTTCCATGCGGCAATGTCAAGAAAAAATGAAGATAAAAAGGGAAATTTATGTGCGGCAGTGTCTCTTTTGACGCAAAAAACCTTTTTTGCGTCAAAAAATGCCTCCGCCGGACGCAATACGCTATTGACCGACAAAAAATAATATTGTATAATTACGGGTAAGGATATTCAAACGCAAAAAAGTCAACGCGCAAAGCGGAGAACATATTAATGAATAATAAAGTTTTGACAGCGATATTGATACTCGCACTCTTTATCCCGACATTCGTCGCGATCGGGTACTACTCCTCGTCGAAGACCGGACCGAACAACAAAAACGACGTTCAGGAGCTGACCCTGAAGGACACGGACGGGGCGGAGTGGCACTTTGCCGCGGGCGACGGAAACGCCGATTCGGACGCGCTGATAGAGCTGTTCTTCGACATCCCGGAGGACGCGATGAAGGTCGACGCGCTGCCCGAGGCGCTCATGAACGGCAGCTTTTACCTTGTCACGGTGAAGAGTTTCGGCGCGGAGCAGGCGTACCAGTATTATTTCACGCCGAGCCCGTCCGAGGCATACTACGTGAACGGGACGACGGGGGACACGTTCAAGATCCTGTCCGCCGACGCCGAAAAATTCCTGAAAATGACGAAATATTCCGCGAGCGTCTTCCCGGACCGCGCGCTGCCGACGCTGCTCGTCGGCGGAGAGGGCGGCACGGTGCTCTCGCCGAGCAGCTCCGCGGAGTGGTACTATACTCTGTTTGACGGCACGCAGGCGGCGATCGACGTGTCCCGCTTCCTCGCGTCGGACAGCCCCGTCTGCGAGATCAGCGGAGGCTTCGACATCTCGTTCTCATCGTCGCCGGACTACGTTTCTCTCGTCATCACGGCGGGGGATGAAACGCTTTTCGACGGACCGCTTGAAAATATGTCCAAGCTGCCGCTCGGCGAGGTCAAGGACTTCAAGGCAACAGTGAACGCCGAGTGGTACAAAAAGGATGACAGAAGCTTCTTCGGCAAGGCGTCATACACGTTTGACGGGCGCGTCGTCGAGCCGGCGGCGTTCTATCTCGGGCAGCCCGAAATCAACAACGGCAGCTTTGTCGTCATCGGCGGCAAAAATGTCGACGACCCGTCGAAGATAACGTTCGCATCCGAGCCGTCGATAAACTATACGCCCACGTTCTATAAGGAAGGCGAATATGTCTACGCGCTCGTCCCGATCAGGTTCGAGCTCGAGGACGGAACGGACAGGACGTTCAAGTTCACGCTCTCGTACAGGGGCGTCACGCAGGAGATGACGCTGAACGTCAAATCATATACTTATAACGCAAGCTCGCTCGACATCACAAAGGCTGTCGAGGACCTGACGTATTCCGAGACAGCACGGGGCGAGGCGGAGGCGGCTCTTCTGCCGCTCACGAAGAATGAGGAGCTTGATACGCACGCATTCTCCGGGACATTCCTCGAGGATATCATCGGTCCCGGCTCGTCGGACGTCATAACGGCGGGCTTCGGCAGATATATGACCGTCACGGCGAGCGGTACCCAGTTCCGCCACACCGGCGTCGACTATTATGTCGCGAAGGGCACCGAGGTGAAGGCGATGAACGCCGGCAAGGTCGTCTATTCCGGATTCCTCACGACGACGGGATATATCGTCGTCGTCGACCACGGCTGGGGACTTAAGAGCTGGTATATGCATCTGTCCGAGTGCAGCGTCGACGTCGGGGACACGGTGAACAAGGGCGACGTCGTCGGGCTCGCGGGAGAATCCGGCTTCGCGCCGCCGATGCGGATCCACACCGGGCTGACCGTCGGCGATATACCGGTCTGCGTCTACGACTTCTGGAACAGCGAGATCAAGATGCCCGTAATGGAATAATGTATAATACCGCCGCGGGGGAAGGCGCTGCCTTCCCCCGCGATATATTTATATGCACATATGCGCCGCGCGGTCCGCGAGGTCGGCTTGCCCCGCGCGATCCGAGCACTCCGCGAGCTCCGCGCGATCCGGAACCGCCGCCTCGCGCACCCGCTGCGCGGCAGTCACTATGCAACGGTTAAAAAGCTGAAAATTTTTCTAAAAAATTTGAAAATACCTATTGACAATCACTTGACTGCGTGGTATACTCTTGTCAAGACAAACGAGGAGGCAACATACGATGGAGAACATTTTACAGTATATGCCGTACGTCTGGACGCTGTCGCTCATACTCTGCGTGCTGATGGAAGCGGCGACCGCGGCGCTCACAACGATATGGTTCATGCCCGCGGGCTTTCTCTGCCTCGTGCTCTCGCTCTTCAGCGTGCCCGTACCGATACAGGTCATCGTCTACGTCGTTGTAGCCGGGCTGACGCTCGTCGTGGCAAAGGCGATACTGAAGCGGCGCTGCCGGGACGTCCCGAGGACGCCGACGAACGCCGACAGGCTGATCGGCGAGACGGCGGTCGTCACCGCGGCGATAGACAATCTCGCGGCAAAGGGCGAGGTGACGGTCAAGGGGCAGATCTGGACCGCACGGTCCGAGGACGGCGAGGCGATAGGCTCGGGAGAGCGCGTCACGGTCAAAAAGATCGAGGGCGTCAAGCTAATCGTTTCAAAGCAGTGAGCAAAGGTCCGAAGATACCGGATGAAAACGCGGATATAAGGGCGTATGTGCGGGGTCGCGTCGTCCGCGACGTGATCTTTGTGCTCGCGTTCCGTGTCTTCCTGTTCGTCCCGGCGCTGCTGTACGGGTATTACACACCGCCGGTCAACGTGTTCGGTGTCACCGTCGTCGAGGCGCTGTGCATCCTGCCGCTGTTTTTGCGGCGCGTGTGGCGCTGGTTCACGAGCGAGCGCGCGCTCGAGGGCGAGGTCATATACGTCAGCCACCGGCGCGGCACCCGGCTCGCGGGCAGGACGGGGAGCGGGCGCGTTTTAAAGAGGTATAATACCCCGAATTACCTCAAACATCCGTCATCGGGGACTGATGTGTGGTTCGCCCCAGTCGACGTGCAGCGCGTCCGGGTCAGAACAGAGGGCGGAAAGATACGCCGCCTGAAATACGCGTGCCCGGGGTGGGAGCGCGTGCCGCAATACAGTGTGGGCGACCGCGTCAGGAAGTATTACGGCTGCAAATATATGCAGAAGCTCCCCGCGAAGGACGACATTTTCCCGGACGAGAGGGAGATACCGAACATCTGCGCCGTCTGCGGCGCCGTCAACGAGTATGACGACGAGATCTGCGATTTCTGCGGATTTTCCCTGCCGGACAGAACAAAATAAGCACAATAAAAATTTTAAATCATATAAGGAGAAAAGGACATGAAACTTTATAACATCGCAATGGCGATCGGCGTCGGCGGTTATGTCGCGCTCGGGATCGTGGCGGCGGTCGTGATACTCATCGTGATCGCAAACATCAAGATCGTCCCGCAGGCGCGGGCGGCTGTCGTTGAGCGGCTCGGACGCTACCTGACGACGTGGGAAACAGGGCTGCACTTCAAGGTCCCGTTCATCGACCGCGTGGCAAAGAACGTGATTCTGATGGAGCAGGTCGCGGACTTCCCGCCGCAGCCCGTTATCACGAAGGATAACGTGCGTATGCAGATAGACACGGTCGTGTTCTATCAGATCACGGACTGCAAGCTCTACGCCTACGGTCACATCAACCCGATAGCGGCGATCGAGAATCTGACATCGACCACGCTCCGAAACATCATCGGCGAGATGGACCTCGACGCGACGCTGACGTCGCGCGACGTCATCAACGTGAAGATGCGCTCGATACTCGACGAGGTCACGGATCCGTGGGGCATCAAGGTCAACAGGGTCGAGCTCAAGAACATCATCCCGCCGAAGGAGATTCAGGACGCGATGGAGAAGCAGATGAAGGCGGAGCGCGAACGCCGCGAAGCCATCCTGCGAGCGGAGGGCGAAAAGCGCGCCGCGGTCCTCGTCGCGGAAGGCAAAAAGGAGTCGATGATACTCGAGGCGGAGGCGGAAAAGCAGTCCGCGATACTGCGCGCCGAGGCAGTCAAGGAGGCGAAGATCCG
The DNA here is from genome assembly GCA_947624995.1 of uncultured Clostridia bacterium. Classification (GTDB taxonomy): domain Bacteria; phylum Bacillota; class Clostridia; order Oscillospirales; family CAG-272; genus DTU064. The sequence goes on from CANQMS010000005.1 coordinate 79,293, forward strand.
CGAGTCCGAGGGCGAAGCGGAGGCGATACTCAAGATCCAGCAGGCGACCGCGGAAGGCGTCCGGATGATAAACGAGGCGGCGCCGGGGCAGGGCTATATCGCGATCAAGGGGCTCGAGGCGTTCGAAAAAGCCGCGGATGGGCAGGCGACAAAGATAGTTATCCCGTCGGAGCTCAGTTCGCTTGCAGGTCTTGCGACAACGGCGTCGGAGCTCTTAAAGAGCGAGTGATCGCCGCACAAAGGCGGATAAAGCCGCAGGCGAATTAAGCCGCGAACGGCTGATGAAAAAGCATGGGGGAAGGAATCCGGTTCCTTCCCCCATCTGCCGTATTTGCTTATTATGTCGCGCTTGTCAGCCTTGCGCACAGCGCGTTTATATGTATGCCCTCCTCGGAAAACCGCCGCTCGTATTCGGTCATGACGTTCCCCTCCGCGTGCTCGCTGCCGTGCAGATCACGCGTCTGCCACAAGAGCGAGAAAGGCGACGCCTCGATCTCCCCGAGCGTAAAATCGAAGAGCACCTCATTATCCGTCTTGACGTGCAGCTCGCCTCCAGGGGCGAGCACGCGCGCGTACAGCGCGAGAAATTCGCGGTATGTCATCCGCCGCTTGTAGTACCCCTTCTTGGGCCAAGGATCGCTGAAGTTCAGGTGTATCTCCGAGAGCGACCGCTCCGGGAACCATTCGGCGACGTGCGAGGCGTCCCCGATTATGAAGCGCACGTTGTCCGGCAGCGACGGGTCCGAGGCGAGCCGGGCGGCGCGCTTTTCGAGCGCGAACAGTATTACCGAGTCGATGCGCTCGACGGCGTAGAAGACGCGGTCCGGGTGTGCCTCCGCCATCCCGCAGATGAAGTCGCCCTTTCCGCAGCCGAGCTCGAGCACCGCCGGCGCGTCGGAGAGCTCCGCCGGGAACGGCGCATAAACGCCCGCCTCCGCGATCCCGGAGGGGTCACCGACGAGGAGTCCGGCACATTTTGCGATACGTGCCGCCGAATTCTTTTTTTTTCTCATTCGCATATTGAAATTTGCCCTTCAATTTGGTAAAATAAAAGTGTATACGCACGTCTTCCAAAGACGCCCATATGGAGTATACCACAAATCCGACGGAAATTCCATATCGGACCCGTAAAAAGGGAGAAAACAAATGGATATAGAAAGCTTCACAAACGAGCTGACGGCGCGGCTCGTCCGCGCGGGCGCGGACGGCTCGGCGGCGCGCGCGGAGGCATCAGCCTTCGTCTCGTCTCTCCCGCCGGAGGAGGCGGAGCGGATCGCCGCCGCCGGAGGGAACGAGGCGATAATGCAGCGCATCACGGACTCGCTGATCCGCCGCCTGCCCGCGCGCCCATCCGCCGCAGAAAACGGCGGCGCGGCAAATGGGAATAACGGCACCGGCGTCGACGGCGCCGATGACGACTACGGCGACGACTTCGATGACGACATCGACGAGATGCTCGAGTCGTCCCGCCCGGACTCATTCCCGCCCGCGGTGCAGCAGCGCCCGCAGCAAAGACAGGTGCAGCAGCGCCCCACAGCCCCGGGACAGGTCCCTGCGCAGCAGATGCCGCAGCCGGTACAGCCCCAGATGCCGCCGCCGTCGCAGCCGATGCAGCAGCCGCAGATGCCGCAGCAGCAGATGCCGTCTCAGATGCAGCCTCGGCAGAGGCAGGCGGTCGCGCCGCGTCCGCGCCGGCAGGAGCCGGCGGAGCGCCCGCGCAGGCAGACGGGAGAGGAGCAGCAGAAGGACCGCCGCATCATATATAAGCCCGATCCGAACGCCGACTACCGCAAGTTTTACATCATCCTCGCCTGCACGTCGCCGATCTGGGGATTCGCGGCGCTGCTCGCGGCGGGGCTCTTCCTCTTTGCGATCGGCGCGCTGTCCGCCTCTATCCTCGCGATCATCGCCGTGATATTCGTCGGCGTCGCCGTCGGGACGACGCTCGCGCTCGTCGGGATCATATACGGCATAACGCAGCTCTTCGAATACGCCCCGATAGGGATGTACGAGATAGGACTCGGCATCATGATCGGCGGGACGGTCATGTTCGCGGGCGTCCTCGCGTACAACATCGCGGTCCGCCTCGTCCCGTACCTCATAAAAAAGCTCATGGTGCTTCTGTCGTTCACGATCCATAAATGCATCGAGCTCTATTATTACGTTAAAGGGAGGTGTGCCGATCTGTGAAACCGACGTCGATTATTTTCCTTCTGATCTCGCTCGTCATCATCCTTGTCGGCTGGATCATCTGCAATTCCGCAGAGTCGACCGCCGCAGCCGACGGCATCCCAATCTTCGATTCCGCGATCGACGCGGACAAAAACGCCATCAGCAAGCTCAACTTCGACCCCGAGGAGATCTACAACAAGATCGACCTTGTCGCGGACGACGCGGACGTCTATATCAGCGGCGGATATTCCGAGCCCTATATGGAGCTCGTCAACTTCCGTGACGGCTCGTACAGGCACACGACCGCGAACCGCAACATAACGGTCGACACGACGATCGACCTCTCGTCGATCATCCGGTTCTGGGAGTCGGGCTTCTCGTTCCGCGGACTCCGGAATTATCTGCACCGCACGGACACGAATGGGCAGGCTTCCAAGCGCATCAATGTCTATCTGCCGACGGACGGCGACGTCAACATCATCAACGTGACGCTCGGCTCCGGCAGCGTCTATATCTCGAATTTCGATACGTCGATCGACATAAACGTCAAGATCGGCGAAGGGGACCTGACCGTTTCGACGTTCTCGACGACGTCCTCGATCGTGTCCGAGATAGACCACGGCGGAATTTATCTGCGCGACGTCAAGGTCGGAAAGCTCGAGGCGCTCCTGCCCGAGGGCAACATGACGGCGGAGGGCTTTGAATTCGGCGACATCAACATCTCCGGCAACAGCGCGAATATCTCGCTCGACATCGTTCCGGGGACGCCCGATTTCTCGATGAACCTCTCCGCGCGCCACGGCGCGGTGACGCTCTTCGGCGAGCGGCGCGGCAGCAGCTACGCGCACGAGGTCCCGGGAGCCGCGGTCCGCGCCATGATAACGGTCTCGTCGGGCGACATCCTGATAAATTACGGCGCAGAGCGCCGTCCGGTCTCGTCCGGAGGCGATGCGGCAGACACATCTGCGGCGGATACGGCAGGCGGCGCCGGCACATCGGCGCCCGAGGGCGAGCCTCCGCAGGGATAAAGGGATAAAAGCTCTGACAGCCCCGGCAATTTCGACAAATAACATATTAAAAAACAAAGGTAAGGAAGGTACGGAATGAAGCACACATACGAAACATCCGGTACGTGCTCGCGGCTCATAGAATTCGAGCTCGACGGGAAAACGATCCACAACGTAAAGTTCACGGGCGGCTGCAACGGCAACCTGAAAGCGATCTCGAAGCTGACGGAAGGGCAGGACGCCGAGCAGATAATCTCTATCCTCGAGGGGAACACGTGCGGTCCGAGACCGACGTCGTGCGCGGATCAGTTAGCGCGCGCGCTGAAGGCGGCGCTCGAAGAGGAGCGCGGCGCCTGACCGGTCACCGTATCGGGATATGGGAATAAGAAAATCCCGCGCGGACGCCCGTACACGGGTACGGGGAAAAAAGAAGAATATAGGGAAAAGGAGCGGACACGAGGGTCCGCTCCTTTTCTTTTCCGTGTGCTTTTTATCTTGAAAGAAGGTCCGCCATATTGTACGTGTCGAGCATGTAGCGGCGCTTCGCGTCGCAGATCGACTTCATCTCCGCGATGTCGGCAAGCGAATACGGTCTGAGCTCGCCCTCGGTGAGCTTTCCCTTGTACATCCTGTCGAGCTTCAGTGCGTAGGTGATGTCCATCGGCTCGATGCGCCCGTTGCGCTCGCACATGACGAGGTTGCTCTCGCCGTTCAGGAGGCACTCGACCGCCTTGTGCCCCATGCGCGTAGCGAGCATCCTGTCCCGGAGCGTCGGCGAGCCGCCGCGGACGACGTGCGCGAGGCGCGCAAAGCGCGTTTCGACGCCGGTCTCCTCCGGGATCAGCTTCGCGAGGCGCTCGGAGTAATCCCCGAGCCCTTCGGAGACGATGACTATGTAGTTGCGCTTTCCGCTGTCGCGACCCTCTTTGATCTTTCTGATGAGCCCCTCCTCGTCGAACGGGACCTCCTTGATCGCGATGCCGATGGCGCCGACGGAGATACCGACCTCGAGCGCGATGTCGCCCGCGTCGCGTCCCATGACCTCGACGACGTTGGCGCGCGCGAGAGATTCGCACGTGTCGCGCAGTCTGTCGACCATCGAGAGCGACGTGTTCACGGCGGTGTCAAAGCCGATCGTGTAGTCGGTCGAGGTGATGTCGTTGTCGATCGTCGCGGGGATCCCTATCGTCGGGATGCCCTGCGCCGTCAGGTCGACGCCGCCGCGGAACGTACCGTCTCCGCCGATGACGACGACACCGTCGATCTCGTTTCTGCGGCACGTCTCAGCCGCCTCCTGCTGCCCCTCGAGGAAGCGGAAGCGGTGGCAGCGGTCGGAATAGAGGCACGTGCCGCCGTCGTGCAGGATGCCGGACACGTCGCGGTAGCCGAGCTTTTTCATGTCGTTGTCGATGAGACCGCGGTAGCCCTTGTAGATGCCCATGACCTCAACGCCCTGCGCTATTGCGGAGCGGACGACGGCGCGGACCGCCGCGTTCATTCCGGGCGAGTCGCCGCCGGAGGTAAGTACGCCGATTTTCCTGAATTTCTGCATGGTTTTCTCTCCTTTATTTTATTTTGAATTTTGAATTTTACAGTATTTCGCCGCGGAGCTTCCTCTCCGCCGTGTCACGGATGAGGCGGAGCGCGTATTCAGCCGTCGCGAGCCTCACGTCTTCCCGCCCGGCGCCCTCGGTGCGCGGGACGAGACCGGCATCGCGCATCCCGCCGCAGGAGACGGCGACCCAAACGGTGCCGACGGGCTTTTCGGCGGTACCGCCGCCGGGACCGGCGATCCCCGTCGTCGAGACGGCGATGTCGGCGCGGCAGACGCGCCTCGCGCCGTCCGCCATAAGGAGCGCCGTTTCCCGCGAGACGGCGCCGTGACGGCGCAGCACATCCTCGGGTACGCCGAGGACGGAGGACTTGACCTCGTTCGAGTACGAGACGACGGAGCCGACAAAGACGTCGGACGCGCCGGGTATATCCGTTATGAGCTTGGCGACGAGCCCGCCCGTACACGATTCGGCGGTCGCGAGGCGGAGGCTTGCGCGGCGGACCGCGTCGAGCGCGGAGGCGGCAAGCGCGCAGACTTCCGGTTCGGTCAGAGCAGCCATTTTTATACTCCCGCGGTGTTTATCAGCCGCGTTATGAGCTCCTTATACGGGATCCCGATCTTTTCCATGAGCTGAGGGTACATGCTGATCGAGGTGAATCCCGGGAGCGTGTTGATCTCGTTGAAGACGATCTGCTCGGTCCCCTTGAAATCGCGGACAAAGAAGTCGATGCGCGCGAACCCGCGGCAGCCGAGCACGGAGAAGATCAGAGACGCCGTTTCCTTTATCCTGATCTCGGTCTCGGGCATGATGTGCGCGGGAATGTAGTATTTGGCGCGGTCGTTCTCGTACTTCGTTTCGTAGTCGTAGAAGCCGTCGCCGGGGTCGATCTCGCCGCAGCAGGAGAGCGTGACCGATCCGTCCGCCTCTTCAAGCGCGGCGATCTCGACCTCTCTGCCGACGATATATTCCTCGACGAGAATTTTGCGGTCTATGCGCTCCGCCTCGCGGATCGCGCGGAGCAGCGCCTCCCTGCCGTCCGCCTTCGAAGCGCCGACGGAGGAGCCGGAGGATGACGGCTTGACAAAGACGGGGTAGGAGAGCATGTTTTCGATGCGCGAGACGACGTCGTCCTCGTCGGAGGCGAGCTCGCGCGCGTCTATTACGGCGGCGTTTGCCTGCGGGACCTCGTAATTCGAGAGGAGGCGCTTTGTCAGCGTCTTGTCCATCGAAACGGCGGAGGCGGCGCAGCCGCAGCCGACGTAAGGGATGCCGCACATCGAGAGCATGCCCTGAAGCGTGCCGTCCTCGCAGTATTTGCCGTGAACGACGGGGAAGACGACGTCGACGGCGAGCTTTTTGTATTCGCCGCCCTCAAGGTAGAGCAGTCCCCCCTTGCCGGGTGCGGGGTCGAGCGTGACCGGGCGGACGTCGCCGTTTCTCCATTCGTCGGACATGATCGCGTCCGCGCCGCCGCGGTAGAGGTAAAATTCGCCCTCCTCCGTGATCCCGACGGTCGTGACGTCGTATGCATCGCGGTCGATGTTGGAAAGGACCGAAAATGCGGAGCGGAGCGATACTTTATATTCCGTCGATCTGCCTCCGAAAAGGATGCAGACGCGGGTTTTTTCAGTGTTCACCGGAGTTTTCCTCCCTTGTATAATGTATTTAGGTTGTTGAAGGTAACCCATAAACCTGAAATGACCTTGCTCAATGTGCCTCAGGTGAGG
>CANQMS010000006.1 GCA_947624995.1 uncultured Clostridia bacterium
CTTCGGAAATTCGGATGCATCGGTACCGTTTATTCTCTTAGGGGATTGTTAGACTGCACTTTTCTTGACAATTCCAAACCTATATAATACGTCCTACCGCTTGTCTCCCCAGAAGAAGAGGGCGACGGTGCCGGGACCGGTGTGGCTCCCAATCGTGGTGCCGATGCTGTTGATCAGGATATCACCCCTGATCTTCGGAAACTTAGCCCGCACAAGAGAAGCTACCGCCTCGGCATCCGCCGGGCACGCGGCGTTGCTCATGAAAACCTTGTCGGAATAGTTGATGCCGCCGATAGCGTGCTCGACCATCATTTCGACGCTCTTTTCAATGGCGCGCTTTTTGCCGCGCAGCTTGAAGACGGGGACGAGCTTGCCCTCGTTTGAGACATGCAGAAGCGGGCATATCGAAAGCATGCCGCCGATGACGCCCTCAATCTTTGTAACTCTGCCTCCCTTGACAAAAAACGTGAGGTCGGTCGAAAAGAACCAGTGATGCATGCGGAGCTTGTTTTCTTCGACCCAGTCGCGGAGCTCCTCGATCGAATAACCGGTGTCGCGCAGCTCGGCAAGCTTGTCTATAATGAGTCCGTAGCCGGATGAAGCGGCGAGGGAATCAACGACATAAAGCTTGCGGTCCGGGAAATTGGGTCGAACCTGCTCCGCCGCGGTGCAGGCGGAGCCGTACGAACCGGAAAGCCCGGACGAAAACGCAACGTGAAGCACGTCGTTGCCCTCCGAAAGCAGCGCGGTAAAATGCTCGACGTATTCGCCGACAGAGACCTGAGACGTCGACGGATCGGCGCCGGCAGAGAGCGCGGCATAAAAGTCCGCATACGGCATCGTGACGCCGAGGTCGTCGACGTACTCCTTGCCGTCGAGGAAGAAGTGGAACGGAAGGCAGCTGACTCCCATCCTTTTGATATGTTCGGCGGAAAGATCGCACGTTGAGCAGCAGCTTATAATGTATGCCATATGTTTCCCTCTGAATTATTCAAGCGAAATAATATACGGATAAACGGGCTGATCCCCCCTGATGCTGACGACCTCGCAGTCGTCACCGAGAACCTCGGAGATGAGGGCGGTGACCGCCTCAGCCTCGGAGTTTTTCGCATCCTCGCCGTAATATACGGTGCAGAGCTCCGTGTCGGGGAAGGTCGAGATCATGTCGCGGATGCAGTCCGAAACGGTGTCCGCGGCGTATTTGAGCTGCCCGCCGACAAGACCGATGTACTGCTTGCGCTTGACGGCGAGCCCGTCAATGTCTGCGTCGCGGATGGCGCGCGTGACGGAGAGCGTCGTTACCGACTTCATTGAATCGCTCATGCACTCGGCGTTTTCCTCGGGCGAGCGGGACGAATTGAACGCCATCAGCGCGGAAACTCCCTCCGGCACCGTCGTCGATTCTATGACGATGACGTTCGTGTCGTCGAGGATGTCGGCGCACTGCTTGGCGGACATAATTATGTTCTTGTTGTTCGGCAGAATGATCGCGGTGTCGCACGGCGCCGAGATCACCGCGCTGACGATGTCATCGGTGCTCGGGTTCATGCTCTGACCGCCGGAGATAACGGCATCCGCTCCGAGCTCGTGAAAAAGGTCGGACATACCGTCTCCGGAGGCGACGGCGAAAATGCCGTACGGCTTGCGCTCAACGGGGGCAGCTCCGTCGTCCTCGTCCTCTCCGCTGCCGTCAGCAAGGGCGCTGTGCTGGAGGCGAAGATTTTCGATCTTCGCGTCGCGCAGTGTGCCGATAAAGAGCGAACGGGTCAGGACCTCGATCGGTTCGTTCGAGTGGACATGGAGCTTGTAGATCTCGTCGTCGCACGTGATGACGATGCTGTCGCCGACGGATTCAAGATACCGGCGGAATTCGGCGAGCTGTTCTTCCGTGACGGACGGGTCGCGGTCAAAGAGGCAGAGCGTTTCGAACCCGAACTTGATCTCCTCGTCGGTGAATTCGGCAAAATCGGCTGCCGCGCGCGTGACCGCGGGAGTCTCTGCCGATACGGCGTCGATCTTTTCGCCGTGAAGCACGCGCCTCATCCCGTCAAGGATGCGGACAAAACCGTACCCGCCGGAGTCGACGACCTTCGCGCGGCGAAGGACAGGGAGCATTTCGGGCGTCTTCGCGAGTACGCGGTCGGCTTCCTCGAAATAGTAGTCGAGAAGAGCTGAGATATCATCGGTCAGCACGTCTGCCGCGCAGCATTCGCGCATAACCGTGAGGATCGTGCCCTCGACGGGGTTCGCGACGGCTGCCGCCGCAGACTTCGCTCCCTCGCGGAACGCCGCCGTTACGAGCCCGGCATCCGCAGATTCGGCAGCGGAGAAAACGCGGGCGATGCCGCGGAAGAAAAGCGAGGTTATGACGCCGGAGTTACCGCGCGCCGCGCGCATCATCGCCTTGGCGGAGGCGGCAGCGACATCGGAGAGTGTGCCCGGGGCAACAGTCGAGACTGACCCGATCGTCATGCTCATATTTGTGCCCGTGTCACCGTCCGGGACAGGAAAAACGTTGAGGCTGTTAGTCGCCTCACGGTTAGCCTCGAGGACCGCCGCGCCGCCGCGGAGCATCTCAAGGTAGACGGCACCGTCTATCGTTTTGACAGAGCTCATCTTTTATCGTTCGGGAACAGAATACGGCTGATGAAGTATCCAAGGAAAAGGAACGCGGCGCAGACAGCGGAAAGCTGAATTATGTTCCTCCTGCGGATCCGACGTGCGATCGCGGAATAGTGGTACTTTCCGTGTGACGCCGCCTCCTGTATTGAAATGGGGAATCTGTTGTAATTGCGGAAATATTTGCGGCACTCGTCGCACTCTTCGAGATGCGATTTTACCATTTCCGAGGATTCGGGCGAGGTCTCCCCGTCGAGATAGAGCGGGAGCAGATCGCGGACGATATTGCAGTTACTCATTTATAAGAGCCTCCTTGATGTATTTTTTTGCGCGGTGGTATATCACCTTTGCCGAGCTGACCGAGATGCCGAGCTTTCTCGCAATTTCGGAATACGGCAGCTCGCCGTATGCGCGGAGCAGGAATACTTCGCTGTACTTTTTCGGCATGCTTTCAAGCACCGAGAGAACGTCCGCAACCTCGACCTCTTTCATCAGCCTGTAACCGGGGTCATCGGTCAGCGGCGCCTCGGGATCGCTGATGTAAAGGTCGATCGTCATCGACTCGTTCTTTGTATGGCGCAGGTGCTTCAGGAACATGTTCTTCGCGATCGCCGCGAGCCATGTAAACATTTCGCACTGCCCGTTGTAGCGCGGGAGCGAGATATATGCCTGATAAAACGTATCCTGCGTCAGATCCTCTGCCGTCTCCGGAGAGCGGCAAAGCCTATAGAGAAATGCGTATACGCGCCTGTAATTTTCGCGGTATATACGCTCGAATTCAGCCTCCAAGCTTTTCACGTGTCTCCTCCTTTTTTGTTCGTACATAATGTTAATACCAAAAAATCGAAAAAGGTTACACCGACGGGAAAAATTTTTTCGGCGGGACCTCTACCATTTACCATTATAAAGCAAAAGTTTAAATAAGTCAATCGAAATCGCGCTTTTCGCGCTTGACTTTTGCGCGCCGGTGTATTAAGATATATATGTAGGCTACCGCAATTAAAATTTATAAGGAGCGATATGATGAACAGCTATGAAATCACACTTTGCGGGCTGAAAAGGCAGCTCCCGCTGTGCCCTCTTACCGAAGATATGTACATAGGCGCGTTCGTTACGTTCGGCGACCCCGAGCTGACGACGGCGTGCGCCGAGGAGCTTCTCAGACTTGCTCCCGAGTACGACTATATTCTGACCGCAGAGGCAAAGGGCATCCCGATAGCGCACGAGATGGCGCGCCTCGACGGCAACCGCAAGTACTTTCTCGCGAGAAAAGCGCCGAAGCTCTATATGTCCGGCGTCTTTGAGGTGAGCGTCCGCTCGATAACGACGGCGCGCGTCCAGAAGCTGTATCTCGACCAGGCGGACGCGGATGCGATGCGCGGCAAGCGCATCCTCATCGTTGACGACGTGATCTCCACCGGCGAGTCCCTGACCTCGCTCGAAGAGCTCGTCAACAAGGCGGGCGGCATAATCTGCGGGCGCATGTGCATCCTCGCCGAGGGCGACGCCGCAAAGCGCAACGACATAACGTTTATTTCCGCTCTGCCGCTCTTCGACAAGGACGGAAATCCGCTCGACTGACGGCGGACCCGCACGAAGCTGAAGATAAAGATCCGGGGGAAGGGGCTTTCGGTAAAGCATCTTCCCCCGGATTTGATTTTCATGTTCTTTTACGAATACCGCCCGCGGTACTTCTGCTTTCTGTGGAGGTAGACCGCCTTTGCGAGCACGAATATGACGGTGAAGACGACGGCGGAGATGACGGCGGAGATGAAGAACCGCCCGGTCGCAAAGCTCTTGATCCTTTCGAGAGTGTAGAGAAATTCGCTCCTTGCGACGGCTACCGTCGTCACAAGGTCGACGTTGCCGACGATCTCGTCGTTGTACATGACGGTCAGGACGCCCGCGGTCTGCCCCTCGAGCACCGGCGCCGTCAGCGAGTCATAGTTCGTCTTTCGGCTGCGCTTTACCTCGGTTTTCAGATCGGTGTCCGTCGGGAGGTAGAGCGTCAGCGAGTCGGCGGTTACGAGGGAGACGACGTCCGTCGTGCCTGACATCTCAACGGGGATGTCGCAGATGAACTCGCCCGCCTCGACGATCGTGATGTTCGCGTATGCGGAGAACGCGTAGTCGAGCAGCTTTGCCGCTTCAGTGTAGGAATATATCGTGTCGCTCTCTTCGTCGACGTCTGCTCCCATGACGATGGCGAGATACGTCAGCCCCTCGCGCGACGCCGTCGTGACGACGCTGTATCCGCCCTGAGAGGTCGAGCCGGAGTTCATACCGGCGGCGTCCTGATAGTAATATTTGTAGACGCTGTCCGTCGAGAGCAGATAGTTGCGGTTGAAGACGTTGCGGTATTCGCTCATGTTCGTCTCCGGGATGACGTATTTCGACGTCGACGTTATCTCCATGAAGAGCGGGAGTTTGTACGCGACGAGCGCGATCTTCGCCGTGTCGGAGACTGTCGTGTACATATCGTAGTCATGTATGCCGCAGGGGTTCGTGTAGTGCGTCGCCGCGGCGCCTATTTCGAGCGCGCGGCGGTTCATCATCCCGACAAATTCGTCGACGGTGCCGCCGATCCGCTCGGCGAGTATGTATGCGGCGTCGTTCGCGCCGCCGACGAGCATCGCGTAAAGCAGAGACTCAACGGTCACGGTCTCGCCCTCCTTGAAGCCGATCCTGTTGCCGGTGACGTCCTCCAACATTTCGGCGGTGACGGTGACGGTTTCGGTCAGCCTGTCGCCGAGCGCCTCTATCGCGAGGATGCCGGTCATTATCTTGACGGTCGAGGTCGGAAAAACGGTCTCGTCCGCGTTGTACGCGAGGGCGACAAAGTCGTTTTCGATATTGTAAAGGTATGCGCCGTCGATGCGGTCGACGGCGAGGTCCATGTCATCCGGCGTTGCCGCGTCGCGGCTCGTTATTGCCGAGACGGGGAGCGGAGACAGGACGAAAAAGAGCGCGAAGAAAAGCGCCGCGCATCGGATGACTGCGCGGAGGCGACACACTTTTCCGGTTTTCTTCCCGATCATAGCTTAAAATACTCCTTTGCGGCGGCGACGTCTCCGTGCAGCGCGCGCGAAAGCTCGTCCACGGAGGAAAATTTTTGCTCCGGACGGCTGAAAAACAAGAGCTCAGTTTCGAGCTCCTGCCCGTACAGGTCGCGGTCAAGCCCGAGTATGTGCGTTTCGCACAGCAGCGCGCCGTGATCGTCGACCGTAGGCTTTGTGCCGAGGTTGCTGACAGCTGGGTATGCAGTCCCGTCGAGCGTGACGCGCGAAAAATAAACGCCGCGCGGCAGCTCCGAAAACGGCTCCGGCGGGAGCTGATTTACCGTCGGCACGCCAAAAGACGCGCCGAGGTGCCGCCCGTGGATGACGGGCGCCTTAAATTTCATGCAGTTCATATGACCTTTATCGCGAACACGGGGCAGACGGGCACGCAGTACCCGCAGAGCACGCACTTGTCGTTGTCGCAGACGGTGACGCCGTCCGCGGTCGAGAGCGCGCCCTGTCGGCAGCGCTCCGAGCACTTCCCGCAGCCGAGGCAGTAGTCCTCGATGATGAGGCGGCGGCGCTTTTTTGCGAGCGCTGCCGCCGCCTTTTCGGGAAAGCGGCGCGACTCGAAATAGGCGATGTTCGCGTCGACCTCGTCCTCGGACTGCATGCCGACGGCGACGGCGTCGACACAGGGCGTGTCGAGGACGAAATCGAGCGCCGCCTTCGCGTCCGCGATGAGGTGACCGCCGCCGAGCGGCTTCATCGCGAAGATGCCGATCCCGGCAGCCTTCGCGTCCTCCATGGCGGCGCGCATATCGTTTACGTCCCCGTCGGCGATGCCGACCGAGCGCATATTGTAGATGGGGTGTACGACGTCGAGCGGCAGCCCGAGCTTCAGTACGCCGCGGATCGCCGCGACGTGATGCGTCGAGATGCCGACCGCGCGGATGATGCCGCGCTCGCGGCACTCAAAGAGATATTCGAGCGCCTCCGCGTGACCGCGCAGCGTGTGCTCGCTCTCCTGCTCGTGCAGCATGAAGATGTCGATAACGTCGCGCCCGGTGGCTCGCCTCGCCTCTTCAACGGCGCTTTGCGCCAGCTCGCGTGTGTACGCGTATGTCTTTGACGAAATAATAACGTCCGGGTGACCCGCGAGCTCGAGCGCGCGCTTTATGTAGTCATAGTTTTCGTACAGCTGCGCCGTGTCGATAAAATTTACGCCGCGGGAGAACGCGTATGCGATGACCTCCGCGCCGCGCCCGACGGGCAGGTTCGCCTGAAGCGGACCGACCGTGAGCGAGCCGAAACACAGGCGCGACACGGAGAGGGTCGGCGTCAGGCTGACGTATTCCATTATACGTTGAGATAGCACTTCACGAGCTCGTTCAGAAGCTCGTCGCGGTCGATCTTGCGGATCAGGGCGCGCGCCCCGTTGTGGTTCGTGATATACGTCGGGTCCTCGGAGAGGATGTAGCCGACGATCTGATTTATGGGATTGTAACCTTTTTCGACGAGCGCGTCATATACGGTCTTGAGGATCGCGTGCATCTGCTGCTTATCGCGGCCGAGTGTCGAAAACGTCAAAGTTTCTTCCTTGAGGTCTTTCATATAGAAGGCTCCTTGATTTACAAAGTCCGGGACGCCGTGACTACGGCAAAGAAACGGCGATATCCCGCTAAAATATATTATATATTATCGCGCATCGCTTTTCAAGTGGAAATAACATAAATGACTGTATGTAGTCGCCTTTTTTCGCATATATTCTTAAAAAACGGCGCATTTATCGCAAAGCACGGCAAAACGCCGCTTGTAAAACTTTGCGGCACGTGGTACAATATATTTGCAGCGATAAAAGCATGGGAGGCAGAGCTTTGGAAAAGGTCAGGGGAAAGATAAGGCTCAATGAAGACGAGGATATCGTCCGCACCGTACGGGAAGGGCTTCGCGCGCGCGGCGGATACTGCCCTTGCAGGCGCGAGATGAATGAGGACACGAAGTGCATGTGCCGCGAATTCCGCGAGCAGGCGGCGGACCCCGATTTTGAAGGATATTGCCACTGTATGCTATATTATAAAGAAAAGGAGAAATAAAAATGGCAGCGACAGTTATAACAAAGGAAAATTACGAATCCGAGGTGAAAAATTCGGGCGTTCCGGTGCTGCTCGACTTCTGGGCGACCTGGTGCGGTCCGTGCCGGATGATGGCGCCGGTCGTGGAGGAGCTTTCGGAGCGCACGGACGGGAAGTTCAAGGTCGGCTCGGTCAATGTCGACGAGGAGCCGGAGCTCGCGTCGATGTTCGGAATAGACCTGATCCCGACGATAGTCGCCGTCAAAAACGGCGAGCGGACCGGTTCTGTCGTCGGCGTCCAGCCGAAGGAAAAGCTCATGGCACTCGTTGAGGGGTGACGCACATCCTCTGTGCCGGGAAGAAAATAATATCGCAGAAGCTGCGAGCCCGAAACGGCTCGCAGCTTTTTTTCCGTGACCGTGCGCGTTCGGCAAGGTAAAATATACCTGTAAGACAAAGGAGTGCGCCGCTTTCTTTTGTGTCCGCAGACTCTTTAATTTTTTTGCACAATATATTGACATAATGCAGTTTACCATGTATAACGAAAGGTTCAAAAATTAAAGGAGGCGGCACGGTATGTCGGATATTATGATAACGGGACGGATATACACAAATGCGGAGGACAGGGACGCGCTGTCGCTTTTCGCCATGGGGTGCGCCGTGAGGCACGGGATCGGCGCATCGTTCGGCTATAATCTGTCGGATCTCGCGCAGTACGTCTCAGACGGAGTAATAGAATTTGACGGGTTTATCCCGTTTTGCGTGACGGACAGCCCGTATTCCTCCGAATGCGACGAGATATTCGGCAACGTCTTCAGCGGCGAATTCTGGTGCGGTTTGATCGGGGAATGCGTTCGGTGCGAGCACACATTCCGAGAGGCAAAGTTCCGCCGAGTTGCGGAGTTTATCGACGAGGTCGCGGAGCATCCGGACGTCGATGCCGTGCTGTTTGAAACATGCTTTTGTCACGGCTGGCCCGCGGAGGCGGTCGAGGCGACCGTTGGGGTGGGCGAGCTGTACGATCTGTTCCGCCGCACGCCGTGCGGCGGCGATGCGGCGCCGATAGTGAAATTTACGGTAATTCCGAGGAAAAATTGTTGTGGCGCGTAGTTTTCGGCGGGAAAGCGGTACTATATACTTGAAGGATGTAAAGACAGGGGTGAGAGTACATGGCAAACGATATCGCGGAGCTTTTGATGGCGCATGACGAGAGGGCGCTCGGTGAGGCGGAGCGGATGTACGGGACGTATCTGCGGTTTTTGTCTGAGTCAATAACGCACGACGCGCGAGATGCCGAAGAATGTGTAAACGACGCATTTTTTGCGCTGTGGCGCGCCGAAAATGTTGCATCTCCCGCCTCATTTTTGGCTGAAACGGTGCGCCGCCTGTCATACAAGCGCGTCCGCAGCGAAAAAACGCAAAAGCGCTCGGGCGAGGCTCGCATGCTGACGTCGGAGGAGAGGGCGTGCGAGATACCCGACCGGCGCGAGCCGTGGGACGAGATTGAGGCGGGCGAGCTGCGGGGCGCGCTTTCGGAATTTTTTGACTCGCTCTCGCCGGAAAACAGGCTCATATTCGTGCGCCGCCACCTGTACTCTGATTCGTATTCCGAGATCGGCGGGATGCTTGGCGTCAGCGAAAACGTCGTTTCGGTCAGGCTCGTTCGGATAAGGGAGCGGCTGCGGCGTTTGCTTATCGAAAAGGGAATGATAGGCGCGGACAAATTCGAAAGGCGGGGAGCGGTTGCGGGCGCCGCCGGCAAAACCGGCGGCGCGGCGAAAATAAGGTATACGGGCGGCGGGCTCGGCGCTTTGTACATCCCCCTGCCGGGCGATTACTCGGGCATGTCGGGCTTTTCGGAGCAGGGACTTGCGGGCGTAAACAGGGCGGACGGAAAGGTCGGCTTTATAGACGAGCTCGGGCGCGTCCGCATACCGTTTATATACTGCATGCCGGAAAACGACGACGATGCGCCCTCATTCGGGGGCGAAGGGCTCGCCTCCGTCGTAAACGGGGACGGGAAGCTCGGATTTATCGACACGGAGGGGAATACCGTTATCCCGTTCGAGTACGACGGCGGCGCGTATTCATATTTTATAAACGGCGTCGCCGCCGTCTGCCGCGGCGGTGAGCGGATGATGATAGATACGCGCGGCGAGCGCGTCCATGATAAATATGAAAAAATCGAGCGCGACGGCGAGTTTTACAAAGTCATCCCCACGGACGGGGGCGAGCTCGTCGCGGTCCTCCGCGGCGGGATGCTCGGGGCGGTCGATGCGGACGGGGAAACGGTCATCCCGTTCATATATGATCGCGGCGACGACTACGACCTATACTACCGGTACTTTTCCGACGGACTGATCAAGCTCACGCGCGGCGGGAAATACTGCTACGGCGGCTTTGTCGGCGGTGAGTGGCGCGAGGTCATCCCCTCGCTCGAATACAAGCTGGCGCACAGCTTTTGGGGCGGTTACGCGCCGGTCGCGGTGAACAATACGGACGGCGCCGACCTTCCGGCGGACCCGGGCGAGGACGCGCTCGCTGCCGCGGCGAGGGAGAGAAGATCGCTGCGGTACGGGCTCATCGACACGAGCGGGAGATGCGTGATCCCGCCGGTGTATACGAGCGTCCGGGGGATCCCCGAGATCCGGGAGGGCGCTTATCTGCTCGACAACGCGGGCGAATATTCGCTGTTTGAAAGCGGGCGCGTAAGCGTCATTTTACGGGAAGCAAACGAAAAGTATGACCACGTATGGCACAAATACGGCAGATGGTTCGGCGTTTCCAAAGACGGCGGGGAGGGGATCATAGACATTTACGGGCGCGAGGTCATACCGCCGAAATACGACAGCGCCGACCCGTCCCTCTCGCTTGACGGCACGCCGGAAAAAACAGTCATCATAGTCCGGAAAAACGGCAAATTCGGGATCACGATGCCGTTTTATGAGCCTCCGGCGTCCGCATTTATTTTCGACTCATTATCGCACATGAGGGGCGATCTCTTTTTCGCCGAAAAGGACGGCGCCACAGGTATCCTCCGGATAGAGGACGCGGCAAAGCTCACCGTCAGCGAAAGGAAGCTCGCGCCTGGGCGCTCGTACACGACGTGCCCGGTCGAGGGGAGATTTGACAGCATTGATATGTTCCGTGACGGGCTTGCGGACGCGGCAAATCATGACGGGAGCGTCTGCTTTATCGACCACGCGGGCAGAATAGCGATCCCGATAAAGTACAAAACGCCGGTCGAAAAGCGTAAATTCGACGACGGCGAAACAGCTTATATATTCAGCATGTTTTCTTCATGCGGGCTCGCGTGCGTCTCGGACGGGGAAAAGCTGGGGTACATAAAAAGGAACGGCGAGGTCGCGATCCCGTTTTTATACGACGACGCAAATCCGTTTATAAACGGGCGCGCCGAGGTCACGCTCGGCGGCGAGCGGATGTGCATCGACGCGGACGGGGCGGTCGTTTTCCGCTTTTCCGACATCGGGCGTGACCCGAACCCGGGGGAGGAGCTGCTTTTGTGGGAGGGCGACCTGATCTCTGTCATAAGGGGCGGAAAGCTCGGATATGTCGACGTTCACGGGAACACGGTCGTGCCGTTCATATACGACGACCCGTGGGGGAGCGGATATCCGTCGTTACCGCAGGAGGGGTTGATAGTCGTTTGCCGCGGCGGGCGTCCCGGCTATGTCGATCTGTCGGGGGTCGAGGTGATCCCGGCGGAGCTGCCGTATGACTTTGCGACCGGCTTTCACGGCGGGTTCGCCGTTGCCGGTGTGCGCGGTGCGGGCGGCGAGGCGTGGCGATACGGATTGATAGACAGGGCGGGCAGAGAGGCGGTCCCGCCGATATATGACCGCATACATATCATGTACAGTGTGCCGGGGGTGTATCTCGGCGTCAACGGCGACCGCGCCGTTATCATTGACGGGGCGGCAGGCTGCCGCGCTGCGGGCGAGATACGCGGGAGCTTTATCCGCCCGAGAGGAAAATATGTGGGTGCGATCTGCGGCGGGCATGAGGCGCTCTTTGACCTTTCCGGCAAAATGATCCTGCCGCCGAAATATGAGCGCGTCATACCGAAGGAGAGCTTTGCGGCGGTGAGCGACGGCGACAAATGGGGCGTCGTCGGGCTGCCGGGCGGGAGTATCATCATCCCGCTCGTGTATGATTCGATCAGCCCGGCGTTCGACGAGGAAGGGTATTCGATCGCCCGCTCGGGGGACGACAGCTTTGTCATACATATTGAGTGAAGAATAAAAAAGCGCCGACGGCATCGCCCGCGGCGGATCTGTTGTCGGTGACAGGGAGGTGACTGTATAATGTTGAGAATTATCGGAAGAAAGCTCGGTTACGGTGCGTTTTACATCTTTATAAAGGGTGTTATAGAATGGCTTGTCGGCTCGGCGCTGCCGATGTATTTCGCGGTGAGCGTCCTTGTCGGGGACGTCGCGGTCGCGGCGCTGTCGTACAGCTTCCGCGTCGGCAGAGGGGAGCTGAGGCGCGAATATCTCTCGGGGCTTGAGGGTGACGGCGGCGCGAAATATGAGCTCTGCTATATGCGCGGCTTTGCCGAATTTTGGATAGAAGTTATTATGGCGGTGATTTATTTTACCGCAGGCGAGCTAATCTATTTGGCGTCGGGGGAAGGGTTTTATGTCCTCGACCTGCTCATCAATATAGTTATATTCGCGGTCGCGGACGTTATCGTGTGGGAGATCGTACACAATAAATGGAAGTCCGAGCACATCGAGAGGCGGGACAAGAACTGAGACGAGGAAACCGTAAATGTACCTTCGAAAAATTTTTTGATAAAAAGTCAAAATAACTATTGACAATCGTATGAACGTATGATACGATTATATCACAAAGTGAAGGAGGCAAATAACCGGTATGAAAAAGTTCATGATTTCAGCGATAGCGGCGGTCATCATTTTGGGATGTTTGACGGCTTGTGACAGCGGCGGGGGTGTGCCCGCCGGGACATCGGCGGGGACTGCGGCTCCGGGCACTGACGTGCCGACCGCGGCGCCACCTGTTACGGATGATACGGAGCCGACGACCGCGCCGGAAACAGCGCCGGACGAGACGGTCCCGCCCGAGACGGGCGAGTCTGACGGCACGGCGGAAGACCGCGAACCGAACCCGGGACCTTCGACGCTTTGGGGCAACAACCTCGGCGAGCCGGGCCGTGTGCGCGCGCCTGCCGAGCCAGACGGCGATTTTCAGAAAGGCACACAGTACCTAACCTGCGGCGTCAAGTTCTTTTACCTTTACGGCGGCGCCGTATGGATGCAGGACCTGAACGATCCGCAGCCCGTGGGAGAGCTCGTCTACAGTGACAGGGACAGCGAATCCGGCGGGGACGTGAGTATGGTCGTTGACAGAGAGGCGACGGAGGCGAATGGCGGCGAGCCCGTACTCATAATTTTTTACAGCCCCATCGAGGGCAAGGGCAAGATCGTGTCGGTCAACACGAAGACCGGCGAGAATACCGTCATCCGTGACGGCATCGGCGGGATGCGCTCATCGTTTACGATGTATAAGGACACGCTCTATTTCGCGACGCTGATGATGAGCGGCGACGGGATGGAATTCTATTACACGCTGCACAGCGTCAAAAAAGACGGGGAAGACTATGTTAAGTCGCAGGGGTTCAATGCGTCTCCGCTGTGGTCGCTCGAATGGATAAGCGGCGACAGAATATACTGCTCCGACGGCAGCGCCGGGCATATCGTATCGTATGACCTCGCGTTTGAGGACGAAAAAGTATACGAAGGGAAGGTCACCTCGGTCGTTTATGTCGACGACAGATATATCTGTTATACGTCCTTCGACGGGGACGCGGAGGAGGCATCGCTTTACAGGTGCGACGTGAACGAGCCGCTGACAGGCGCGCAGGCGCTCCTGAAAACAGATGACAAGCTCATCGTCGGATATTATGACGGGGCGGTATACTATATCGAAAAGAGCGGCAGCGCGATATTCGAGTTCAATTTATCGACGAGAAAATCGAAAAAGGTATTTGATATCGGAGATGTGCCGGATAGTGTCATGGTGATCCCCGTGACCGTTAACGATAAGTATGCGGTCTATCGGGCGATATATATGGCGGGGAGCGAGGATGACATTGAGACCCCCGGTTACAATCACTATGTGTGCGCGGACTACAGGACGGGCAGCATGTGGAAGATACAGGATTGACAAAAAAATCGGGCTGCCGCACACAAACGTGCGGCAGCCCGGTTTAATATGCCTTGATTTATTCGTCGTCCTCGACCTTTGATTCGGCGATGATCTTCTGGGCGATGTTGCCCGGAACTTCCTCATAGCGCACGACTTCAAAGTCGTAGTGACCTCTGCCCTGCGTCATGGCGCGGAGCGCGACGGTGTAGTCCATCATCTCCGCCTTCGGAGCCTCCGCCTCGATGACGGTGTAGCCCTTCTTCGCCTCCCACGGATTCATGCCGAGCACACGGCCGCGGCGCTTGCCGTTGAGGTCGCCCATGATGTCGCCGACTATCGCATCCGGCACGTAGACCTTGAGCGCGCCGACCGGCTCGAGGATGACGGGGTTCGCCTGCGGCAGACCCGCCTTATATGCGAGGCGCGCGGCGAGCTTGAACGAAATTTCGTTACTGTCGACGGGGTGATACGAGCCGTCAAACAGGTCTGCGGCGAGGTGAACGACCGGATATCCGGCGAGCACACCGTGCTGCATCGCGTCGAGAAGACCCTTCTCGACCGCGGGGTAGTACTGCTTCGGCACCGTACCGCCGACGACGCTCTGCGTGAACGTCAGACCCTCGTCCTCACCGGGAGCGAACGTCATCTTGACGTGACCGTACTGACCGGAGCCGCCGGACTGTTTCTTGTGCTTGCCCTCGACGGAGACGCGCTTCTTGATCGTCTCGCGGTATGCGATCTTCGGGGCGACAAGGTCGACGGAGACGCCGTAGCGCGACTTCATCTTGGACTTGACGACTTCGAGATGGATATCGGACATGCCGTAGATGAGCATCTGCTTCGTCTCGGCGTTGTTCTCGTATTTGAGCGTGAGATCTTCCTCGAGCAGCCTTGCGACGCCCGTGGATATCTTGTCTTCGTCGCCCTTTGAGGACGGCTGGATCGCCATGCAGAGGAACGGCGTCGGGAAGACGATCTTCTTATAGCCCTCGGTCCCGCCGAGCGTGTTGTTCGTGTTCGTGTTCGCGAGCTTCGGGATCATGCCGATGTCGCCGGCGGAGAGCTCGTCGACCTCGGTCTGCTTCTTGCCGCGGACCGTGTAGATGTGGGAGAATTTCTCGCTCGTGTCCGTGTCGAGATTGCGCAGCGTCGTGTCGCGGCGGAGCGTGCCGGACATGACCTTGAAGAAGGACTGCTTTCCGAACGAGTCCGCGACCGTCTTATATACGAAGACGGAGGTGTCGCCCTCAGCCTTGACGCTGCCCGCGGTGATCGGATTCGGGAAGCTGCTGATGAGCGCGTCGATAAGCGTTGTGACGCCCCAGAGGTTCGTTGCGGAGCCGCTGAACACGGGGACGATGGATTCGTCAAGAATGCCGGAGTGGATCGCCTCGGACGCTTCTTCGCGCGTGATCGGCTCTTCCATAAGTATTTTTTCCATGAGCTCCTCGCTCGTCATCGAGAGCGAGTCGTAGAGGACGGTCTTGTATTCCTCCGCCTCGGCGGCAAAGGACGCGGGGATCTCGCACTCGATGGCGGTGCCCTTCTTCGGGTCGTAGGTGTACGCCTTCATCTCGATGAGGTCGGCGAACATTCCCTTCTGTCCCGTGACGGGGACGACGACGGGGCAGACCGAGATGCCGAACATGTCGCGCAGCTCGTCAAATACGCGGCGGAAGTGCGCGTCATTGTCGTCCGCCTTGTTGATGAAGAATGCCTTCGGGATATCCGCCTCCGTCGCGTTGTCCCAGGAGAGCTCGGTGCCGACCTCGACGCCCGCCTTCGCATCCACAAGGATGACGGCGCTGTCTGCGGCAAAGAGCGCTTCCTTGACTTCGCCGACGAATTCGAGATATCCGGGCGCGTCGAGAATATTTATCTTCTTGCCCTTCGTTTCAACGGGTACAAGCGCCGTCGAAAGCGAATAGCCGCGCTTTATCTCTTCGGGGTCGTAGTCGCTCGTCGTGTTGCCGTCCGTCGTTTTGCCCATTCTGTCGACGGCGCCCGTGACGTAGAGCATCGCCTCCGTGAGAGACGTCTTGCCCGAGCCGCCGTGCCCGAGGAGGGCGATGTTGCGTATGTCGGTTGATTTGTAGGTTGCCATTTGCTTCTCCTTAATCGGTTTTTATGTATATGACGTGCCGTCAATATCCGTATGTGAACGTGCCGAAAAAAACGGTCCGTACCTATCAATTATACACGATTGCGCTCTACTATGCAAGGGGTGTTTCTTCATTTTCAATGATTTTTTCGCGCCGGGAGCGATTTTTTTGCACAAAAAGACGATTTTTTCCGCCTCTGCCGCATATGCGGCACCGTCCGGCTTGTGCTCCCGGGCGCTTTTATGGTATACTTATGATGCAAATACATGACCTCACGGAGGAAAACCTCATGGGCATATCATTTTTCCCCGAAAAAAAAATATTCAAGCTCGACACGTCCGCCTCGTCGTACATATTCAAAATAGGCGCGGGCGGCTACGTCATGGGGCTGTACTACGGCGCGCGCCTCGACGAGCACGACGTCGACTATCTCACGGTGCGCGAGGGGCACGACTCGACCGTGCCGCTCTCCGCCGCCGTTGACGACTGGCGCTTTTCCCCGGACACGATGCAGGCTGAGTACCCGGCATACGGCTCGGGCGACTTCCGCATATCGGCGGTGAAGATAAAAAACGGGGACGGAAATTCCGTCACCGACTGCCGGTACGTCTCGCACAGAATATATAAGGGGAAGGAACCAATCCCGGGGATGCCGTCGACGGCAGGCGGCGAGGGCGAGGCGGAGACGCTCGAGCTATACTGCCGGGACGTGACGGGCGCCGAGATCACGCTCGTCTACTCCGTCTATGAAAGCCACCCCGTCATAACGCGGCGCGCTGTCATAAAAAACGGCGGTGAGGCGCCGATATATGTGGAGCGCGCGTACAGCGCCGCCGTCGATTTCACGCATCCGGAGTTCAGGCTGCTGCACCTCTGGGGCTGCTGGGGGCGGGAGAGGGCGGTCGAACGCCGCGATCTCGGTCACGGCATAACGACTGTTTCGAGCGGGAGGGGCGCATCCGGGCATTATCACAACCCGTTCGCGGCGCTGCTCGCGCCGGGGTGTACCGAGGAGTCCGGCGAGGCTTACGGGTTCAATCTCGTTTACAGCGGAAATTTCTCGATAGACGCGGAGGTGGACGCTTTCGGGCTCACGCGCATCCTTGTCGGTATAAATCCCGAGGGGTTTTCGTGGAAGCTCGAGCCGGGCGAGGATTTTTGCACGCCCGAGGCGGTTATGGTATATTCGGACCGGGGCGAGGGCGGCATGTCTCGTGCGCTGCACCGCTTTTACCGCGAGCACCTGCTCTCGGAAAAGTGGTTAAAAGCGCCGCGCCCCGTCGTCGTCAACAACTGGGAGGCGACGTATTTCGGATTCGACACGGAAAAGCTCGTCTCGATAGCGAGGTCGGCGGCGGAGCTCGGGATAGATATGCTCGTCGTGGACGACGGCTGGTTCGGCCGCCGAAATGACGACACCTCGTCCCTCGGCGACTGGGTCGCGAACGAGGAAAAGCTGCCGGGCGGGCTCTCTCTGCTCGCGGAGCGCGTGAATGCGCTCGGACTCGGGCTCGGGCTGTGGTTCGAGCCGGAAATGGCGAGCCGGGACAGCGACCTCTATCGCGCGCATCCGGAATGGTGCATACGGACTGAGGGGCGCGATATGTCGATCGCGCGCCATCAGTATATACTCGATCTATCGCGCGAGGACGTCCGGGACTATATCGTGGATTCGCTCTCGTCCGTGCTCTCGTCGGCGAATATCGAATACGTCAAGTGGGATTTCAACCGCAATCTGACCGAGTATTCGTCGTCGCTCCTGCCGAGCGACAGGCAGGGCGAGGTCTTCCACCGCTATGTGCTCGGGCTCTATGAGGTCATAGAGAGGCTGCAAAAGGCTTTCCCGGACGTGCTGTTTGAGGGGTGCGCGTCGGGCGGCGGCAGATATGACCCCGCCATGCTGCACTATTTCCCGCAGTACTGGACGAGCGACGACACGGACCCGCTCGAAAGGATAAAAATACAGTACGGGACCTCGATCGCGTACCCGGCGTGTACGATGAGCTGTCACGTCTCGGCGTCTCCGAACCATCAGACCGGGAGGCGGACGCCGCTCAGAACGCGCGGCGACGTTGCGGCGGCGGGCGTTTTCGGATACGAGCTCGACCCGACCGCGCTCTCCGACCGCGAGCGCGAGGAGGTGAGGCGGCAGATCGCGGAATACAAGGCGCACCGCCGCATCGTCATGGAGGGCGACCTCTATAGACTCGTCCCGCCGGAAGGGAACGTTGCCGCGTGGATGTATGTGACGCCGGATCTGGAGGAGGCGCTCTTTACATACGTCCGCATGAGGACGATGATAGCGCCCGTTTCGTTCGTCAGGCTCGCGGGGCTCGACCCGGACCGCACGTATACGGACGGGGACGGCAGGCGTTATCTCGGCAGCACGCTTATGCGCGCCGGGCTCAATCTTACCGGCAGCCGCCGGGACGGCGAGAGCGTGACCGTTTATTTAAAGGCGGAGCCGCAGTAAAAAGTTTTGAAAAGGGGGGATCGGGGGGAAAAAAGATGGGGCAGCCGCCCCATCTTTTGCTTTTTCGCGAGGCGAAAAAGCCGAATTTAATCCTAAAAGGCACTCCCCCCGGCTCGCCCTAACCGATCCGCACACTTTTACAACCTGCGGTTGAGTTTATGTTGCCGCAGACGATAGTTTATTTGATAAATCCGCGTTGACGCCGCGGATTTTTTGTTTTAGAATAGACGACGGCGAATGTGCAAATGTTTGAAGGAAAGGAGAATTTACGATGAGCATCGGAAAATTATTTGAAGAACACATACGGAAAAATGGGGCGCCGCGGCGCTGTCGGAACATGAGATGAGGCGATAGCTTCGGGACTCTGCCGATCGTCGCCTCATCCGTTTTTATACGGACAATGAAAGGAGATCGGTATAATATGAAAAAATTTTTTAAAAAGGCAAAAAATATATTTTGGCTCATCGCGCCGTTCTGGAAGTACGGCAAGTGGGTCATCATATACGGGCTCATACACAACGGCATCATATGGCCGCTGCGCGACCTGCTCTACATCTATACGCCGCAGGTCGTTGTGAACGCGCTTGACGCGGGGCACGGGATCGCGTATGTGCTTTTGCTGACGGCGGGGCTGTATTTCGTCTCGTTTGCGACGTTTTCGATATCGGATTATTATTGGGAGCTGCTCGACAAGGTCGGCAGCGAGCGCGCGAGGCTGAAAATTCGCAGGCTCGTGTATGACAAGGCGGAGGCGACGGATTACGCCTGCATCGACGACCCCGAGTTCTACGACAAATATAAATGGGCTCAGGACAATTTCGCGTCAAAGTCGCAGGACGCCGTCAATATGTGCAACAACCTTATTCGCGGCGTCATGTGCATATTGACGCTCGCCTCGGTCATAGCGACCGTTTCACCGTGGGCGATAGTCATCGTGACGGTGTACGCCTGCCTGCGCCTCCCCGTCAACGCGCGCCTCAACAAATACGAGATCGCGCGCGACGAGGAGTGCATACCTCATGACAGGCGCCTCGACTATGTTCACCGCGTCTTTTATATGAAGGATTACGCCGCAGACCTGCGCTCGACGCGCCTGCCGGAGCTCTGCCGCCGCCACTACGACGAGCAGTCCGAGAAAAAGCTCGGCGTCATCTCGAAATATTCGAAAAAGGTGTTGAGGCTCGATATTCTGCTCTACGCGCTCTATGAGCTTTCGCAGTTTCTGATAATGGCGCTGATCGTTCTGTCGTTTTACCGCGGCGAGCTCGAGAGCACCGCAATGCTCGTGACGATGTTCATGGCGGCGGGGCAGCTGGCTGGCGACCTCTGGGACATCACGGCAGTCGTCAAGGACTATGACAGGCTCGCGGGATATTCGGAGCGCATAAAGGCATTCTTCGATATGCCTTCAACTATCGAATCAAAACGCGACGGTGTCACAGTCCCGGGCGGTGCGTTTTCGCTCGAGATGAGGGACGTCGGATTCAGATATACGGATGAAAGTCCGTTCGTGCTGCGCCATCTGTCGCTCCGCGTCTCCCCCGGGGAGAGACTCGCGATAGTCGGCGAGAACGGAGCCGGAAAGTCAACGCTCCTCAAGCTTTTGTTGAGGCTTTACGACGTCACCGAGGGGGAGATCCTCATCGACGGCGTGAACATAAAGGAATACGATCCGCATATGCTCCGCGCGCGCGTCGGCGTCGCGTTCCAGAACACGAACGTGTACGCGATGACTATGCGCGAAAATATCGGTCTCTGCCACGAGGCGGAGGGCGATCTTGACGCGGTCGTAAAGACGTTCGGCATCGACAGGGTGCTCGAGAAAAACGGTGTTGACGCCGGATGCGAGATGACGAGGGAATTCTCGGAGCATGGCG
Organism: uncultured Clostridia bacterium; assembly: GCA_947624995.1. GTDB lineage: Bacteria > Bacillota > Clostridia > Oscillospirales > CAG-272 > DTU064. Next base: position 20,335 of record CANQMS010000006.1, read on the forward strand.
TCGTCGTCTCCGGCGGCGAGGCGCAAAAGCTGGCGCTCACGCGCCTCAAAACGGCGGAGTTCGGGCTGTACCTGCTCGACGAGCCGTCCTCTGCGCTCGACCCGCTGGCTGAATATGAGATGACAAAGACGATAGTGAACGGAGCGGAAGGAAAGACGACGCTGCTCATCGCGCACCGCCTCTCCTCCGTCCGCGAGATGGACAGGATCGTCCTCATCTCCGGCGGTCACGCCGCCGAATCCGGCACGCACGACGAGCTCATGAAGGCGGGCGGCATCTACGCCGCCATGTTCACAAAACAGGCCGAGGGATATAGAGAATGATTAGGTTTAGAGGGATAAATGCGGGAAGGAAACTTTTCATGAAAAGTTTCCTTCCCGCACCCTTCTTTCAAAAGTTTTTATTATTGGACATACAAGTTTTTTATATCGCATATAAGCGGGCATGCTGCACAGTTACGAACGATTCTACGTTTTAGCTAAATCGGGGGCGTTCGTTTTGTGAAAAAATACCTATTTTATTTTTGACGTACGTATGGTACAATAATATTGAACTCTGCGGAGTGCGTGACAACCCGGTTATTTAAACCCACGAAAGATTAAATGGGGTCCGGCTTCAGTCGGTGTCGATGCAGGCCTCCCGCTCGCCGGCAGCTTTTGCTCGCGACGGACGTTGGAAGCTCAAAAGCCGATCGAGAGGACATACCAGCCTTGCGAGAGCAGGGTTTCTAATCGCCGGGATGCACGGCCCTCGCGGGGTTTCTTTTTTCCCGATCTTTTGCGTCGCCCGAAATAGCGGGCGGCGCAAAAATATTATATCCGCTACTTGATTTTTTCACGCGAATGTATTAGAATACATAATGGAACGAAAAACCAAAAAGGGAGATATAAAAATGGCACTCGTAACAACAAAAGAAATGTTCGCAAAAGCGTATAACGGCGGCTACGCTGTCGGCGCTTTCAACGTAAACAACATGGAGATCATCCAGGGCATCACTGAGGCGGCCATCGCCCAGAAATCCCCGCTCATCCTTCAGGTCAGCAAGGGCGCCCGCAACTATGCGAAGCACGCGTATCTTATGAAGCTGATCGAGGCGGCTCTCATCGACGCACAGGAATCTGCCGGATTCGACCTTCCGATCGCGGTCCATCTCGACCACGGCGACACGTTTGAGCTCTGCAAGTCCTGCATAGACGGCGGCTTCACCTCCGTCATGATCGACGGCTCGTCAAAGAGCTTCAAGGACAATATCGAGCTGACAAAGAAGGTCGTTGAATACGCGCACGCTCACGGCGTTGTCGTCGAGGCGGAGCTCGGAACGCTCGCAGGCGTTGAGGACGAGGTCAAGGTTTCCGCTGAGGATTCTTCTTACACGAAGCCCGAGCAGGTCGAGGAATTCGTCGGCGCTACCGGATGTGACTCGCTCGCTATCGCCATCGGCACGAGCCACGGCGCGTACAAGTTCAAGCCCGGCACGAAGCCGCAGCTCAGATTCGATATCCTCGAAGAGGTTTCAAAGCGCCTGCCCGGATTCCCGATAGTGCTGCACGGCTCGTCGTCCGTCCCGCAGGAGTTTGTCAAGGAGATCAACGAGAACGGCGGCAATATGCCCGGCGCTATCGGCGTTCCCGAGGATCAGCTCCGTCACGCGGCGTCCATGGCGGTCTGCAAGATCAACATTGACTCCGACCTGCGCCTCGCTATGACGGCGTCCATACGCAAGTACTTCAACGAGCATCCCGATCACTTCGATCCCCGCCAGTACCTCAAGCCCGCGCGCGAGGCTATCAAGGCAATGGTCGAGCACAAGATCGTCGACGTCCTCGGCTCGAACGGAAAAGCGTAAGCGCAAGCCATATAAGCAAACATCGGGGACGGCTTATAACCGTCCCCTCTGCTTTTCTTTATTTTTCTGAAACAAACGGAGAAAACGATGATTTGGAGTGAAGATTATCGCGTGACGGCGCTCGACGTCGACATGACGGGGGCATTCAGCCCGGCGGCGATGATGAGATATATGCAGGAGACCGCGTACCGCCACATGGCGGGCACGGGTCCGACGGAGGACGAGCTGCGCTCGCGCGGACAGGCGTTTCTGCTCTCGCGGATAATATTTTATATCTACGGCGAGCTTCACCACGGGGACGCATTCACGCTCAGAACGTTTGCGGAGAAGAGCCGCGGGATCAGCTTCGGGCGCGTTTTTATGATATACGGCGCGGACGGCGAAAAAATTGCAGAGGCAAAAACGGTTTGGGTGCTGTACGATCTGTATGAGCGCAAAATCGTGCGCGTCGACAGTATAGGCGAGCTTTACGGACCCGAGCCGCCGCTCGAAACGGAGCTGCCCCGCAGGCTTTCGATCCCGGACGGGATGGAGCCGTCGCCGCTCTGCGTCCGGCGCGTCGACTACCCGGACGTCGACGTCAACGGTCACATGAACAACACCGTGTACGCGGGTTTCCTCTGCGGGTATGTGCCGGAGATACGCGCGGGCGAGGCGAGAGTTTCCTCGCTGTATATAAATTACAGCAACGAGTCAAAGCTCGACGACGAGATCTCCGTCTCTATGTGCGGCAGCCGCGGCGAATGGTTCTTCCGCACGCACAGGGCGGACGGAAAGCTGAATGTCGAGGCGAGGATAACGACGGTATGAGCGGACGCAGGATTACGGTAAAAACGGAAGACGCGGAGCTATACGACCTTCTGAAAATGTGGCTCGGCGACGCCGGGTATGAGATATCCGACGGCGGCGACTGCACCATAATCGACACGGACACTTGCCCGGAAGAGGGGAGCGACGACGCAAAAACGCTTTATATCGTTTCATCTCCGGGCTGCCGTACACACGAGCTCAGGCGCCCGTTTTCACACACGGAGCTCACCTCGGCGATGCGCCGTATGTGCTCGGACGGCGCGGGCGAGCTCGTCGTGGACCCGACGTCGAAGCGCGTCACGTACCGCGGCGACAGTGTGGCGCTGACGGAGAAGGAGTACGCGGTCATGCGGCTGCTTTACGAGCGCGGCGAGTCGGGCGTCTCGCGCGACGAGCTCTCGTCCGTCGCGAGGCACGGGAGCGGCAAAGAGACGAACGCGGGCGACGTATACGTACACTATCTCCGCCGGAAGCTGTCGGCGCTGACGGGCGAGTCCGGCGACAGGATCATCCGCACCGTGCGCGGATTCGGGTACGCGTTCACCGGTCGGTGAGCGTTGCGCGATGTTATCGCGCGTTGCTTGACTTTTGCGCGCTCCCGGCGTATGATGGCTTTCGAAGAGGAGGCTCTGTATGCTTGGCGACAATATAAAAAGATACCGCACATCGTGCGGCATGACGCAGGAGGCGCTGGCGGGCAGACTGAACGTCGTCCGCCAGACCGTTTCAAAATGGGAAAAGGGGATGTCCCTGCCGGATGCGGAAATGCTCGTGCATCTCGCGGCGGCACTCGGCACGGACGTTGAGACATTGCTCGGAGACGCGGATGCGGGGACCTCGCCGATGTCGACAGAGGAGCAGCTCGCAAGGATAAACGGGCATCTCGCGATAAAAAACAGTCAGGCGCGCCGGTTCCGGATCGCGGTCGCAGTGATCGCGGGTGCGATACTTTTGCTCTCGCTGCTCTCGATCATTGTTTCCGCCGTCGTGAACAGAACGTACACGTTCGAACGGGACAAGGTCGACGTTTACACATACGAGCTTGAGACGGTGGAAAACTGAAGCTGCATAAAAATATGCGCGGGCGGACCCGCGCATATTTTTATGCCTGTTTCAAAAGAAGCGTGACGCGGAAGAGGTCGGCGTCCGTTCGGACGGTTAGGGAGCCGCCCTGTATCTCGGCGAGGCTCGAGGCTATCGAGAGCCCGAGACCGCTGCCCTCCGTGTGGCGCGAAGCGTCTCCGCGGACAAAGCGCTCGGTCAGCTCGTCGGCTGCCACGCTGAGCGGCTCGCGGGAAATATTTGATACGGATATGCCCGCGAGGTCGCCCTCCAGCTTTACATCCATATATACGCGCGTGCCGGGCATCGAGTATTTGCAGACGTTAGACATCAGATTGTCTATTATGCGCGCGGTGTGCCTGCCGTCCGCCATGACGTATATCGGCTCGGACGGCGCGCGGGTGACGAGCGTCAGCCCGGACGAGGCGAGCTTTTCCTCGTATTCGCCCGCCGCCTGCGAGATGAGGACGCCGAGCCCGACCGGGGAAAGCTCGACCGGGAGCGTCCCGGAGGATGCTTTCGACGCCTCTATCAGGTCTTCGGTTAACCGGCGCAGTGTCTGCGATTGGCGGTCGAGCACGTCGAGATACGACTTTACCGTTTCCGCGTCGAGACCCGGCGACCTTAAAAGGTCAACGTAGTTTATGATCGAGGTGAGCGGCGTTTTTATATCGTGTGAGACGTTTGTGATAAGCTCCGTGCGAAATCTCTCGCTCTTCATCCGCTCCTCGACCGCCGTTTCCATCCCGACGCCGATGTTGTTCAGGTCTTCGGCGTGACGGAGATAGTCTCCGTGAAGTCCCTTTGTGTCGATGCGGAAGGAAAGGTCGCCGGAGGCGATCCTTTTCCCCGCGGCGCGCAGCCGGTATAGGCAGTATGCGTTATATGAGAGCAGCACCGTCACCGCTGCCCACAGAATGAGCAAAAGAATGATCGGAACGGAGTTCATATACGAACGGGCGACAAGATACAGCGACAGTGCGGCGACGGCGACCGAGGCGAGCAGCGTCCTCCACACGACCGGTATCGCCATCACGGCGCGGATGAGCCCGCGGGCAGCATAGGTTATGACGTTGCAGCTCAAAATCGTGCGGCACTTTACGCGGACAGCTGCTGTGGTGCAAATGATCACGGCGAGCAGCGCAAAAACGAAAATGATGAGGAAAAAGCAGATCTGAGCGACCAGCAGCGACGTGTCGGATTCGTACCTGAAGTTGTTAATGGCGGAGACGGCGTCGCCGAGCGGATAAAAAAGGACGGCAGCGAGCAGCGCAGAAACTGCGAAAACAAGGTCGAACGGTACGCGGTCAAAGAGCGAGAGCACGACTGTGTCGGAGTCCTTTCTGTGCCCCGAGGCGGACAGCGTGAACGCGAATGAGAGCGAGAAAATCAAAACGGACACGGCGGCGACTATCGGCACGGTGATGAGCGTTTTACGATCCGTTATAAACGATGCCGCGCTGCGCGACGCGAAAATGTCGTGCGATTTGGCGGAGTTCTTTACCATCATGCTGACGGTGACGTCGTAAGGCTCGCCGGTGACCTGATCGACGAGGAACCACGGGATCGACGGTCCGTAAAACATGTCGATCGAATTGCCGAACAGGAATATTTCGTCGTCCGGCCATTCCGAGAGCGTGTCGGTTATATACTGCGAGCCGATCTTAACCTCGACCAGACAGTCGCTTTTTTCCGAGTATGCATTCAGCCTTGACGCAAGCTCCGCGTATGCCGCGTCGCTGTCGGAGAGCGGGCGCTCGGCAACTTCGGTGAAGATCTCAAGCACTTCCCAGTAATTGTCGTACACGCACCTCTCCTCTAACTTTCTTTTGACCGAGTCGGGGTCGGTGTATGCGCCGATGCCGACCATCATGATGAGCAGCCAAGTCGACGCGACGGCGGCGGTCAGCGCCGCCGCGGCGAGCAGAGCGGCGAGAACTCTGCACGCGGTGTTTTCTTTGATCTTTTTCACTTTGTTATTGCCACCTCATTTCTTTTTCGGCATCAGATATCCGTGCCCCCACACGACGCGGATATAGCGCGGGTATGAGGGGTTGATCTCTAATTTTTCGCGCAGGTGCCTGATATGTACGGCGACGGTGCTCTCGGCGCCGTATGGCTCCTCTCCCCAGACGGCGCGGTATATGTCCGCGGGCGTGAGGATCCGGTCCGTATTTTTCATGAAATAGCGGAGTATCTCATACTGTGTCGGCGTCAGCGTCACCTCGTCTCCGTCGAGCGTGACGGCGTGCGAATGCTCGTCAAGGCGGATGCCGCCTACGGCGAGGATATATTCCGCCTCGGCGGTCTTCGCGCCGAGCTGCATATAGCGCCGGAGCTGCGAGCGGACACGCGCCTTGACCTCCATCGGGTTAAAGGGTTTCGTTATATAGTCGTCGGCGCCGAGATCAAGACCGAGAATTTTGTCCGCGTCCTCGCTCTTTGCAGTTATCATTATGACCGGAATGTTGCTCATCCGCCGGAGCTCATGCAGCGTTTCAAGCCCGTTTTTGACAGGCATCATTATGTCGAGGAGCAGCAGATTTATGTCGTTTTCGCGGATGACGGCGAGCGCTTCCTCGCCGTTTTCGGCGCGGAATATGCCATAGCCCTCAGAGGAGAGATATATCTCGAGCGCGGAAACTATGTCGGGCTCGTCGTCGCATATGAGTATGTTGTACATCGGGGCTTGCCTTTCTCTTTTAGTTCGTGTCTATGGTAACATAAAAATTTTTAAGAAGCAAGTGTGCATTTATTAAGATTTGTTTAACTTTTCGCCGCGCCCCCGCCGCTGTTGTAGCGCGCGGGGGTGTTTCATATATATTGAAGTGTGTATCACCTGACGGGAGGCGCATATGACGCTCGGCGAGGCAAAATCGGGGGAGGGGCACGTTGTTGTGTCCGTCGGCGGCAGCGGCGCGCTGCGGCGGCGGCTGCTCGAATTCGGATTCGTGCCGGGGACGGAGGTGCGCGTCGTCAGGCGCGCGCCGTTCGGCGGACCTGTCGAGGTCGCGCTGCGCGGCTATCTTTTGACGCTGCGGCGCGATGCCGCAGAGACGGTCGCGATAAAATAAAAACAGATAAAATAAAGGGGGCGTATCTGTGCGGCTTGCGCTTGTGGGGAACCAGAACTGCGGAAAAACAACGCTGTATAACGCGCTTTCGGGGCGGGACAGACGCGTCGGAAATTTTCCCGGCGTCACCGTTGACGCGGAGGCGTGCGCGATAAAGACGGCGGGCGGCGAGTGCGAGCTTGTCGACCTGCCGGGCGTCTATTCGCTCCGCCCGTATTCGGAGGAGGAGCGCGTCACGCGGGAATATATACTGAACGCGCGCCCGGACGGGATCATAAACGTCATGGATGCGACGTGCCCGGAGCGCGGGCTGTATCTGACGAGCCGGATCTTGGAGCTCGGAATACCGACGGTCGTGGCACTCAACATGATTGACGAGGCAAAACGGCGCGGTGGCAGCGTTGACACGGAGCGGATGGAGGCGCTGCTCGGCGTCCCGGTCAGGGCGGTCTCCGCAAGGAGCTCCGAGGGGGTGGAGGAGCTCCTTTTGACGGCGATTTTTTGCGCCGGGTCCGGGAAAACGTGCGCGGCACCGATGCGGGACACGGCATACGGCAGGGCGATCGTGCGCATTGAGGCCGCGGTCCGGGAGAGGGCGGCGAGCGCCGGAATACCGCCATCATTCGCCGCGTCCCTCGCGGCGGAGGGAGACGCGGACGTGCTTTCGTCGCTCGCGCTCGGGGCGGAGGCATCGCGGCGGGTGGCAGGGTGCGTGCGAAGGCTCGAGCGCGAGGTTGGGCTCGACGTCGAGGCAGCGTCCGCGGCGGCGAGATACGCGTTCGCGGACAAGGTCTGCGGGGAGTGCGTGTACATACCGCCCGCGCCGCCGTCCCGGCTCGACGGGGCGGCGCTCGGAGCGGCGGCGTATCCGATATTCGCGCTTGTGATGTCCGCGGTATTTTTCCTGACGTTCGAGGTGATAGGCGGACGGCTTTCGGACTTGTGCTCCGCTATTTTCGGGGCGTTGACGGATGCGGCGGCGGCAGCGATGGCGAGGGCGGAGGTCGCGCCGTTCCTTGCCTCGCTCGTCACGGACGGGGCGATGGCGGGCGTCGGCGCCGTCGTCGGATTCCTTCCGCTCGTCGTGACTCTGTTTTTCTTTCTGTCGCTCATCGAGGACACGGGATATATGGCGCGGGTGGCGTTCATAATGGACGCGCCGTGCAAAAGACTCGGGCTGTCCGGCAAAAGCGTTGTTCCATTGCTGCTCGGGTTCGGGTGCAGCGTGCCGGCAGTGATGGCGTCGCGGACGCTGCCGACGCGGAGGGACAGGCGCGTCACGGCGCTGCTCGTGCCGTTTATGAGCTGCGGCGCGAAAATACCGATTTACACGCTTTTGCTGTCGTACTTTTTCCCGGCGCGGCGGGGTGTTTTGACCTGCGCCTTATACTTCGCGGGCGTGATAACCGCCGTTTTCGCGGCGGCGGTCATGCGAAAAATTTACCCCGGGCGGGGTGAGGCGGAATATATACTCGAGCTGCCGCCGTGGCGGCTGCCGACGGCAAAAAACGTGCTCCGCGCGCTCGGGCGGAGGGCGAAGGAATTTTTGTCGCGCGCGTTCGGGATAATTTTTCTTTCCTCGGTCGCCGTGTGGCTGCTGTCGGCGGTCGATACGGGACTTCATATCACATATGACAGCGAAAAAAGCATACTTGCCGCCGTCGGAAGACTCGCGGCGCCCATATTCGCCCCGCTCGGGTTCGGGGACTGGCGCGCGTCCGCGGCGCTTGTTTCGGGGCTGTCGGCTAAGGAAGCCGTCGTCGGGACGCTCGCGGTGCTCGCGGGAGAGGGCGGCGTCGGCAGCATTTTCACGCCCGCATCGGCGATCTCGTTCTTGACGTTCACGCTCCTTTATACGCCGTGCGCATCCGCCGTCGCGGCGATACGCGGCGAGGCGGGGACGAAAATGACGGTTCTGTGGCTCGCCGCCGGACTGCTTTTCGCGTGGCTCGCGTCCTTCGCGGTCTACGGTATTGCTGCCGCCGCGGGAATATAAAAAGGGGACGGACCCACAGACGGGTCCGTCCCACGGCTTTTTGCGGTGCCGGATAATATATCAGATGATGTAGCAGAGTATGCCGACAAGCTGCAAAACGCTGCCGAGCACGACGAAGATGTGGAAGACGGAGTGGATATACCGGTGCTTTGCGCCGATGCCGTAGAGGACGGCGCCGACGGTGTACGCGATGCCGCCCGCGAGGATATAGAGGAACGCCTCGAACGGTACGCAGGAGAGCATCGGCTTCAGCGCAATGACGATGCACCACCCCATGCCGATATAGCACGCCATTGAAAATTTGCCGTATTTTTTCAGGTCTATCGCGGTGAACACGCAGCCGAGGACGGCGAACCCCCAGACGAGCCCGAATATCGTCCAGCCCCAGCCGGGGGAGAATCGGCGGAGCCGCGTTAAGACGATGGGAGTGTACGTTCCGGCGATCAGAAAATAGATCGTGCAGTGGTCGATGACCTGCATGACTTTCTTCGCCATGCACGGATAGAGCCCGTGATATACGCTCGAATTCGTATATAAAAGGATGAGAGACGCGCCGTAAATCGCCGAGCTGACCGTCGCCCAGACGTCGCCGTGCATGACGGAGACGAGCACGCACGAGACGAGCGCGAATATGCCGACGGCGGCGCCGACGATATGGGATATCATATTGAAGCGTTCCTCGCCGCGCGTGTAATCCGGGAGCTTGCGGTCGGCGAGCTTTGTGCGCGTTCTTCTGTTGACGGCATGTACCATAACGTTTGTACCTCGGTGCCATTTTTTTGATGCACACTTATTGTACGCCGTGTGGGGCACAATATCAACCTACAGAACGTTTCCGCGCCTCGACGCGCCGTTCCGCGCCGGTAGAGAAGACAAAAACGGACTCTACGGGCAGTAGAATTTCCTTGCGCCGCCTGTATCTACGCGCAGTCGAGCCTGCCGCGCCCTCTCTCGGTTCACACCGTCACAACACAGTCAATAAAAAGTTTTGAAGATAGGGGTCCGGGGGAAGTGCCTTTCCTAAAAGGCACTTCCCCCGGAAACACATTCATCAGTTTGCCGCATACTCACGGGGAGGCTCGCCGCTCCTGATGTAGTAGAGGCGGCGCGTTGCCCACGCCTCGTCCGCGAGGGCGGCGAAGTCGACCTTTGCCTCCTGCTCCTCGACCTTTGAAAGCTCGGGGCGCGTTTTCGGGTGGGGCGGCGTGAAGACGGTGCAGCAGTCCTCATACGGCAAGATCGAGGTGTCAAATGCGCCTATCTTCCGCGACACGGTGATTATCTCCTCCTTGTCCATGCCGATGCAGGGGCGAAAGACGGGGAGCGAGGTCACGATATCCGTCGCCGAGAGGGCGTGCATCGTCTGGCTCGCGACCTGACCGAGGCTTTCGCCCGTGATCAGCGCCTGAGCGCCCGTGTGCCTCGCCGTCCTGTCGGCGAGCGCCATCATGAACCGGCGCAGAAGGATAGTGAAATAGTCGTTGTCGCAGGTGTCGCGCAGGACCTCCTGTATATGCGTGACGGAGATGACGTGGACGCGTATCTCGCCCGACCAGTCCGTCAGGATGGAGGCGAGGGCGAGGACCTTGTCCCGCGCCTGCTCGCTCGTATAGGGGATGCTCTCGAAGTGGACCGCGTCGACGGTGACGCCGCGCTTCATCATCATATATCCGGCAACGGGGCTGTCGATGCCGCCGGAGAGCAGCAAGAGCGCGCGCCCGTTTGTCCCGGCGGGGAGCCCGCCGGCGCCGCGCTCCTGTCCCGCGTGGATGTAGGCACCGCGCTCGCGGACCTCGACCGTCACAACGACGTCGGGTGAGTGCAGATCGACCGTGAGAGCGGGGGCGGCGTCGAGGATCGCCTCGCCGACGGAGGCGGCGATCTCCGGCGATTTCATCGGAAAGCGCTTGTCTGCGCGCTTCGCCTCGACCTTGAACGTCCGCGCGCCGTCGACGGATGCGGGGATGTATCCCGCAGCGACGCGGCGGATGTCGCCGATATCCTTTTCCGCGACGGCGGCAACGCAGAGTCCCGAAAAGCCGAAGACATGCTCCGCCTCGCGGTACATCTCGTCGATATCGTCACCCTCGCCGCACGGCTCGATGTAAACGGTGCTCTGCGCCGCGTAGATCTCGAAATCGCCGACGCGCTTTGCGCGGCGGCGCAGGTCCTTCATCATCGTCTGCTCGAACTGCGGTCTGTTTGCGCCCTTGAGGGCGACCTCGCCGTATTTGCAAAGTATTACCCGCCTGTAGTTTTCCATATTTTTCTCCGTTTCGGTGCGATCATGCGCAATTTTCCGACCTCGACGCCGATTTGGACGAAAAATTTCTCAAAATCTATTCCAATAAGGCGCCAAATATATTATAATATAGTGTAGTATGCTCCCGTACTGCGCCCACATGAGGGGGGGCGTACATGCATATTATATAACACCTCGTCGCGGTTTTCAAGTACCGACCGGCGGGCGGGAGAAAAAACAATACATAGGAGTGTTGACACGATGGAGAAGTACGACATTGAGATAGCGGGCATCGCTATGACGGTAAAAACGGACGAAAACGAGGATTTCGTAAATTACGTCGTCGGAGAGCTTGACAACAAGATAAATACCATGGTGGCGCACAATCCGCGCTGCACGAAGACAGAGGCGGCGATCCTCTGCGCGCTCGAGTACAACTGCGAGCGCGCGAGGCTCGACAAGCGGCTCAAGAATCTTGAGGCGCAGGTGGCGCTCTACTCCGCGAACGTGAACAGGCTCAAGGAAGAGAACACCGAGCTGAAGCGCAAGCTCGGTCTTGCCGAGTGAGAAAGCTCCCGGAGCTGCTCGCCCCCGCCGGCTCGCCGGAGGCGCTGTCGGCGGCTGTCGCCGCGGGAGCGGACGCGGTGTATTTCGGCGCGTCCGCGTATAACGCGAGGATGGGGGCGAGAAATTTCCGAGACGACGAGCTTTCGGAGTCGATAAAAAAGCTGCACGCACACGGTGTTGATGCGCACGCGGCACTCAACATCCAGCTATACGACCGCGAGCTTGACGGCGCGCTCTTTTGCGCGGAGCGGCTGTACTTGTCCGGCGTCGACGCGCTGATAGTCGCGGACCTCGGTCTTGCGCGCCTTATCCACGGCGAATTCCCGGAGCTGCCGCTGCACGCGTCAACGCAGTGCTCCGGCGCGAGCGCGCGCGACGCCGAATATTTTTCGTCCCTCGGGTTTTCGCGCATGGTGTGCGCGAGAGAGCTGTCGGCTGAGAACATAAAGCGGCTCGCAGAGACCTCGCCGATAGAGATCGAGATGTTCATCCACGGGGCGAATTGCGTCTCGGTGTCGGGGCAGTGCCTTTACAGCTCCGTCGTCGGCGGCAGATCGGGGAACAGGGGCGAATGCGCGCAGCCGTGCAGGCTGCCGTATAACGGCGGATATCCGCTCTCGCCGAAGGATCTGTGCCTCGCGGGGCACATAAAAGAAATAATCGGGACGGGTGTCCGCTCGCTGAAGATAGAGGGCAGGATGAAGAGCCCCGACTACGTTTACCGCGTGACCTCCCTTTACCGCCGCCTGCTCGACGAAGGACGGGACGCGGACGCGGACGAGATCGAGGGTGCCGCGTCTGCTTTTTCGCGCTCGGGATTTACGGACGCGTATTATACGGGAGATGTGAAAAAAGACCCGAACGCGATGCTCGGCATCCGCACGGACGAGGACAAGGACGTAACGCGCGCGACGCGCGCGGACATACCGGAGCCCGAAAAGGTCATGATCCGGCGCATACGGTGCCGCATAACGGTCGGGGAGCCGGCAGAGCTCTCGCTGACGGTCGGGGAGCGCACGGTCACGGTGGCGGGAGATGTGCCGGAGGCGGCTGAAAGAAGACCGCTGACGGCGGAGGAAGTGCGGGACCGGATATCGAAGCTCGGCGGGACCGAATACGCTGTCGGGGACGAAACGGTTTTCGACATCACGGTCGGGGACGGCGCCATGATGACGGCGTCCGCGATAAACGGGCTGAGGCGTCGCGCGATATCGGCGCTGACCGATACGGACAGGTCGCCGCATCTCTCGGGAAAGCCTGCCGCGCCGTGGAAGAAACCCACGGAAAAGCGCGGCGGGGAGCCGCTTTTGACGGCGGAATTTCGGTCACCCGAAAATATAAGCTTGCAAGCGCGCGAATTTTTTGATATGATATATGTCCCCCTCGAGAGGCACGGCGGGGCGGCGGACGGCTTTGTGATGCCCGCCGTCGTCTACGACGACGGGGAGGAGGACGTCCGGCGCGCGGTGAGCGATGCCGTCGCCGCCGGGGCGCGCTCGGCGATCCTCGCGAACGCGGGGCAGCGCCGCCTCATAGACGCGCCGCTGCAAACCGTGGCGGGGCACAGATATAACGTCTGCAACACTTGCTCGGCGCTGCTCGCGCACGAGGCGGGCGCGGAGCTCGTGACGCTGTCGCCCGAGACGACGGCGAGACAGGCGGAGGACATTTCGCGGTATGTGCCGACCTCGGCGATCGTATACGGACGGCTGCCGCTGATGGTGACGGAACGCTGCATAATCCGCGCCGTTTCGGGCGATAAATGTATATGCGGGCGGGGTCCAGCCACACTCCGGGACAGGCGCGGCGTCGAATTCCCGATATACGGCGAGGGGTGCCGCAACGTCATATACAACAGCGTCCCGGTCTATATGGCGGACAAAAAGGATGTGCTTTACGGCATGGGGTGCTCGGCGTGGCACTTTATATTCACGACCGAGAGCCGGGACGAGACGGACAGCGTCATTGAAAGCTACAGGCTCGGGGCGCCGAGCAAAACACCGGTGCGCCGAATAAGATAGAAAAGCAGCAGAAAAGGAAAAAAGACCATGGAAAACAAAAAACTGATGTTCAAAAAACTGAGAGCGGACGCCGAGGTGCCCGCATATGCGACGGCGGGCGCCGCCGCGCTCGATCTGCGCTACTGCGGAGATGCGTGCATAACGATGGCGGTAAGCGAGATAAAGTCGATACCGACGGGGCTCGCGATCGAGGTACCGGACGGATGCGCCGCCGTCGTCTGCGCGAGGAGCGGGCTTGCGTCGAAGCGCGGGATCGCACTTGCAAACGGGATCGGGCTCATCGACCCGGATTACAGGGGAGAGCTTTGCGTCGTTCTGAAGAATCACGGCTCGTCCGTTTTCACCGTTCATCCGGGCGACAGAATAGCGCAGCTCATGATAATCCCGATATACCGCGCCGAGCTCTGCGAGGTCGAGGCTCTCGACGAAACGGAGCGCGGAGAGGGCGGATTCGGCTCAACGGGAATAAAATAAGTGAAGGATATAGTACTTGCCTCCGCGTCGCCGAGACGGCGCGACCTTTTGTCCTCTCTCGGGCTCAGCTTCACCGTTTATGTGACCGATGCCGACGAGACCGTCGCGGGCTCGCCGACCCCGGACGAGCTCGTAAAGATACTGGCGGGGCGAAAGGCGGAGGCTGCCGCCGCCGTCTTTCCGGACAGCGTCGTCATAGCCGCGGACACCGTCGTGAGCATTGACGGGGAGATACTCGGCAAGCCGGAAAACGACGCTGACGCCGCACGCATGCTGCGGCTGCTCTCGGGCAGGCGCCACACGGTCTATACGGGCGTCACCGTCGCCTCCGGCGGCGAGCGGTTTTCCGACGTGACGGCGACCGACGTATATATGCGAAAGCTCGGAGAGGACGAGATCTCGGCATACATAAAAACGGGCGAGCCGCGCGACAAGGCGGGCGCTTACGGTATACAGGGGCTCGGCGGCGTCTTTGTGACGCGCGTCGACGGCGAATATTTCAGCGTTACGGGAATGCCCAAGGAGGCGACGGCGAGACTTCTGCGCCTCGCCGGGATCGACGTTATAGCGGCACGTGCGGGAAAAGAATAAACTGAAAGGCTGCGGCATCTGCCGCCACTTTTTGAAATGTCAAGAAGCATAGGAATAGATCTCGGAACGGCGAACACGCTCGTGTGCGTCAAGGGAAAGGGAATAGTGCTGCGCGAGCCGTCCGTCGTGGCGGTCGAGGCGAGGACCGGAAAGGTCGTCGCCGTCGGCTCGGAGGCAAAGCTGATGCTCGGGAGGACTCCCGGTTCGATCACGGCTATGAGACCGCTCAAGGACGGCGTCATAGCCGAATTCGACGTTGCCGCCGCGATGCTGCACCAGTTCTTCAAAAAAGTCTCGGGCAACACGATGCTGACGCGCCCGCGCGTCGTAATATGCATACCGTACGGCGTCACCGAGGTCGAAAAGCGCGCCGTCGAGGATGCGACGTTCGAGGCGGGCGCCCAGAGCGTCGCGCTGATCGAGGAGCCGATAGCGGCGGCGATCGGGACGGGGCTCAATATCGGCGGCTCCCGCGGGAACATGGTCATCGACATCGGCGGCGGCACGACGGAGGTCGCGGTCATAAGCCTCGGCGGAATCGTGCTCTCGAATTCGCTGCGCGTCGCCGGAGACGAGCTCGACGAGGCGATCGTAAGCTATCTGCGGCGGAAATATAACGTGCTCATAGGCGACACGACGGCGGAAATGCTCAAAAAGGCGATAGGCTCGATACATCCGGCAGCCGACCGCGGCGAGATGGAGGTGCGCGGGCGCAACCTGCTCTCCGGACTCCCGGCGACGGTGCGCATCAATTCCGCGAACATACGCGAGGCGATCAAGGAGCCCGTCTCCCACATCGTCGACGCGCTCCGCACGACGCTCGAATCGACGCCGCCCGAGCTGTCCGGCGATATATACGACAACGGCATAATGCTCGCGGGCGGCGGCGCGCTGCTCGGCGGGCTCGATATACTCCTCTCCGGCGTGACGGGGATCCGCGTCCGCCGACCGAAGCACCCACTCGACTCCGTCGCGATCGGCATCGGGCGCGTGCTCGAATCCGAGGATAAATTCCCCGGCGCGATACAGTACCGCATGAGGTAACGGAAGCGGGAGAGTACAAAAAGCCCGGGGACAGTGCCCGGACGCAAAAAGGAACGTGAAAGGAGGTCAGGATGAAAAAGCTGCTTGCAAACAAATTCTTCGTCGTCATGCTCTGCATCGCGCTGATGCTCGTCATCGTGCCGTCCGTGCTGGCGATAATGGGGCTTTCGGACTATATGCGCGGCATCGTCGTGACCGTTCTTTCCCCGCTCGAAAGGGCGATGACGGCGGCGACGGACGCGATCGACGGATTCACCGATTATTTTACCGAGTTCGACAGGCTGAAGGCGGAAAACGAGGAGCTGAAGCAAAAGCTCGCGGAGCTCGAGGACAAAAACTACGAGATCGAGGAGATCGAGCGCATGAACGAGTGGCTGTACAGCTATTTCGACCTTGCGCGCGAGCACCCCGAATACGACTTCGCCGTCGCAAACATCGTCGGGCGAGAGGTCGGCAACTATATGACGGTGTTCACGCTCGATGTCGGAACGGACAGCGGCGTCACAAAGGACATGCCCGTCGTCACGGCGGACGGCATCGTCGGTTACGTAAACGAGGCGGGCACAAACTGGTGCAAGGTCCTGACCGTGATCGAATCGGCGTCCGCGGTCGGCGCGTACATACAGCGGACGGGCGAGGTCGGGCTGCTCGAGGGCGACTACGATATGCGCCTTGACGGGCTATGCCGCCTAACGTATCTTGCGACGGACTCAAACGTTGAGGTCGGGGACCGTGTGCTCTCATCCGGGCTCGGGAGCATATATCCGCGCGACCTTGTGATCGGCATCGTCGAGCGCGTCGAGACGGACGAATACAGCCGGACGGTGACGGCGTACGTGCGCCCGGCAGCGGACCTCGAGGAGCTCTCCCGCGTCATGGTGATAAAATCGTATGAGACGGTCAGAGACTAAAGAAAAGGCGGTGCGCACGCTTCCCCGTCTGCGCATCTCTTTCGGCAAGGCGGACGTTATAGGGGAAAAAATGAGATCGGGAGTGACCGCGGCGACGGTGTGCAAATACGTCATCTACGCCGTCATGTCACTCTTTCTTATACTTATGCGCGTGACATTTTTCGCGCGCTTTTGCCCGTTCGGGGCGTCGCCGGACATCCTGATCGTCGCGGTCGCGGCGATAGGGATGTTTGAGGGGTGCCGCGCGGGCGCGATATACGGCGTTGCCGTCGGCTTCATTGCGGACGCGCTCGGCGGCGTCGGCGTCATAATACTTCCGCTCCCGTACATGCTTGTCGGCTACATATGCGGCGTGGTTGCGACGGAGTATTACAGGCGCTCGGTGCTTCTGTTTCTGATATTCGATGCCGCGGCGGCGGTCGTGAGGCTTTTAACGTCGCTGTTTTATATGCTCCTCGTGTGGCACTCCTTCGACCTGTCGGTCGTATTCATGCGCGTGCTGCTTCCGGAGCTGTGTTCCACGCTTGCGGTCTCGCCGTTCCCGACGCTCTGCATCCTTCCGATATACATGATCTTCCGGAAGAAGAAAAAAGAGCTCGACTGAAAAGACGGGTCGGAGCATTTTATGAAAGGGGGACGAATATGGAAAAACGGCACATGAGCAGGCTGATCTCGCTCATAGTTCTTTTTGTGTTTATTTGTCTGCTTTATACTGCGCGGCTCATAAACGTACAGATCGCCGGGCAGGACTTTTATACTTTCGTCTCCGATGACACGTATACGCGCAAGGTCACAATACAGGCGCAGCGCGGCGAGGTCTACGACTGCAACGGCAAGCCGCTCATCAAAAACGACTATTCGTACAGCATCGTGCTCGACCGCGGCACGCTGCCGACGAGGAACGCAGAGCAGAACGAAACGCTGCTCATGCTGTATGACAAGATACTGCGCTCGGACGCGGAATACACGCTGTCGAAGATCAGTTTCCCGGCGACGGGAAAATACCCCGACTACGTGATAGATGAGGATTTCTTCAATACGACGGAGAGCCGCGCGCGGTTCAGCAGGCTGATCTCCTCGCTCGGCATCGGCGACATCGGGACAATAGTCGGCGGCGACGAGCTGCCGTACGCGCTGTCGTACTTTGAGAGCACGCTCTCTGAATACGGGCTCGGGCGCGATCTCTACGCGTTCACGCTCGTGGAGGAGCGCGCCGTCACGCTCGGGGACATAATAGACAAGCTCGCCGTCCGGTACGGCATCGTCGACGGAGACGGGGAGCTCCTGTATGACCGCGACACCGCGGACTTTCTGCTCCGCCTGCGGTACGACATGGAGTCCCGCGATTTTTCGTATGTGAATCCGTACACGGTCGCGACGGACGCCGACATCTCGCTGCTGTCGTATCTCGGAGAGGGTGCTCAGCGCGGGTACACGGTGCGCGTCGAGGCGAAGCGCGTTTACTGCGAGCCGGGCGTCGCCTCTCACATCCTCGGGATGACGGGGAAGATCGGCGCGGGCGACGTCGAATACTACACCTCGAAGGGGTACCGCCTCGACGCGACGGTCGGCGTCTCCGGCGTCGAGCTCGCGTTCGAGGAGGAGCTGCACGGCATGGACGGCGAGATGACGATCACCGAGGACGAGTACGGAAACATCATCGGGCGCGAGGTGACAAAGGAGCCGAAGGCGGGAAACGACATATATCTGACGCTCGACATCGACCTCCAGCGCGCTGCCGAAAAGGCGCTCGAGGACAACGTCGACTACATACACGAGCAGTCAAAGATCGAGGAAGCCGAGCACGACGGCGAGGACGCGTGCGCCGGCGCGATCGCGGCGGTCGACGTCGAAACGGGGAAGGTGCGCGCGCTCGCGACATATCCGACATATGACTTAACGACGTACCGCGAGGACCTCCCCGAGCTCAATCAGGACGTGAACACCCCGCTTTTGAACCGGGCGCTCAACGGCAAATATCCTCCCGGCTCGACGTTCAAGCCCGCGGTCGCTGCGGCGGCGATGACGGAGGGGATAATCGACGAGAACACCATAATCGAGACGAAGGGAATATATACATATTACGCCGGATTCACGCCTCGCTGCTGGCTCTACGTGCAGGACGGCTTGTCGCACGGAAGGATAAACGTGTCAACGGCGATCGAGGTCTCATGCAACTACTTTTTCTACGAGCTCGGGCGCAGACTTACGATAGAGACGATGAACAGGTACTGCCGCGCCTTCGGGCTCGGGGAAAAGACCGGGATCGAGCTGCCCGAATCCGAGGGCGTGCTCGCCGGTCCCGATTACAGGACTCAGCACGGACTTGGCGGCTGGAACCCCGGGGACACGCTCGTGGCGGCGATAGGTCAGTCGGACAATCTGTTCACACCGCTTCAGCTCAGCGTCTATATGTCCGCGATAATAAACGACGGCGAGCGGTACCGCGCACACATACTTGATTCCGTCCGCGAATACGGGACGGGGAAAATCGTCCGGGAGGTCGAGCGGGAGACGCTGAGCTCGGTCGAGCTTGACGATCATGACGTCACCGTCATACTGAACGCGATGCAGCGAGTGATAGAGACGGGGACGCAGGCGACGCTGTTTGATAAGCTGCCGATAAAGGTCGGCGGCAAGACGGGAACGGCGCAGGTCGGCTCCGGCAGCTCGAATGCGGTCTTTGTCGGGTTCGCTCCGTTTGACGACCCTGAGATCGTTGTTACGAGCGTCATCGAGCACGGCTCCGCGGGAGCATGGGCTGCGATGTCGGTCCGCGACGTTTTTCTCGAATACTTCGATATCGACCTTGACGAGGGGGCGGAGGAATAGGATATGACCGATACCGAAAAAAGAGAACTTTTCGCCGAGGCGGTCGGAATATTGAAGGAAGAATACCCGGACGCCGTCTGCTCTTTGCGGTACGAAGGGGACCCGTGGCGGCTGCTCGTGATGGCGCGCCTCTCGGCGCAGTGTACGGACGCGAGGGTCAACATCGTTTCGGAGGAGCTGTTCGCCGAATTCCCGGATGCCGCGTCCATGGCGGGCGCGGATATCGGGGAGCTCGAGCGCATCGTCCGCCCGTGCGGGCTCTATCGCGTCAAGGCGAAGGATATAAAAGAGATGTCAGGTATGGTTGCCGTCCGCTTCGGCGGGAGGGTGCCGGACACGATGGAGGAGCTTTTGTCCCTGCCCGGTGTCGGCAGGAAGATAGCGAACCTGATCCTCGGCGACGTTTACGGCGTGCCCGGCGTTGTGACGGACACGCACTGCATCCGCATCTGCGGCAGGCTCGGCGCCTATGACGAGTCGATGAAGACGCCGGAGAAGGCGGAAAAAATACTGCTTTCGCTCATAGAGCCGCCGGAGCAGACGGATTTCTGCCACCGCCTCGTTTTGTTCGGGCGCGACGTCTGTACGGCGCGGGCGCCGAAGTGCGGGGAGTGCAGGCTCTCCCGAATTTGCGCGCACGCGGTGAACGAGGGGAAAATGTCGCCGCCTGTCATCTCATAGCGACGGAAGATACTTGACAAAAGCGAGGTTTTATACTACTATAAATACGAGCCGCAGAGACGGCGGAAAAAGGAGAATCAAAAATGGATAACGAAGAATACAGCATCGGCGATATCGTAACGCTGACGGATGACGACGGAAACGAGAGCGAATACGAGCTCATCGGCGAGACGGAATCCGAGGGGAGCACATATTATGCGCTTGCCCCGGCAGACAACGACGAAGAATACGTCATCCTCAAGCTCGAGCGGGACGAGGACGGCGAGGAGATCCTCTCCACCATCACGGACGACGACGAGTTCGACCGGGTTGCCTCTATCTTTGATGACGAGCTCTATGAGGATATTGACTACGACGGGGAAGAATGATCTTTCATATTTTGTCAAAAAGTGTTGATTTTCACGCTGCCTTGTGATAAAATAAAGAAAAAGCGCGGAATCTTTCACCTCCGCGCAAACCGACAGGAGTGATCTATCATGGGAAAGTTTGTTATCAGAAAGACCAATACCGGCTTCAAATTCGATCTCAAGGCGCAGAACGGCGAAGTTATTGCGACGTCCGAGGTCTATGAGACGCTCACTTCCGCGCGCAACGGCGTTCAGTCCGTTATGAACAACGCGCCGGTTGCAAACGTCGAGGATCAGACGGTCGAGGACTACGAGAAGCAGAAGCACCCGAAGTTCGAGATGTACACCGACAAGGCGGGCGAGTACCGCTTCAGGCTGAAGGCGAAGAACGGTGAGGTCATCGCCGTATCCGAGGGCTACAAGGCTAAGGCGAGCTGCGAGAACGGCATCGCATCCGTGAAGAAGAACGCGGAGGACGCAAAGATCGAGGAAAATCTCGACTGAACCGACAGACGGTAAAAAGAGAGCGGCGGGCGTTTTGTCCGCCGCCTTTTTTGCGCCGCCTGGCTTTTTGGCTTTAAAATCCACAATAGCGGAGCTGTGCCGGGCGGGAAATTCGTCGTGTTTGCCATTGTAAAAAGGGATTTTATGCGAGTATAATATTATTCGGCAAAAGGTAAAATATTGCAGTACCGAAAAAAGGGGTGCTCCAAATGGAAAACAAACGCAATCTGACGATGCTCTGTGATTTTTATGAGCTCACAATGGCAAACGGATATTATAAGTGCGGCAAGGGGGACGAGATATCGTATTTCGACGTATTTTTCCGCACCGTGCCGGACGGCGGCGGGTACGCCATCGCTGCCGGGCTCGAGCAGATAATCGAATATATAAAGGATCTTCACTTTGACGACGAGGACATTGAATATCTGCGCGGAAAAGGCATTTTCGGCGAGGATTTCCTCTCCTACCTGCGCGGCTTCAGATTCACGGGCGACATGTGGGCGGTGCCGGAGGGGACCGTTATTTTCCCGAACGAGCCGGTCATAACGGTGCGCGCACCGGCGGCGGAGGCGCAGTTCATCGAGACGTATCTTCTCCTGATGTTCAATCACCAGTCCCTTGTCGCGACGAAGGCGAACAGGATCGTGACGGCGGCGGAGGGGCGCTCGATATCCGAGTTCGGCTCGCGCCGCGCGCACAGCGCGGATGCCGCGATCCTCGGCGCGCGCGCCGCGTACATCGGCGGCTGCACCGGGACGGCGTGTACGGCGTCCGATGAGCTGTACGGCGTCCCCGCGACGGGGACGATGGCGCACTCGTGGGTGCAGATGTTTGATTCTGAGTATGAGGCATTCCGCACGTACTGCGAGATATACCCCGAATCGGCAACGCTGCTCGTCGACACGTACAACGTCTTAAAGAGCGGCATACCGAACGCGATACGCGCGTTCCGCGACGTGCTTTTGCCGCGTGGAATAAAAAAGTGTGCGATCCGCCTCGATTCCGGCGATATCACGTATCTGTCGCGCCGCGCGCGCAAAATGCTTGACGACGCGGGATTTGACTATTGCAAGATAGTCGTTTCGAATTCGCTCGACGAGTATCTGATCCGCGACATGATAAGGCAGGGCGCGCAGGTCGACGCGTTCGGCGTCGGCGAAAGGCTCATAACGTCGATGTCGTCGCCGGTGTTCGGCGGCGTCTACAAGCTCGCCGCCGTCGAGGACGAGGTTGGGACCGTCATCCCGCGCATCAAGATCAGCGAGAACGTCACCAAGATCACGAACCCGCACTATAAAAAGGTATATCGCCTCTATTCGAACGAAACGGGCAAGGCGGAGGCGGACCTCATCACGGTCTACGACGAGGTGATAGACGAGTCGCAGCCGCTTGAAATATTCGACCCGGACTACACGTGGAAGCGCAAGACCTTCGAAAATTACACGGCGCGCCCGCTGCTCGTGGACATCTTCCGCGGCGGTGAGCTCGTGTACGATATGCCGTCACTCGACGAGATCCGCAGCTATTGCCGCCGCGAGGTCGGCACGCTCTGGGACGAGGTCAAGCGGTTTGATAACCCGCACAATTATTACGTCGACCTCTCACAGAAGCTCTGGGATGAGAAGAAGCGCCTCATAAACGAACGCTCAAAGCGCAGATAAAAAAGATAGATATTGCCGGGGGAGAAAACTTTCTCGAAAGTTTTCTCCCCCGGACCCTCTTTTTCAAAGCTTTTTAAGATAAAAGTCTGGTTTCTGCGGCGAAATATGATTGCATTTTTTGTGAAGATGCGAATATTGTATTGCAATCTGCAACACAATATGGTAGAATTAAATGCGGAAAGGCAGGTAGTTATGATGGCAACAAAAAGCGCAAATGTAACGGCACGTGTCCAGCCCGAGATCAAGCGGCAGGCGGAGGCGGTTTTGGAGAAGATCGGACTGCCCGTTTCGGTCCTGATAGATACCTTGTACAGGCAAATCATTATGACGGGCGGTGTTCCGTATTCTCTCACCGTGCCGAAGCTGCCTGCGAGAGACAGCATAACTTCAGAGCAGTTTGACGCGATGATGGAGAGGGGATATGATCAGGCGAAGTCCGGCGAGGGGCTGACCGCCGGTGAAGCCTTTGCCAAGATCCGCGAGGACATTTGAGTACGCGGTATGAAGTATGAGGTGAAGCTGACAGCACAGGCAATTGAGCAGATCGAAGAAATTATACAGTATATTTCCAAGATCCTGCTCGCGCCGGAAATTGCGCGGAAATGGACAGGCACCTTGCAATATGAAATCGAAAAGCTGGATTCTATGCCGTCAAGATATCCTCTTACAGAGGAAGAACCGTGGCACACGAGAGGGATCCGCAAAATGCCGGTTAAGAACTTTCTCGTTTACTATTTGGTGGACGAGGAAAATAAAACCGTGTGGATCACGGCGGTGATTTATGGGCGCAGAAATCAGATCGCGGCATTGTCGGATATGCCGGAAGACAGTATAGAGCGATAACCGAAACGACGCTGCCGGATCATCATTCAGGCTCCGAACCCTTTCTTTGAAAGGAATTCGGAGCTGAGCTTTGTACAGGTAGAATATTTGCGTAAAAAATTTCCGAAATGTATTGACATATGGCGACGGCGCGTGGTAGTATAAAAATACCGACAGAGATGGGTGGCGAAATTTTATGCAAAGGAGGAATATAGCCATGAAAAACTCATATTTTTCGGACGTCTGCCTCCTTGCTTTCGTAAAACGGTAAGAGAGAGAATATAAAGTGCGGTTCGCGTCCGAATCTCGGGCGCGTTTTTTGTTTTCCGAAAAGAGCTCGCCCGCCGGGCGTTCTTTTTTTGCCGCGTAATGTAAAAATATGAGTTAAAAGTAAAAAGAAGGGGGAAATGAAGAGACAGGGAATTTGCTTTGAAAGACAGGGGGTGATAATGATGAAACGACTTAAATGTTATTTGCACGATACGGATAACAACACCGCAGCCTGCAAGACTGCGGCATGGCTGCCGCGCAAAAGCGAGCTTACGGCGGGGATCTCGCATATGCGGCACGCGCGGCGTGTGAGGTGCGTCTAAACCGGCGGTTGAGCTCGGCTAAACGAATAAGTTATTGATAAAATCGACCGAAGCCGATAAAATCGGAAAATGAAAGGACAGGTAAAAAACATGGATTACAAAGGACTGAAAAAATATTTCGAACCGAAAAACATGATCCCGCAGATCATAGGGGCGGTAATATGCGCCTTCGGCATATTTGTCGCCGTTGCGGATTTTATATATTTCGGCGTGCCGATAATAATTGTCGGCGTCTGCGTGATACTTTTCACGCGTGATTCGCGCGTCTCCGACGAGGAGGTGGACAGGACGGCGGCGTCAAAGATAAAAGATCTTGACGGGCGGGCGCGCGCCGACATCGGTGTCCGCGAGCGCGATATGCGAGGCTTTATGCCGGAGACATTTTCGGGGTACGAGTTTACGGATGGCACAGCTGTCGCCCGTGGGCGCGACCGCAAGCTGCGCTCGGACAGATACGCGGCGGCGGAGCTCGTCTTCACGCAGGAGTGCATACACGCCTATGTTTACAGGTTCAGCCTTACAAAGGAGGAAGAATCCGAGCGGCGCGCCGTCATAAAATACTGTGACGTCGGCGACGCCGCCGTCACGGAGCGGACAGTCTCCGTCCGCGTTTCAAACGTGCCGAAGGGCGAGCGGGCGGAGGTGACCGTACATACGCTCGAGATCCTTGACGGCGCGGGCGAGCCGATCATAGTGATCCCGGTCGGTGTGGGTGCGGACGTTGACAGAGTCGTTAAGAACATAAAGCGGCTTGCCGAAAGGGAAAGAGAAAAGGCAAAGAGCGATACGTAACAGAGGAAAAACCGCCGGTATGCCGGAGAGGATGGGATTTTTATCGGAAAAACTCTGCGTTTTTCGCTTTATTGTTGCTCCCGACCGTTGATTTTCACTTAATATTAGTGTATAATTGACATATAAGTACGACTTTGCCGGGGAGGATCATGAGATGAAGCCAAGAATACTCGCGATAAGTCCGACCGATATGGAATTTGTGCAGCGCACGGAGGTTTTTCCCGAGGCGGGAGAGACCGTTGTCGGCAGCTCGTATGACAACATTCCGGGCGGCGAAGGCGCGGAATTCGCGGTCACGCTGACGATGCTGGGCGCGGAATGCATCCTCTGCTCGCGCGTCGGCGCGGACAGCAACGGGCAGCGTCTCCGCGCGCAGTTCCGCGAAATGGGAATAGACACGCGCTTCATGAGCATGGACCGCCGCGCCGCGACGGGGCTCGTCTCCGCGATAACAGACGCGACCGGCGCTGTGCGCCGCGTCTCATTCCCGGGTGCAAACCTTTTGATCTCGGCAGCCGACACCGAGGATGCGTTCACCTCCATCCCGGACGCGGCGATAATCTCGCTGCGCTCACCGGACAAGATAGTGACGTCCGTCTCCGAATACGCGGCGCGGAAAAAGATACCGCTGATGATAGACGGCGGTCCGAAAAATCCCGATTTCCAGCTCAACAGGCTGTTCCCCTGCGAGATATTCACGCCGGACGAGGAGGAGCTCCTCGCATTCACCGGCATTGCTCCGTCGAACACCGAAAACTGCCTGCGCTCCGTCATAAGGCTGTCCTCGCTCGTGAAGGCGAAGTATTATATCATAAAAATGGGCGACCGCGGCGCCTTCCTCTACGACGGCAAATATTATAACGTCGTCTTGCCGATAAACGTCGACGCGGCGGACACCGCCTGCGCCGGCAGCGTGTTTGATGCGGCGCTGATGACGGAATACGTTCGCTCCGGGGACATCATGCGCTCCGTACACTACGCGAACGCGGCGGCGGCGCTGACGGTCTCGCGCCACGGCAGCCTCGATTCGATCCCGACGGGGGAGGAGCTCTCGTCGTTCATCGAAGAGCGCGGCATACAGCTTTAAAAATCGAAGATGAAGAAGCGGATACTCGGCGTCGACTACGGCGACGCGAGGACGGGGATGGCGATATCGGATGCGACCGGGCTCATTGCCACGGGCGTCGGCGTCATAAAGTCGTCCGGAATGAGAAAAACGGCGGCGGCGGTAGCGGAGGCAGTCCGAAAATACGGGGCGGAGCTCGTCGTCATCGGATGCCCGTACAATATGGATGGCAGCGAGGGCGCGCGGGCGGAAAAAGCGAGGGTGTTTGCCGAGATGGTCGGCGGGCTCTGCGGCGTGCCTGTCGAGATTTATGACGAAAGGCTGACGACAGTCGAAGCATACGAGATCATGGACAGGACTGGGACGCACGGCAAAAAACGGCGCGACCGCGTCGACGAGCTCGCGGCGGAAATAATACTTCAGGATTATCTCGACGAGCAGAGACGGGAAAGTTAATCATACGCATAAAACACGAATTTGCAGGCAATATAAGCAAAAACAGACGAGCCGATGCTGGGAGCATCGGCTCGATTTCTCATGTATTGAAAATAAGTTATAAAAGACGCCCTAAATCTGCTTCAGCTTTTCGGCAAGTGCCTGCATATCCGTTAACATATCCTCTTTCTTGCGCGGGTCGCGCAGGAGCGCCGAGGGATGATAGAATGCGGACATCTCGAACCTGCCGCGCCTGAACCAGACGCCGTGCTCCTGCGTGATCTTGAAGTCCGGCTTGATGAGCCGCATCGCGGCGATGCGCCCGAGGCAGACGATGATCTTCGGCTCGATGATGCGAACCTGCTCGCGCAGATACGGCATGCAGGCGTCCTCTTCGTCGGGCAGCGGGTCGCGGTTCTTCGGCGGGCGGCATTTTAAGATGTTTGCTATGTAGACCGAGTCGCGGTCGATGCCGACGGCGGCAAGGTACGAGTCGAGGAGCTTTCCCGCCCGCCCGACGAAGGGGATCCCGGAGAGGTCCTCCTGCTCGCCGGGCGCCTCCCCGACGAACATGAGGTCGGCGGACTCGTTCCCGACGCCGAAGACGATGTTCGTCCGGGTCGGGGCGAGCCTGCATTTATCGCACGCGGCACAGCTCTGCCGCAGAGTTTCAATATCCATAACGTCACCGCCTGTTTTTCTCTATGGTACGTATATTGTACCATATCCGGACGGATTTGTCGCGCTTTTTTCAAAAAATGATTTTTTCTGATCTATTGCTTTATCTGCTTTTAAGATATCGCAGTGCGTCGGAGAGGCTGCCGATCTCGTCTATCAGTCCGCAAGCGACCGCCTCACCTCCGTCGATGATCGTGCCGACGTCGTTGGCGAGTTCGTCCGTATTGAGCATGAGGCGGCGGAGGTCGTCGGCGCTTATGCGTGAATGCGCGGTGATGAAGCCGATGATGCGTTCCTGCATACGGCGCAGGTACGCGTATGTCTGCGGAACGCCGATGACGGTGCCGTTCATACGGACGGGGTGCAGCGTCATCGTCGCGGACGGAACGATAAACGAGCGGTCCGCGGCAACCGCGAGCGGCACGCCGATGCTGTGTCCGCCGCCGAGAACGACGGATGCCGTCGGCTTTGAGAGTCCGGCGATGAGCTCCGAGATCGCAAGTCCGGCTTCAACGTCGCCGCCCATCGTGTTTATGAGCAGGAGTATACCTTTTATCTTCGGATCGTCCTCGGCGTCCGCGATTATCGGGATCACGTGCTCGTATTTCGTTGCCTTTTGCCCTTCTCCGAGCGCGTAGTGCCCCTCGATCTGCCCGATTATCGTCATCACGCGTATGTGTCCGCCGTCGGCGGTCACCGTGCCGAAGTCCTCGACCTCGCCGCGCATGTCCTCGCTCATCGCGCCGTTTTTTTCTTCTTTTTCCGTTTCCACGTTTATGCGTCCCCTTTAAAAAACAACATATCCGGGACATATTATTCCGCCGGCACTTGTTTTTTATGCGCGGGTGTGATATACTTATGGAAGAAAAAAGAAAGGTTCGGTATTTATAAATGGCAAAAAAAGTTTTGGTCGAAACGTCCGCCCGCCACGTCCATCTGACGGTTGAGGATATCGAAACGCTGTTCGGCAAGGGACATGAGCTCACCGTCAAGAAGATGCTCTCCCAGCCCGGTCAATTTGCGTGCGAAGAAAAGGTGACCGTCGTCGGTCCGAAGAAGTCGATAGAGAGAGTCAGCATACTCGGACCGGCACGCTCCGCGTCTCAGGTCGAGGTCTCCCTCACAGACGCGAGAACTCTCGGGGTCGACGCTCCCGTCCGCGAAAGCGGGGATCTTGCAGGCAGCGCGCCGTGCAAGCTCATAGGTCCGTGCGGTGAGGTCGAGCTCTCCGAGGGCGTCATCGCCGCGAAGCGCCACATCCATTTCACGCCCGAGGATGCCGAGGAGTTCGGCATAAAGGACAAGGATATCGTCAAGGTGAAGATCGACTCGAACGGTCGCTCCCTCGTGTTTGACGACGTTATCTGCCGCGTCAGCAAGTCATACGCACTCGCAATGCACATCGACACCGACGAGGCGAACGCCGCCTGCGCGTTCGGCGAGTGCTACGGCGAGATCGTGAAGTAAGGGATTGTTTAAAAGATATGCGAGGGGAAACTTTCAAGAGAAAGTTTCCCCTCGCGCTCCCTTTCAAAGCTTTTTACTTTTTAAGTCAATAAAGATTTTTGAAGGTGGGTCCGGGAGGGAACTTTTTTTAAAAAGTTCCCTCCCGGAAATATTATTATCTTATCTTAGCAAGCGTGCGGACGCCTTCGGCGAGGGCGGCGGCGAGGGCGTCTATTTCGTCCTCGGTCGTCTCGCGGGAGAGGCTGACGCGGACCGTCGTGTCGGCGTCGCGCTCGGTGAGACCGAACGCGAGCAGCGCGCGGCTGACGGTGCGCGAGTGTGTCGAGCAGGCGGAGCCGCTCGATATGCAGATATCGCGCGAGGAAAGAAAGTTGAGCGCCGTCTCGCTCTTGATCCCCGGAAGCGTCAGGGAGAGGATGTGCGGGGCTGAGACGGGCGGCAGATTCGGACGTATGCCGAGATGCATAACGGACGATATCGCTCGCTCGCGCAGCGCGCGCATATGCTCGGTGTCATCGGAACACGTCTTTGACGCGCGCTCAGCGGCGGCGGCAAAGCCGAGGACGGCGGGGACGTTGACGGTGCCGGAGCGCAGCCCGCTCTCCTGCCCGCCGCCGTAGATGACGGGGGCGAGCGCGCGCAGCTTCAGGATGCGCGGAGCGACATAGAGCGCGCCCGCGCCCTTCGGTCCGTGAATTTTGTGCGCGCTCACGGTGATGAGGTCCGCGCCGAGCGAGGATGCGGTGAAGGGCATCTTCATATATGCCTGAACGGCGTCGCAGTGGCAGACGGCGGACGGGACGGCGGCGCGGACGGCGCGGAACGCGCCCTCAACGTCGTAGCGCGCGCCCGTCTCGCTGTTGACGAGCATAAGCGAGCAGAGCACGGTGTCCGGCGTGAGGGCGGCGCGCAGCGCATCCATGTCGAGGACGCCGCCTCGCGTCGGGACGGTGACGAGTTCGAATCCCTCCTTCTCCGCCTCTTCGGCGGATGCTCGGACGGAGGCGTGTTCACCCTCGGTGATGATGACGCGCCCGCGGCGCGCTTTCGAGCGGCTGACGCCGAGCACGGCGAGGTCGTTCGCCTCGGTGCCGCTCGCGGTAAAGACGAGGGCGCCGTCGCGGCGGACGCCGAGCGTGGAAAGTATGAGCGCGCGCGCCGCGTCAAGTCGGCGGCGCGCGTCAAGCCCCTTTTTATGTACTGAGGAGGGGTTCCCCCAATCTTCCGTAAGCGCCGCCGCGACGGCGTCCGCCGCCTCACGGCACGGGCGCGTCGTCGCGGCGCAGTCAAGATATATCATGATTCCGACCCGTCAGCGGAACGCGAAGTTCGATATCATGTCGGAGAATTCCTCCGCGTGGGACTCGTACTTGTCGGGCGTCGTCGTAAACGTCAGGACGTATACCATGCCCCAGTGCAGACACGCGCACTGAACGTATTTGAATTCGTTCTCGCCGAGCTTTGCCGTGTACGTATACTTGTTCGCGGCGACGCCGCCGAGCGTCGTCGTCTCGGTGTTTTCGAGCTTGAAGTCGTCGAAGACGAGGTTAAATTCGTCCTCGTACAGCTCCCACCACGAATCAAGCGTCGTTGACGCGTCGACATTCCACGCCATGACGGTCACGTTCGTCGAATCGCTGTTCGAGCAGTAGGCGCCGACGGCGCCCGTCGACATCGAATCCGTCCACTCCTCGGGGACGATGAGATCGACGCCTATCGTTTCACTTTCGATGCGGCGCATCCCGTCCGGAACGGTCGTGTCGCGCTTCTGGCACGCGGTGAGAGCGACCGCCGCGAGCATCACGGCGGCGAGTAACATTGACAGCTTTCTTTTCATTATTTATCCCTCTTCGGTTTATTTAAAACGAAGGCAAAAATCGTCTTTCCTATATTATATAACCGCGACCGCCGCTTGTCAATCGCCAAGCGCGGCTATTTCGCGCGCGGCAAGGATGACGCCGAGCCGCCCCGACTCGTACGTGAGCCCGCCCTGCATATAGGCGATATACGGCGGGCGCAGGGGACCGTCCGCGGACAGCTCAATGGAGGCGCCGGAAACGAACGTCCCCGCCGCCATTATGACCTTGTCCTCGTAGCCGGGCATGTCCCACGGCTCCGGCGTCACGAACGAATCGACGGGCGAGCCGTGCTGTATGCCGCGGCAGAACGCGCAGAGCGCGTCCGGGTCGCCGAACTTTATCGTCTCGATTATGTCGGACCTGTCCTCGTCCCACTGCGGCGAGACCTCGAATCCCATGCGGTCGAAGACGTAGGCGGCGAGCGCCGCCGTTTTTTTCGCCTGCGCAACGGTGTGCGGCGCCATGAAAAAGCCCTGTATCATGTGGCGGTTCTGCCCGAGCGTCGCGCCGACCTCGCCGCCGATGCCCGGCGTCGTCAGTCTGTACGAGGCGAGCTCAACGGCGCGCGCCGTCCCGGCGAGATATCCGCCCGACATCGCGAGCCCGCCGCCCGGGTTCTTGATGAGCGAGCCCATCATGAGGTCCGCCCGGGGCTCCGAATAGTCCGTGAACTCGCCGTAGCAGTTGTCGAGGACGACATAGGCGGATGTGCGCGCGTGTACGAAATCGCACAGCTCGTCAAGCTCCGGGACGGTGAGCGCGCGCCTGTCGCCGTAGCCGCGGCTGCGCTGCGCGTATATAACTTTGATTTTGGCGTTTGCCGAAATTTTTTCGGCAATTGCGGAAAAGTCAATTTTGCCGTCCTTCAGCGGGACCTCGTCGTAATTTATGCCGAAGTCGTAGAGCGACCCCTCGCCGTCGCGCCCGTTTATGACGCGGGAGAGCGTGTCATACGGCGCGCCGGTGACGGAGAGCATCGTGTCCCCGGTGCGAAGGAGTCCGAACAGCCCTATCGCGATGGCATGGGTGCCGTTCGCGACGGAATGGCGGACGACGGCTGCCTCCGTGCCGAATACGTCGGCATATACGCGATCGAGCGTTTCGCGTCCGCGATCGCCGTAGCCGTAACCGCTCGTCGGGTAGAGGCACGCCTCGGACATCCCGCACCGGCGGAACGCGTCTATGACGTCTGCGGTGCGCGCCTGCGCGATCTTGTCGAACCGGTCAAAGACGGGGCGCAGCGCCGCCTCCGCCTCGGCGACGAGGCTTTCTATGTCTGTGTTTTTATTCATGATCTCACCGAAACGAAAAAAGTCTACGAGTCTACGGTCAATATTATATAATCAATTCGCGAAAAGCGCAAGGGGGTGCGCGTTTTTTTGCCGTGCAGCGGGATTATAATTGTATTTGCGGGCAAAATGTGGTAAAATGGTAAGGAAGAAACAAACTGTTTTCGAAAGGCTGAAATCGTTATGGGAAGATACAGGCTCGGATGCTCCATCCCCGGCGCATCCTTCATGCCGGAGGGCGAGGCGGGAATAAAGCGGAGCGCGCTCGAACTCCTTTCGGACGGGTGCGAGGCGATCATCGGCGCGGGATTCGATTACGCGGAGACCGGCGTCGGAATGGTGATGAGCATGACGGAGGCGGAGATGGGCAAGGCGGCGGCTGCCGGGCTGCCGATAGAGACCGCGAACAGCTTTATCCCGCCCGAATATAAAATCGTCGCGGACGGCGCGTGCGAGGTCGGCTCGCCGCTCTACAAGTACGTTGACACGGCGCTTTCCCGCGCGGCGGCGCTCGGGATAAAGATCGTCGTCTTCGGCTCGGGCGGCGCGCGCAGGATCCCGGACGGGATGGCAAAGGAGACGGGGCGCGCGTACATAGCGAAATTTCTCTCGATGTGCGCCGACATCGGCGACCGCTGCGGCGTCACCGTTGCGATCGAGCCGCTGCGCGCCTCGGAGTGCAACGCGATAAACCTCACCTCGACCGCGGCGGAGCTTTCGGGCGGCGTCGGCAGGGAGCGCATTTCTTACATCGCGGACGCGTTTCACATGTACCACGGCGGCGAGCCGGCGGACGCGCTTTTGCGCGCCTCGGCGCTGCCCGTTCACATACACGTCTCGGAGCCGCCGGACAGGACGTACCCGGGGCGTCACGGCGGGGAATACGTCGCCGCGTTCGCGGAGGCGCTCGGCAGGACCGCGTATCGCGGCAGGGTCTCCGTCGAGTGCGGATTTTCGGATTTCCGGCGCGAGGTGCGCCTCGCGTACGATTTCATGAATGCACATTTTTAAAGGGAGGATGATAAAATGAGCACGCTAAAGCTGAAAACGGCGCGGGCGCTCGATGGCGAGCCGGTCGTAATAAGATCCGAACCGGCAGACGGGCTCGTCGGGCTGCGCGGCAAGGTCTGCGGGAACGAGTGCGAGGGCTGCGTTTTCCCCGCCGTATACGAAAACGGCGCCGTCACCGCCATCGTGACCGCGCCTGCGGGCGAGCACGAGCTTGAAGTCGTGACCGGGGAGTCGGCGCCCGCGGTGACGCTGTCAAAAGTGGGCGACGGCAGAGTCGATATCGCGATAAACGGCGAGCCGTTCACCTCGTATGTGACGGATCCGGCGCTCGCAAAGCCGTATCTCGGACCGGTGATGACATCGTTCGGCGAGAGCTACACAAGGCTCGACTTCGAGACGAAGGAGCACCCGCATCACCGCTCCGTCTTCTTCGGAGTAGGAGACGTGACGCTTGACGGCGGACCCGAGCACGTCGATTTCTGGAACGAGCCCGCAAACTGCGGCATACAGAAGTCAACGGGGATCAAAAACACAGTCTCAAACAACGTCTGCGCCTCATTCACGGCGGGGACGCAGTGGTGCTCGCACGACGGGGTGCCGATGATCGACGCCGAGTGCGAATACAAATTCTACGCGCAGAACCGCAGCGTCCGCTATATCGACCTCGCCCTCACGTACACGGCAGCGTACGGCGGCGTGACGTTCTGGAAGACGAAGGAGGCGGGACCGCTCGGCGTCCGCATGGCGGACCCGCTGCGCGCGGAGAGGGGCGGCTATATCGCCAATTCATACGGCGCGCGCGGAGAGGGCGAGTGCTGGGGGCGCGCCGCGAACTGGTGCGTCTACGGCGGCGAGCTTTCGGGGCACAAGATCGGCATCGCGGTGTTCGACGACCCCAGAAACGAGCGCTACCCGACCTCGTGGCATATCCGCGACTACGGTCTCTTCGCCGCGAACAACCTCTATTTCAAGGGCCCCGTTCGTATCGAATCAGGCGAAACCCTCACCTACCGATACCGCCTCGTCTTCTTCGAGGGGACGCCCGAGGCGGCGAGGATCGCCGACAGATTTATTGTTTATGCTAAATAAAATAAGCCGGGGGAAGTGCCTTTCGGGAAAGGCACTTCCCCCGGACCCCCATCTTCAAAGCTTTTTATGGCTATTATTATAAAAGCTTTTGAAGGAGGGGTGCGGGGAGGAAACTTTTCTCGAAAAGTTTCCTCCCCGCGTTATTCCCCCTCAATCACTCCCGGCGTTTCCGATGACGGAGACGGAGAAAATTTCCCATATCTCGGCGGGCGCGTTCGTTGCGCCGACGCAGGTGCAGACGATGCGCAGGGATGTGCCGACGGTTATTTCGCCGTCCGCGAGCGACTGAACTTCCGCTTTCGGCAGCTCGATCATCGCGGAGACGTTCATGGGGGCATCATGGCTGTCCGTCACCGAAACAGTGTACGTGTCTGCCGTCTCATCGACAACAACGCGGCAGTCGATGTAATATGCCTCCGTGTACGTACATTCAATGCTTGAATAGTAGTCCGCGTGCGATTTCGGGACCGGGATGAGGGCGCAGACGGTGTCGGTGCCCTCCCTTTCGGAGAACCCGCCGTGCGGCCGGACGTCCGCGACGAGCGCCCCCTCTGTCTCGGTGAGCGTGAGCCGCAGCTCAGCGCCGCTCATTCTGCGGACGGTGAAAAACGCGACGCAGAGGTCATAGCCCGAGAAAAAATCGGTGCCGAACCGCGCGGTGCGCGCGTCGAACTCGGTGTCTGATTTGACCTCCTCCCCGCCGCGGACTGCGTTCCCAAGGGTAAAGAGCTCCGCGACGGAGGAGACGTGGAAGACAGGGGCATACTTCGCCTCCGGCGCGCCGTTCGGGATGCTGCCGGTGCTCACGAGCGGAGCGGAAACGGATGCGGACGGCCCCGGCATTGTCCCGAGGTAAAATACTTCGGGCTCGGGAGAGGAGACGGACTCCGTATAGACAGTTTCGTTCACGGTGACCTCCGCGCCGACAACGGAGCGCGCCGCGTCTCCTTCAACGGCGAAGAATATCCAGTAACCGGCGCAGTCCTCGGTATACGCGGCGGGCACCGTGCAGTCGAGCGTGACCTTGAGGACGCCGCCGTCGATATCGACGGAGCCGAGGCTGTATTCGATCTCGGAGCTGCGCGGCTCGTCGACATAGATGACAAACACGGAGCGGCTCCCGAGCGTTTCCTCGCTGCCGAAGAACTCCGCCATATCGTCAAACGATATGTTCCCGACATCACCTCTGTCGACGGCGAGCCCGGCGCGGACCGCGCGCTCGCGGATGGAGTCGAGGTCGTCTTTTGACGTTATGCGGAACACGGGGGCGTCTTCCCCGTCGTCATTCAGGGCGCCGCGGCGGAACTCGCCGAGCATTTCGGGGTGGAGGAACGTGTTTGCCCACGCGATCATGCAGAGGGTCACTTTTGGCGCGGTCGCCTCGACCGGCTCGATGGCGAGCACGCACGGGAGCTGAGCCGGGAACGTCTCCATGACGCCGCCCGCGTGGACGACGCGGACAGTGTCGCCGACGGCGAAGGTGTCCGGCGCGGTAAAGCCCGTGCGGCTGTCCGATCTCGACACATAGACGAGGTCCCCGTCTGTGAGCCCGGAGTTTACGGTGTCGCCGGTCACCTCTACAAGCAGCGACTTCGGGAGGACCTCGGTGACGACCGCGTCAAATATGCCGCTGCCGACAAATTCAGCGCTCACGGACTCCGGCGCGTCCGCGCGGGGGACCGCGACGAGTACACAATAATTGAGATATTCGCCGCCCGGGAACTCCTGACTGTAGGTGAAGACTACATCGAGCGAGGAGCCGCTGCGCTTGAATGTGAGCGTCGGCTCGCTGTTTTTGCATTCAAAGACGGTGGCGGGGACGACGTAGAGCACGTATTCGGAGAAAAACGCGCCGTCACATATTTTGGTTTTTTCGGTGAAGACGTCGTCCGCACCGGGGAGAAAGAGACTCTCGCGTATCTGCGCGAGCTCCTCCGGGGAGCCGACGGCGAACGCCGGAAGATACAGCCCGAGCTCGCCGCCCGTGGAGAGCCGCGGCTTGTAGTCGGACGAAAAGCCGGCGGGGCAGAGGAAGACGGAGCCCTTTTCGGCGAGGTCGCGGACGGAGATGCTGCCGGGTGCGCCCTCGGGACCGACTGGCGCGGACGCGGAGCGGAACGCAATGAGCACGGCGGCGAGCGCGGCGAAGACGAGCACGGCGGCGGCAGCCGCCAATTTTGTGAGATTCTGTTCCCGCACCTCGCGGCTGCCCTCGGCGGCTTCGAGCACGAGGCTGTCGCCGAGCGAGCCGATAGCGGAGAGAAGATTATCGAACTTTTGTTCGTTTGTTCCGTTCATTCCTCAATACCTTCCTTTTCGAGAAATTTTTTCAGCCTCCGCCGCAGGCTTGAGAGCGTGACGCGGACGCTCGCGTCCGTCGTCGTCAAGCGGCGCG
This sequence comes from uncultured Clostridia bacterium, assembly GCA_947624995.1. GTDB lineage: Bacteria > Bacillota > Clostridia > Oscillospirales > CAG-272 > DTU064. Next base: position 56,494 of record CANQMS010000006.1, read on the forward strand.
CGATGGCGCGCGTGCCGTCCATGTAGAAATAGCGGCGCATGAAGATGATGCGCTGGCGCGGCGAAAGCGAGTACAAAAAGCGCGTTAACGCGTCCTTCAGCGCGATCTTGTCCGTCATGACGGCGTCGCTCCCGTCCGGGATGACGGCGGCGAGCTCGTCTATCGCGGCGGCAAAAGAGGGGGCGGAGCGCTTTTTCGCGGACGCGCGGCGTACACGGTCGAGGGCGAGGTTCCGGACGATGCGCGAAAGATACGCCTTCAGATTTTCGGGAGTTTCGGGCGGGATCGAGTTCCACACGCGCAGATACGCGTCATTGACGCACTCCTCCGCGTCCTCGCGGACGCCGAGAATGGTGTTCGCGACGGCGAAACAGTATGCGCCGTATTTTTCCGCAGTCTTTGAGATCGCGGACTCGGTGCGCTCGAGATAGAGCTTTACGATGTCGGCGTCGCTGCAACCGTGTCGGCTCGGTTGTCCTGCCGGTTTCATTCGCTGTCACCTCGCTTTCGTGCTTTCAATAATAAAGACGCAAATCACCCCGCAGATGTTAGCTGTGCGGGGCGATTTTTTTCGGAAAAACGGGACGGAAAATCCGGTTTCGTCTATTCGGCATTTTCGGGCGGGACGTATTCGAGGATGTCGGAGATGCCGCAGCCGAGCACGGAGCACATACGCGCGAGCACGTCGAGGTCGACCATCGCGACGTCGTTGTTGATATATCTGTTGAGCTGCGTCCGCTCCATCTCGGCGCATTTTGAAAACAAATTTTTGGACATGCCCGATTTTTCGAGCTGTTCTCCCAGCTTTATTTTTATTTTTCCGTGTTCGACATATTTCAGCATAATATTCCCCACATAAAGGTGTAATATACTTTTTAACAGTATAACATCCGCATGCCGAAAAAATAAGTCGTAAATAGCTATATGCAAAATCCAACACAAAATAATAAAATGAGTAAAAACTGTTGTGTAAAAAATTACACTATGATATAATATACATACTATCACAAAAAAGGAGAATTTGCAAATGAAAAAGAGGAAAACAGCGCCGGCGGCGCTGATTTTGGCGGCGGCGATCGCGGCGGTGACGGCGCTTTCGTCGTTCGGGTGCGTGTATGTGGGACCGACCGAGGACGGACCGACAAAGGTGACGGACGGCGGGGCGGCGAACGGAGGCAATACCGGCGGAGGAAACGGAAGCAATACCGGCAGCACCGGAAACGCGAACGGAAGCAATACCGACGGCGCGGGGGATGCGAACGGAGGGGACGAGACCTCGGGCGAGACCGTGTTCGGGATAGGCGACACGGCGGAATACAGGGGCGTCCGCGTGACGCTCAAGAGCATCACGGAGAGCTACGGCAAGGAATATATGGAGCCCGGCGAGGGAAAGGTGTTCCTCGTCTGCGAATTCGAGGTCGAGAACGGCTCGGATAAAGAGATAAACGTCAGCTCCGTTTTGTCGTTTGAAGCATACATAGACGATTACAACGCGAGCCTTGACATCCTCGCATGTACCTCGTCGGGGAAAGAGACGATGGACGGGACGGCGGCTCCCGGGAAAAAGCTCGCCGGCGCCGTCGGCTACGAGGCGCCCGAGGGGTGGCAGACGGTAGAGATACGCTTCAAGGCTAACGTCTGGTCCGACACCGCGTTCATCTTCAAGGCGAACAAATCGGAGATAGGATAAATAATAAAAAAACGACCGGGGACGCCTGTGGGCGTCCCCGGATGTTTTTGCTTCAGGGCAGATTTATCTGTCCTTTTTCTTGAAGCGGATGACTGTTGTCATGCCGATGCCGCTGAGAGCAAGCACGGTGATGAGAGCCGCGACGTGCGCGGTGTCACCCGTCGTCGGAGGCGTTACCTGACCGCCGGGAGTCGTGCCGCCGGGCGTCGTGCCGGGATCGGTCGTGCCGGGCGTCGAGGTGGGAACAGCTTCCCATGTAGCGACGTACGTCACATCGCCTGTAACGGTATCGGTCACAGCGGGCTCCCAGCCCGTGAACTTGTAGCCGTCACGCGTAGGCGTGCCTTCGAACTTGGGCGTCGGGTTGGTCGAGAGCGTGGGATAAGTCTGAGACTTGAACGCTGTGCCCTTCGCGCCGTCCGTGTATGTGACATTGTACTTCTTCGCATATGCGAACGTACCGACTACTGCGGCATGGTCGGAGAGGGATGCTCCGGTCTCATCAACGAGCTTTACTTCTTCGTACTTCGTCAGGCAGAGCTGATAATCGCACTGCGAGTTGTTAACATAAATGATCTTGTCGACGATCTCTTCACTGAGCGTCTTCGAAGCGAACTCGGGGTAGTTGCCGTCCTTCTTCGTTTCGACCCATGCGTCTACTGCGTAGAGGTTATCCTCAGCGTTAAGTACGCCGATAAGGTTGGCGATAACGTCATCGCGAGTGTAGCGGCAGTTCGTGTCGCCCATGATGATGATCGGGTTCTTGGTCTTTGAATCGACAATGTACTTTGCAAGCTGCTTGAGCTGCTCCGCGCGTGCGTTCTTGTCACCGGGGGCATTGTCTGCGTCCATGTGGAGAGTGTAGACATCGACCTTAACGCCATTTGCTACTTCTGCCACAAAGTGACGGAATCCCTTTGTGATGAGTTTATCTGCTCCGTTCAACTGGGGAATGTTGTAAAAATACTCATAGTAATTCATAGAGGGTATTTCTATGCCATATCCTTTATAAGGAGAGTAATTCTCTTCCCAAGCGACTTTCTTTTCCTGATCTACCGAAACAGTAGCTTTATTATAGAACAGCGAGAGTCCGTCAGTGTCCAATGAAATAAAGGGATAGGGGTAACCTTTGGATTGATCAAAATGACTTAAAAGCTCTTTTGACGAAACATCTGTCGGAACGGTGTCCTTGTTCTTGTTTATCTCCTCGTAGTCTTTGAGACCCGCCGAGAGTTTATCACCATAGGTGAAGTTTTCGGAAACACCGATGATATCCCAGCCCTTTTCAGCGATAAGTTTGCCGAGAATTTCTGTTTTGTCAGCACCGGGACCGTCAGGATTTAACGAAATATTCTTTTTACCATACGCGCCTAAGTCTAAGCTTATCTGATTAGGCAGACCGTCGACGTTGAAAGCAGCAGCGGTAAATGTGCCGTCACCCTTGCCGGTGAGCTCGAGAGCGTCTTTCTCAAGAATGTACTCCGGCTCTTTATAGTCCTTAACTGCTTCCCAGCCCTCGTTAACAAGGACGGAGACTTCTCTATTGTTCAGTGCCGTCGGATAAATAACAAGATCGCTGTATGTACCGAAGCCCCAGTGACCGGAAAAGCCGTCATTTGATCTACCGATAATAAGAGAAGTAAGATTGTGAATATCCTCGGGTGAGAGATCCGCAAGTACTTTCCAGCTTGCATCGAGAGAGTACTGTGCCATGCTGCCGTCAATATAGAGAACAAGTCCGTTGGATGCGGCATCATATGTTACCGTGACAGTATGCTCTTCATTGAACTTAAGAATGGTGGATTCATGATCCCATGCATCGAGAGCGCCATCGACCCAGTTTCCGCCGCCTTCAGCCTCATAATACGGATGTCTGCCGGAGCCGATGCATCCGTGATATGTCATGTGGATAGAAGTATCAGATCTTTCCGCTTCCGGGAGAGAATCCGTGTTATTTCTGCCCTCGAAGTAATCCCTCTCCGCGAAAGAGAACAGCATTTCGAACTGGTATGTCCACGGGTTCTTGACCTTTGTGAGCGTGAACGAAACGGTGAAGCCGTCTATATCCGACACGTCTATTCGAGAAGATGTTGCTCGGGAGCTTGACATAGCCGTTATCGAGCTTTATGCCTTTTCCTTCTTCCCACGTGGCGCACGTGGAATTAACGGTGGGCTTCAGCTTGTCCGCATCGTTCGCACGACCCTCATCACTGTCAAGCACGACTTCCTTAACGTCGGTCCTGCCGGAATGATCCTTCAGGTCCTTCTTAAAGTCGAACGCCGCGATCGGCGTTTTGCCGGTACCTGCCGGTGCGGTGTCCGCGCCGAGTACGGGTGACGCCGCTACTGCGGAGAGCGCGAAGACCGTCGCCGCCGTCAGCACGAGCGCCAGGATTTTCTTGAAGCTGTGTTTCATTTTTTGATTCCTCCATAAAATTGTGAGCTTCAACGCTAATTATGTATGTAATTATTATACACGCCCCGCCTCCCTCTGTCAACCGCTTATTTCAATATGACGAAAATTTATTTTTCAGACGCGCCCGATTTTATACACTTTTTTCCTTTTTATAGCGCATTGTGACAATTGTGTTACAAAAAAAGACCGTCCCCCGGCTTTCGCCGAAGGACGGTTTTTCCGAAAACAAAATTTCCGTGACGGTTTCGCTTTTGCCGCTTCTTTCCCGCGTTCCTTATCTCTTTGAGAACTGGGACGCACGGCGCGCCTTTTTGAGACCGTACTTCTTTCTCTCGACCATTCTCGGGTCGCGGCGGAGGAACCCGGCGCGCTTGAGCGCGGGGCGGAAGTTCTCGTCCGCATTGCAGAGGGCGCGGGCGAGCCCGTGACGGATGGCGCCTGCCTGCCCGGAATAGCCGCCGCCGCGAACGGTGGCGATGATGTCAAACTTGCCCTCGGTGTCGGTGACGGCGAAGGGCTGGTTGACGATGAGCTTGAGCGTGTCAAGCCCGAAATAGTTGTCTATATCTCTGCCGTTGATCGTCACGACGCCGGAGCCGGGAACGATGCGGACGCGGGCGACGGACTTCTTTCTTCTGCCGGTGCCGTAGAAATAGGGTTTAGCGCTTGTGTACATTTAATCGTCCTCCCTTTCTTATATCTCGTAAGCCTCGGGCTTCTGTGCCTGCTGCTTATGCTCGGGTCCGCGGTAAACGCGGAGCCTCGTTATCGCCTTGTCGCCGATGGAGTTCTTCGGGAGCATCCCCTTGACGGCGAGCTCCATTGCGAGCTCGGGGCGGGTCGCCATCAGCGTCTTATACTGGACTTCCTTCAGTCCGCCGATGTAGCCGGAGTGACGGCGATAATACTTCTGCGTGAGCTTTTTGCCCGTGAGGACTGCCTTTTCCGCGTTTATGACGATAACATATTCGCCGCAGTCGACATGGGGCGTGAATTCGGGGCGGTGCTTGCCGCGCAGGATCGTGGCGGCGGCGACAGCCGTCTTCCCGAGAGGCTTGCCCGCCGCGTCTATTACGTACCACTTGCGGCTGACAGTCTCTTTCTTTGCCATGTAGGTTGACATTTTGCTTCCTCCGTTATATAAAAAGCATTTTTCGAGTCGTGCAGGCATGATTATACATTATCGCCGCCGCCTTGTCAATACGAAAACGGAAAAAAGTTTTCGGAATTTCAAAAAAAGTATAGACTATCTCTCAAAAGCTCGCGAAAGCTCGCGTTTTTGCGCCTCATTTTCGCCGGCGGTACACGTTTTTTCTTCTCCCGCATATTTACTTTCGGAAAAAAATCTGCTACAATTATCTATAGCTATGCGGCATTAAGGAGGCGTACCGTGACGGATTACAGAGGGATAATAGCGAAGAACCTCATCAGCCTGCGCACATCTGCCGGGCTCACCCAGGCGGAGGTCGCCTCAAAGCTGTCATACTCGGACAAGGCGGTCTCAAAATGGGAGCGGGCGGAGAGCATCCCGGACATCGCGGTACTTAAGGCGATCGCGGATATGTACGGCGTCACCGTCGACTACCTGCTCGCGCCGCACGGCGCCGAGACGGAGCTGCCGCAGAAGCAGGGTCCGCGCAAAATGACGCGGAACAAGACGCTCATAACGATCATTTCCGTCGTGGGCGTATGGTTTCTGGCGCTCGTCATCTTCGCCGCGTGCTTTTTCAGCGGGGTCCCCGGCTGGCAGGCGTTTTTGTGGGCGGCGCCCGTCTCGCTGACGGTCGCGCTCGTTTTAACGTGCGTGTGGGGCGGGCGAAACATGATGTTCGTCTTTATATCGGCTCTTTTGTGGTCGCTGTCGGCGGCTGTATATATAACATGGATGGAAGCGCGCCCGTGGCTCGTCTTTATCGGCGCGGGGATCCTCGAGGTGATCGTGATCCTCGCCTTCGGCATCAGGCTTTTGCCGAAGTCAAAAGACGGCGAAAAGACCGAGCCCGGTGAGGGCGGAGACGGCAGCGGGGGAGGCGGCGAGGCGTGAGGCGACCTGAGCTTTTGTGCCCCGCCGGGAACGCGGAAAAGCTGCGCGCCGTCATCGGCTACGGGGCGGACGCGGTCTATCTCTCCGGCAAAAAATACGGGATGCGGTCCGCGTGCGATAATTTTACGGAGGCGGAGCTGCGGGACGCGGTCGAATTCGCGCACACGCGCGGCGTCCGCGTGTATGTGACCGTCAACATCCTGCCGAGGACGCGCGAATACGGCGAGCTCTCGGAATACATAAAATTCCTCGACGGTATCGGCGCGGACGCCGTCATCGTCTCGGACATCGGCGTCGTCTCGCTCGTGCGGGAGCGCGCGCCGCGGCTGGGTGTACACATCTCGACGCAGGCGTCCGTCGTCTCGGCGGAGGCGGCGCGCGCGTGGCACGCGCTCGGCGCCGAGCGCGTTGTGCTCGCGCGGGAGCTGACGCTCGACGAGATCAAAGAGATACGCGAGAATACGCCCGAGACGCTGGCGCTCGAGGCGTTCGTCCACGGGTCGATGTGCATCGCGTACAGCGGGCGGTGCCTGCTCTCGAACTATTTTACGGGTCGGGACGCGAACCGCGGCGAGTGCTCGCAGCCGTGCAGGTGGAATTATACGGTCCGGCGCGTCGAGGTGACGGAGGAAAAGCGTCCCGGCACGATGATACCGATAGAGGAGACGGAGGCGGGCACGCTCGTCATGAGCTCGCGCGACATGTGCATGATCGGGCACGTCCCGGAGCTTATTTCGGCGGGCATCGACAGCTTTAAGATCGAGGGGCGCGTGAAGAGCGCGTATTACGGCGCGGTCACCGCGAACGCGTACAGGATAGCGATCGACCGCTACCGCTCCGACCCGGGCGGGTACGTCTTTGACCCGGCGCTCCTTTCCGAGCTCGAGAGCGTCTCGCACCGCGAATACTGCACGGGGTTCTATTTCGGCGCGCCGAACGGCGGGGCGAACACGGTCAGCTCCGGCGGGTACCTGCGCGACAAATCATATCTTGCCGCCGTGCTCTCATATGATGAAAACACATGCACGGCGCGCTTTATGCAGAAGAACAAGCTCTGCCGCGGGGACACGGTCGAGATCGTTTCGCCCGGGTCGGTCGGGCGGCGCTTTTCGGTCGGCGAGCTCTACGGCGAGGGGGGCGAGCCGATAGAGGCGACGCCGCATCCCGGCATGATATATTCGGCTGCCGTGCCGTTTCCGGTGCGAGCCGGCGATATAATGAGATCAGTATAAGGGGAAAGAGAATATGACAGCATTTTTCGAAGCGATAAAGGCGATACTGTTCGGCATCGTCGAGGGCATCACGGAGTGGCTGCCCGTGTCGAGCACGGGGCACCTGATCCTGCTCGACGAGTTCGTCCGGCTCGACGTGAGCGACGAATTCAAGGAAATGTTCGAGGTCGTGATCCAGCTCGGCGCGATCCTCGCCGTCGTCGTTCTGTTTTTTAAGAAGCTGAACCCGTTCGACGGGGGCAAAACGGAAAAGCAGAAGCTGGCGACGTGGCATCTGTGGCTGACGGTCGTGATAGCCGTTCTGCCGTCCGCCGTGATCGGGTTCTTGTTTGACGACTGGTTCGACGCGACGTTTTATAATCCGCCGACGGTCGCGGCGACGCTGATCATATACGGTATAGCGTTCATCCTGATCGAGCGGTGGCGGCAGGGCAAGGCGCCCGAGATCAAGTCGCCGTACGCCGTCTCGCTCAAGACGGCGGCGCTGATCGGCTGCTTTCAGGTGCTCGCGATAATCCCCGGGACGTCGCGCTCCGGCTCGACGATCCTCGGCGCGATGATCCTCGGCATGTCGAGGACGGCTGCCGCGGAGTTCTCGTTCTTCCTCGCGATCCCGACGATGCTCGGCGCGTCGCTTTTGAAGGTCGTCAAGTTCATCTTCGGCGGCGCCGCCGCGATGACGGGGACGGAGGTCACGGTCCTCATCGTCGGCTGCGTTGTGGCGTTCGCGGTCTCGCTCGTGTCGATAAAGTTCCTGATGGATTTCGTGAAGCGGCACACGTTCACCTCGTTCGGCGTTTACAGGATCGCGCTCGGCTTGCTCGTTTGCGTTTACTTCCTTATTAAAGGCTTTGCCGCGGCGTGAGTTTTTTCGCGATAAAAGAGCAAATGGCGCTTGTAAAAACGCGTGAATTGTGATATAGTATTGATGGTTTCCAAATATCAGTAATATTTAAGGAGATTTTCGGAACATGGCAAAGTACAATAAGAAAACTATCGAGGATATCGACGTATCCGGCAAGCGGGTCCTCGCCCGCTGCGACTTCAACGTCCCGATGGAGGGCGGCAAGATCACGGACGACAAGCGCATTGTCGGCGCTATGCCCACGATCAAGTACCTTTCCGAGCACGGCGCGCGCGTCATCCTCTGCTCGCATCTCGGCAGACCGCACAACGTGCTGAACGAGAAGATAAAGCTTGACAAGAAAGAGAAGAAAAAGGTCGAGGAGCTGCCCGAGTCCGAGCGCGAGGCGGCGACTGCGGCGTATATCGAGAAGGCGAAGGGCGATATAAAGAAGCTCTCGCTCGCGCCCGTTGCGGAGCGCATATCCGAATATCTCGGCGCGCCCGTCGTCATGGCGTCCGACGTTGTCGGTCCGGACGCGAAGGCGAAGGCGGCGACGCTGAAGGACGGGGAGGTCATGCTCCTTGAAAACGTCCGCTTCCACGCGGAGGAGGAGAAGAACGATCCCGAGTTCGCGAAGGAGCTTGCCTCTATGGCGGACATTTATGTGAATGACGCGTTCGGCACGGCGCACAGGGCGCACGCGTCGACCGCCGGCGTTGCGGATTATCTGCCCGCAGTCTGCGGATATCTGATCCAGAAGGAGATCACGATCATGGGCGGCGCGCTCGAGGACCCGAAGCGCCCGTTCGTCGCGATCCTCGGCGGCGCTAAGGTTTCGGACAAGATCGGCGTCATAAACAATCTGATCGAAAAGGTCGACATGCTCATCATCGGCGGCGGCATGGCGTACACGTTCTTCCGCGCGCTCGGCTCGCCCATCGGCAATTCGATCTGCGAGGAGGACAAGGTCGACCTCGCGCGCGAGCTGATGGAAAAGGCGCGCGCAAAGGGCGTCAAGTTTCTGCTCCCCGTCGACAACATAATCGGGCGCGAGTATAAGGAAGACACCGTTTCGATGCGCATCTATTCCGATTCCATCCCGGACGGCTGGATGGGTCTTGACATAGGTCAGACGACGCAGGAGCTGTTCGCGAAGTCGATAGTCGGCGCGGGCACGGTAGTCTGGAACGGCCCGATGGGCGTTTCCGAATGGGAGCACTTCGCGGCGGGCACCGAGTGCGTTGCCGAGGCGGTTGCGGATTCGGGCGCGATCTCGATCATCGGCGGCGGCGACTCCGCGGCGGCGATCGAAAAGCTCGGCTATGCGGACAAGATGACGCACATCTCTACGGGCGGCGGCGCAAGCCTCGAATTCCTCGAAGGCAAGGAGCTCCCCGGCATAGCCTGCCTCAACGACAAGGACTGAAAACAGACAAATAGTTTTAAAACAGGAGATCCCATAAGGATATGAAAGATACGAGAAGAACGGTCATCGCCGGAAACTGGAAGATGAACAAGACGCCGTCCGAGGCGAAGGCGCTCGTCGCGGCTATCGCCGAGAAGGCGGCGGGCAAGGACAATTGCGACGTTGTCCTCTGCGTCCCGTATGTCGACATCCCCGCCGCCGTCGAGGCGGCGAAGGGCACGAACGTGAAGATCGGCGCCGAGAACGTCCATTTCAAGGAATCGGGCGCTTACACGGGCGAGATCTCCGCCGCGATGCTCGTTGAGTGCGGCGTGACGCACGTCATCGTCGGGCACAGCGAGAGAAGACAGTATTTCGGCGAGACGGACGAGACAGTCAATCTCCGCGCGAAGGCGGGGCTCGCAGCCGGGCTCAAGGTCATCATCTGCGTCGGCGAGGTCATCGGTCAGAGGCAGTCGGGCATCACGTCCGAGATCGTCTCGATGCAGACGAAGCTCGCGCTCGCGGGGATCGAGGACATCTCGAACGTCATCATCGCGTACGAGCCAGTGTGGGCTATCGGCACCGGTCTGACGGCGACGCCCGAACAGGCGGACGAGGTCTGCGGCATCATCCGCGGCGTCGTTGCGGAGCTGTACGGCGAGGAAAAGGCGGAGGCGCTGACGATACAGTACGGCGGCTCCATGAACGATAAGAACGCCGCCGAGCTCCTCGGCAAAGTCAATGTCGACGGCGGGCTCATCGGCGGCGCGTCCCTCAAGGCGGACGCGTTCGGCGCCATCATCGACGCGGCTCAGTGATTTGAACAGGGCATATATAATCATATATAATTATTGCGGGAGAGGGGACTTTTTAAAAAAAGCCCCCTCTCCCGCACCCACTCCTTCAAAAATTTTTACTTTTGGGGGAGCGGTTTTTTATATGCCGTATTCGCGGAAGGCGACGGCGGTGTGATGGAGGTAAACGAGCTTTAATATGTCTACGATCAAGGTGGCGATCGACGCCGGGAGCATGATCAGCGGTCCGATAAACGGGACTATCGTGCCGAAGATAGTGCCGATGAGAGAGGCTACGTACAGGAAGATGAGCTTTCGCCATTTCTCGGCGAGCTCGTCGTCTATGCCCTCAAGGACTTGGCTGTGCGCGGCATATTCCTTGAAATCCTTGAAAAATGCGGGTATCATGCTCGCGAGGAGGATGAGCAGCCCGGCGATCACGTGCTCCATGATAAGTAAAACGCCGCCGGCGAGCATGAGGACCGCGGAGCCGAAAAAGCATATGCCGGCGATCATATAGTCGGTCGATTCCTTCGAGAGGACGAGCAGTATCGCGCCATATGCTATGCTCGCGGCGGCTGATATGATCAGTCCGATGAGCTCGAGCGGCATCGGGAGTATGGAGAGAACTTCGCCTATGATCGAGGGGATGATCAGCAGGAACATTGCCCAGAGCCATTTTCCGAGAAAGGCGCTTTTTTCTCTGTTGTGCGCCTCGCGTTCGGCGCGCTCAGCCGCCGCCCTCGCGCGCTCCTCCGGCATCCCGTCGCGGTTCTTCAGCATCTCGCACGCGCCCCTGTCAAGGCACATGCGGCACCTGTCGTGCCCGCGCTCGCGGCAGCACGAGGCGAGATTACAGTTCCCGGAATAGGGCGCGCCCGGTCCCTCGGAGCAGCCCGGGCAGCCGAAGGCTTCCCTGTATTTGCATTCGTCGCAGGATTTCCCGCAATATGTTTCGGACATGATGCACCGCCTCTTTGTAAATAATTTTTTAAAATTATATCATTTCGGGGGGTATTGTCAAGATATTTTTATAAATTTATTCAGTTTGCGGGGGATTTTCAAAGTTAGGTTTATTTTTCCCTTATTCTGTTGTCGCCGTCGATATATGCCGTGGCTGAACGGGTGTTCAGGTCGGCGACGGTGCCGTCCGCGTCGCTGCCGGACAAAAGCCTGCCGCCGGAGCAGGGGAAAAGGCGGACGACGGGAGTTATCCCGACGGCGAACGTCACGGTTATCACCGCGCCGTCGCCGGGACCGTATATGACGGGCGTGCCGCCGATGTATTCCGGCGCGGCGGACGGACCGCGGCATATCACGACGTCGGCGCCGCTCGCGGCGGCGACGGCGGCGCTGTCCGCGCCGTCTGCTACGGCGAGCACGGCATCCGCGCGCGCGGCGGCGTCTTCAGCGGCGGACGCCGGGCAGACGGCGAACTTTATCCCGCCGGAGATGTAGTACCGCGCATCCGGCACACCGTCTGTGTCGGGGGTGAGGGTCACGTCGGCGCTTCCGTCCGCCGCGGGGAGGGCAGCGGTCGAGGCGACGGCGACGACGGTTTTGTGCGTGTCATAGACGTCACCGAGAAACGTGACGCCGGCATCGGCGCCCTTGTAGATGTCGTAAAGCACCGGTAGCGTGATGCCAGTCAGGACCTCCCACATCCTGTCGCTGTAACCGGAGGCGGATATGTACCGCCGCGCGGCGGCTGAAAATCCGCCGTCCGGGAAGAGGCGCGCGTTTTCCGAGCAGAATTTTATAAATCCGCGGTCGAGGGGAAATTTCGAGTCCGCCTCGAGGATAGAGTCGTATACGAACGCGTCCGTGTCGGAATATCTGATGCCGCCGGGGAGCGCGCTGTCGGCGGGGGAATCCTCCATCGGCGAAAGAAACGCCGAGGCGGCGCGCGGGTGAAGGCTGAAGACCGCCGTGAACGCGAGCGCGACGAGGAGTACGGCGGCGACCGCGCGCGTCAGCGCCGCCTCGCGCCTCCCGGTCACGTCCGCCTCCCGTCGCGGCGCGGCAGGAACCCCTCAAATATTACGCAGTCGCAGTCGGGGGCGGCGAGCCTGTACGCGTCCGCGTCGCGGACGGTCCAGAGCGCCGTCGGCATACGGAGCAGGCGGCGCCACGCGCGGTACGCGGGCGCGTCCGTGTGCTTGCAGTTGTAGGCGACGAAATCGGGTCTGCCGACGACGTTCATGAGCAGGTTTTCGAGCATGAAGAGCGCGGCGCCGTTCTTTCTGTGCTTGCCGCGCGTGAAGAAGCGCTCGGCGAGCTGCCCGCGGTAGACGGACGGCTCGTGCTTTTTGTACCAGCCGACGACATAGGGATTGAAGGATTCAATGCAGTATTCGCCGCGGTAGCGCGAGAGCGTCGCGGAGACGGCGAGGCAGAGCGGCGACGGGTCGACGCGCGGCTCGCATTTCAGCTCGATTATGAGCGGGACGCGCCCCGAGACGAGGGAGAGCACGTCCGAGAAGCGCGGCGGGGATTCCGCGCCGCCGAGCAGCCGGACGGAAAAGATCTCGTCCGAGGTCATTTCCGTTATGTTGCGGTCAAGACCGCACATCCGCTTCATGTTTTCGTCGTGGAAGACGAAGAGCTCCCCGTCCGCCGAGAGGTGAACGTCGAGCTCGATGCCGAAGCCGTGCTCTACCGCGCGGTGGAACGCGGGCATCGAGTTTTCGGGCGCCTCGGGCGTTTTGTTCGAATAGAGCCCGCGGTGCGCGTACAGCCCGCGGAAGCGGAAGCCGGTCGGGTGGCGGCGGCGACCGGAGATCAGGAACAGAAATACTGCGAAGAGCAGGAGCAGCGCGAAGATGCACGCCGCGAAAATTATCAGCGCGGTCATGGCTCAGTCGTTGTCGGCGAACGCCTCGAGCTTCGAGGCGGAAGCGGCGGGCTTCGAGTCGCCGTGGCGGACGAAGCACATCGTTACAAACGAGAGGACGACGAACACGGTCGCGTACGGGAAGAAGACCTCGCGCATCCCGAAGATGTCCATCAGGTAGCCGGAGAGTATCGGGGTGACGACCTGCGCCGCCATCGACGCCGTGTAGTAAAAGCCGGTGTATTTGCCCGTGTCCCCTGACGAGGCGAGCTCAACGACCATCGGGAACGAATTTACGTTGATCGTTGCCCAGCCGATCCCGGCGAGAACGAAGAATATGTCCATGATTATGACGGAGGTGCCGCGCTCGATGAAGCTCGCGCCGAAGAATGCGGCGGCGAGGATCGCGACGCCGGCGAGAATGGATTTTTTGCGTCCGATCTTAGAGGCGATCATGCCGACGGGGATGTATGTCACGACGGCGGCGGCGTTCGCGAGCAGCAGCGTCGTCGAATACGAGACGCCGATGACGTCCGTCGCGTAGACGGAATATTTGGACGTGACCGCGTTATATCCTATGTACCAGAGCGCGACGGAGGCGAGGATGAAGAGCAGCGAGACGAACTGCCCGCGCGAGAGCTTTCCGCCCTCGGTTCGTTCTTCCGCCTCGGTGTCGAGGTGATATTTTTCCGTTTCAGCTTCCATTTCCGCCGCCCACTTCCGCTCGCGGACCGTGAGAATGAAGACGGCGAGCGCCGCCAGCATTATGACGGAGACGGTGATCATGTAGAGCGAGAAATCAGTTTTGCCCTCCTCGCTCGTTTTGAAGACTGTCGCAAGGATGAGGATGATCATTCCTCCGGCGGTGCCCATCAGATTTATTATCGCGTTGCCCTTTGAGCGGAGCGGCTTCACGGTGACGTCCGGCATGAGCGCGACCGCGGGCGAGCGGAACGTCGCCATCGCGAGCAGGGAGGCGAGCAGTATGCCGATGAAGAGCGGCAGCGTGTCCGCGAATCCGAGCGCGGAGAAGGCGATCGCCGCGGCAACCGTCCCGCCGAGGATAAACGGCGTGCGCCTGCCGAACCGCGTCGAGAGCCGGTCGGAAACGTTGCCGAAGATGGGGAGGAGAAATACGGCGAAAATGTTGTCGAGCGACATTATTATGCCCGACGTCCCCTGCGAGAGTTCGAATTTGTTCGTTAATATGAGCGGCACTATCGTGTCGTACGCCTGCCAGAAGGCGGAAATGAGAAAAAACGCAAAGCCTACAAGCACAGTCCGTTTGTAGTTCAGCTTCATATATTTATCCGGCTCCTTTCGCCGCCCGCCGGCATATATGCGGCGGGAGACTGAAATAATATAAGGTGAAGACGGAATGCATCAGTTTTCAATGAATTTTACTCGAAGCATCATACAGTCTTCACATATTAAAATTATAATCGAAACACAAAGTAAAAACAAGTGCAAAACGAAAAGTTCCGCATAATTTGTTAAAGGCGAGGTCAAAAGAACATGGCTGACTATATTTACAATAACGAAGACAACAACAGCAGCAGCAACAACAGCAGCAGCGGCGGAAACGAAAACGGCGTGCGTCCGGAGAACAATGACGTGAGGCGCGACGGCAATAGCAACAGCGCCGGCAGTAGCGCCGGCTACGGCGGATATAACGGCGGCTACGGCGGATATCAGTATACATCGAATCCGTATAACTACGGCTACGGACAGCCGACGCCTCCGCAGCCCCCGAAGAAGCACGGCGGCAAAACGGCGCTCATCGTCGTGACCATAATCGTCGCGACGGTGCTGCTCGCGACCGCGGCGGGCGTCGGCGGATATTTCCTCACGCTGAACAGAGACGACATCGCGGATGGCGAAGACGTCGGCAATGTCGGCGGCGATGAAACCGGCGCACCTGTCGAAGGCACGCCGCAGGGCAAGGACCCGTCCACGGGCGTCGTCATCGCACCCGATTCTCTCGGGACGAAGGACAAGGGCACGATCGCGGACGTCGTTAAGAAAACGGCTGACTCCGTTGTCGAGATCACGACCGAATACGCGACGAGCAACAGCTTTTACTATACGTACGGCGCGGGCAGCGGCGTCATCATAAACGAGAACGGATATATCATCACGAACAACCACGTAATAACCGGCGACACCGGCACGGCGACCTCGATACACGTCAGGCTGACGAACGGGGACTCGTATGACGCAGAAGTCGTCGGCGCCGACTCCGATTCCGATATCGCCGTGCTAAAGATAGATGCCAAGGGGCTCACCGCGGCGACGATCGGCACGAGCTCCACGCTCGTCGTCGGCGAAGAGGTCATCGTGATCGGCAACCCGCTCGGAACGCTCGGCGGCTCCGTCTCGAACGGAATCATCAGCGCGCTAGACCGCGAGATCACGGTCGAGGATGAGACGATGAACCTGATGCAGACGAACGCGGCTGTCAACCCCGGCAACTCGGGCGGCGGCATGTTTAACATGGCGGGCGAGCTCGTCGGCATCGTCAACGCGAAGTATTCCGAGACGGGCATCGAGGGGCTCGGGTTCGCGATCCCGATCGACGACGCCACGGTCGTTGCGAATGAGATACTCGAATACGGATATGTGCGCGGTCGCGCATCCTTCCACATCACCGTCCTCAGCGTCAACTCGATCGAGGACATGATGAGATACCGTGTGAACGCAGTCGGACTGTATGTGGCTGAGACCGAGGATGGCTATAACGACGACGTCCTCCAGAGCGGCGACAGATTCGTAGAGGTGGACGGCTCGGAGATCATTGACCTTGCCGACCTCAAGGCGGTGCTCAAGCGGCACAGCGTCGGAGACGTGCTCGACGCAACGGTCATGAGGGGCGGCAGGAGCGTCCGCGTCAAGCTCACCTGCTATGAAAAAATGACGGGTGACGTCAATTTCGAAGGCAACGAAGCGGATGAATAAGCGCCGCGTCCCGGCGGCTTTTCGGGGGCGCCCTATGACGGGCGCCCCCGATTTGGGAAAAAGCGCGATTTTTCTCCCGAAAAATCGCGGCGGGACTTGATTCTCCCTTTTCCCGGTCATATAATAATGTGGAGAGATGTTTGTAAGGAGAGGTTTTGACGATGTACAAGATCCTTGTTGTCGACGACGAAGAGCGCATCAGGCGAATGATCTGCAAATATGCCGCTTTTGAGGGGCACAAGACCGAGGAGGCGGCGGACGGCATCGGCGCCATCGAGATGGCGCGCCGCGGCGACTTCGATATACTTATAATAGATATAATGATGCCGGAGCTCGACGGGTTCTCCGCCTGCCGCGAGATCAGAAAATTCTCGGACACGCCGATAATCATGCTGTCCGCGCGCGGCGAGGAATACGACAAGATAAACGGATTTGAGCTCGGCATCGACGACTATGTGATAAAGCCGTTCTCGCCGAAGGAGCTGATGCTCCGCATCGACGCGATCATGAAGCGGTACCGCCGCGGGACAGGGGCGCAGGCTCCGACCGCGGATGACGCGCCGAAGCACGAGATCTTCGAGCTCGGCGGGCTGCGCGCCGACCTGACCGCCCGCATCGTGTACTGCGACGGCGAGCGCGTCGATATGTCGCCGAAGGAGTATGAGCTGTTCTTCTATATGCTCAAGAACCGCAATATCGCGCTCTCTCGCGAAAAGCTGATCTCAGAGGTTTGGGGCTACGACTTTTACGGGGACGACAGGACGCTTGACACGCACATCAAGCTCCTGCGCCGCAGCCTCGGGCAGTACGCGTCACATATCGTGACGCTGCGCGGCGTCGGTTACAGGTTCGACACCGAAAAATGAAAGACGGCAAAATGCGCCGCGGAGGCGGCGTCAAAACGAAGATAGTGCTGTATCTCGTTTTGTTCGTGCTCTTTGTGATAGGGCTACTATGGGTCCTGCAGATATTCCTGCTCGACAGGATATACAGCGCGATAGTGGAGAACACGCTCTACCGCTCGAGCGAGACGATACTGCACGATATCGACGATGCGGACGGGCTTGCGGAAACGGTGCGGTACATCTCGCAGGAATATGAAATGTGCATCTCCGTTTTCAAGTTCGACGAGGAGAGGACGGGGCGCTCGATAGCGGATTCGCACATCAATTCGAGCTGCCTCCTTCACAGCATAAACGATGATGCGCTCTCCGCATACTATATGAGTGCGCGGGAGGCGGAGAACGGGATATACGTCCACAAGGTCGCGCTGAAGGCGTTCGGAAGACCC
Source organism: uncultured Clostridia bacterium (assembly GCA_947624995.1). Taxonomy (GTDB): domain Bacteria; phylum Bacillota; class Clostridia; order Oscillospirales; family CAG-272; genus DTU064. The sequence goes on from CANQMS010000006.1 coordinate 74,004, forward strand.
GGGTACTCGGCGCGCCCGAGCTCGTCGCTCCCGGACTCGGTCATATATACGCGCGCGGTCAAGATGGCGGACGGCGCGGACGCCGTCATATTCCTGAACTGCGACATGACGCCCGTGGCGGCAACGGTGCGGACGTTAACGGTCATGCTCGTGTTCATCTCGGTCATCACGCTGACGCTCGCGATAGCGCTCGCGTACTTTATCGCGTGGCGCGTGTCGGCGCCGATAGCGGACGTGAACCGCGAGGCGAAAAAGCTCGTCAACAACAAATACGACGGCAGAAACGTCCGCCGCGGCTACCGCGAGATAAACGAGCTGTCCGAAACGCTGACGTATGCGGCGCGCGAGCTTTCAAAGGTGGACAGGATGCAGAAGGAGCTCATCGCGAACATCTCGCACGACCTGCGCACCCCGCTCACGCTGATAGAGGGCTACACCGAGATGATGCGCGACATTCCGGGCGAGAACTCGCCCGAAAACATGCAGGTCGTCATCGACGAAACGAAGCGCCTGTCGACGCTCGTTTCAGACCTGCTCGAGCTGTCGCGGCTCGAAACGGGCAAGCAGACGATATATCCCGCGGTGTTCGACCTCGGCGAGGCGCTGCGCGACACGGTCAGCAGGGTCATGAAGCTTTACGAGCCGGACGGGTACCGCGTTATCCTGAACGAGGCGGGAGACGTCTACGTTAACGCCGACAAAACAAGAATACTTCAGGTGCTCTATAATCTCATCGGAAACGCTGTCAGCTACACGGGCGAGGACAAGACCGTCACCGTCGACGAGACGGTTCGCGATGGTGTTGTCCGCGTGTCGGTGACGGACACGGGAGAGGGGATCTCGAAGGAGGACCTGCCGCTCATCTGGGACAGGTACTACAAGGTCGAGGGAACGCACCGCCGCGGCGTCGGCGGCTCGGGACTCGGGCTGTCGATAGTGAAGGAGATCCTCGTTCTGCACGGGGCGAAGTTCGGCGTTTCGAGCGAGCCCGGGCACGGGAGCACGTTCTGGTTTGAGCTGCCCGTCGCCGAAAACAGGCAGCAGCCTGCGGGGAGCTCTTCCCCGCGACCGGAAAATTATGAATGATAAATGAAAAAACGGGACCGTCCGGTCCCGTTTTTTCATTTATCGTTTCCGTTTTTGCATTTGCAGCCGGTCATTTTACCGGTCGCCGCCGCGCGTTCCGTCAGTACCGATGCCGAGATCGGGGTCGACGGAGTTTTCCGAGCCGCGGTTCATGCCGTCCGTAACGTCACCGCCGTTAACGTCGTCGTTCGGGTCAAGTACGCCGCCGTTGTCGCCGGTGCCGTCTGTCATGTCACCGTTGCCGATGTCATCTGTCATGTCACCGATGCCGATGTCATCTGTCATGTCACCGTCCCCGATGTTATCGGTCATGTTACCGATGCCGTCGGTGATGTCGCCGCCGGCGGTCGTGCCGCCGTTATTTTTTGCGGGGTCATCCGAGCCGCCGTCGCCGATTATATTGTCTGTGCCGCCGTTGCCTTCCTCGCCGATGATGCCGTCGCCGTCCTTATCGACGTTTCCGTCCCTTGTACACGCGGCAAAAGTAAATACGCACGCGGCGAGCAGAAAGAGTGCCGCCGCACGTGTCATAATATCTTTCATAAGTCTTTTGCCTTTCTTTTGTAGTTTCCTACGGACTTATTTTTCCGTTGCCGCGCCTGTATGATACAAGACAAATTTTCACAAGATAAAAAAAGCAGTAAAAAGCTTTGAAGGAAGGGGGTGCGGGGGAGGGGAACTTTCCCGAAAGTTCCCCTCCCCCGCGCTATAACCCGACCTGTTATCTCGACACTCTCCCGCTGCCGTCGCCCGATGCGAGGGCGGCGACCTCCTCTTTTGAGACGCGGTTGTAGTCGCCGACGATCGAGTGCTTGAGGCAGCTCGCGGCGACCGCGAATTCGAGCGCCGTCTGCGGCTCCATCCCTGCATGATCCGCGTATATAAGCCCCCCGGAGAAGCTGTCCCCGCCGCCGACGCGGTCGACGATCTCGACCGTGTATTTCTTCGATTTATAAAACTCGCCGCCGCGGTACAGCATCGCGGACCACCTGTTCGTGTCGGCGCTGATGCTCTCGCGCAGCGTCACGGCGACGTACGAAAAGCCGAACCGCTCGGTGAGCTTCCGGCAGACGCTGCGGTAGCCCTCATCCGAGATCGTGCCGGAGGTGACGTCCGTGTCGTCGGCGCGGATGCCGAAGACGCGGTCGGCGTCCTCCTCGTTCGCGATGCAGACGTCGACGTATTCCATCAGCGCGGACATGACGCGGTTCGCCTCCTCCGTCGACCAGAGCTTTTTCCTGTAATTGAGGTCGCACGAAACGATGACGCCGTGCCGCTTTGCGGCGCGGAGCGCGTCCGCGCAGATCTCGGCGCAGGCGGGAGAGAGCGCGGGCGTTATCCCCGTGAAGTGGAAGCGCTCGGCGCCGTCAAATATCTCGTCCCAGTCATAGTCGGCGGGCGACGACTCGGAGACGGCGGAGTGCGCGCGGTCATAGATCACGTTCGAGGCGCGCTGAGACGCGCCGTGCTCGACGAAATAGATCCCCATCCGATCCCCGCCGCGCGCGATGTGCGAGACGGTGACGCCGAGACCGCGCAGCTCGCGTATCGCCGCGTCCGCGATCGGATTTTTCGGCAGGCGCGTGACAAATTCCGCCTCCATGCCGTAGTTCGCGGCGGAAACGGCGACGTTCGCCTCGCCCCCGCCGTACTGCACGCCGTACGAATGTGCCTGCGAGATGCGCAGGCGCTCCGGCGGCTCGAGCCGGAGCATGATCTCACCGAATGTTACAAGCTTTCCCATACTGTTTTTCCCCCGATTTTCACAAAGGTGATTTTTTACAATCCTCTGCCCATAAGTATACAGCAATACCGTCATTTTTTCAAGGGGAGAACGCAAATTGAGGCGGCGGGTGATGTGTTTGTGAACATTTGGAGAACTCTTTTAGAAGTCGCTTGACAAAGAACGGTGCGGGCGGTAATATAATACTGTTGTATTACGCGGTTAGTACATGTAGGGGGAGGCAAAGCTCTTGCTTAAACTGAAAAATATAACTAAGGATTACGTGTCGGGAGACACGGTCGTACACGCGCTGCGCGGCATCGACATCGAATTCAGAAAAAATGAATTCGTCGCGGTCCTCGGTCCTTCCGGCTGCGGGAAGACGACGCTTCTGAACATCGTCGGCGGGCTCGACAGATATACGGACGGCGAGCTCTCGGTCAACGGGCGGAACACTGTCAGCTTCCGCGACGCGGACTGGGACGCGTACCGCAACCACAGCATCGGTTTCGTCTTCCAGTCATATAACCTGATCCCGCATCAGACCGTGCTTTCAAATGTTGAGCTCGCGCTGACGCTCTCCGGCGTCTCAAAGTCGGAGCGGCGCCGCCGCGCGAAGGAGGCGCTCGAGCGCGTCGGGCTCGGCGACCAGCTCACGAAAAAGCCGAACCAGATGTCCGGCGGTCAGATGCAGCGCGTTGCGATAGCGCGCGCGCTCGTGAACGACCCGGAGATCCTTCTTGCGGACGAGCCGACGGGCGCGCTCGACTCCGAAAACAGTGTCGGTGTAATGGAGATACTGAAGGAGATCTCGAAGGACCGCCTCATCATCATGGTGACGCACAATCCCGACCTCGCCGAACAGTATGCGACGAGGATCGTCCGCCTGCTCGACGGGCAGGTCACCTCGGACAGCGACCCGTATACGCCCGCAGAGGGCGAGGGGACGCCCGCGCAGTCCGAAAAGACGGCAAAGGAAAAGACGAAGCACACCTCGATGAGCTTCCTGACGGCGCTGTCGCTCTCGTGCAACAACCTGATGACGAAAAAGGCGAGGACATTTCTCACCTCGTTTGCAGGGAGCATCGGTATTATAGGTATAGCGCTGATCCTTTCGCTTTCGAACGGCATCAGCCTGTATATAAATCAGGTCCAGGAGGACACGCTGTCCTCGTACCCGATATCGCTCCAGGCGGAGTCCGTCGATATCAGCAGCATCTTCCGCAGCACGGCGGAGAGCGGGCGCGACAGGTTCGACAGGACCGAGGAAGAGCTCGCGACATATGTGTACGCAAACAACATGATGTATGACTTCATCAACGCGATGAACACTGTCGAGACGACGAAGAACAACCTTTCCTCGTTCAAAGAATATATAGAGACCGAAAAGGACGATAAAGGAAAGCTCCCGCTCGACGATTATGCGAGCTCGATAATGTACGAGTTCGACGTGCCTCTCAACGTGTACGTTGAAGATAAAGAAGGAAATTACGTCAGCACGGACGCCGTGTCCATGATGCAGAGCATGATGGAGGGCATCGTCGGCGGGAACGCGGGCGCCTTGTCCGGAATAATGTCGTCCGGGTCCATGTCAGCCACGATGATGACGGGGCTGAACGTGTGGGAGGAGATGCTCCCGCCGTCCGAGGAAGACGACACAGACCTGCTCGTCAACCCGCTCTTAACAGAGCAGTACGACCTCATCGCGGGCAACTGGCCGAAGGAATATAACGAGATCGTTCTCGTCGTCGACTCGCACAACCAGATCAGCGATTTTGTCCTCTACTCGCTGGGGCTTTTGACCTCGAAGGAGATGTCGGACAGCTTTATTGCGATGGAAAAGGGCGAGGAGATACACAATGACGGCGGTCCCTGGACGTTTGACGAGATGATGGACCGCAATCTGCGCCTCGTTATCGCCCCGGACATTTACGCATACGATGAGGCGACGGGAACGTATCATGACCTTTCAAAGACGGAGCTCGGTGTGACGACTATGTTCACAAACGGCGTCGAGCTGAAGATATCGGGCATCGTTCGCCCGAATCCGGACGCTGTCGTCGGCGCCATCTCCGGCTCCATCGGATATACGACGGCGCTGACGGACTATATAATCGACGAGACGGCAAAGCGCGATATCGTCAAGGCGCAGCTCGCAGATCACGACACGGACGTCATCACCGGTCTGCCGTTCCCGAAGGAGGAGGAGAGCGAGCCGACGGAGGACGAGATAAAGACCGCCGTCGACGCTTACCTTGCCGGCATCACGAACGCGGAGCGCGCGGCGCTCTATACGGCGATAATGTCCGTCCCGTCGGACGAATATGTCGAGGGGACGGTCGCACAGATGATGGCGGGGCTCGACCGCGCGGCGCTTGAAAAGATGATCGTCGACGAGTACCCGGAGTATTCCTCGATGCTCGCCGATATCCCGGACGACAAGCTCATAGAATACGTTTCAAAGTCCATGGCGGACCGCGTGCGCGAGGAATACGCTAAAAAAATCGAAGAGCAGCTCGGCGCGATGACGACGGAGCAGCTTGCAGGAATGTTTGACGCGCTCACGCTCGACGCGGAGACGTACAAATATATATTTGAAAATCACGTTCCGCTCCTTGTTTCGGAGTCCACGTATGACGAAAACGTGGAGCTGCTCGGCATCGTTGACAGAGATTCGCCGTCGGCGATATACATCTATGCCTCGACGTTCGCCAACAAGGATGAGATCGCGAACGTCATCGCGGATTATAACGACTCGGTCGACGAGGCGGATCAGATAACGTATACCGATTACGTCGCTCTCCTTATGTCGTCGATCACGACGATTTTGAACGCGATAACGTACGTCCTCATCGCGTTCGTGGCGGTGTCGCTCGTCGTTTCCTCGATCATGATAGGCATAATCACGTATATCTCCGTGCTTGAAAGAACGAAGGAGATCGGCATCCTGCGTTCGATCGGCGCCTCGAAGCGCGATGTGTCGCGCGTCTTCAATGCGGAAACGCTCATCATCGGATTCGCTTCCGGAGCTATCGGAATTCTTGCAACGCTGCTGTTCTGCATACCGATAAATCTCATAATACGCGCGCTGACCGACATCAACAGCCTCGGAGCCGTTCTGCCCTGGGAAGGCGCTTTGATCCTCGTCGTGATCAGCATGGTGCTGACGCTTGTGGCAGGTCTTATCCCCGCGAGACTCGCGGCAAAGAAAGACCCAGTCGTCGCGCTGAGAACGGAGTGAGGATGTTGATTTGAATTATTGTGCGGGGGAAGGAAATTTCGGGAAATTTCCTTCCCCCGCGCCCCTATCTTTAAAGCTTTTTATTACCTTTTTTCTCCCCGACGGCGGCGGTCGAGTTTGCGCGGTACAGATCCTACAAATACCGGAACACCGAAGGCTGACAACAGTAAAAAGTTTTGAAGGGGGACCGGGGGAAACTTTTTCAAAAGTTCCCCCCGGGAAAATATTGTCTTAAAACCTCCTCCAGCTTTGACGTATCTTCGGGCGGGGCGAGCGGGAGGCGGAGCTCGGGGGAGGCATGCCCGAGCATTGACATCGCGAGCTTGACGGGAATCGGGTTCGGGCAGGAGAAGAGCGCCTTTATGAGCGGCAGCAGGTAGAACTGGCGGCGGCGCGCGGAGACGGTGTCTCCGCGGAAGAAGTCGCGGCAGAGCGCCTCCGTTTCCTCGGGGCAGAGGTTGGAGACGACAGAGATCACGCCGAGGGCGCCGAGGGAGAGCAGCGGCAGCGTTATTTCGTCGCATCCGGAATAGACGGCGAGGAAATCCCCGCATTCGCACAAAAGCGAGGCGGCGAGAGCGACGTCGCCGGACGCCTCCTTGACGGCAGCGATGTTTTCGTGCTTTGAGAGCTCGCGGTAGACGCTCATCGTCAGCGGGACCGCGGTGCGCGGCGGGACGTTATAGACGATGACGGGAACGGGCGAGGCATCGGCGATCGCGTAAAAATGCGCGATCAGCCCCTCCTCGGTCGTTTTGTTGTAGTACGGCGTGACCGCGAGGACGGCGTCCGCCCCGGCGTATGACGCCTCGATGGCAGAGGCGGCGGACTTTGACGTGTCGTTCGAGCCGACGCCGGCAATGACGGGGACGCGTCCGCCGGAGACGTCGGCGACGGCGGAGACGAGCGACGTCGCCTCGTCGCGCGTCAGCGTCGGCGCTTCGCCCGTCGTACCGCAGACGACGAGCGCGGAGATGCCGCGCCGGATCTGATCCTCCGCGATGCGGACGGCGGAGGTGATGTCGACCTCGCCGCCGGAAAAGGGCGTGATGAGCGCCGTTGCGGCGCCGCGGAAGATCACGGGCTTGCCGGACGGCAGATATTCCTTATATTCCATATGTTCTCCTTATTCGGGTGCGCCGTGTTGAAAACGCGGCGAATGTGTGGTACAATATGCGGGGCGGATAAGCGTCCCCGCACTTTTATTTTATGATCGGTGCGGCGGGGGCGCCACGACCCGCACGAACGGAGAACACACGGTATGGAGACAATAAAGACAATAAAAAACGAGCTCCCAGAAACGGAGCTTTTAAAGAGCGATTTCTATTACGAGCTGCCGGAAGAGCTGATCGCGCAGACGCCGGTCGAGCCGCGCGATTCCTCGCGCCTGATGGTGCTCGACAAAGAGACGGGCGAGGTCGGTCACTACATTTTCCGCGACATCGAGGAAATGATAAACGAGGGGGACACGCTCGTCATAAACGATTCAAAGGTCATCCCGGCGCGCCTGTACGGCAGGCGGTCGGACGGCGGCTCGGCGGAGGTCGAGGTCCTGCTTTTGCGGCAGCGCGGCGGGGACGAGTGGGAATGCCTCGTTCGCCCGGGAAAGCGCGCGCGCGTCGGACACAGGCTCGCGTTCGGAGACGTCCTTTCCGGCGAGGTGACGGGTATCGTCGAGGACGGGTGCCGGACTGTAAGATTCGACTTTGACCGCGCGCGGTTCGACAATATATTCGCGGCGATAGACGAGGTCGGGGTGATGCCGCTGCCGCCGTACATAAAGGAGCGGCTGCGCGACAAAAACAGGTATCAGACCGTGTATGCGCGGCAGTCCGGCTCGGCGGCGGCGCCGACGGCGGGGCTTCACTTCACGCCGGAGCTCATGGCGCGGATAGAGGCGCGCGGGGCGAAGTTCGTGCGCGTCATGCTGCACGTCGGGCTCGGGACGTTCCGCCCCGTCGGCGAGGACAGGATAGACGAGCACGTGATGCACACCGAGTTCATAACGGTGACGGAGGAGGCGGCAAGGACGATAAACGAGCGCCGCGCGGCGGGCGGGCGGACCATATGTGTCGGGACAACGTCGTGCCGGACGCTCGAATCCGCGGCGGACGAGAACGGCGTCGTCCGCGCCGTCACGGGCGACACGGGCATATTCATATATCCGGGCTACAAGTTCCGCGCGACGGACGCGCTCATAACGAATTTTCACCTGCCCGAGAGCACGCTCATAATGCTCGTTTCCGCGCTCGCGGGCAGAGAGCATACGCTTGCCGCGTATGATACGGCGGTACGGGAGCGGTACAGATTTTTTTCTTTCGGCGACGCCATGTTCATTGTGTGATTTTGTATATTGATTTCATATACATTTCTTTGTTTTTCATTGACAAACAGTAGTAATTTGCGTATAATAGAAGCAGAAGAGGAAAGGAGGCGTTCCAATGGCACAAACCAATGTAAACATTCGAATTGATGAGGATACCAAAGTCGCGTTTGATAAATTTTGCCGTGAAATCGGGTTATCCACGAGCGCAGCGTTCAACATTTTTGCAAAAACGGTCGTACGCGAGCAGAGGATCCCCTTTGCGCTGACCACAGAGGTTCCGAACGAGGAAACAAAGAAGGCGATGAACAACATTAAACAGGGGAAGAACTTGAGCCGCGGGTTCCATACGGTATCCGAGCTTATGGAGGACCTGTATGCTGACGATTAAGTACGAAACGACCTTCAAAAAAGATTTCAAACGAATCGTCCGGCGCGGTTACGACATTCGACTGCTGGAAAAGACAATTGAAATTTTGGCAAATGGGGATCCCCTGCCGCAGAAATACAAGGATCATCCACTGACAGGAGATTATGCGGGGTTTCGTGAATGTCACATCACGCCGGACTGGCTGCTCATCTATCGAATCAGCAACAACGAGTTGATATTGTATCTGACAAGAACCGGAACGCATAGCGATTTATTTTAGAAAGTTGCCGATAGGTAAAACATTATAAACTGTGCGTTTCGGAGACGCCATGTTCATCCGATAAGCTGCGCGATGCTGCGTTGCTCCTCGCCGCCTCCCTCGCCGTAGATACACTACGGCTTCGGGCAAGCGGCTGCGGTGCGCCTTGCCTCGCTTGCTTCTCGAATAAACACCTAAAAAGCTGCGCGATGCTGCGTTGCTCCTCGCCGCCTCCCTCGCCGTAGGTACACTACGGCTTCGGGCAAGCGGCTGCGGTGCGCCTTGCCTCGCTTGCTTCTCGAATAAACACCTAAAAAGCTGCG
>CANQMS010000007.1 GCA_947624995.1 uncultured Clostridia bacterium
GGTTCTCCTCTTGGCATAAAAATGCACCCCCTTGTTAGACATTATATCACATCGTCTAACTTTTGGGGTGCATTTCAAACGCCTGCGGGCGTTTTTTTACGTCTTTCGGAGCTTTTCGTGCGCCTTTGACCGCAACGGCGCGCGAGCGCGTTTTTTCGTCTTCAACTTTTGTAAAAACGAACAAATCGTGCGGGCAATGTTTGTGTAATTTTTTCTTTGGCGTGTTCTTGCCTTTATTGGAAATTTATGGTATCATTATCGTGTCAAACAAAAACAAAAAAACGGAGACACGGAAAATGGAACAGAATAAAAAAATCCTAATCGCCGACGAAAACGGCGAATCACGTAAAAGATGCAGAGAAGCGCTCACGCGCGCCGGCTTCCGCTCGGTCGAGGAGGCGTACAACGGCGAGGACGCGCTCATGAAGATAAATCGGCTCATGCCGGACGTCGTCATCGCCGACATCTGGCTCTCAAAGCTCGACGGGATCGGTCTGTTGCGTTCGTGCCGCACGCTCGAACCGAAGCCGATCTTCATAATTATCTCCCTCGTGTCCAATCAGAACATACTCGTGGACGCCATGAACGCGGGCGCGTCACTGTGCCTTCTGAAGCCGCTCGACTACGACAGCCTCGTCAGCCACATCGAGGCGCTTACGGGCAGCACGAATCCCCGCCTCTCCGGGGACGCGGGCGCGCCGCCGGACATCGAGACTCAGGTCACGAAGATCATACATCAGATCGGCGTGCCCGCACACATCAAGGGGTACCAGTATCTCCGCACGGCAATACTGATGACGATCGCCGACAGCGACATCATCAACTCCGTCACGAAGGTGCTCTATCCTTCGGTCGCGAAGAAGTATTCGACGACGACCTCGCGCGTCGAGCGCGCCATCCGCCACGCCATCGAGGTCGCGTGGGACAGGGGCGACGTCGACACGCTCAACTCGTATTTCGGCTACACGATCCAGAATTCGAGAGGAAAACCGACGAACTCGGAATTCATCGCCATGATCGCGGACAACCTGCGCCTGAAATATAAAATGTATAACTGATGATCGGGGGGATCCGCCAAAGGCAGGCGGTCCCCCCGATCATGCGTATATATCCGCCCCGTACGGGGCTTTTTTCATCCCGTTTTCACCGGGACGACACGTATTTTTCCTTGACTTTATGCCGATTTTATAATACAATTGGAGCATAAAGCCGAAAGCGTGAAAACGCGCGGTCGGGAGGTCGGTTTTGGCGTATAAGGAAGTCTTCAAGCGCGTCGAGAAAAAATACGTTATAACAAGGGAGCAGCACGAGGCGCTGATGCCCCTTGTAAACGAGCATATGTGCGGCGACTCTTACGGGCAAAGCACGATATACAATATCTATTTCGACACACCGACAAAGGCGCTCGTGCGCGCCTCACTTGACAAGCCGATCTATAAGGAAAAGCTGCGCCTCCGCTGCTACTGCCGCCCGGATGACGGCACGCCGGCGTTCATCGAGATAAAGAAAAAGTACAAGGGGACCGTGTACAAGAGGCGGATATGTATGACATACGGAGAAGCGATCGACTTCACCTGCCGCCGCAAGCCGCCGGCGCATGACTCGCAGATCGCGCACGAGATCGGGTGGCTGCTCGATTATTATGACAAAATCGCCCCCTCGATGATCCTGACCTACGACCGCATCGCGTTTTTCGCGAAGGATGACCCCGAGCTGCGCATCACGTTTGACACGAACCTGCTCTCCCGCGACTATGATTTTGATCTGTCGCTCGGCGCGTACGGCAAGCCGCTGCTCGGAGAGGGCGAGTGCCTGATGGAGATAAAGATCCCGGACGCGATGCCGCTCTGGCTCGTACACGCGCTCGACAGAGAAAAAATTTACCCTACCTCATTCAGCAAATACGGCTCGGCATATACCGATATTCTTAAAGAACAGTAAGGAGCAGCACATATGCTTGACAAACCGTTCACCTCGATCATAGAGTCCGGCGAGATAACAGTCGCGGACTTTCTCATCTGCTCCGCCGCGGCGATCCTGCTCGGACTGCTGGTCGCGGTCGTCTCCGCGTTCGTCGGCAGAAAGTCGAAGAGCGTCTCGATCACGCTGACGGTCATCCCCTTCATCGTGGCTGTCATAATCATGATCGTCAACGGCAACATCGGCGTCGGCATCGGCGTCGCGGGCGCCTTCAGCCTGATCCGGTACCGCTCGAATCCGGGCACCGCGTCCGACATTCTCGTCCTGTTCATTTCGATGACGGCGGGGATCGTCGTCGGCGTCGGGTACATATGGCTCGCCGTGATATTCACGGTCATTTCCTCCGCCGTTTACGCCGTGATATCGCTCTCCGGCATCGGCGGCGAGCGGAAGGGCGTGCGCGAGCTGAAAATAACGATCCCCGAGGGGCTGAACTACCCCCACATCTTCGACGATATTTTCGAGAAATACACGAAGGGCTCCGAGCTCGTCCGCGTGCGCACGACGAACCTCGGCAGCATGTACCAGCTCACATATCACATCTCCATGAAGGACCCCATGCTCGAAAAGGAAATGATCGACGACATCCGCTGCCGAAACGGCAATCTCGACATCGTCTGCGGACTCGTTCCCACGGAAAGCGACGCGGAAAGGCTGTAAAAGATGAAGCGGACGATCATCACAGTCTGTGCCGCGGTCCTCGCGCTCGCCCTCTCCGCCGGCGCCGCATTTCTCGTCAGGGAGCTCACGACGGCGCCGTCCGGCAAAGTCGTGCGCGAGGATATCGCGTTTGATAAGGACGCGGTCAATTCGATCGACGTCGACATCGACATCGGCTTTGTGACAGTTTACAAAAGCGCAAACGGCGTATTCGAGGTGGGACTCAGCGAGCCGAAAAAAGGGCTTTACTCCGCCGCCGAAGAAGAAGGCACCCTCCGCATCACCGAGGCTGAAACGACGTGGCTCGACAGGGTCGGGCGCTCGGAGAGCGACAAATACGGCATCGAGATCGGCGTCCCCGAGGGGGCATCCGTTGCGTTGTCGGTCAGCGGCGAGGTGTCCGACGTTTCCATAGACGGAACGTCCGTCTCCGGCGACGCCGTGATCTCCGTCGGGACCGGCAGCATCACGCTCAACGGCATCACGGCGGACGGGCGCATCTGTACCGATATCACGACCGGCGGCGTCGAGCTCGGTCTCATCGAGTGCGGCGCGCTGTCGGCAAAGGTCGGCACAGGAGACGTGTACATCCGCTCCGTCAGCGCCGAGGAGGCGATATCCGTTTCCGTCACGACGGGCAAGGTCTCGGGCTATGTCGCCGGCACCCGCGCCGACTACACGGTGAAGGCGGAGATCAACACGGGCGTCTCCGACCTCAAGTCCGGCGGCTCCGGCAAAAAAGAGCTCACCGTCTCCGTCGGCACCGGGAGCATCGCCCTGGCGTTCGGTCAGTGACGCCGAAAAAATGCATAATTAAAGAAAACTATCCGCGGTCGGGACAAGATCCCGACCGCGGACAATTTTTTATTTCGAAGCTTTCTTCTCTTTATTATCTTCCCCGCCGCCCGTATTCCGGCAGACAGCGGCGGCAAAGATCAGGATGAGGGGGAAGACGGCGGCGGACGCGAGCCCGGCGGAGAAGCTGTCCCCGAACGCGCCGGAGACTATGCCGACGAGCGTCGGACCGCACGTGCAGCCGACATCCCCGGCGAGCGCGAGCAGCGCGAACAGCGCCGTCCCGCCGCCGCGGCAGCGCACCGCCGCGACGCTGAAGACGCCGGGCCACAGTATTCCGACGGAAAGTCCGCACAAAGCGCAGCCTAACAGCGAGAGCGCCGGGTGCGGCGCGAACGATGCGCAGAGATACGAGGCGGCGCAGACGACGCCGCAGCCGATGATGTATTTCAAAAGGTCGACCTTGCCGCCGCGCTTTGCGTAGAAGACGCGCGCGACGCCCTGAAGGGCGCTGAAAAGGCACGGACCGACGATATCTCCGACGGATTTTGTGACGCCGAGTCCCTGCTCCGCGAAGGCGGACGCCCACTGCACCATCGCGAGCTCGGAGGCGCCCGCGGCAAACATCAGGACCGCGAGCAGCCAGAAGACGGGCTTTGCGAGCAGACGGCGCGCCGTCATGCTCTCACCGCCCTCCGCCTCGGAGAGCGAGCGTATCGGCACCTGCGTGAAGAGGACCGCCGTCGCCGCCGGGACGGCAGCCCAGCACGCGGCGAGCACGCGCCAGCATGACATTCCGAAGACAGCGAACGAAACGGTCGAGACGAGTATAACAAAGACGACGCCCCAGCAGTAAAACGAGTGCAGCATGCTCATTGCGGACGCCTTGTCGTCCGAGGGACACGCCTCGACGATGGGACTTATCAAAACCTCGATCAGCCCGCCGCCGACGGCGTAGCAGAGGACGGCTGCGAGCAGCCCCGAAAACGCGTCCCCGAAAACAAAGGGGAAGATCCCGAGCCCGGCGATCCCGACGGCGGAAAAGATATGCGCCGCGACGACGGCGCGCCTGTACCCGATCCTGTCGACGAACCTCGCCGCCAAAAGATCGACGAGCAGCTGAAGCGCGAAGTTCACCGCGATAAGCACCGTGATCTTCCCCGTCGGTATTCCGAGCGAGTCATGGAACATTACGAACAAAAGCGGCGAAAAATTATTTCCTATCGCCTGCGTTATGTAGCCGAGATAGCAGGCGCGGACGGTGTGTTTGTATGTCAGTTTCTTCATTTTACGATTGTTTGCTCCTCCCCGGAAGCGTGACCGGGCTATATTGTATAACGGACCGCATTTTTTTGCAAGATATATTTTGCGCAAATTTTTCCCGAAAATCTCCGGAAATCGGAGCTCCGGCGGTCTTATTCCGGCACGCGGAAAAATTTCCGAAAAAATTTGAAAAATACTGTTGACTTTCTTTGACCTTCGTGGTATACTGTCGATAGTCAAAGAAAGTCAAAGTCAAAAGGACGTGTTTACAATGACACTTTCGGATTATATCGCGTCGGTGATAGAAGAAATGCTCGACGCGGGCGGCGGCACCGCAGAGATGAAGCGGAACGACCTCGCCACAAGGATCGGCTGCGTCCCGAGCCAGATAAATTACGTCATAACATCGCGCTTCACGCCAGAGCGCGGGTACATCATCGAGAGCAGGCGCGGCGGCGGCGGCTATATCAGGATCGTTCGCAAGCAGCTCTCCCGGGACGACTACCTGATGCACTTTTTCCACGCGACAGGTGACTCGCTCGGCGAGGCGGAGGCGCTCGCATTCATCTCGAATCTGTCCGGCTCCGGCATTATAGACGGGCGCGAGGCGGACATCATCGCGACCGCCGTTTCCGACAGGGCGCTCGCCACCCTGCCTCCGAACGTGAAAAACAGCGTTCGCGCCGACATTCTGCGCCATATTATTCTAACGCTCATGAATTAAAATAATATCATAACAAAAAAGGAGTGACACGGTCATGCTTTGCGAAAGATGCGGAAAAAACGAAGCCACGGTCCGTTACAGCGAGATCATAAACGGCAAAAAGAGATCATACTCGCTCTGCGCCGACTGCGCGGGCGAGCTCGGGATCGGGACCGCAGTCCCGACCGACATTTTCGGCGCGGGTTCCCTTTTCTCCGGGTTCTTCGGGGACATATTCGACCACCCGAAAGCGGTGGCAGCATCAAATGTCGTCCGCTGCCCCGTCTGCGGGGCGACGCTCTCGGATATAGCCGCCGAGGGAAAGGTCGGCTGCTCCGAGTGCTACCGCACGTTCCGCGCGGAACTGTCCCCGACGATACGCCGCATACACGGCGGCGTGACATACAAGGGATCGCAGCCCGCCAAGGATGCGCCGGAAGCCGGCGGCACAGCAGGCAAACCGGTCTCCGAGCTTGACGCGCTGCGCGCGGAGCTCTACGAAGCGATAAAAAAGGAAGATTTCGAGCGCGCCGCGGAACTGCGCGACAGGATAAAGGCACTCGAAGCGTGAAACGGAGAGGAGGGATATATCATGTCATGGTACGGTAAAGAAGGAAGCATGACAGGCGTCGTGCTCTCGTCGAGGGTGCGCCTTGCGAGGAACGTTGAAGGCGTCCCGATGGGAAAGAGACTGTCGGCGGACGGGGCGGAAAAGCTGATTGAGGGCGCCGGGAAGGCGCTTTCCGACTGCGACCGCGTCGATTTCCGCCGTCTTGACCCGGTGACCGCCGCGGCTTACGCGGAGGAGCACCTCGTCTCCGCGGAGTTCGCCTCGTCCGATTCACCGCGCGCGCTCTACAAGAACGAGGGTGAGGACACATATATAATGGTATGCGAGGAGGACCACTTTCGTATACAGAGCATCACCCGGGGATATTCGCTCGCGGAAGCGTACTCTCACGCCGCCGCGGCGGAGGCGAAGCTCGCCGGAGTGTTCCGGCTCGCGTTCGACCCGGAGCTCGGATATCTGACGCACTGCCCCACCAACCTCGGGACGGCTATGAGGGCTTCCCTGATGATGTTCCTCCCGGCGCTGACGCGGCAGGGCGCGATCGCGCCGCTCGCCCGCCAGCTCTCAAAGGTGGGGCTGACCGTGCGCGGAATGTACGGCGAGGGGTCGGACGCCGCCGCGTGCCTCTACCAGATCTCAAATCAGGTGACGCTCGGCATCACCGAGGAGGAGACGATAAAGAAGCTGACACGGCTTTCCGACACAGTCATCAACGAGGAACTGAAGGCGCGCCGCGAGCTTTTCGAAAAGGCTCCCGAGGACGTCGCCGACGTATGCTCGCGCGCTTTCGGGACATTGACGCACTCGCGCGTCATCTCCTGCCGCGAATTCATGGAAAACTGGGTGAGCGTCCGCCTCGGGGTCTCCATCGCGGAGCTCTCCGGCAAAAACGCGGACCTCGGGATCCCCGAAACGCTCACATACAAAACGCTCGACACATCTCTCATCGAATCCCAGCCCGCCGTTCTGACACTGCTCTCGGGCGGCGGCGAGCTCTCCCCCCGCGAGCGCGACGTGCTCCGCTCGTCGCGCCTGCGCGAAATGCTCGGGGCTTGATCCCGGCAAGAAAGGAATGTGATATTTATGACAAGCAAATTCACCGAAAAGGCAGAGGGCGCGATCAACCGCGCGCTCTCCTTCGCGTCCGAAATGGGACACACATATATAGGCTCGGAGCACCTTTTATACGGGCTCACGGCTGAGACAGACAGCGTCGGCGCAAGGCTGCTCGCCGAGCACGGCGCGACGGTCGAGGACGAGGAAAACATCATCGGCAGCGTCTCGGGGACGGGCGACAAGAGCTCCGTCTCGCCGACGGACATGACGCCGAGGACAAAGAAGATCATCGAGCTGTCCGCATATATCTCGGCAAAATTCGGTCACGGCTACATCGGGACCGAGCATCTGCTCGCGGCGCTGCTCTCGGAGCGCTCCTCCGTCGCCGTCAAGGTGCTCTCGACCATGGGCGTCTCCGTCGACGACCTCGCCGCAGACGTCGAGTCCTTCCTCTCCGGCGGCATCGCGGACGGCGCCGGTACACGTACACACGCGGGAGCCGGCGGCGACTCTCGCGGCGCACAGCCCGGGATCAAGGGTGCGCCGACGCTCTCGCGCCACGGGCGCGACCTCTGCGCCCTCGCGCGCGAGGGACGCCTCGACCCGATAATCGGGCGCAGGCGCGAGATGGAGCGCGTCATCGCCATCCTCTCCCGCCGCACGAAGAACAATCCCTGCCTGATAGGCGAGCCCGGCGTCGGCAAGACCGCCGTCGTCGAGGGGCTCGCACAGATGATCGTCGACGGCACCGTCCCCGAGACGCTGCGCGACAAAACCATCGTCACGCTCGACATTTCCTCCATGGTCGCGGGCGCGAAATACAGGGGCGAATTCGAGGAGCGCCTCAAGGGAGTCATGGAGGAGGTCGTCAAGAACCCGAACATCATCCTCTTTATAGATGAGATCCACACCATAATCGGCGCCGGAGCCGCCGAGGGCGCGGTCGACGCGGCGAACATCTTAAAGCCCGCGCTCGCGAGGGGCGAGATACAGATCATCGGCGCAACGACGATCGACGAGTACCGCCGCCACATCGAGCACGACGCCGCGCTCGAGCGCCGGTTCCAGTCCGTCACGGTCGGCGAGCCGACGCCGGAGGAGGCTGTCGCCATCCTTCACGGGCTGCGCGACAAGTACGAGGCGCACCACAAGCTGAAGATCACGGACGAGGCGATCGACGCCGCCGTGAGGCTGTCCGTTCGCTATATCGGCGACAGGTTCCTGCCCGACAAGGCGATCGACCTCATCGACGAGGCGGCGTCCCGCCTGCGCATCTCGAGCGTCACGCCGTCCGACGAGCTGCGCTCGCTCGAGGAGGAGATGAAGCGCGCCTCGAACGAAAAGGAGGAGGCTGTCCGCTCGCAGGATTTCGAGCGCGCCGCCGCCTGCCGCGACCGCGAGCGCGAGCTGCGGGAAAAGCACGAGGCGGCGGAGTCCGCATGGCGCAGAGAGCGCGACGGCAAGGAGCTCTCCGTCGGTCCCGACGAGATCGCGGAGGTCGTGACCGCCTGGACCGGGATCCCCGTCTCCCGGCTCGCCGAGGAGGAGAGCGAGCGGCTCTTGCACCTTGACGAGATACTGAAAAAGCGCGTCATCGGTCAGGATGAGGCAGTGAACGCCGTCGCACGCGCGATAAGGCGCGGCAGGACCGGACTCGGCGACCCGAACCGTCCGGTCGGCTCGTTCATATTCTTAGGTCCGACCGGCGTCGGGAAGACGGAGCTCTCAAAGGCGCTCGCCGAGGCGATGTTCGGGGACGAATCCGCGATGATACGCGTCGACATGTCCGAATACATGGAGAGCCACTCGACCTCGAAGCTGATCGGATCGCCTCCGGGCTATGTCGGCTATGACGAGGGCGGTCAGCTCACCGAGAAGATACGCCGCCACCCCTACTCCGTCGTGCTGTTCGACGAGATCGAAAAGGCTCACCCCGATGTCTTCAACATTCTCCTGCAAATTCTCGACGACGGCATACTCACGGACGCCCAGGGACGGCGCGTCGACTTCAAGAACACCGTCATCATCATGACCTCGAACGTCGGCGCCGCCGACATCGTCGAGCACCGCCGCCTCGGATTCGCCGACGACACGGACAAAAAGGCTGAATTCGACCGTATGCGCGCCTCCGTCACGGATTCGCTGAAGCGCACGTTCAAGCCCGAATTCCTGAACAGGATCGACGAGATCATCGTCTTCTCGAAGCTCGACGACGAGTGCGTCCGCAAGATCGCCTCGCTCATGCTCGGGCGCGTGCGCGAACGCGCCGCCGCAATCGGAGTCGACGTCACGTTCGGTGACGACGTCGTCTCGCTCGTAGCACGCGAGGGCTTCGACCCGACGTACGGCGCGCGCCCGATACGCCGCGCGGTCGTCCGCCTCGTCGAGGACGTCTTCTCCGAGGATATGCTCTCGGGAAAGATAAAGGCGGGCGACAGGGTCACCTCGTCCGTCGAGGACGGGCACGTCGTATATAAGACCGTGTAAAGCGCCATTACGGTCCCCTCCCCGTGGCGCGGCTTACGCAAAAAAGCCGCGCTGCGGGGAGCTTTTTTCGCCGCAAATGTGAACTTGAAAAAGAGAGAGCTCGCGAAATGATAGTCAAGATACACAGATTTTTTCGCAAAAAACTTGATTATTCGTTAAAACGCCAATTGAAAAAAGTCGAGGAAAGTGTAAAATTATACTATCGGGAAACGTGATACACAGTGTCTAATCTTTGTCAGCCGAGGTGATCCGCCATGCTTTCTCTTGAACGCAGAATAATGTCCGAGGGTACCGTTGCAAAGGGGGACGTACTGCGCGTTGACCGATTTCTCAACCACATGGTCGACGTTCGGTTCCTTTCCGAGATCGGGCGCGAATTTCACAGGATTTTTTCAGACTGCGGAGTCAACAAGATTTTGACGGCGGAGGCATCCGGCATCGCCATTGCTTGTATGACTGCGCAGTTTTTCGATTGTCCCGTCGTGTTCGCGAAAAAATCGCGGACATCGAACATTTCCGGCTCCGTCTATTCCGCGTCGGCACATTCATATACGCACGGAAACGACAACACGCTGACCGTCTCCCGCGACTACATCTCCCCGGATGACACCCTGCTCATCATCGACGACTTTCTCGCTCACGGCGCGGCGCTCGGCGCGCTGCTCGACATCGTGTCCCAGTCCGGCGCGGCGCTCGTCGGCTGCGGCATCGTCATCGAGAAGGCGTATCAGGGCGGCGGCGACGCGATCCGCGCCCGCGGCATCCGCGTCGAATCGCTCGCAAAGATAGAGTCCATGAGCGATGACGGGGAAATCGTCTTCGCCCGCTGACGGCGGGCGGTCCTTTTTCGGCGTCACAAGGCAAGTCTGCCTTTTGACCATATAAAAAATTCGGAGGAAAAAGAAAATGTTAAAGAAGTTTATCGCGCTCGCGCTCGCTTCCGTCTTCGCCCTCTCAGCGCTCGTCGCCTGCGACAGCGGCTCGGGCACCGAGGCTTTCGGCACGAGCGGAACAAAGGACCTCTGCGAGTCAGGCGTCGTCTCGACGGTCGCCGCCGACGTCAAGGAAGGCACGAAGACCGAGCTCAAGATCGGCGTCGTCCTCATCGGCGACAACACCGAGACGTACTCGAAGGCGCACATCGACGGCATCAGGACCGCGTGCCAGAACCTCGGCATAGACCCCGACGATTCCGCAAAGGTCGTCTGGAAGATGACCGTCGGTGAAGACGCCGCGTGCGCAACGGCGCTCGACGATCTCGTCGCCCAGGGCTGCAACCTCATCATCACGAATTCGTACGGTCACCAGACGTTCACTCAGGCTGCCGCCGAAAAGTACAAGGATAAGGACATCCAGTTCATCGCCATGACGGGCGACACCGCCGCGTCATCGGGTCTCTCCAACCTCTCGAACGCGTTCACCGAAGTATATCAGGCGCGCTACGTATCGGGCGTCGTCGCCGGGATGAAGCTCAAGGAGCTCGTCGACGGCGGCAAGCTCACCGACAAGAACAAGGACGAAAACGGCAACATCAAGCTCGGCTACGTCGGCGCTTATCCGTTCGCCGAGGTCGTTTCCGGCTACACGGCGTTCTATCTCGGCGTCAAGTCGGTCGTTGACAATGTCGTCATGAACGTCTCCTACACCTCGTCCTGGCACGACAGCGAGAAGGAGGCAGAGGCGGCAAGGACCTTCATCAGCGACGGCTGCGTCATTATCAGCCAGCACGCAGACTCCGAGGGCGCTCCGATGGCAGTCCAGAAGGCGCACGACGAGGGCACGGAGGTCTACTCCGTCAGCTACAACGTCGACCTCACCGGCATCGGCGACGCGATCCTCACCTCCGCCACGAACAACTGGGCGGTCTACTATGAGTACGCGATTAAGACCGCTATGAACGGCGGCAAGATCGCCCGCAACTGGATCGGCGGCTACGAGCAGGATGCCGTTAAGATCACGAAGCTCGGCGAAAACGTCGCTGCGGGCACCGAGGAAAAGGTGAACGCGGTCATCGCAGACATCAAGTCCGGCAAGCTCCACGTGTTCGACACCTCGAAGTTCACGGTCGGCGGCAAGACGGTCACATGGGCATTCGCGACGGACAGCGACGGCGACTTCACATATGACAAGAACAACGTCATCTCCGACGGCTACTATCACGAGTCCTACACGCAGAGCGCGCCTTCGTTCACGCTCCGCATAGACGGCATCACCGAGCTCAACACCGGCAACTGATAAAGAATAACCAAAAGGGCGCATAGGGGAAATCGAGAATACCCGGTTTCCCCTTGCTCTTTTACATCACACGTTCGTAGGGAGAAAAACGTGAAAGACGAAATCGCAGTACAGCTCACCGGCATAACAAAGCGCTTCGGACCCGTGACGGCGAACAGCGCCGTCACGATGGACGTGCGGCGCGGCGAGGTGCTGGCGCTCCTCGGCGAGAACGGCTCCGGCAAGACGACGCTCATGAACATGCTCTCTGGGATATATTTTCCGGACGAGGGCACGATCGAGATAAACGGCACGCCTGCCTCCATCCGCTCGCCAAAGGACGCGTTCGACCTCGGCATCGGCATGATACATCAGCACTTCAAGCTCGTCGACGTCTTTACAGCCGCAGAGAACATCATCCTCGGTCTTCCCGGAAAATCGCGGCTGAACATGCGCGCGGTGAAGGAAAAGATACGCGGGATATGCGAAAAATACGGCTTCGAGGTCGACCCGGACAGAAAGGTCTATAACATGAGCGTCAGCGAGAAGCAGACGCTCGAGATAGTCAAGGTCCTCTACCGTGGCGCCGACATACTCATCCTCGACGAGCCGACCGCGGTCCTCACCCCGCAGGAAACGGAGCGCCTCTTCGGCGTCATCCGCAACATGCGGGCGGACGGCAAGTCCGTCATCATCATAACGCACAAGCTGCACGAGGTCATGGAAATTTCCGACCGCGTCGCGATCCTGCGCCGCGGCAAGTACATAACGACGCTCGAAACGAAGGACGCGGACGAGCGTTCCCTCGCGGAGGCGATGGTAGGCGAAAAGCTCGCCCTCAATATCGACCGCTCCGAGCCGAAGAACACTACCCTGCGCCTCGAGGTAAAGCACCTTTCGTGTTATAACGCCGAGGGGATCCCGACGCTTTCGGGCGTATCGTTTGACGCGTACGGCGGCGAGATACTCGGCATCGCGGGCATTTCCGGCTGCGGACAGAAGGAGCTGCTCGAATCCATCGCCGGGCTCCAGCAGACGCGCCCGGGCAGCAGCGTCCTCTACTACCCCGACGGCGGGGAGGCGGAGGAGCTGATCGGCAAATCTCCGCGCGAGATCCGCGGGCTCGGCGTCGCGCTCTCCTTTGTCCCGGAGGACAGGCTCGGCATGGGTCTTGTCGGCTCGATGGGCATGACGGACAACATGATGCTGAAGAGCTACGACATGGGCGCGCCCGTGTTCCTGCACAAGAAGGACCCGTCAGCCCTCGCGGGCGCCGTTCGCGACGACCTCGGAGTCGTCACCCCTTCCCTCTCGACGCCGGTGCGCCGCCTCTCCGGCGGCAACGTGCAGAAGGTGCTCGTCGGGCGCGAGATATCGGAGGCGCCGACCGTGCTTTTGACGGCGTATGCCGTCCGCGGGCTCGACATCAACACCTCGTACTCAATTTACAGGCTCTTAAACGAGCAGAAGGAAAAGGGCGTCGCCGTCATATACGTCGGCGAGGACATCGACGTCCTGCTCGAGCTCTGCGACAGGATTCTCATCCTCTGCGGCGGCGTCGTCTCCGGCATCGTCGACGCAAAGTCGACGAGCAAAGAGGAGATCGGACTGTATATGACAAAAGTCGGCGGACCGTCCGATACGGATAAAAGCGCCGGCGACTATACAGACGGCAATGAAGAGAATGACGGAAATAAGGGAAAGGAGGACGGCAGATGAAAGATGCAAAAGAATCGGCAAGATCCGGGGCGCCGCGCGAGCCCCTGATGCGCCTCGTCCGGCGGGACACGGTCAAGCCGGCGCGCGCCGTCGCCGTCCGCGCGGCAGCGATCGTGCTGTCCCTTCTCGTCTGCGGCGTTTTCTTCGTCACAGTGACTGATTCTTCGATTATAGAGATATATTCGGCTATGATCTCCGGCACCTTCCGCAACGGCATAACGGTCAACACGTTTCTGAAAGAGGCGTGCATGCTGCTCATCATCGCGGTAGGTCTCGCTCCGGCGTTCAAGATGAGTTTCTGGAACGTGGGCGGTCAGGGTCAGGTGCTCGCCGGCGGAATGGCGGCGGCGATGTGGCTCTTCTATTTCGGCAACGATCTGCCGAACGCGGTCCTCTTGCCGCTGATGATCGTCAGTGCCGCCGTCGGAGGCGGCGTCTGGGCGCTGCTGCCCGCGATCTTCCGCGTGAAGTTCACAACGAACGAAACGCTCTTTACCCTGATGATGAACTACATAGCGATCCAGCTCGTCAAATATCTGCGGATCACATGGAGCCCGATACACGCGCTCGGGATGATAACGCGCAAGGCGGGATCGCTCCCATCCCTTTTCGGCAACGAGAACGGCTGGATCTACGTGATCGCCGCCGCGGCTGTCGTGCTCATGTACGTATACATGAACAAGACGAAGCACGGGTACGAGATCTCCGTCGTCGGCGAGGCGCCGAACACGGCGCGCTACGCCGGGATCAGCGAATTCAGAGTCATCGTCCGCACGGCTTTCATCTCCGGCGCGATATGCGGCATCGCGGGGTTCCTCTACGTCTCGGCGATAGATCACACGATATCCGAGACGATGGGCGGCGGCTACGGCTTCACCGCGGTCATCGTCGCGTGGCTCGCGAAATTCAATCCGATATTCATGACGCTGTTCTCGCTGCTCATCTCGTTCGTCCGCTCGGGCTCGAGCGAGATCGTCAGCATGAACACGACGACGCTCGACTCCTCGATCGCGAACATCAACATCGGCATCTTCCTGTTCTTCCTGCTCGGGTGCGAGTTTTTCCTCAATTATAAGATCATATTCCGCGGCAGAGGGGAGGTGGGCAAATGAGTCCTCTTATAAGCTGGCTTCACAGCTCGATAATCTACGGCACGGTCATAATGCTCGGCGCGCTCGGCGAGATTTTGACCGAGAAGAGCGGTCACCTCAACCTCGGCGTCCCGGGGCTGATGTATCTCGGCGGCTTTGCCGGGTTCGCGTCCGCCTTCGTGTACGAGCGATCGACCGAGGACCCGAACGTTGTTCTGCTCATCCTCATCCCGCTGCTCGCGTCTTTCGCCGCGGCGATGCTCGGGGGGCTCCTTTACAGCTTTATGACTGTGACGCTCCGCGCCAATCAGAACGTCACCGGTCTTGCGCTGACGTCTCTCGGCGTCGGCATCGGCACGTTCGGCAGCGCGCGCCTTCTCAGCGTGACGGGCAGCACGAGCTATTCCGTCGCCTCGGCGACGAGCGCCGTCTATACGGCGAACGTCAACGCATCGCTCGACCTCGGTGCGTTCGGGCAGATATTCCTCTCATACGGATTTCTGACTTATGCCGCGATCCTGCTCGCGATACTGGCAGAGCTCTTTCTGATGCGCACGCGCCGCGGGCTGAATCTGCGCGCCGTCGGCGAGGACCCCGCCGCCGCGGACGCCGCCGGGATCAACGTAACGCTCTACAAATACGTCGCCACCGCCATCGGCGGCGGCATATGCGGGATCGGCGGATTTTACTACATCATCGAATACAGCAACGGAAAATGGTCGTCGCAGAACGGGCTCGAGGCGATCGGATGGCTCGCCGTCGCGCTCGTCATCTTCTCGACGTGGAAGCCGAAAAACACGCCTGCGGCGTCGTATCTCTTCGCCCTCCTCTTCTGGATGGCGACGAACCTGCCGACGCTGACGGGGATCCGCATCGCAACGTCCGTGACGGAGCTTTTGAAAATGACGCCGTACGTCGTCACGATACTCGTGCTCATAATCGCGAGCACGCGGAAAAAGAAAGAAAACCAAGGTCCCGCCTCGCTCGGAAAAACGTATTTCCGCGAGGAGAGGTAAAAAATATACGGACCGGTGCGAAATCACCGGTCCGTATATTTTTCCCGCAAGATCCGGGGGTGCAAAGAGAGGGCGCCTGATGCTTGAATTCCCGGCGGCTTTGTGATATACTTTTGATGAAATACGGACAAACTGTAATGTAGGTGGTGAACGAAAGATGCTCGACGTAACGCTTTCGGGCTGCGGCGGGACGATCCCGCTCAAAAACAGGTGGCTGACCTCGTGCATGATGAGGTACGAGGGCAAATGCCTGCTCATAGACTGCGGGGAGGGCACGCAGATAGCAATGAAGGAAGCGTCGCTCCCGTTCAAGCCGATCTCGGTCATCTGCATCACGCATTATCACGCGGACCACATCGGCGGCTTGCCGGGACTGCTGCTCTCGATGGGCGGCGAGGGGCGCACGGAGCCCGTCACGGTAGTCGGTCCCGCGCATATAGAGCGGTATGTTCGCGCGCTTTTGACGATAGCGCCGGAGCTGCCGTACGAGGTGATCTGCCGCCCTGTAACCGAGCGGGAGGAGACTTTTTCGCTCGCCGGCTTCACGGTGACGGCGTTCCGCGTCAATCACACGCTGCCGACATACGGCTACACGGTAAAGATACCGCGCGTCGGCAGATTCGACCTCGAACGCGCGCGTGCAAACAACATTCCCATGGCTGTCTGGAGCCCGCTTCAGAAGCGGGAGGTCGTCGAATATGACGGCGTCACATACACGCGCGACATGGTGCTCGGTCCCGACAGACGCGGGATCAAGGTCACGTACTGCACGGACACACGCCCCGTTCCCGTCATCGCCGAGCAGGCAAAGGACGCAGACCTCTTCATCTGCGAGGGGATGTACGGCGACGAGGACAAGCACGACAAGGCGGTCACCGCAAAGCACATGACATTTTCCGAGGCGGCAGCCCTTGCGAAGGCGGCAGAGCCGCGCCGCTTTTGGCTGACGCATTACAGCCCGTCCATGCCGGACCCCGAGGCTTACATCGGCGAGGCGCGGGCAATTTTCCCGGACGCTGTCCTCGGGTATGACGGTCTGTCCGAAACGATACGGTTCGACGAAGAATGAACGGAGGCAAAAAAATTATGACAATAAAAAGGACAGCGGCTCTGCTGCTCGCACTGCTGCTCGCCTTCCCGGCGCTTTTCTCCTGCGCACGCGGAGGCAGCAGTGCCGAAAGCTCCGGCACCGCCGAAGGCTCCGGTCCCACAGCGGTTTCCGGAACGGACGAGGGGACAGACGCGCCGGAGACGGACACGCAGACGGATGCTCCCGGAACAGACGCGCCCGAAACGGACGACGTGATGGCGGAACCGAAAGTCGAAACGATAAACATCGTCGCGCTCGGGGACTCGATCGCCGCCGGGTACGGGCTCGCCTCGCCGGAGGCGGAACGGTACTCCCACATTATAAAAGAGCGCATCGACGCACGTGACGGATTTGAATGTGTTGAAACGAACCGCGGCGTCAACGGGCAGACGAGCAGCGGTCTTATCGAATCGTTCGCATCGCTCCCGGATTTCGGCGACGCAGACTGTGTGACAGTCAGCATCGGCGCGAACAATGTGCTCGGTCCTGCCGTTGATATGTTCGCGAAATACGGCACGGCGCTGCTCATCGAGGATGAAGATCTGCGCGCGGCTGCGTTTGCCTCGGCGTATAAAGAATTCAATTCCGAAACGGCGGCGGGCATCGCGCGGTTTGAGGCGGACCTGCCCGAGATAATATCCGGGATAAAAGAGAAGGCGCCGGGGGCGAAGATAATATTCCAGACGATATACAATCCCTACAACAACGTCCCGCTGACGCTGACGCTCGGCGACGTTACAGTCGACCTCAACGCCGATTCGGACAGGCTCGTCTCGGCGCTCAACGAGATCATCGCGAAGAACGCGGGCGCGCTCGGCTACAGCGTCGCCGACGTTTACGCGGCGTTCGAGACGGAGACCGGCGTCGTCAACGCGGAAGGCGGCAGCCTCGCATCCGCGCCGCTCGCCCTCGACCCGCACCCGACCGCAAAGGGGCACGTTCTGATCGCAGACGTCATTCTGTCCGTGATAGACGGGGAGGCGGCAGGATGAATATATGTCTTTTCGGCGCGTCGAGCGACGACATAAAAAAAGAATATCTTTCGGCGGCGCGCCGCTTCGGCGAGGAGCTCGCCGAGCGCGGGCATACGCTCTATTTCGGCGGCGGGGCGCACGGCGTCATGGGTGAGGCGGCGCGCGGCGCCGCCTCGCGCGGGGGCGCGCTCGTCGGCATCGCACCGAAATTCTTCGATACGGACGGCGTGCTGTTCCGCGGCTGCACCGACTTTATCTTCACCGAGACGATGCGCGAGCGCAAGGCGCTGCTCGAGGACTCGGCGGACGCGTTCGCCGTTCTGCCCGGCGGCATCGGTACATACGAGGAGTTTTTCGAGGTCCTCGTGCTTTCTCAGCTCGGGCAGATGAAAAAGCCGATCGCGATATATAACGTCTGCGGCTGCTATGACGCGCTCCGCGCGCTGCTCGTCTCGACGGTCTCGGGCGGCTTCATGCGGGAAGAATGTCTCTCGCTCTGCCGCTTCTGCCAAAGCTCACGGGAAATATTCGACTGTTTTGAAAAATAAAAATCGGGAAGGGTCATGAAAACGACCCTTCCCTTGCCTTTTCGCATATTATGTCCGCGATCGCGGCGCACGCCCTCCCGTCTCCGAACGGGCTTTCGGCGCGCGCCATTTTTTCTCTCTCCCCGACATCGGAAAGCAGCTTCCGACACGCCGGGACGATCCCCTCCTCCTCGGTCCCGACGAGGCGGAGCGCCCCGGACGAGACGCCCTCCGGGCGCTCGGTCTTCTCCCGCATCACAAGCGCGGGGACGCCGAGCGCGGATGCCTCCTCTTGCACGCCGCCGCTGTCCGTCAGGACGAGATACGCGCGCGCGAGCAGATTGTGAAAGTCGTATACGCCGAGAGGGTCTGTCAAAAGCACTCTTTCCTCGCCGCCGAATATTTCCCGTGCCGCGCCGCGCACAGCCGGGTTAGGATGCACGGGGTAAACGAGCTTCACGTCGCCGAACTCGCGCACGGTGCTCCGCGCCGCGGAAAGCATCCGCCGCAGCGGCTCGCCGTGGTTTTCCCGCCGGTGCGCCGTCAGGAGCATCAGGCGACTGCCGCCGACCCACTTTGTGACCGTGCTTTCGTAATCGGGACGCACCGTCGCTGCGAGCGCGTCAACGACCGTGTTCCCCGTCACCCATACGCTCCCCTCCGGCACGCCCTCCGCGAGCAGATTTTCCCGCGCTTTCTCCGTCGGCGCGAAGTGGTATTTCGCGATCAAGGTCGCTGCGCGGCGGTTATATTCCTCGGGGAACGGGGAAAATATGTCGTGTGTGCGCAGCCCCGCCTCGACGTGCGCGACCGGAATGCGGTGATAAAAGCACGAAAGCGCCGCGGAAAAAGACGTCGTCGTGTCTCCGTGTACGAACGCGAGGTCCGGTCTGTATGACGCGAACAGTTCCTCCATCCCGGAAAGCACGCGCGCCGTTATACCGCCGAGCGTCTGCCCCGGGCGCATTATGCCGAGGTCGAAGTCCGGCACGGTGCCGAAGGCGTCCATCGCGTCCCGCAGGAGCTTTTCATGCTGACCCGTGACGCAAACGGAAACGTCAAAGCACCCCCGATTTTTAAACTCGTTTACGAGCGGGCACATCTTGATCGCCTCGGGTCTTGTGCCGAAAATAAATAAGAGCTTTTTCAATTTCCGCTCCCCTCCCGCCCGGCACGGCGCGCGGCAAAGAAACGGCGCAAAAGCTCCGAGCACCCATCCGCGAGCACACCGGATTCAACATCCGGGCGCTTTCCGACCGGGTATGAGCACATGTTTATGACGCTGCCGAGCGCGCCCGCCGCCGGATCCTTCGCCCCGAAGACGACGCGGTCGACGCGCGCGTTTATTATCGCGCCGGCACACATCGGGCACGGCTCGAGCGTCACGTACAGGGTGCAGCCCGTGAGCCGCCAGCCGCCGAGCGCGCGGCACGCCGCGTCTATCGCCGCGATCTCCGCGTGGCAGAGCGCGTTTTTTTCCGCCTCGCGCGCATTTTTCCCGCGCGCGATCACCTCTCCCCTCTCTCCGCCGTCTCCATTGCGGACTATGACGCAGCCGACCGGGACCTCGCCCGCCTCTCCCGCCTCGCGGGCGAGGCGCAGCGCCTCCTCCATGTAAACCTTATCCTCAAAGGAGCTCATCGCGCATCCCTCCCGAGCTTTTCTCATTCATAATTATACACGCCGCCGCGCCCGAGTTCAAGTGCGAAAAAGCTCTGTTTTTGCAAACTTTCCGTCGGTCAAAAAAATTTGATATTTCTTCAGAATACTATTGACAATCACGTGAACGTGTGGTATACTATTTTCAACAGGTGCGAAAAGCGCCCGATTTATCAGACTGAGAGGTCAATATATGAGAGAAAAAGACAGCTTTTTTGACAAAACGAAAAAGCACCTCGACCCCGGGAAGATCAAACGCTACGCCGTCATCGCGGTCGTCGCGGTATTCGTGATAATTCTCGCGTCGACGTGCTGGTTCACCATTGACGAGCAAGAGCAGGGCGTTATCACGACGTTCGGTCAGGTCACAGGGACGGCGGACGCCGGAATGCACTTCAAGCTCCCGTTCGGAATACAAAAGGTGACGCCCGTCCCCGTCAACGTGTTCCGCAAGATCGAGATCGGATATAAATCGGACGGACAGACTGATGTCTCCGTCGACGACGAGTCGAAGATGATAACGGGCGACTACAATATCATCAACATCGACTTCTTTGTCGAATATAAGATCTCCGACCCGATAAAATATCTCTACAATTCTCTCGACGCGGACATGATCCTCAAAAATCTCGTCCAGAGCCAGCTCCGCTCCGTCGTCGGCTCGACCGACGTCGACAGTGCGCTGACGACGGGTCGTACCGAGATGCAGATACAGATCCAGGACCTTGTCACCTCGGAGCTTGAGAAATACGATATAGGTCTTGTGCTCACGAACATCTCGATCCAGGACAGCGAGCCGCCGACGGATACGGTCACCGCAGCGTTCAAGGCGGTCGAGACGGCAAAGCAGTCCGCGGAGCGCGTCATCAACCAGGCGGAGGCATATCAAAACGAGAAAATTCCCGCAGCGCAGGCGCAGGCAGACAAGCTGCTGCAAAATGCGGAATACCTGAAGCAGAGCCGCATCAACGAGGCGAAGGAAGCCGTCGCGATGTTCAACGCGATGTACTCCGAGTACAAAAACAACCCCGAGATCACGCGCGTCCGCATGTATTATGAGGCGATATCCGAAGTGCTCCCCGGCGTCAAGCTGTATATCGACACCTCGGAGGGCGGCGTGTCAAAGCTCCTGCCGCTTGACAGCCTCGTCTCAGACGCGACGGCAGGCGTCGTTGACACATCGAACACTACCACCACGAAGGAGGGTGAATGATCATGACAAAAGGTAAGAAAATATCGCTCGTCCTGCTCGCGGTCGTCGCGGTCGCGGCAGTCGTCGTGCTCTGCAACAGCTTTTACACCGTCGCCGAGAACGAATACGCGTGCGTATTCCGCTTCTCCCGCATCGAATCAGTCACGGACGAGGCGGGACTCCACTTCAAGATCCCGTTCGTCGATGAAGTCCGCCGCTTCCCCGACACTGTGCTGCTCTATGACATCCCCCCGTCAGACGTTCTGACCTCGGACCAGAAGAGCATGACCGTTGACAGCTACCTCACGTGGAAGATATCCGAGCCGCAGACGTTCTATCAGACGCTCGGCACGATCAGCTCCGCCGAGACGCGCCTGAACGCACTCACGTACAACGCGCTCAAGAACCTGATGGGCACGCTCGCACAGGACGACATCATCAACCGCGAGGACGCGAGCGAGCGCAACGACATATACGCCGGGATCACCGACGAGGTCGCCGAGAATGCGAAAGTCTACGGCATCGACGTCATCGACGTCAAGATCAAGCGCTTTGACCTCCCGGGCGACAACGAACAGGCGGTCTACGACCGCATGATCTCCGACCGCGAGCGCATCGCCGCCGAATACACGGCGAACGGCGAATATCAGGCGTCGCTCATCAGAAACGACGTCGACAAGCAGGTCAACATAATCATCTCCAACGCCGAGGCGGAGGCTGCCGCCATCGAGGCGGAGGGCGAGGCGGAATATATGCGCCTGCTCGCCGAAGCTTATGACAGCGACGACAAGAAGGACTTCTACGAGTTCGTCCGCGCGCTCGACGCGCTCAAGGCATCCCTCAACGGGAACGAAAAGACGATCATCCTCGGGCGTGACTCGGAGCTCGGTCGCCTTCTGCTCGGCTCCCTGCTGAGGGACGAGGGCGGCAGCACCGGCAGCACCGGCAATACCGCAGAATAAAAGATCTTTCGGGGGAGGCGTTCGGGAAAATGCCTCCCCCGGTCTTATCGGGAAATTTATATCGGAGGAAAACATGGGCATCTATATCTGGACGTTTGCCGTGTCGCTGGTCGTCCCGCTCTCGATGGTCGGCTTCGGGGCATACTTCATGAAGCACGCACCGAAGGAAATCAACTATTTCTTCGGATACAGGACGCGCCGCTCGATGATGAGCCGCGACACGTGGGAGTTCGCGCACAAATACTGCGGCAGGCTCTGGCTTTATTTCGGGCTATCTATGATCCCTGCCGACCTCGGCGCGCTTGCGCTCGCCGCCTTTCTCATTCCTGGGGTGGACGGCTTTGCCGTTGCCATGGGCGTCGCCGTGTTTTTTGAGATCGCGCTTATGTTTATCCCGCTCGCCTTGACGGAGCGCGCTCTCGACCGAAATTTTGACCGGCACGGCAGAAAGAAGTAAATGCACCCGCCCCGACCGAAAAATCAACAACACCCGCCCGCCGCGCGCGCAAAACCGTGCGGCGGGCGTCGCTTTTTGTCTTTCGTCCGATAAAATCTCCCCTCTCTGAGCCGTTTTTGCGCGGAGACGATATTCCTCACACGGGAAATTGAACCTCGCCGACATTTCCGACAACTCCCCGCTAATCGCGCCCCGAAACTTCCCCGCCCCGACACGTCCGCTTCGACCGCGGGCGCGCCGGGCACGGTATAAAATGTTATTCACCGCACGGAAAATAAAGCAAAGGAAGTTTATGGGAAGATGAATTCGGAAAAATACGCCCGCCTCCTTGACCGCGTCAAGGAAAAAACGAACAAACTGAAAAAAGCCGTCACGGAGGCGGTCTCTGCCGTCCGCGAGCGGGACGTGCTCACCGCCGGTGATGCTGTCCCCGCGCCGCTGTGGCGGATATTAAAGCCGGCGCTCTGCACCGTCGCCGCGTTCATGCTCGCGGGGACAAAGGTGACGTTCGGCGCCTCGCCGTTCGGCATCGCATTTTTTGCCGCCTGCGGGCAGACGATGGTTTGGGCTTACGTCGGCGCCATACTGCGCGTACTCGCCGACGGGCGTGACGTGTTGATCAGCCTCGCCGCCTACACGTTGACTCTCGTACTGCGCCTGCTCGCGGGCGCGCTGTATCCCGGGGAGGCGCGCGAGGGGAGGAGGCTGCCGGAGGGCTCGCTGCGCGTTCGAATGGCGATATCCGTCATCGGCGGCGCCGCGCTCGGCGCGTATGCCGCGATAGCGGGCGGATTTTCGCTCGCCTCGCTCGGCTGCTTTGTCCTGATGTGTACGCTCTGCCCGGCGTTAACGCTCCTATACTACGGTGCTTTGACCGAGAAAAAGGAGTCGTTTTTGCGAATCTACCGCGAGGCGGGAGAGGGCGCCGTCGCCGTTTCGCTCGCGTTCTCGCTATCTGGCATAGCCCCGCTCTCGATCGACCTCTCGGTCGTATATTCATTCCTGCTCGTCCAGTACGTATCCACTAAGCGAGGCTGGATCAAGGGCGCCGTCGTCGGGCTGTTCTGCGGGCTGTGCATGCCCGTGCCGCTCGTGCCGATATTCGCGCTTGCCGCCGTCTCGGCGGGGCTCCTTTACCGCGCGTCCGCGTATTTTGCGGTCGCGGTGTCCGTCATGGTGTCGCTCTCGTGGACCGTCTACGCCGGCGGCTACCTCAACGTGCTGTCGACGGCTCCCGGGCTGATCGTCGGCGGCGTTTTAACGGCGGCGCTCTTCGCCGCCGAGATAATAACAGTCTCCGACCGCAAAGGACGTGACGATGCGGTGCCGCATGAGGCGCTGCTCGCCGCCGAGCGCGAGCGCACGGCGGAGACGGGATCGAGGCTCTCATCCGAGGCAGACGCTTTCACCGCGCTCTCCGAAATGCTCTTCCGCCTCTCGGACAGGCTCCGCCGCCCGAGCGTCCACGACATACGGCAGACCGCCGAGGCGGAGAGCGCCGCGCACTGTCGGCGCTGCCGAGGGCGCGAGTTCTGTTGGACTGAGCACTCGGCGGAGCTTTCGGACGCCGTTTACAGACTCTCGGAGACTCTTTATTCATCCGGCGTCATCACGTCGGACGACGTCCCGGATGCGCTGTCCGAATACTGCCGGGACCCGGAGGCGCTGATCGACCGAATAAATCTCGGGTACTCGGGAATGCTCGAAAACCTGATCGAGCGCGACAAAACGGAGATCATGGCGTTCGATTACGGCGCGATGTCCGCCGTTCTGCGCGACGTCATCACGCAGCGCGACGGCGAATATGAGATAAACGCGCGTCTCTCGTCCGCCCTCTCCGAGCTCTTGCGCAAAAACAGGATCAGCGCCCGCCGCGTCTGCGTCTTCGGCGAGAGACGGCGCACCGTCTTTATCTCCGACATAAGGCTCTCCGGGCTGCACATCGGAGAGGATGACCTGCGCCGCCTCGCGGAGCGCGCCTGCGGCGGCAGGTTCGGGACGCCGAGCTTCGAGCTGTCCGGCGCTTATATAA
This sequence comes from uncultured Clostridia bacterium, assembly GCA_947624995.1. Taxonomy (GTDB): domain Bacteria; phylum Bacillota; class Clostridia; order Oscillospirales; family CAG-272; genus DTU064. The sequence continues at coordinate 24,449 of CANQMS010000007.1, forward strand.
ATGCGACGCTCACCGGGGCGCGCGCTTTCGACGCTGTGATCGGCACATCTCAGTCAAAGAAGGACGAGAGCACCGCAAACGGAGACGTCGCCGTCGACTTCGAGTGCCGCGACGACCGCCGCTGCGTGCTCCTCTCGGACGGGATGGGCAGCGGACGCGAGGCGGCGCTGACGTCCGGCATGTGCGCGCTCTTTATCGAAAAAATGATGTCCGCCGGGAACTCCGCCTCCGTGACGCTCAAAATGCTGAACTGCTTTCTGCGCGCGCGAGGCTCGGAGTGCTCCTCGACCGTCGACCTGTTCGAACTCGATCTGCTCAACGGCAAGGGCAGGTTCATAAAGTCGGGTGCCGCACCGTCATACGTCGTGCGCGGCTCAAGCGTCTATAAGATCAGCTCGCGCACGATCCCCGTCGGGATAATGAAGGCGCTCGACGCGGAGGAAACGACGGTCGACCTCTCTCCCGGCGACCTCGTCGTGCTCGTCTCGGACGGGATCACAAAGGACGACGGCGACTGCGCGTGGCTCTACTCCCTCCTTGCGGACTCCGCAGACGCCGCGGCGGAGGACACCGCCGCGGCGATCATCCGCGAGGCGGAGCGCCGGGGAGGCAGGGACGACGACGCGACCGTCTGTGCCGTCCGCATCACAAAGCCTAAGGCGGAGGAAACATTTTAAGCGCCCCCTCCCCGTCCGTTCCGATCCTCCCTGTTGAACACATTTATAACGCCGCGGTCGTTCAGATCGACGAGCAGCGCCGCAAGTATCGGCAAGCCGAGGAGCCCCGCAAAGCCGAAAAGCGCCGTCCCCACGAACATTGCCGCGAGTGTCGCGAGCGGATGCAGACCGACGCCGTGACCGACGATCTTCGGCTCGATCACGTTGCGCACGAGGAAGATCACAGCGTATGAGACGGCGAGTCCCGCCGCCATGCCGTAGTTGCCGTTGACGAATATTTCGACCGCGATCCACGGCAGAAGCACGGTCCCCGTCCCGACAACGGGGAGAATATCGAACACCGCGATCAGCGCCGCGAGGAGGACGGCGCCCGGCACGCGCAGGATCATAAAAGCCAAAAGCAGCTCGCCGAACGTGACGCCCATGATGATCGCATAGGAGCGGACGTACGACAGCGCGATCCCCCGGACCGCGAGCCTCACGTCATGCAGCTTTTCCGCCGCGGACCTAGGGAGCTGCCTTTTGATAAAATCGGATATGACGCCGTAGTCGGCGACGAAATAGAACGACGCTATGACGGAAAAAACGATTTTTACCGCCGTCGCCGGCATCGCCATAGCGAACTCGGACACGCGCCCGACCAGAAACGCGGAGAGCTCGGACAAAATGTCGCCGAACGAGGAGAGGGCGTCGGTCAGCCCGCTTATCATCGAGTAGAGCGACCTGTCCGGATCGTTCGGAGTCCCGGTGAGGCGCGAGAGCAGCGACCTGAGCGTCGGCTCGACGGTCGACGAATAAAACTCCGGCAGGCGACCGATCATAATCCCTGCAAAATCGACGAGCTCGGCGCAGAGGATGAACAGAAGCGCGCCGACCGTCGAATAAAACAGGACGACGACGAGCAGAGATGCGTATTTGTGCGGCAGGTGCGTCTTCCCCGATACAGCCTCCGCGAGCGGGCGCAGCATCGCCGCAATCACGTATGCGGCGAAAAAAGGCAAGAGCAGCCCCACCGCGAATTTGAAAAAGAAGTAAATCAGCGCCGCAACACATATAAAATACGCAAAATTTATCAAAAACCGTCTTTTGCCGTCCGCCGTCATAAGATCCCCCCGGGTCGATCGTTTTCTATATGATTGTTGACAGCTCCGAGACAAAAAAACGCGCGGGAGAAATTTTTTCTCCCGCGCTCTTTATTTCGGCGCATACATTTATTTTGCCGCCATTATGAAGCCGAGCTTCCCCTCGGCGGCGAGGCGGTCCCAGTCGGCGGCAACGGTCTTTACCGTCTTTCCCTTTTCGACCTCGCGCGTCTTGTGTATCACGTACCCGCCGTTGATCAGCCGTACGAGCGCCGAGCGGACGCGCTCCTGCGAGATCCCGTTCTGCCGCGCCACCGCATCTACGGTGCCGTTGAACGTCGGGATTATGGACGGATCTCCCTCGGCATAGGCGAGGTTGCGGATTATCATGCGGCAGCAGGTGACGTATGCGCTCTCGCCGGTGAGCTCGACGGAAGATGTCGCCGCGAGGCGGAGCTGACCCGAAAAGGATTCGCGTATGCCGTAAACGATCACCTCGCGCTTCATCTTCTGCACGATATACCGCACAACAGATTGAAAATGCCCGTCCCCGGTGAAGATGATGTAGCGCCCAATGTCGCGCCGGGTAGCCGCGCACTGATAAATATAGTCGAGCATGACGAAATCGGTCATATCCTTTTTTCGCCCGCCGAACGTGTTCCCCGTCTCGATTATCGTGCTCGTTATCTCGCGCAGCTTCGAGAGCTCGCCCGCCATCTCCGGCATCGTAAAATCGCCGAAGACCATTATATCCGAAACGTCATACGATTCGTAAAGCTCGTCCCTCCAAGAGATCGGGTCCGGTCTCATGGAGAACCGGGTCTTATATGTATAGAACCAGTATTCGTAATCGACGAATACCATTGTCTTTTTATGTGTTTTTCCGCTTGAAAAAAATCTTCCCAAATGTCGGCTCCCGTTTATATGATGCGGGGCTCCGCCCCGTATCATATTTTACCCGACATCGGCACTTTTGTCAACAAGCACGGAGGCGCGGAAAATTTTTTTATTATTTCCGAATTCTCACGTCCTCCGCCCGTCGCCGACAAATCGGAGCCCGCAAACATCAAAAGGCAAAAAAGCTCGCCTGCAAAATAAAATAGCACTTGCATCACAGATGAAATTGTGGTACAATAGGCATCAACGAGCCGGTGTGTTGGAATTGGCAGACGAGGAGGACTCAAAATCCTTTGCCGGCAACGGCGTGCGGGTTCAAGTCCCGCCACCGGCATAGTAAAAGCGCCCACAAGGGGCGCTTTTACTATGCCGGCGGTGGTTTGACTTGAACCTCTTCGAGAACGTGGACTGAACAAACGACTACGAAAAAACATCACGTCGTTCTCGTGGCTGATGCGGGCTCTGCACGCATCAGCTATCTCAAGTCCCGCCACCGGTGGTTTGACTTGAACCTCTTCGAGAACGTGGACTGAACAAACGACTACGAAAAAACATCACGTCGTTCTCGCAGCCTATAAAAAACCTAATACAATCCCTGCCGTAAAGTTTTTTGCGGGGGAGCGTGAGGGGGAGCTTTTTTCCAAAAAAGCTCCCCCTCACATATAACCATATTCACAAAAGCTCGATCCCCGCGACCTTGCAGGCGGCGCGGACGTCGGGCTGCCAATATGACGACTGGACCTCGCCTATATGCGCCTTGCGCAGGAAAAACATACACATGCGGCTCTGACCGATCCCGCCGCCGACCGTATACGGCAGCTCGCCCGCGAGCAGCGCGCGGTGGAACGGCAGCTCCGCCCTTTTCTCGCAGCCGGACAGCCTGAGCTGGCGCATCATCGTCTCGCCGTCGACGCGGACGCCCATGCTCGATATCTCGAACGCGCAGTCGAGCGTCGGGTCATATACGATTATATCGCCGTTCAGCGTCCAGTCGTCGTAATCGGGCGCTCTGCCGTCGTGCGGCTTGCCGTCCGCGAGGGCGCCGCCGATCCCCTCGACGAACACTGCGCCGTGCTCCCGGACGGCACGGTACTCGCGCTCGCGCGGGGACGCTCCCGGATACATTTCAAGAAGCTCGGACGAGGTGACGAACTCTATCTCGTCCGGCAGCAGCCTGTCGATGAACGAATACTCCGTCGCTATGTAGTTCTCGGTGTGGCGGAGCGAGCGGTAAACGCGGCGGACATAACGGTGCAGCGTTTCCCTGTTCCTGTCCTCGCGGCGGATGACGCTCTCCCAGTCCCACTGGTCGACGAACACGGAATGAAGATTGTCTGTCTCCTCGTCGCGGCGGATGGCGTTCATGTCCGTATAAAGCCCTTCGCCGACCGAAAATCCGTACTGTCCGAGCGCCATGCGCTTCCACTTTGCGAGCGAGTGAACGATCTCCATGTGCTCGCCCGTCGGCAGGAGAAAATCGACCGGGCGCTCATATCCGTTCAGGTCGTCGTTCAGCCCGCTGCCCGCGTCCACGAACACGGGCGCGGTCACGCGCGTCAGCGAAAGCTGTATCGCAAGGTCCCGCTCGAAAAAGTCCTTTACCTTTTTTATAGCCTCCTGCGTCTGGCGCACGGTCAGCGCGCTCTTGTAGCCCTCGGGAATTATAAGTCCCACAGTCAACCTCCAAAGAATTATTTCAATTTTCAAACATTCTACCACCGCCCGCCTTCCGTGTCAAGCGAAAAATGAGGACTGCACGGCAAAATGAAAAACCGACGGCGCTTTTTTGCAAAAAACCGCCCCGGGGCGAATATACCGTCCCGGAGCGGGCAAAAATCATGTCACCGAAACATTTTTCAAAAAGGTACGGAGCATGAAAAAAATACTTATCCTCTCGGTCGCGGTGCTGCTCACCGCTTCCCTTTCCTCTTTCTTTCCGACGCGCTCGGAGCTCTCTCTGTACGACAATTTCATCCGCCTGCACGTGATCGCAAATTCCGACAGCGAGGACGACCAGTCACTGAAGCTGCGCGTCCGCGACAAGATCCTCGAGGTCGTCGGCGAAGCGCTCGCCGACACGGAGACGAAAGCCGACGCGGAGGACGCGATGCGCTCGATCCTGCCGGAGATCGAGCGTGCCGCGGCGGAAGTCGTCACGGACGCGGGTCACACGGAATCCGTCGCGGCGAGCCTGACCGAGGAAAAATATCCGCGCCGCTCGTACGGGACCGTGACGCTCCCGGCAGGGACATACACCTCCCTTCGCGTCATCATCGGCGAGGGCGAGGGTCACAACTGGTGGTGCGTCCTCTTCCCGCGGATGTGTACAAAACCCGCCGTATCGGCGGCAGAGCAGGAGGAAGAGTTCACCGACGCGGGCTTCACCCCGTCACAGTACAGGATAATAACGGACAGCAAGGACGCTCATTACGTCGTCAAATTCCGCATCATTGAAATAATCAGAAGCCTATTCGACTGACGCCTTTCCGTCACCGAGCCGGTCGATCCATCTGTCAAACGCCGCGAGAGCACGCGGGATGCGGCAAAGCTCAAAGAGCTTTATGCGGCAGACATCGACGACGGACAGCACGGCATATATCGACAGCGCAGATCCGAGCGTGAGCCCGAGATAACGCAAAAGCCCGCCGCCCGCGAAGCCGACGGCGAAATTCAGCATGTAAAGCCGCCAGATAAAATAGTTGACGTGTATAATATAGACGCCGAGCGTCGCCGGAGAAAATGTCTTTATCAGCCATATCGAAACACGGTTTTTTATCCGGAGGCGGGAGAACACGATCAGGAGCCCTGCGGAGGCAATAAATATCGTCGGCGATATATAGTTGACAAGTGTGTCCGAATTCAGAAACACGCGCGCCGCCCATGTCGCCGCCCACGAGCAGAGGCAGAGGAGCAGTATCTCAAGACGCGGCACGCCCTCCCCTATGCGGAAGCGGCGGATGAACGCGCCGATCATGTAAAGGATGATCAGCCATATCATGCTGTACCCGCTCGAAAGCGTGAACGCCGATGTGCCGAAAAACCGCGGTACGGTCATGAACAGCAAAACGGACGCTCCGGTGAAGATCGCGGCGTCCCGACCGCTGACCGATTCGGCGGCGCGGTTCATGAATGGGATAAAAAACGTCATTCCGATATAAGACGTTATATACCAATAGTGATTGTGGAATATTGGCGAAAACGAGTACGCGACCGCCTCCCCCGTCGCCTCCCACATCCCCGTGCCGAGGAATATCGCGCCAGCAAGCGCCGTATAGAAAAACACCTGCGCCCACACGTAGAGCGCGCGCGAATATTTATGGCGCCTGCCGTAGCACACATAGCCGCTGATGAGCGCATAGCAGTCGACGGCGCCGTAGCATATGATCTCGAGCGCCCAGCCCGCGTAATATTCGGCGCTCCCCTTCGCGGCGGCGCCGAGCGCGCCGCCCCGGTTGAGGACGTGCAATGTCACTACCATCAGCATCGACACGATGCGGAAGAGGTCAACGCCGTAATTGCGTTCGTTTGATACAGCCTCCATGCGCCGCTATTCCTCCGTGCGAAGATATTTCATATACATCGTCTCATCCTCGCGCTTCATTATCATAGCCGAGTATGACTCCGTCTCTCCGTTTTCGTCCGTAAGGGAGAAGGACACCCTGTAAGTGTGCTCCGTCTCGACGCAGTTATTTATATCGACGGTGACGGTCACCTGCATCGGCTGCCCCGCCGCCGTATACGCGCCGACGCGCGACAGATACGGGTAGCGCGCAGAGCTCTCGTGCTTGACGCTCGAGCTGCCGCCGAACCAGCGGTAAACGGTCGATTCGAGGTCCGCCTCGGGGATCAGCGTCGTGATATTGTACTGCGGGTACTCGCGCGACGCCTCGGCGAGCAGCTCCGAGTTCCCGCTGTACGCCGAGTAGCTCGTATTCAGCATATAATTCAGTATCGCGTCGCGGTTGCCGGACGCCGCTTCCCTCGGGTTCTCGAACGGCGCGATGTGCGCGCTGTCGAGCGTTAATATGCCGATCATCTTTTCAATTTCGGAATATCCCGCGTCCTCGGGCGGAACAACGCGAACGACCGCCTCCGCCTCGTAATCGTTCATATCAAAGCCGAACGAGGACATGATGCTGCTGTACAGCTCCCCTCCCGAGCAGGAGGCGAGCGAAAGGACGGCGGCAAGCAGGAGCGGCGCCAAAAGTATATGCCTAAACCTCTTTTTCACTCATATTCCTCCAAGCGCCGAGACGGCATCCGCCGCGTCGGCGTACATATAAAGCGAGCCGTATATAAACAGCGGCCGCTTATTCTCCTTCGCGTCGCGCGCGGCTCTCGCGACGCCCTCGGCGACGCTGCCGCACGCATAAGCTTCGACGTCCGCCTCGCGGAACGCGCGGGCGTAATCCTCCGCCGACAGCGCGCGCGGATTGTCGGGGCGCACGGTATACACTCTTGCGACCGTGCGGGACGCCGTCCCGACCGTTTTACGGTAGTCCTTGTCCGCCATCGCGCCGGACACCGCCGTCACGCGGACGCCGGGAAAATACGTGTTGATGCTGCGAAACGACGCCTCGACCCCCTGCGGGTTGTGACCTCCGTCATAGATCGTTACGGGGTCGCGGCGCAGAAGCTCGAACCGCGCGTGCCACAAAGTCGAGAGCAGCCCGGCGCGGACGTCCTCTTCCGTTATGCTATATCCGAGCCCGGCGAGTATATGTGCCGCCTCGACGACGGAGGCGGCGTTCTGCGGCTGATATATGCCGGCAAGGCGCGTTTCATATTCGGCGCCCTTATAAATAAAGCGGTTTCCCTCAACGGATGAGGATAAGACCGAGAGCGCTCCGTAGTCCGGCTCACAGCAGCGCGAGCCGAGCACGCCCGCCGCCGATCTGACGACGCTGCGCGCGCCGCCGTCCGTCCCCGTGAACAGCACGGGGACGCCTTTTTTTATTATTCCCGCCTTCTCTGCGGCGATCTTCTCCACCGTGTCGCCGAGGATCGCCGTGTGGTCGAGCGATATCTCGGTTATGACCGAGAGCACCGGCGCCTTTATGATATTCGTCGAATCGAGCCTGCCGCCCATGCCGACCTCGAGCACGACGATCTCGCACCCGCGTCTCCTGAAATATTCGAACGCTATCGCCGTGATCAGCTCAAACTCTGTCGGCGGGTCCGCCATCCCGTCGGCGCATTTTTTCACCGCCTCCGTGACCTCAGCAAGCTCCTCCCCGCCTATATCCTCGCCCAAAACGCGTATCCGCTCGCAGAACGAGGTGACGAACGGGGATGTGAAAAGCCCCGTCTTATATCCCGCGTGACGCAGCACGGATTCGAGCATCGCGCAGAACGAGCCCTTCCCGTTCGTGCCCGCGACGTGGACGAACCGGAGCTTGTCCTGCGGGTCGCCGAGGCGGCGGCAAAGCTCCTCTATCCTTGAAAGCCCAGGGCGGCTCCCGCGCCAAGAGACCGAATGTATATATGATAAGGCTTCATCATAATTCATGATCCTGTTCCAAAAACCTCATGATCTGTTTGTTTTTCGAGAGCGCCGTTATGACAGAGCCCTCAATGACGACGGCAATCGCCGAAAATCCCGCCGCGATAAATACGCCGAACCACGGCATGCCGAACATTATCATTTTCGCGATCTGCTTTATTATAATCTGCCCCAAAAGGTGCGCCGACGCCGCGGCAATAAAATAGCTGCCCCGCCCCGGAATACGCCGCCGAAGCGCGCGGAAAACAATCCCCGCCGTCGCTCCGACGCACGCCGCCCCCACGGTCAGGACCGGGTTGACGGCAGGATTCGTCGACAAAAGGCAGCTTATGATGTCGACCGCGGCGCCGACTGCGGCGCCCGACACGGGTCCCACGAATATCCCCGCCATTATGACTCCGAGATTTTCGAGCGTGAACCTGTAAACGACGGCGACGGTGAAGAGATTCTTGCAGATGATGCCGAGGACGACGCTCACCGCGGTCATCATCGCAAGTGCGGTGATCTTTTTCGCCGCCGTGCGGCCCCTGTTTTTCGCTTTCGCTTGTGTTTTTGTCTGTCTTTCCATAGACTTTTTCCTCCTTTTCCGCCGAGATCGCAGTCGGGAGGAACAGTCTTCCCTTGTGCATCAGCGGGATGCGGCGTGCGCACCGCGATTTCTCTTCGTCCCCGGGGCAACTCCCCGTCCCCGGGACACTTTACGCGCACACGCCTACTCTGTGCTTTTTATTTTATTTATGCAAACCGCCGGGAGGGCGGATATTTTTATGCGGGTCTTATACTCCGGGCGAGATCCCGCCGTACACGTCCATCAGCTTCTTGTTGAACTCCTCGGCGGTGTTGTAGCCCATCTTCTTCTGTCTGTTGTTCATCGCGGCTATCTCGATGACGACGGCGAGGTTGCGCCCCGGACGGACCGGGATCGTCGTCGTCGGTACGTCGATGCCGAGAATGTTCGTGTACTCCGTCTCAAGTCCGAAGCGGTCGTATGTCTTGCCCTTCTCCCACGTTTCGAGCTTGATTATCATGTTGACCCTCTCCGTCTCCTTGACAGAGCCCATGCCGAAGATGCGGCGGACGTCGATGATGCCGATGCCGCGCAGCTCTATGTAATACTGTATCAGCTCGGGCGAGGTGCCGACGAGCGACACCGCGGACACGCGCTTGATCTCGACCGCATCGTCCGCTATAAAGCGGTGACCGCGCTTGACGAGCTCTATCGCCGTCTCGCTCTTGCCGATGCCGCTGTCGCCGAGGATGAGGACGCCCTCGCCGTATACCTCGACGAGCACGCCGTGGATCGTGATGCGCGGAGCGAGATGCAGGTTCAGGGACGCTATCAGCGCGGCGAGAAACTCACTTGTAAGCTGATTTGTCAGGAGCAGCGGGACCTCGTAATATTCCGCCATCTCCGTCATATCCTCGGACGGCTTGTTGCCGCTCGTGATTATGACGGCGACCGGGCGCTTCGAGAAGTAATCCGCGAGCATGAGCTTGCGCTTGTCCGGATCCATGGACTCGAGGTACGCGTGCTCGACGATCCCGACGAGCTGTATGCGCGCGGGCTCAAATCTGTTGAAATATCCGGCAAACGCAAGACCCGGGCGGTTCACTTCCGCTATCGTTATCTCGCGCTCGCGCCCGTCCTCGGGCATAAATACCGGTTCAAGCGAAAATTCGTCTACTATTTTTCCGAGTTCGACTGTCGGTTTATTCAGTCCCATCCTGCCGACCCTCCGTTTTCGTTTTGTACCGCAAATGTGCTACAAACGCATTGTACCATACGCGCGCCCGCTTTTCAAGTACGGACCCGAAAAATATTTTCCCGATTTCCGGGCAGGTGAAGCGCCCGTCGGCGAATAATGCAAAAACAGTTGACTTTATGTGCCCGCAAGATATATAATAGAGGTGATTATACGATTATTTACGGGAGCCTTTACATAAATAATGAAAAAAGCATTTTGTAGGATAATATCTTTCGTTCTTGCGCTGTCTGCGCTCGTTTTTCCGCTCGCCTCATGCAGCAAATACAACTTCCCGGAGAGCACCGAGGAGGACACCGAGACCGTGCTCATCATCGGAGACTATGAGGTCCCGTTCGAGCAGTACAGATATTTCTTCATGAATTTCAAGGCTGAGTACGACGGCGGCAGCGATTCATACTGGCGCAGCCTCGGAGCCAAGGAAAAGTCGAAAATGTTCTACGTGATCGACGATCTCGTCCGTGCAGCGCTCCTGCGCTGCTACGCGACGTTCTCGCTCGCCCTCGACCACGGCATCGACTATAAGAGCGGAGCCGTGCAGAAGGAAGTCGTCGAATCCATAAACGATTCGATCGAGAAAGATTTCGGCGGCTTTGACGCGTATCTTGATGCGATCGCCGCCGCGCACATGACGCACTCTGTCTATCGCTTCGCCATGTCCGAGCTCGAGGTCGAAGAGCGCCTCTTTGAAGCCATGAAGGAAGACGGCAGCATAAAGAGTGACGCGGACACGGTCCGCGCCGCGGTTGAGTCCGGCGAATTCTGCCGTGCAAAGCAGGTGCTCATAATGAACGACGAGGGCGAGAAGCCCGAGGACAACCGCAAAGAGGCGGAGAACGTGCTCTTACTCGCTCAGCTCGGTCAGGATTTTGACAAGCTCGTCGCCGATTACGGCGAGGACCCGGAGATGATAACGAACCCCGAAGGCTACTATTTTGTCCGCGGCGAGCTGATCGAGGAGTTCGAGAACGCCGCGTTCGCGCTCAAGATAGGCGAGCTTTCGGACATCATCTCGTCCCCGCTCGGATATCACATAATCCTCCGCCTCGAGCCGGACGAGGATTATATCAACGAGAACATCTCAACTCTCGGGGACACGTACGCCGCCGGAAAATTCCGCCAAGCGGTGGATGACAGGGGCGAGGATATGGAGATCACCGCGACCGATTTCTGGCGCACGCTAACGATCGACAATTTTTTCTACGGCGAGTGAGGATGCCGTCGCCGCAATGACACAGTGAAAGGAGTGCGCGATGAACAAACCGTATCACGCTCCGATACAGTACAAGCACTACGGCAAAAAGCGCCGCTACGGCAAGCGGAAGCTGAAAATAAATTTAACCGTGCTCGGCATCGTGATATTCGTCATAGTCTGCATCGTCGGCGCAATCCTGCTCGGCAATTATCTCCGCGGCAAGGTTGACGGAGGCGGGAGCGCCCCCGCAGCCACAGCCGACAGCGGCGGCGACCCCGGTCAAACTCCCTCGGTCGGAGACGCGGCGCAGAAACATTCGAGCATGCGTTCCGGCTGCTTTACGATACCGTCCGGCAGCGCCGCCGCGCTGTACGACGCCGGATACGACGCCGTGACCGTCCCGCTGACGGACGGCGACGGCACCCTTCTCTACGATTCCGCCGCCGCAAAGGCGCTGTCGCGCCAGCCGGAGTCGACCGGGCTGCCCGACCTCGGCGAAAAGCTCGGCGAAATCAGATCGGCTGCCGCCGCGCACGGCATCGAACCGAGGATAACGGTTTATTACGATATGACATACGCCGGCAGCACGGACCCCGTGATCTCCGAGGCGACGATGCTGTATGAAACGGCTGTCATCGCCGAGGCGTACTTGCTCGGCGCGGACGAGGCGCTCATTTCCGGCGTTTCCGTTTCGGACGGCGGCACATCCGCTCTCGCGGTAGTCGAAAAGCTTCGCTCGTCCGTCCCGGACATGAAGATATGCATAGCGCTCCCGATCGGCGTTTTTTCGGACGCCTCGATGTCGCAGACGCTTGATTCGCTCGCAGTTGCGGCGGGCGCGCTCGCCGTCGACACGCGCGCCCTCGACTGGTCCTATAAAGCCGTCGGCGGTGACGGGGACAGCGGCGGCGCCGGCGACGGCGCCGCCGCCGGCACGGACACAGACGCCGCCGGAACGGATAACGGCGGCGCAGGCGAACCTGCACCGAAATACGAATCCGAAATTTTCGGGGAAATCGACCGCGGAGCAGCCTCAATAAAGAGCAGCGTTTCGCTTTACAGCCTCGCTTTCGTGATACGCGGCGACGTCGCCTTCATCGAATCCGAGGCGGTCGACGCGCTCATAAAAAACGGGATATACAGCTACTACGTCGTGACCGCGCCCGAGAGCACGGCGGCGCCGCCGTCCACCGGAGGCGACAATACGGATGACAACGGCGATACCGACGACACCGATGATACGGACGGTACGGGCGAACCGTGGCAGGATCCGCAGCCCGATCCGCAGCCGCAGCCCGATCCGCAGCCGCAGCCCGACCCGGGATCCGATGCCGATCCCGAACCGGGCACAGATACCGAACCCGACACCGAGCCGGAACCCGACACCGAACCTGAGCCCGATACCGAACCTGAACCCGATACCGAGCCGGAGCCCGACACCGAGCCGGAGCCCGATACCGAACCGGAGCCCGAGCCCGGCACAGAGCCTGACACCGAACCCGAACCGGCGCCGCCCTCAGATACGGACGGCGCCGCGGAATGATCGCAAATACGACATCATGAGGCACTGACATGGCAGATTTCAAACAGTTTTCCGAATCATGGCGCGCGAACGGCGGCGCCGTGCCGTTCGTCCTCGCCGACGGGGACGGCAGGATCATATACGCAAACGACGCGGCGCACGAAACATGCGCCGCGCTTATATGCGGGGCGGATGTATACACGCTCTTCCCCACGCTGTATGTGGAGTGCTGTGCCGCGCGCGCCGCGGGGCAGCGCGTGATCCGCCTCCGCTTCCCGGGCGAGGCGGTCGACTGTCTGACAGTCGAGCTCCGCGGCAGCGTCATGCGGATTTATCCGAACGCATCATCCGTCCCGGCGGGGATAATATACGAGGAGGCGGCGCGCGAATTCGCCGCCGTATATAGGGACCCGGAAAGCGAGGCGAGGACGCGCGAGCTCTACGACACGCTGATCTCCGCAAACACCGCTACTCTCCGCTCCCGCGCACCGTCCGAGCATCTTTTCTCGGAGCTTCTTTCCGGATTTTTCGAGTCCGCGCTGCCGAGGCTGCGTTCGCTCGGGCACAGGCTCGTCCTCAGAACGGACGACACCGTCACCGACACCGCGACCGTATGCACGGACATCTATTCGTTTCATCTCATGCTCTCCGCCGCCGCGTCCGCAGTGGGCTACGCGGCGGACGGCGACCTAACGCTCAGCGCACATCACACGGGCGCCGACGCCGTCCTGACCGTGAGCGCGAAGAGGCGCCGCGGTCTTCCGGACGCGGAGGAGACCTTTTTCGGTCCGCACACGGCGGACATCATGTTCGCGGAGTCCCTCGCGTACGCGGCAGGGTGCGAGCTTTCAAAGGAAATCACGGCGGCGTCCGTCTCCGTTACGCTGACCGCGCCCGCGAGCGGGTATTACCCCGAGTGGCTCAAGGACCGCGCCGCCGACACGGCGTTCAACATCATCTCGGCAAGCGGCGCCGCCTCGATCATATGTATTTAATCCCCGATTGCCCGGCAGTCAACAGAAAAGCAGGATCACGAGCATAAGCAGCAGCCCGTCGTCCGTCCCGTTCAGCGCGAGTATTAGGATGATCGCGCCGATAAGTATCTCCTCGGTCGTTATCCGCCCGAGCAGCTCCGAGATCAGTCCACGCTCGCTGCCGCGGGCGGCGGCCGGCGCCGACGGCGATTGGGGCGATCGGGGCGATTGCGCCGATCGCGCCGATTGTGACTGCGGCGATTGCGATTGCGACGGCGGCGATTGCGCGAGCCCCTGCCGGGCGGCGCTTTCGCTGACGGGGACAGCTTCGCCACCGCGCTCCGCTGCCGGCTCGCCATCCGAGCCGCTGTCTTCGAAGACATAGCCGCGCCGGAAGAGCTCCTCGGCGTGGCGGAGCGCCTCGCCGTCAGGGTCGAGCGGGCGCGCCTCGCCGTCCGCGGAAAATGCGCTCCCGCTGTATTTCGGCGGCAGCCTCATATCATCCTCTCCCCCGTCGGGTCCGTTTTTACCGACGTATACCATCCGCACACACCTCCGAAATCTCTCATCTGCCGCTCCCGTACAAAAGCCCGGACAGCTTGTTCACGCGCACCATCGCGTCCGCGGCGGAGCGGCGCGAATCCGACAGGAACGGTCTTATCGCCAACAGCAGGTTTTCCCGCTGGGACGCCCTGTCACCGTCCGAAACGAACACGCCGGGTGCTGACGCCGGCTCAAAGCGCAGCGCATCCGCATCCGTGTCTGGGTCATCGACATCGTCGGCGCCGACCTGAGACGCATCATCGACCGGATCGGCACCGTCGGCATCTGCGCCGCTGCCCTCCTCGGCTGCATCACCGACCGGCGCAGCTGCGTCCGCATGAACTGCGCCTGAGCCGCCGGAGGTCAACGTCGAGAGCAGAGGCAGGATCCCCGGCAAGAGGTCGAGGAGCCCTCCCGATGCGGACTGCGTCTCCGAGGGCGGACGCTTACCGTCCTTCACGCGCCGCGAGGCGCTGAACGCGGAGATCCCCGCGATCAGCCCCTCGAGCACGACGGGATTCGAGAGCAGCGCCCCGAGCGAATCGGTGAGCGGTCGAAGGCTCCCGCGTTCCTCTGTCATTTCCCGTTCCTTTTATATGATTCTATGATCTCCGTCGCGCGCTTTATGTCGCCGTCCGTCATGTTTGACAGCGCGGAGCGCAGCTTCGAGAGATCCTGCGGACGTTTGACGCCGGACAGGTTGAGCCCGTTCTGCGCCGCTATCATCTGTATCGTGCGCCAGAGCTGATCGTCGCTCTGCTTCATCAGTCTGTCGACCGTTGCCTTGTCTATCTTCATACCAAAACCTCGCTTTTCTGCTTTTATTCGGTTATTTGTCCCATTCGGTCACCCGATATAAATTATATGCGCAAGGCGGCGAATATGCCCCTTCCCGAAAGGAGATTTATAAAATGAAGCTGCTCGTTTTTTCGGATTCGCACGGCACGTCGCTGCCGCTGCGCGAGGCGCTCTCCCGCTGCCGCCCCGTTGACTATGTCATTCACGCCGGAGACGGGGCTGCGGACATTATCCCGCTCGCCCGGCAGTTCGGCGCGACGCCCGTCGCCGTCCGCGGGAACTGCGACCTCGGCACGGATTTCCCGAAGGAGGTCGAGCTCACCGTCGGGGAGATCAAAATTCTCATAGTCCACGGTCACATGTACGGGGTGAAGTTCTCGCCGACTCCGCTCGCCGAGGAGGCGCGGCGGCGCGGATTTGACCTTGTAATATTCGGGCACACGCACGAAAAGCTCGAAAAATACATTCCCGGTGACGGCGGCGGGCGACCGCTGCGCCTGTTCAACCCCGGCTGCGCGCGCGGCGGCGACTTCGGCGTCATCGACATACGCGGCGGGGACGTGCTCATGAGCCACGGGAACGTGTACGACGGGGGCTCGCCGTCATGACGGTCCGCGAGGCGCTGTGCCTCCACATGAAAAGATACGTAAAAATGACGCCGCAGGACGCGGTCAAGCTCCTTTATCAGAGCGAGTTCGGCGGCGGGCACATGATCCGCGACCGCGAGGGCGCGCGCCTGTTCCTTTTGCGTGAGCTCGAAAAGACGCCGAGGTCAGGCACCGTCCCGACAGTCGAGGCGCTCGGACCGGACGCCGCGCGGATAAATCTCGCCTCCCTTCCGGACGGGCTTTCGCCGGACACGCTGTTTTCCGTATTTCTCGGGAGCACGGAGCTTTTCTCGGGGAGCGAGGAACGGTTCGCGCAAAAGCTCATGCTCCCTCGCG
This sequence comes from uncultured Clostridia bacterium, assembly GCA_947624995.1. Taxonomy (GTDB): domain Bacteria; phylum Bacillota; class Clostridia; order Oscillospirales; family CAG-272; genus DTU064. Next base: position 40,347 of record CANQMS010000007.1, read on the forward strand.
AGCTGATCGAAGAAAATATCGCGCCGTTTTCGCTCGGCGAATATGACGCCTATGTCGGGCGCTACCTCCGCGAGGGCGGCGGCGCCGTTCACCATTCGCCCGCGTACGCCGCCGCGTACAGACCGGCGTACCGTGTCGTACACTCGAGCTTTGCCTCGGCACTGCCGGTGTTCGCCGCCGTCGACAGTCTGCTCGTGCGCGGAGAGCGCGGCTTTGCCGTTCTCATAGACGGGAGATGCGGCGCCGGGAAAACGACGCTTGCCGAGCGGCTCGCCTCCGTTTACGGCTGTGGCACGGTTCACCTCGATGACTACTATCTTCCCTTCCGAATGCGTTCGGATCAGCTCGGCTTCATCGACGCGGACCGCCTCGCACACGAGCTCTCCGCCGCCGGCGGCAGCTTTGTCTCCCGCGCGTACGATCCGCACACGGACAAATTCACGCACGAAAGAAATGTCGAAAGGTCGCCGTTTTTCGTCGTCGAGGGCTCGTATTCGTTCGGCACGGTGTCAAATATCGGGCTTTCCTGCAAGCTCTCGGTGTTCATGACGGTCGAAAGCGGCGAAAGGCTGCGCAGGCTGTCGGAACGCAGCCCGGATTCGGTCGACGCCTTCATCAACCGCTGGATCCCGGCGGAGGAGGAATACTTCGCCCGCAGCCGAGCCGAGAGCAGCGCCGACATAGTCGTCGAGACGTGACGCGCTGAAAATTTCGTCCGAAGGCGCATTTTCGGATCGCGGGAACAATTTTTTTAAATAATATCGGGGCAGCGGTTACGGGCAATGACCGCTGCCCCGATATTTTTCTAATATTTCACACGTTTGCGCCGACCGCGGGCGGGAAAAATAAGAGCAAAAGAAAAGAAAGGTCCGCGAACAAACGCGAAAAACAATGAACGGAAACTATAAAAAATCGCTGACTGCGGCATTCCTCACGGCGGCGATGTTCCTCTCGCTCATCTTCCTCACCCCGCGCGTCGGCGCCGCATACGACGACACGCGACCGTATAACTGGTATGTCATCCGAAAAAAGGATCACACGCAGCCGCCCGCCGACCCGAACATGGCATTTATCGAAAAGCTCGGCGGAATTTACGTCGACAAAGCTCACGGCGACAGTGCCGACAGCTCCGACCGCGTGCTCTACCTCACCTTTGACGCCGGGTACGAAAACGGCAACGTCGCCCGTATACTTGACACGCTGAAGGAAAAGAACGTTCACGGCGCGTTCTTCATCCTCGGAAACATGATAGAGCGGTTCCCCGAGCTCGTGCTCCGTATGCGCGACGAGGGTCACCTCGTCTGCAACCACACCTTCACGCACAACGATATGTCCGCCGTCACCTCGGAGGAGGAATTCGCGGCGGAGCTGTGCCGCCTTTCCGACGCGTACCGCGAGCTCACCGGAGACGAAATGCCCAAATTCTACCGCCCGCCGGAGGGCAGATTCTGCGAGCGAAATCTGCGCTTCGCGCAGTCGATGGGATATCGCACCGTGTTCTGGAGCTTCGCCTACGCCGACTGGGACAACAATAATCAGCCGTCGCGCGAGTACGCGCTCTCAAAGATCACGGACAACCTCCACAACGGCGCCGTGATCCTCCTCCATCCGACATCAAAGACAAACGCCGATATTCTCGGAGAACTGATAGACACATGTATAAAAGATGGCTACCGCTTCGGGACGCTCGATGAAATATGCGGAGGATAAAAAGAACGGCGGCATTTGCCGCCGCCGTCTTTGCCGCAATATGTGTGCTTTTTTCTTCGGAGCTGCGCGCATTCTCGGCTTCAGGCGAATTTTCGACATTTGTCTCTTTATCTTCCGCATCCGTCTATCATGGCGACGACGTCTTCGCAGGATGCGGAGAGCATACCGTCGCGCTCACGTTTGACGACGGACCGCACCCAAGGCAGACGGACGAAATTTTAGCCGTACTCGGCGAGTACGGCGTGAAGGCGACTTTTTTCGAGATAGGCTGCAACGTTCGCCTGTACCCCGAGGTTACGGCGCGCGTTATAGCTGCGGGGCACGAGATCGGCAATCACACCGACTCGCACAAATTTCTGCGCGGCTTTACGGAAGAGCGCGTCCTTAACGAAATACGCGCGGCGGACGGCTCCATAAACGGCGCCTGCCAATATAAAACACGCTTTCTGCGCCCGCCCGGCGGCATCTATGACGGCACCGTCGCCGCGGCGGCAAAGGATGACGGAAAGGTCATCGTCCTCTGGACGATAGACACCATGGACTGGAACCACCGCAGCTGCCGCGGGATCGTCGACGAGGTGCTCGGCGGAGTTAAGGGCGGCGACATCATCCTGATGCACGACTATGTTTCCGGCGAAACGCACACGGCGGAAGCGCTGAGGATCCTGATCCCCGAGCTGCTCTCTCGCGGGTTCGAGTTTGTGACTGTCGGTGATATGTATGAGATGCTCGGAGGGGAGTGAACGTCACCGGCGACGGGCGGCGCGCACGCGCCTGTACTCGTCCTCGAGTATCGCCGAGACGCCGACGGTCTTATAATCGTTGCCGCAGAGCAGCGCGTCCCGCCGGTAGCCCTCAAACTGCATACCGACCTTTTCGGCGACTCTGCGGCTCCGCTCGTTCCCTATCATGAATCTGCACTCGATCCTGTGCAGACCGAGGACATCAAAGCCGAAGCCCATGACCTCGAACAGCGCCTCAGCCGCTATCCCGCGCCCCCAGTACGCCGGGTTCAGAACGTAACCGCACTCCGCGGAGTTGTTCTCCTCCGAAAAGCTCGTGAACCCGCACGTGCCGATCATCTTTGCGTCGCGGCGGAATATGAGCCCCCAGTCATAGAATGAGCCCTCGTCGTACCTGCGCTGCAAGTACGAGAGATAGCGCGCCGTGTATTTTTTGTCCGGGTGCGGCGACCATGTCAGAAATTCCGTGACGCAGGGCTGCCGCGAGTACTCGAACATGTCTTCGGCATCCGTGCGGTACATGCGCCGCAAGAGGAGCCTCTCGGTGTTCAGCACCGGCATCCTTCTGAATATTCTCCTTATATCCTCTCTCACCGTACTGCCCCTTTGCCGTTTTTTACAATTATACTTTCCCGTGCCGCCGAAATCAAGCCCCGGCGGACCGTTTTTTTCGTTTTTACCGTTTTAACCGTTGATATGCGGCTTTTTTTGTGGTAAAATTATAGGAAAGTACCGTATGCGGTCATACTCCGGAGGGGGCGCTCATATACCTTTTACCGGATAATGTCCTGTTTACGGGGTGATAACACTGACAACGGCACAAAATCGCGCAGTATCTGTATCGGTCCCGGATCCGGTGAGAGCCGCGCTGACCGTGCTGATCCCGGCGGCGGTCGGGGTCGGGGCGGGTCTGCTGCTCGCGGCACACGCCGCGCCTCTCCGCGCGGCGCTCGCGTCCTCCGGCGCCGGATACGCGGCGCTGTTCGCACGGAAATACGGCATCGCCGAGGCTTTCTGCGCGGCGACGGCTGTCACGCGGTCCGACATCGCGCTGATCTTTGCCTCGCTTCTGATCTCCGGCGCCGAGCGCGTGCGTCCGCCGGCGGCTGCGGTCTCTTTCTTTCGCGCGCTGACGTCTTCGCTCGCACTGTCCGCGGTCGCGTCTTCATCCGCGTTTGCGTTCGCGTTCGCGATTGCGTTCGCGTCGCTTCTGATCGGCGCATTTGCGGCGGAATATTACCTGTTTTACATATGCGGCAGCCGCTCCCGCCCTCGCCGGGTATACGGCGCGGCAGTCGCCGTGGGCGCGCTGATCGCGGCGCGCACAGTCCTGTTCCTTATCGGACACACGGGCTGACGCGGAACATATCGGAGGAATAAAATGGCAGAAAAAAAGGAAAAAAAGAAGAAGTTCAATTGGTTCGGGATGTACAACCTCGAGGGCAAGGGCGTCGACAAAAATCAGCCCGATTTCATGGCTGAGCCGACGTTTCTGAACTTCTTCAAGCTCTTCGGCAGAAAGTGGAACACGCTCATCACCGTCAACCTCATGATGGTATTCGGCAACTTCCCCATATTCTTTTACTTCATTTACCGCGCCGGATATTTCGGCATCACGACGTCCGCGCCGTACCATCAGCAGTTTATCCCGCTTTACGGCGCCGCGATGTTCGAGCGCTCGCCCGTCGTCGCCGCGCTGTACGGCGTCTTCGGCATACAGGTGCCGACGACGGTCAACACGCCGCTGACGCTTCTGTTCCTCTGGCTGACGGCGCTCGTCTTCATAACCTTCGGTCCCGTCAACGCCGGGATCACATACATCACGCGCGGCATGATGCGCGGCGAGCCGATCTTCCTTTGGTCGGACTTCTGGAGCACAATAAAGAAGAACTGGAAGCAGGCGCTCCCGATGGGGATCATAGATCTGCTCGGTCTGTTCCTGCTCGGCAACGACGTCGTCTTCTTCTGGGGCAATCTCACATCGTTCTGGATGTATATGATGTTCTACGTCTCTGTCGTCATGTTCCTTCTCTTCTTCATGATGCGTTTCTACATCTACCACATCATGATAACGTTCGACCTGCCGCTCTTCAAAATATTCAAGAACGCCGCGATCTTCACGCTGCTTGCGATAAAGCGGAACCTGATGGGGCTCCTCGGCTGCGTCGTCGTCATCGCGATCAACTACCTGATCTTCGGCACATACATCCCCGTCGGCATAGTGCTCCCGTTCGTGATCACGCCGGCGATAATGATGCTGATTGAAACGTACGTCGCCTTCCCGAAGATCAAGGAATACATGATCGACCCGTATTACGGCACGTCCGGCGGAGGCGCGGAGACCTCGGAGTCCGAAGAAGACGGTCCCGCGGGCGAGCTTCCGTCCGGGAGCGGGGAGTAAGACCTCGCGCCGTGTACGCCGAGCGCGGAGCGCATCATCGCGGAAAGCATATATGCCGGCAGCGTCAAAAGCGCCCAGAGCGCCGAGAACAGCGGGCATATCTGCCCCATGAAATTGAGCGGGAACCGACTGTAATCCCACACGTCGAGCCCGAGCCAGACGTTGCATATGAGCCCGGCGCACAGCTCCGCGGCAGTTATGATCGCCGCGCCTATGAGAACGCGGTATAAAAGCCTCGCCCGGCAGTGCTTGTCCGTCGCGTACAGTCCCGCGAAGCAGACCCCGCCCGTCAGCAGCATCGACGGGTGCGTGTACCCGCGGAAAATCGTTTCGAGCGCACCGTAGATCACCCCGCCTATCAGGAAAGCGGACATATACTCGAACAGGGAAAAAAGGATCTTTGCGCGTTTCGCGCTGTATGTTTCTGTCATGTTTTTTCACCTCCGGAACTGATTTTTGACCGCCGCGCGGCGATATATTCAGCTCCGGGCAAAATCTTTCCCGGCAGTCTTCTCCGTGAAAAAGCCCCGCGCGGGCTTTTTCGCGGAGCTTTTTTATTCTGTTCGGTCCGTACCGCTTTTTTGACGCCCTTTTTTTGATAAAGGGGTTTATTTTACGGCGCGGATGTGGTATACTTTAAAGGATATTATCGGGCGCAGAAGCTCTTCGCGAAAGGACGTGATATTATCCCGCGGCATAACAAAAAGAAGCTCGGCATCCTCGGCGGGATGGGGCCCGCCGCGACCGTGTTTTTCTATCAGCTCATAACGGAGCGCACGTTCGCCGAACGCGACCGTGACCACCTTAACATAATAATCACAAGCCGTGCGGACACGCCGGACCGCACCGATTTTATCCTCGGCAAAAGTAAGGACGACCCGCTCCCGTCCATGCTCGCCGATGCACGCACGCTCGAAGGAGCGGGGGCGGACGTCATCGCCGTCCCGTGCAACACGGCGCAGTTCTTCTGGGACAGGCTGACGGCAGGCGTCGGCGTTCCGATCCTGAACATCGTCGAGGAAACGGCTGAGTACGCCGCGCGCCGCGGTTTCCGCCGCGCCGCGCTGCTCGCGACAGAGGGGACGGTCAAAAGCGGGCTGTATCTGCGCGCGCTCGCCGACCGCGGCATCGAGTGTACGGCGCCGGGGAGAGAGGATCAGACCCTCGTCGACTCGATCATATATGACTACGTAAAGGCGGGCGTGCCAGGGGGAGATGTGCTCTTCCGCCGCGTCGCCGAAAAAATGCTCGCCGCAAACTGCGACTGCATCATCCTCGGCTGCACCGAACTGCCGCTCGTTGCGCCGTCGGCGCCGTACATCATAGATTCGCTCGAGGTTCTCGCCTACCGCTCCATAGTTGAGGCGGGCGGCACGCCGAAGGGGTTTTCGCCCGAATTCCTCGCCGCGTATGAAAAATCATATGAGAAGATATGAAAAGATATGAAAAATAAGACAAAACACATTGCCTCTTTAATACTTGCCCTTGCCCTTGCCCTCGCGCTCGCCCTGCCCGCATGTCTTTACGGCTGCTCCGTCACGGGCGGGGACGGCGGCACTACATACAAAGTCACCGACAGGGTCCCACAGAAGCAGACGGAGCCGGAAGGCACCGAAACTGCGACGCCTGAGACCGAGCCCGAGGACGAGCTCCGCTTCTCAAAGACGCCGCTCGAAATCGAGCTCAACGCGAAGCAGGCGTTCGTCTACGACGTTGAAAAGGAAGAATTCCTGCTCCTCAAGGGTCAGGGAGAGCACCTCCGCCCCGCGAGCACGACAAAGCTTTTGACAATACTTTACGCCATGACGCTCATCTCTCCGGACGAGCTCGTGACGCCCGGCGACGAGCTTCTGATGCTCGGCGAGTTCTCCACGCTCGCATACGTAAAGCCGTTTCACACGCTGTCCGCCGAGATGCTCGCGGAGGGCATGCTGCTCCCGTCCGGCAATGACGCGGCGCATGTGCTCGCCGCCGCAGCCGGGAAAAAGCTCGCCGGAGACAGCGAGATGTCCGGCAAGGACGCCGTCGCGGCGTTCATGGAAGGCATGAACAGATACGCCGCCGCGATCGGCATGAAAAACAGCCATTTCGTCACGCCGGACGGCTACCCCGACGAGGAGCACTACACGACCGCAGAGGACATGGCTATCGTCGCCGATATGGCGGTCCACAACAGTCTTATAATGAAGTACGCGAGGATGCGTCAGGACGACGTCACGTACGCGAGCGGTCATACAAATACGTGGGTCAACACGAACAAGCTCCTCGACCCGTACAGCGGCTACTATTCGCCGTACGCGACCGGGCTCAAGACGGGCTCCGCCGACGACAATGATTTCGCGCTGATCGCCTCCGCCGACATCGAGGGCAAGACGTATATAATTGGGCTCTTCAGCGAGGAGCTCGCCAACAACCGCTATATCGACGCGCTCGCCGTTATCGACGCGCTGGAGGCACGTCTATGAACCTGAAGCAGCTCTTCTCCGCCCTTCACGTAAAAGTGCCGGAGCGCTTCAGCCGCATGAAGATCGACAGCGTCGAATACGATTCTCGCGTTTGCACCGCGGGGGCTCTCTTTGTCTGCCTCCGCGGCGATTTTGAAGACGGGCACCGCTTCGCGCGGGACGCCTATGACCGCGGCTGCCGCGCATTTCTCGCCGAGGAGCCGCTGTCTCTGCCGGAGGACGCCGCCGTTATCACCGTTGACAACACGCGGCGGATGCTCGCGCTCGTTTCCTCCGAGCTGTACGGCAGACCGGCTGAAAAGCTGACCGTGATCGGCGTCACCGGGACAAAGGGCAAGACGACGACGTGCCACATGATCTACAGCATCCTGAACGCCGCAAATATACCGACCGGCTTCATCGGCTCGACAGGCGTCATGTTCTCGGGCGTGCGCACGTCGACTCTGCGGACGACGCCGGAATCGTCCGACATATTCGCGTACCTTCACAAAATGATCCGGTCCGGGATCACGACCGTCGTGATAGAGGTCTCGTCCCAATCAATAAAAACGGATCGCATATACGGGATCAGATTCGACACGTGCGTCTTCACAAATCTTTCCCCCGACCACATCGGCGAGCATGAGCACGCGTCGTTCGAGGAATACCGCGACACAAAGGCAAAGCTGTTTTCCGACTTCGGATGCAGCTTCATAGTCTATAACGCGGACGATGAAAACGCCGCATACATGCTCGGCGGCGCATCAGCGCTCGCCGTTTCGGTCTCGACATCGGACGAAGCCGCCGACCTCTGCGCCGCAGCCCCTGCGCCGTGGCGCGAAAACGGCGCCCTCGGTATAGACTTCACGCTGAAATGCGACGGAGAAAAGCATCGGATCCGCCTGCGCAGTCCGGGTATGTTCAGCGTCAAAAACGCGCTTTTGGCGATCGGCGTCGCCCGGCGGTTCCTGATCCCGATAAAAACAGCCGCGGAAGCGCTCGCCGTCACATCTCCCATCGGTCGGTTCGAGGTCGTTGACGCGCTCCCGTACGCGACTTTCATCATCGACTATGCACACAACGAGCTCTCGCTGCGCGAAGCGCTCTCGACGCTGCGCGCATATTCGCCCACGCGCCTCGTCGTGCTCGTCGGCTGCGTCGGCGGGCGGACGTTCTCGCGCCGCGCTCCCGTCGGGCGCGCGATCTCGGAGCTCGCCGATTTTTGCATCCTCACCTCAGACGATCCGGATTTCGAGGACCCGATGGAGATCATCCGCGAGATTCTCGTCGGCTTCGAGGACCGCAGCACACCGTTTGTCTGCATCCCGGACCGTGTCGAGGCGATCGAATACGCCGTGAAGGAAGCACGCCCCGGGGACATCGTCCTGCTCGCCGGAAAGGGACACGAAAATTTTATTATAATCGAGGGCGAACACCGCCGCCTGTCCGAACGCGCCGTCATAATGAAGGCGGCGGAGGAGATCACGGTCAAAGCTTAAAGCGCCGCCGCGGGAAAAAACGGGCGCAAATAAATCAAGCGGGTGAGATCGCAGATGCATATAAAAAACATTGCAAAATTGCAAAAACGCGTAAAAATCGCCAACGCAAAAAAACGGGCGCTTCCGTATGGGAAGCGCCCCCGTTTTTTTGATCTTTAAATCCGTGATCAGCCGAGCCTTGCGGCGTTGATCTTTATGCCGGGACCCATCGTGGATGCGATAACGCAGCTCTTGATGTACTGACCCTTTGCGGCAGCCGGCTTTGCCTTGATGATGGCGTCCATCAGCGTCGTGAAGTTCTCGGTGAGCTTCTCGGTGCCGAACGATGCCTTGCCTATCGGGCAGTGGATGATGTTCGTCTTGTCGAGACGGTACTCGATCTTACCTGCCTTGGCTTCCTTGATAGCCCTGCCGATATCCATCGTGACCGTGCCGGACTTCGGGTTTGGCATGAGTCCCTTAGGACCGAGCACACGACCGAGACGTCCGAGCAGACCCATCATATTCGGAGTCGTGATGATGACGTCGTAATCGAACCAGTTCTCGTGCTGGATCTTGTCGATCATGTCCTGATCGCCGACATAGTCGGCGCCGGCGGCTCTCGCCTCATCCGCCTTGTCATCCTTCGCGATAGCGAGGACGCGGACGGTCTTGCCCGTTCCGTTCGGGAGGACGATGGCGCCCCTGACCTGCTGGTCGGCGTGACGGGAGTCAACACCGAGGCGGACGTGGAGCTCGATCGTTTCGTCAAACTTGGATTTAGCCGTCTTGAGGACGAGATCTATGGCTTCATTCGTGTCGTAAAGCTTCGAGGATTCGATGAGCTTTGCGCTTTCCTTATACTTTTTGCCCTTAAACATTACGTGTCACCTCCGCTCAGTCCTCGACTACGACGCCCATGCTGCGCGCCGTACCCGCGATCATGCTCATGGCTGCCTCAACGGAGCCCGCGTTCAGATCCTTCATCTTTGTCTCGGCTATCTGCCTGACCTGCTCGCGCTTGATCTTCGCGACCTTCGTCTTGTTCGGGGTGCCCGAACCGGACTCGATGCCGCACGCCTTCTTTATGAGGACGGGCGCCGGCGGCGTCTTCGTGATGAATGTGAAGGAACGGTCGGCATAGACCGTGATGACAACGGGAATGATGAGACCGATATCGTTCTTCGTTCTCTCGTTGAACTCCTTCGTGAAGTTCGGGATCGGAACGCCGTACTGACCGAGCGCCGGACCTACGGGCGGCGCGGGAGTTGCCTTCCCTGCGGGAAGCTGGAGCTTTATATAGCCCGTTATTTTCTTTGCCATTTCAGTTTACCTCCTTGTGGTGACGTGCGGGAGAATCACAAAAAAATTTTCTCCCTCCCACTTAAAAAACCTTACTTCTTCCTGATGTGCTTCGTTTCCATCATTACGGGCATATCCCTGCCCGCCGCGGAAATGATGACGGTGACGCTCGCGCCGTCCGGCGTGAACGACTGCACCGTGCCCGAGAAACCGACGAACGGTCCGTCGATTATATCGACCGTGTCGCCTGCCTCGATAGCCGAGCGCTCCGTATGCGTCTCAAGGTTGATCGCGGCGACCTCCTCGTCCGTCAGCGGAACGGGCTTCGACCCGGGTCCGACAAAACCGGTGACACCGGTGATGTTGCGGACGATGTGCCAGCTCTCGTCTGTCATTATCATCTTGATGAGCACATAGCACGGAAAAATTTTCGATTCCGTCGTCTTCGTCTCGTCGCCGTTGACTTCGGTGACGGTCTCGGTCGGAATCACGGACTCAAAGATCAGGTGCCCGAGCCCGCGGTTTTCAACGATCTTGTCAAGGTTCGCCTTGACCCTGTTCTCGTAGCCCGAATAGGTATGCGCCACATACCAGCGCGGACCGAGATTCATTTCATTAATATCGCTCATGACATCTCTGTCAGATCGCAGTACCGATCGCGACGATGAGCAGCGACAGAAGATAATCTATGACTCCGAGCACAGCCGCAAACACGACTATCGCGATAACGACGAGCACCGTGTTTTTCAGCGTATCGTGCGGATCCGCCCATACTATCTTCTTGAACTCGCTCTTGAACGACCTCCAGAGCTTCGCGGTCTTCTCGCGGTTGACAAGCGCCCAGATCGCAAAAGCGACGAGGATAACGGCGACGATGATTATCGTCACAAGCCCGTAGTGCGTCGTCTTCGTCTGCGTCGTGGTCGAGCTGCTGCCCGAGCCCGTCGCCGCAGAGGTCTCCGTACCCTCGGCTGTTTCCGTTCCCGTGCCTTCCGCAGTCTCCGTGCCGTCTGCCGTGTCCGCTTCAGTGTCCGCTTCCGTCCCGGCATCCGTCTCCGCGCCCGTGTCCGCCTCTGTCACCTCGGCGGTACCTGTCCCCGCGTCCGTTTCATCCGCAAATACGGGGACGAGCGACAGAGAAAGCATAACCGCGAGCGAAATAATCGCCGCGAGTATCTTCCATGCGTTTTTCTTCATCTCAGCATCTCCCCGATCACTTAGTTTCCCGATGGAGAGTGTGCTTACGGCAGAAGCGGCAGTACTTGTTGAGCTCAAGTCTGTCGGGAGTGTTTTTCTTGTTTTTCATCGTGTCGTAGTTGCGCTGCTTGCATTCTGAGCAGGCAAGTGTTACTTTGACTCTCATGTTTGGTCGGCACCTCCTGATTTTTTTTTAGTTACATCGTACCTCCCTCGGACGGGGAACCCCGTTTCATGTCCGGACCGTGGCGCGGAACGAAGGCACAAAAAAAGAGCCCTCCGCAGAGGTAGTGTCAGTATACCACACGAAGGGTTCTTCTGTCAAGTATTATTTTTCATTTTTCCGCAAAAAATGATGCGGTTTTGCGTTGTGTACGCGTTATTTCTGCGGCTTTATGATGAGCCCGAGCTCATCGAGCGCCGCGGGGTCCGCCTCGGACGGGCACTTCGACATCGGCTCGGATGCGTTCTGCGCCTTCGGGAACGGGATTATCTCGCGGATATCCTCGTACCCGAGCAAAAGCGCGACTAAGCGGTCAAAGCCGAACGCGAGCCCGCCGTGCGGCGGGATGCCGTATTTGAGCGCTTCCATGAGGAAGCCGAATTTCGCGTTTGCCTCTTCCTCGCCGATGCCGAGCTTTTCAAACATCAGCGACTGCATCTCGGGCGTGCTTATTCTGATCGAGCCGCCGCCGAGCTCCGTGCCGTTCAGCACGATATCGTATGCCCGCGCGCGCATCGCGCCGGGATCGGTGTCGAAGAGCGGGATATCCTCCTCCATCGGCGCCGTGAAAGGATGGTGCATCGCGTAGAACCTGCCGTCCTCCTCGCTGTATTCGAACAGCGGGAACTCCGTGACCCAGAGAAATTTGAAATCCTTCGGGTCGAGCAGCCCGAGCCTCTTCGCGCACTCGCGGCGCAGCGCGCCGAGCGTGTCGAACACTACCGCGTTTTTGTCCGCGACGATGAGGATCAAGTCGCCGTCCTCAAATCCCATCTTTTCGTATATTGCCGAGTTCTCTTCCTCGGTGAGGAACTTCGCGTACGACGAGGAGACTTCCCCGTTCGCCTTCTTTGCCCATGCGAGCCCCTTAGCGCGGTATGACTTTGCGAACTCGCCGAGCGAATCTATCTCGCGCCGCGTGAACGACGCGCCGCCCTTGACATTGATCGCGCGGACGCTTCCGCCGGCGCCGATCGCCCCGGCAAAGACGCGGAACGCGGTCCCGCGCAAGAGCTCCGTTAAGTCGCAGAGCTCGAAGCCGAAACGCAGGTCGGGCTTGTCCGAGCCGAACCGCTCCATAGCCTCGCGCCACGTCATGCGCTGAAACTTCTCGGTGAGGTCCACGCCGAAGAGCTGACGGAACAGGTACTTGAGGAAGCCTTCGTTTATATCCATGATGTCGTCCTCGGTCGAGAACGACATTTCGAGGTCGATCTGCGTGAACTCGGGCTGCCTGTCGGCGCGCAGGTCCTCGTCGCGGAAGCAGCGGGCGAGCTGGATGTAGCGGTCAAAGCCCGCATACATCAGAAGCTGCTTATAAAGCTGCGGGGATTGGGGCAGCGCGTAGAACCTGCCGGGATAGACGCGGCTCGGCACGAGATAGTCGCGCGCGCCCTCCGGCGTCGGGCGGATGAGGTCGGGCGTCTCGATATAGAGGAAGCCGTGGTCGTGGAAATAGTCGAGCGTCAGCTTCGTTATTTTCGAGCGCATTATGACATTTTCAGTCATGGACGGGCGGCGCAGGTCGAGATAGCGGTACTGCATGCGCAAGTCTCCCCTGATGTTCTTGTCGTCGACGATCTCGAACGGGGTCGTCTCCGCCGTGCAGAGGATCTTCAGCGTGTCGACGTAGATCTCGATCCTGCCGGTCGCGCGGTTCGCGTTTACGTCCGCGCCCCTCGAGCGGACAACGCCCGACGCCGAGAGAACGTACTCGGTGCGAACGGTCGATGCCGTCTCAAAGACGTCCTGCTTCGTGTTCTCGTCGAACGCGAGCTGGATAATGCCGGAGCGGTCGCGCAGGTCGATAAAGATGAGGCTTCCGAGGTTGCGCTGCTTCGCGCACCAGCCGTTCACGGTCACACGGCTGCCTATGTCGGATTCGGTGAGCTCCGTGCAGTAATGTGTCCTTTTGTCTTCTTTCAGAAATGCCATTTATTTCTCCTCCGAAAAGGTGATTTTCAAATTTTGTTTATGTTCCCGCGGGCGGCGCCGCCGCCTTCCGTCCCCGCGCCGCGCGGACGGCGCACGGGATCAATATCAAATTTAAGGGGCATATGCGCCTCCTCTTCGGTTTTTACGCGTATTATTTTATCACAAATAGCGTCAATGTCAAGCGGGAACGCATTATTTCGCCCGGGAGCGATCTCTTTTTGCTTCCGGGGTTTACAAATGCACATCATCTATGATATAATATGATATATTATTGTGCATTTTTTTACCGGGCAGGCATAAAGACGTATGGCAAAGGACCGCATCATCCCGCTGTGTCCCGGAGACACGCTGAAGCTCAAAAAGCCGCACCCCTGCGGCTGCGCCGATTTCCGCGTCATCCGCGCGGGGTCGGATGTGCGCATCGTATGTCTCGGCTGCGGGAGGGACATGACGCTGCCGCGCGAAAAGCTCGAGCACGCCGTAAAAAAGCGCTCCCCCGCCCAAACGGACGACCGGTGATCCGACATTGAGAAAAGGATCTTGAATATGAAAGAAAACGAAAAGACAAGCACCCCCGCGCCCACCGATCCGGGCGCAATTGAACCGGAGGGCGGCGCGCCCGCCGTCCCGGACATAATACCCGACACCTCAGCCGAGCCGGAGACATCCGGCGCTGCCGGGCAGGCGTCTTCATGTGTTGATATGCCTGAAGATGACGAATGCGGCTTTGACGAATTCGATCTCACCCCGGAGGAGGAAGCGAAGCTTTCGCGCGGCGGCAGCGCCGACGCCTGCGGTGAGCCGGATGCCGACGGCGCCGGGGGCGGAAACAAAAAGAAAAAGCGGCTTCCCGGGCTGCTTGGAGACGAGAGGGTGAAAAAATACAGGTACCTCGGATTCTCCTTCCTTGTCCCCGCGCTGACGATGTGGCTGATATACATCGCGATGGGGACCTTCCCCTTCGGCAACGGCAGCGTGCTCGTCCTTGACCTGAACGGGCAGTACATCTATTATTTCGAGCAGCTCCGCGAGATCGTGCTCCACGGGCAGAGCTTCCTATACTGCTTCGGCAGAGCTGTCGGCGGAGAATTCATGGGCATTTACGCCTACTATCTCGCCTCGCCGTTCTCGTTCCTCGTGTGCCTGTTCCCGAAGGAGCTTATAACCGAGGCGCTGCTCGTGATGTTTCTTTTGAAGACGGGGCTCTGCGGGCTCACGTTCGGCATCTTTCTCCAGTACAGGACCCCGGAAAAGGAGCTGAACCGCGTCTCCGTCGTTATATTCTCGACGATATATGCGTTAACGGCGTACGCCGTCGTCCAGCAGCACAACACGATGTGGATCGACAACCTCATCTTCCTGCCGCTGATCGTCATGGGCATCGAACGGATGATAAAGTATCACCGCTTCCGCCTCTTCGTCATCTCGCTGACGCTCGCCGTCATGTCGAACTTCTATATCGGGTACATGATGTGCATCTTCGTGTTCGTCTACTTCTTCATCGCGTACGCGACGATGGACCCCGAGGAGCGCAACATGTCGGGTGAAAAGGGGCACTTCGGCAAATCGCTCCTGCGCATGGGCGGCTCTGCCGCGCTCGTGCTCTCGATGTCGTGCGTCATCCTCTGGAGCGCGTACTATTCTTTGACGTTCGGAAAGACGACGTTCTCGAATCCGAAATGGACGCTCGACCAGAAGTTTGACCTGCTCGATCTGATCTCAAAGCTCTTTATCGGCAGCTACGACACGGTCCGCCCCGAGGGGCTCCCGTTCGTGTACTGCGGCACGCTCGTGCTCATACTGCTTCCGATATATTTTATCATCAAGAAAATACCGCTCCGCGAAAAGATCTCGGTTTTCGTGATGTCCGTCTTCTTCGTCCTTTCCTTCACGATCTCCGCGGTCGACCTTGTGTGGCACGGGTTCCAGCGCCCGAACTGGCTCAATTACAGATACAGCTTCATCCTCTGCTTCTTCATGATATTTGCCGCGTACCGCGCGTTTATGTATATAAAGGAAGTGGAGATGAAGACGGTCGTCACCGTCGTCGGGTTCTGGGTCGTGCTGCTGCTCATACTGCAAAAGCTGGACACGTACACATGGGTCGACGACTATGAGACGGTGTGGCTCTCGTTCGCGTTCTTCGCCGCGTTCCTGATCCTTCTGCGCTATCACATGACGTCGACCGCACAGGACGGCGTCGCGCTCGCGGTCGCCTCGATCGTTATCCTCGAATCGTTTGTCGGAGGGCTTTTGAATCTTGTCGCCCTCGGGGACGACGTCGTTTATTCGTCGCGGACGTCGTACCGCTCGTTCGTCGACCGCGTGCAGCCGATCGTCGACATGGTCAAGGACAGCGACAGCTCCTTTTACAGGATGGAAAAAACGCTGCACAGAAAGACAAACGACCCGCTCGCCCTCGGCTTCCGCGGACTATCGAACTCGACCTCTACGCTCAACGCCTCGACGATAAAGCTGCTCGCAAGGCTCGGGCTCTCGTCGAAATCGCACTGGTCGAAATATCTCGGCTCGACGCCCGTCGTCGACTCGCTGTTCGGCATAAAATACCTCGTTTCCGAGGCGGGGACGGACGTCTCCGACCTCTACGAGAAAAAGTTCGAGTATCAGGGCGACACGTCGAAGCCGCGCCTTTACGCGTACTACAATCCCTACGCGCTCCCGATAGCGTACGGCGTCAGCCCGTCGCTCATCGACTATATGTTCACGACCGGCACCGACCCCGAAACCTCAACCGATAAGGCTGAGTCTCCGTTCGTCCGCATGAACGACATCGTGAGCGATATGTGCGGTGGCGAGCCGACAGAGATATTCGTTCCCGTCAATATAGACGATGAGACCGACAGCTACTGCACCCTCTCGTTTACGACGGGGCACAAGGCGTATACGAACGACTCGACAGAGCCGAAGGGGCGCGTCATCTACACCATAACCGCGCCCGAGGACGGCGAGATCTACTGCTTCTTCCCGAGCGACTACATCCGCGAGTCCGACCTCTACCTCAACAGCAGGAAGCTCTCGACATATTACGGAAACGAGACCTACCGCATCGTCGACCTCGGCTCACACACGAAGGGCGAGGTCATGCGGGTCGAACTCAGGATGACTGAGAGCGACAAGCTCTATATCAAAAACGACCCGACATACTTCTACTACTTCGACGAGGACGCGTTTGTGTCCGCGATGGAGGAGCTCGCGCGGAGCCCGTACGAGATCGAGCGCTATACGGAGGACAGCTTCTACGGCACGATCGACATAAATGACGGCGACGAGCTCGTCTTCACAACGATACCGTACGATGAGGGCTGGGTCATCAAGGTCGACGGCATGAATGTCAAGCCGATAAAGGTGCTCGATTCGCTCATCGCGTTCACGGTCCCCGCCGGTCATCACACGCTCTCGATGGAGTACCGCCCGAAGTGCGTCATATACGGCGGCATCATATCCGCCGCGGGGCTCGTCACGTTCGCGGGCGTTTGCGCCTTCGACTTCACGCGGCGCAGAAGCAGAAGAAGCAGAAGAAAAAAGGCTTCCGCCTCCGAATAAAGGGGAAAAGCGATGTTTTATTATCTTAAAGGAAAGCTCGTTCTCGCCTCCGACGGCGTCGCCGTCGTCGACTGCGGCGGCGTCGGCTATAAGCTGACCGTCAGCACGACGACGCTTTCCGCGATCGTCGGCAAAGACGAGGTCCTGCTCTACACATACTTCGCGGTCCGTGAGGACGCGGCGGAGCTTTACGGATTTTATACGACGGAGGAGCTCGACGCGTTCTGCCTCCTAATCGGCATTTCCGGCGTCGGACCGAAGGCGGCGATGTCTGTGCTGTCGCTCTATTCCCCGTCCGCTCTTGCGGACGCGGTCGCCGAGCAGAACGTCAAGCTGATCTCCCGCGCGCCCGGAGTCGGCGCGAAGACCGCACAGCGCATAATTCTCGAGCTGTCCGGCAAGCTCACCGTCGGGGAGGGGTCCGGCTCACTGTCGGCAAAAAAGGCGTCCCCCGCCTCCCCCGCCGTCAGCGAGGCGCAGGATGCGCTCGCGGTGCTCGGCTATACGCGCGCGGAGGCGCAGGCGGCGATATCCGCGATCCCCGATGCCGAGGGAAAGACGACGGAGGAGCTGATCCGCCTCGCGCTCTCCCGCATGATATAGGACGGAGCCGGGATACAATGCAAAAAACATAACGGTGAAGTATGGATTTTGACGGATTTGATTTTGAAGAATTTGATTTTGAGAACCGCATCGTCGACACGGGCGTAAAGCCCTCCGACCTTGACGAGCGGGAGAGCGAGGCGTCCCTGCGCCCGAAGAGCCTCGGCGACTACACGGGGCAGCGGCGCGCGAAGGATGAGCTCGCGATATACATAAACGCCGCGAAGCTGCGCGGCGAACCGCTCGACCACGTCCTGCTGTACGGTCCTCCCGGGCTCGGAAAGACGACGCTCGCCGGTATAATCGCCGCCGAGCTCGGCGTCAACTTCCGCATCACGAGCGGACCCGCGATAGAGAAAAAGGGCGACCTTGTCGCGCTTTTGACGAATCTTGAGGACGGCGACGTCCTGTTCATCGACGAGATACACCGCCTCTCGCATCAGATAGAGGAGATACTCTACCCCGCGATGGAGGACTGCGCGATCGACTTCATCGTCGGAAAGGGACCGGCGGCGCGGAGCATCCACCTCGCGCTGCGCCCGTTCACACTGATCGGCGCGACGACGCGCGCCGGTCAGCTTACGACGCCTCTGCGCGACCGCTTCGGCGTCGTGCTCCGCCTTGAGCTCTACACGCCGGACGAGCTTTCCGCGATAATACTGCGCAGCGCCGGCATACTCAATATCGAGATTGACCGCGACAGCGCGTACGAGATCGCGTCTCGCTCGCGCGGAACGCCGCGAATCGCGAACAGGCTCTTAAAGCGCGTCCGCGATTACGCGCAGGTCAAGGGGTCGGGGCAGATCGACCTCGACACCGTCCGTGACGCGCTCGCAATGCTCGAGATCGACGAGCTCGGGCTTGACAACACGGACCGCAGGATGCTCTCGTCGATGATCCGCTTCTACGGCGGCGGTCCCGTCGGTCTTGAGACGCTTGCCGCGACGATCGGCGAGGAAGCGGTCACGATTGAGGACGTTTACGAGCCGTACCTTTTGCAGATAGGCTTTCTCGCTCGGACGCCGCGCGGGCGCGTCGTCACGCGGGAGGCGTACGCCCACCTCGGAGTCCCGTACACACAGAGTACGCAAAACGTGCAAAACACGCAGAACACGCAGCTCCGCATCGGCGGGGATGAGGAGGAAAACAACGGTCAGAACGGACAGTGATCCGAAATGATATATCGTATTATAATTAAGGAGGAAAACGACATGAAGAAGCGTATCGCCTCGTCCCTTTTGGCGGCGGCGACGCTGCTCTCCGCGCTTTTGACCGGATGCGCTCAGAACGGCGGCGACGCGGAGACGACAGGCGCGGAAACGAAGCAGGAGCTCGTCCCGATAGAAGAGACGGAGCCGTTTGACGGCTACGTCATCAAGGCATCCTCGGAAACGTACGACATCAGCGACAACCTGTTCGGGATCTTTCTTGAGGACATCAACTTTGCCGTTGACGGCGGACTTTATGCGGAGCTCGTCTGCAACCGCTCGTTCGAGTACGGCTCGCACGCGGAGGGCGGGAACCGCTACGCGTGGAGCGCGGACGGCGCAACATTTGACGTTGTCAACGACGCATCGTCCGGGCTGAACGCGAACAACACGCAGTTCGCGCGCGTCCGCTCGAACTCGAATTCCGGCGGGATCTATAACACCGGATTCTTCAACGAGCTGAAGGTCGACGAGGGCGCCGAGTACAAATTTTCCGTCTACGCGCGCGCGCAGAACGGATACGGCGGCGGTCTCTCCGTCTCGATCGAGGATCACAGCGGCAAGGCTGTAGCCTCGGGGAGCATCGACTCGCTCACCGACGAGTGGTACAAGTATTCGCTGACGCTGAAGGCGGAAAAGAGCATCAACGTCGGAGGGCGCGTCGCAGTCCGCCTCGATACGAAGGGCACCGTCGATATAGACATGGTATCCCTCTTCCCCGCCGACACGTACAAGGGGCGCGAAAACGGCATCCGCCGCGACATCGGCGAGGCGCTCGAGGCGCTCGAACCGAGCTTTTTCCGCTTCCCCGGCGGCTGCATCATCGAGGGTTCGACGCTTGAGGGCGCATACGACTGGAAGGACTCGGTCGGAAACGGGCTCGAATTCAGCATCAACGGAAAAATGACGGTTGGCGACGTCGCCTCCCGCCCGATAGGCGACAACATCTGGTCGTGGGGATGGCAGCCGTATTACAGCTCGTACGGGCTCGGCTTCTATGAATATTTCCTGCTCTGCGAGGACCTCGGCTGCGAGCCCGTCCCCGTCGTCAACTGCGGCATGTCCTGTCAGGGGCAGCCGGGACCGAACGGCGTTGAAACGCCGCCCGTCAACAGCGAAAAATTCGAGCAGTACATAGAGGACGCGCTCGATCTCGTCGAATTCTGCAAGGGCAGCACATCGACGGAGTGGGGCTCGATACGCGCCGCGATGGGTCACCCCGAGCCGTTCGACCTGCACTACATCGGCATCGGCAACGAACAGTGGGGCGACGAATACAACAAGCGCTACGCGCTCTTCCGCGAGGCGTTCAACAGCGCCGCGGATTCCGACCCCGACCTTTACGGCGGCGTCAAGCTCATAATGGCGAACGGTCCCGCCTCGAACTCGAAGGACGGCTGGAACGTCGTCGCCTCCGAGGGGAACGACATCGCCGATCTGCTCGACGAGCACTACTACAACGACCCCGCATGGTTCCTCGACGCATACGGGCGCTATAACACGTACGACCGCGAGGGTCCGACGGTCTTCGTCGGCGAATTTGCCGCGAAGTCGAACACATCCGAGGCGGCGATAGCAGAGGCGGCATATATGACGGGGCTCGAGCTCGACGGCGACGTCGTGGAGCTCGCCGCGTACGCGCCCCTCTTTGCCCATGACGGGCACACGCAGTGGACGCCCGACCTGATCTGGTTCACCGGGAACAAGCTCTGGAAGTCGGTAAACTATCAGGTGCAGAAGATATTCTCGGCAAATCAGCCCGACAGCATTATCGTCTCCGAGGTCGACGGCAGCGGAATTTCCGGCGACAGGGACCTCTCCGGCAAGATCGGGCTCGGAACATGGTCGACGAGCGCAAAATTCGACGACGTCACCGTAACGGACAACAAGACCGGCAGCGTCATCTACTCAGAGGACTTCTCCTCCTCGGAGGTCTCCGACTTCGAGGTCGTCACCGGGCGCTTCTCGATCGACGACGGCGCGCTTCTGCAGTCAAACACGGGCGCGACCGCGAACGGCAACACGGGCGACGTCCTCTACCTCGGCGACGCGGACCTTGACGACTACACCATGACCTTCAAGGCGACGAAGCTCACGGGCTACGAGGGCTTCATCATCCCGTTTGCGGTCACGGACCGTGACAACTTCTGGCACTGGAACATCGGCGGCTGGGGCAACACGGTATCGTGCCTCCAGTACTGCACGGGCGGCGCCAAGACGAACGAAGTCGAAGGCACCGTTCGACAGTTTGCGGTCGAGACAGGTCGCGAATACGAATTAAAGATCGAGGTCAAGGGCTACCGCGTCCGCTGCTATATCGACGGCGAACTGATGATAGACTACGACACCTTCGCGTTCATGCACCGCATCTACCCCGTCGTCGGCGAGGATGAAGACGACATAATCGTCAAGATCGTCAACACGACGGACAAGGAAGCGCCGTTCCGCATCAACGTCTCCGCGATGACGGCGTATGAAGGCAAGGGCAAGGTCGAGACGATAGATTTCGTCGCGCCGGGAACGATTAACACGCCCTCGAAAGAGAACGTAAAGATCGTTGAGAGCGAGGCGGACGTCGGACGTGTGTTCAACTACACGGTCGGCGCATACTCAATGGTAGTGATCCGTATTCCGAAATAAAAAAACAAAACGGAGGAAATGACATGAAGACAAAGATCATGGCGGCGGTGCTCGCGATACTTATGCTGCTGCCCGCGGCTCTCACGGCGTGTGAGCCCGGCGACGGCGGCGAAGGCACGAACACCGCAGGCGCAACAGGCACGGACGGCACATCGGCACCCGACAGCGGCGGAGACGAGCCGGACGACGGCACATTCAACGGGTTTGTGCTCACCGCGTCAAAGGACGGAGCATACGACATCAGCGAAAACCTTTTCGGCATCTTCCTCGAGGACATAAACCACGCCGTTGACGGCGGGCTTTATGCCGAGCAGGTCTTCAACCGCTCCTTCGAGTACGGCGATTACGCCACGATGGGCGGAAAACAGGGCTGGGACTCCGACAAGTCGACCGAGGTCGAATGGGACGTCATCGACGGGACCGCGGACGGGAGCCTTTTGAACGCGCAGAATCCGCACTACGCGCGCGTCACGAACGCGTCGTCCGATTCCGAGGCGCACGGCATCCGCAATCAGGGCTACTACAAAAACCTCTACGTTGAAGAAAAAACGAACTACACGTTCTCCGTATACGCCCGCGGCGTCGACGGGTACACGGGTCCGATCTACATCTCGGTCGAGACCCCCGGCAACACCGTTTATGCGACGGGTGAGATAAAGTCGGTCACGGGCGATTGGCAGAAGTACGAGGTCACCCTCACGCCCGAGAGCACCGCATCCTCCGGGCTGCGCCTCGTGCTCCGCATAGACAAGGGCACGGTCGACCTCGACATGGTTTCTTTGATATCCGACGACGTATATGAGGGCAAGGTCAACGGCAAGTACGGCATCCGCCGCGACCTCGGCGAGGCGCTCGAGGCACTGCACCCCCACTTCTTCCGCTTCCCCGGCGGCTGCGTCATCGAGGGACACACGCTCGAATGCGCATATGACTGGAAGGATTCCATCGGAAGAGGGCTCGAGTTCACCGTAAACGGCGAGAAGACCGTCGGCGACGTCGCGACGCGTCCGATCTGCGTCAATACGTGGGCTGATCACGAGAACAAGCAGGAAGACGCCTACTACATGACGTACGGGCTCGGCTTCTACGAATACATGCTCTTCTGCGAAGACCTCGGCTGCGAACCGATCCCGGTCCTCAACTGCGGATACTCGTGCCAGGGCAGAAATCCCGCGGGTCCCGAGTCGGGAACACCTGAATTCCAGCGCTATGTTGACGACGCGCTCGACTTCATCGAGTTCTGCCGCGGCGGCGCCGATACGGAATGGGGCAGCATCCGCATCGCGATGGGGCACCCGGAGCCGTTCAGCCTCACCTACCTCGGCATCGGCAACGAGCAGTTCGGCAACGAATACAATAAGCGCTACGCAAAATTCCGCGAGGCGCTCATCGCGGCTGAGAAGGAAGACCCCGAGATGTACGGCGGCATAAAGCTCATAATGGCGAACGGTCTCACGTCCGGCTCGCGCGACGGCTGGGACGCCGTCGAGAGGTACGGCAAGGATCTCGCCGCCGCGCTCGACGAGCACTACTACAACCCGCCGGAATGGTTCCTCATCAACGAGTTGCGCTATGACTACTACGACAGATCGAACCCGAAGGTCTTCATCGGCGAGTATGCGTCAAAGTCCAATATCGCAAAATCCGCGATCGCGGAGGCGGCGTATCTGACATCCGTCGAGCGCAACGGCGACGTTGTCGAGCTCGCGACATACGCTCCCCTCTTCGCATACGACAAGCACACACAGTGGGCGCCGAACCTGATCTGGTACAACGCAAAGCACGTCTGGTATTCGACAAACTATTACGTGCAGATGATATATTCGAACAACCAGTCCTCAAGGATCATCCCCTCCACGCTCGACGGATCGGGATTCACGAAGGGCGGAAGGCTCAAGGGCTGCATCGGGCTCGGAACATGGGTCACGTCCGCGCAGTTTGACGATCTCGTCGTCACCGACAATGCCACGGGCGAGGTACTTCTCGAGGACGACTTCTCCGGCAACAATCTCAAGGATTACACCGTCGTCGGCGGCAACTTCACCGTCAAGGACGGGGTCCTCGTCCAGAGCAACACAAACTACCCGAAGAACGCCGACACGGGCGACGTCATCTACATCGGGGGCAAAAATTGGTCGAACTACACGTTCACGTTCAAAGCCAAAAAGACGGGCGGCGGCGAGGGCTTCATAATCCCGTTCGCAGTCAAGGGCACAAACGATTTCTGGCACTGGAACATCGGCGGCTGGGGCAACACGGTCTCCGCCGTTGAGCGCGCGTTCCCGGACGGAAACGGCGTTTACAAGACGGGTCAGGTCGCAGGTACAGTCACAGACTTCAAGGTCGAGAACGGCAAGGAGTACGAGATCAAGATCGTCGTCGACGGCTACAACGTCAAGGGCTATATCGACGGCGAGCTCAAGTTCGACATCGACTCAGCGATGGACCGCGGTGTCTACTCCGTTATCGGCGAGGATGAAAACGACATCATCGTCAAGCTCGTCAACACAACGAGCAGAAAGACGCCGGTGAGAGTCGATCTCTCCGCCGTGAGCAGCTATGAAGGCGAGGCAAAGACACAGTTCATCAAGTTCCATTCCGAGACGGCGGACAACGTCGAAAACAAGAGCGACGTCGTCCTCGAGGAGGGCACGCTCGACGTCAAGAGCGTTTTCGAATACGAGCTCGATCTCTACTCGATGATAGTGATCCGCATCCCGAAAAAATAATATATACCGCCTCATCAAAAAGCACCCCCGACAGGTCGCGAGACCTGTCGGGGGTGTTTCCGCGTTATTATTTTCGGGGCGACTTGTTTTGTGACTGCACAGCCTTTGTCTTGATTTCCCCGGCTGCTTTAGTCCTCTTCCCTGCGCCTCTTTATGACGGCACAGCCGAGCACCGACGTGACGACCACAGCGACCGCCGCGGCGCCGAGAGTCGTGCCGCAGCCGCCCTCATCGCCTTCATTCTCGCCGCTCTCGCTGCCCTCGCCGTCGTCTGTGACGACGACCTCATCCGCCGCACTGTTTTTAAAGCCGGGGTCCGTGCCGTACACCTTCACTTCGTATATCGTCGGCGTGTACCAGCCGAGTGCCTCACCGTATACGCTCTGGTTGTCATTCCATGAGGAGTCGCGCCAGCGGTACGGATTTGAGACATCTATCTTAATGTATCTGTAATTGCCGTTGACAGTCATAGACGTGAAGCCGACAGCCTTTGTGACGAACGTGTCGCCCAGACTCGTGTTGTTCTTGATCTCTTCCCACGTCTTGCCGTCCGTGCTTCCGGATACCTTGTGAGGATAGAAGGCTTCCGAGCCCTTCACTATCATCCACGAGATCTGGATGTTCGAAAGCTCGCACTCACGCCCGAGGTCGATCTGCACGCTGAGAGGCCACGTTGCCGCGTTCGCGACATAGCCCTGATAGTAGTCGCCGTCAACGATCTTTGACGCGTCGCCGTCCGCAGTGTTCGGCAAGCTTGCCTTTACATCCGCATTCTGCGAGAGCAGCATGCCGTCCGTCACGGGGATCATCTCTCCCGTCTCGGAATTATAGAATATGTACGGGAAGTAATCATAGAACGCGACGCCGTGCGAGAACGTTATCGGCGCTATCATCGTGCCGCTCACGCCCTTCCCCTTTGCGGGACCCCAGCGATACGCGTACATCAGATACTTCGTGTTCTCGCCCTCTCCGAGCGTCAAGATCCAGCTCGACTGTGAACCGAAGGTCGAGCTGTTGCCTATCGTGCGAAGCTCGCTCCAGCTCTCCGGATCGTCGAAATCGTCGGAAACGGCGTAAGCACCGGCGCTCGGGGACCAGCCCGATGTCTGCGACACAAAGAGATAGTAGAGTCCGTCTCTCTTGATGACGTTCGGCATCTCGCGGTACATCTCCGGGAACAGCCTCATCGTCACCTCTTTGATGCCGGAATAGTCCTCCTTGAATTTGAAGACGTACGTCGTCGCGTTCGCGCCGCTGTCAACACCGGGTCTGTTCGCCGCGGCGAGCAGATACGCGGTGTCGTCATCGTCAACGAACAGGGACATATCGCGGACCTCAACACCGAGCGGACGCTCGATGCAGCGGAGCGTGAATTCGCCGCCCGGAGTTCCCGTCGCGAGGAAGAGTTTGCCGTCCGCATAGCCGTCTACCTTTTCCCAGTGACCGACTATGATGACCGTATTCTTCGACTTTATGTATGTGTTCTTGCCGCTTTCTATCTTGCAGCTCTTCATATCCGGATGAGCCGAAGAGTTGATGATGACGCGGCTCGTCCAGTTGTTGTACCCGTCCGGGGACGAAGATTCAGATACGGATGCCACGCCGTTATTTACATTTATTGAATAGCTGTAATACTTTTCACCGTCAAAGTATCCGCTCCTTCCGGTCACATCCGCGCCGGTCTGGTTGTTCAGCATACGGATCTGATTTTCCCTGACGTCCGGCATTTCGCGGGAAGTTACCGTGACCTCGTCGCTCCTCAGCACGGTATCGCCGTACTTCTGCCTGACCTCGTATGTGTAGTTGCCGAACGGGAGCCCGTAATCCTGCCACGAATTGCCGGTGCCCGTGTAGACGAGCTTGAATTCGCCAGACTCGCGCTTGCGGTAGACCTCGTATTCGTCCGCCTTGACAACCGGGGAACCCCAGTTGAGCGCGACCGAGTCGACAGCGCCGCGACCCTTTTTATCGGTCGTGAACGTGAGCGCCGTAAGCGGGACCGTCGTTATGGCTTCCATCGAATAGACCGAGACCTCGGCGAGGTTATATTCGCCGCTCTGCTCGAAGACGACCGATTTGTACTGCCCCGTCGTGAGCAGCTTGCCGTAAACGGCGCCCTCGACAACGCGCGCAGTCGGCTCATTGTCGGATTTGACCTCCCAGATGAGGTCGCGTTCGCCGTCCTCGCGCACGCCGTAGAACTTTCCGCCCACAAGCGAGCTGTCGCCGATGTATGTGACGGCGCCGACGGTGTACGTCCCGCCGAGATCGAACGTATGCTGCTCTTTTACATCGGCAAGCGTCGACGGATTGTTGTCCGTGAGCTTGCCGTCATCCGCGGTGACCGTCAGCTTTGTCATTCCGGAGTCGGGAGCGACATTCGCAACGACGGGGGAACCGTCCGCGAACAGCTCGCGGTCCGGCTCGCTGATCTTGTCCGTCGGGATGTTTACGGCGGAATAGAGCTCTATTTCCGCTATGTTGCAGCACGTCGTCGGACTCGAATTTGCGTACTTGATGTAGCGGAACGCACCGACAAAGCTGAGCTTGTCGTACGTGGCGCGGGCTGCTGCCGCGGTGCGGATCATAAAGATCGGCGTCCACTTTATCCCGTCAACGCTGCCGTAGAACGTGCCGCCGACGATCCTGTCCTCATACCCGCTGCGGGGGGTATAGGTTATCTGCCCGATTAGGACGCGTTCACCGAGATCGACCTGGAGCCAGCCGAGCTCCACGCCGTCAAAGAACGTCGACGTGTTGCCGTCAAACGCGTTCGCCGCGACATCCGCGCCGTTGTTCCACGGCGTCGAGCCGGTGACCATGTCGGGCTTGATGTCGAGCTTCGTGTAGGCGACACTGCCGGTCGGCTCGGGAAATTCCATCTTTTCGGGAGCCTTTGCCTCCGGCCACGCCGGCGCGGGACCGCGTTCTTCGCTGCCGGTGCCTTCCCCTTCCCCTGTCTCGGGCGAGCAGGCGGCAAGGGAGAGCAGCGTCGCCGCTGCGAGAAGAACGGCGATGATCTTGCGCATTTTCTTCATAATTTGCCTCTTTCTTTTTGTGTGCATACTGCACAATCTTCTATGTTTAAATATATCATCACCGCCGCAGTTTGTCAATACATTTTTTGCCTCTTTAAAGATTCTGTAAATTCAAACTTTCTGTTTTTCCGCCGGGACCGGTCCATTTTATGTACAGCCGGCGGCGGCAATGTTTTTTTACATTATATTGCATTTATGTGATTTTAGTGATTGCAATCGGGACGCAATTGTGATATACTTTCTAAGCAAAAAACGAGAGTGTTTCAAGAAGAGGCGCATAGGGAATGGCAGGCGCTGCCTTAAAGCATCATCACAGTCATGACATGGACATGACAAAGGGAAACATAACGTCCCTTCTTATAAGATTCGCGATCCCGATGCTGATCGGGAATCTTTTCCAGCAGCTATACAATACCGTGGACTCATGGGTCGTCGGAAACTATGTCGGGCAGTCGGCTTTCGCCGCCGTCGGCAGCGTCGGACCGATACTGAACACCGCGATCGGATTTTTCTCCGGCTTCGCGACGGGCGCCGGGGTCGTCATCGGTCAGTACTACGGCGCAAAGGACGAAAAGCGCCTCTCCGACACGGTCGGAACGACGATGCTCGTCTCGCTCATACTGTGCGTTGTGTTCACCGTTGTCTGCTCGCTGACGGCGCCGCTCATGGTAACGCTGATGCAGACACCCGCCCCCGTCGTCGCGGACGCGACCGCATATCTGACGATATATTTTTACGGCATGGCGGGGCTGATGCTCTATAACATCGGCTCGGGGATCCTGCGCGCGGTCGGGGACTCCGTTCTCCCTCTGATCGCGCTCGTTATCTCCGCCGTCACGAACATCGTCCTCGACCTGTGGTTCGTCATCGGCTTCAGCATGGGGACGAACGGCGTCGCGCTCGCGACCGTCATCTCTCAGGCGCTGTCCGCCGCGTTTATCCTCATCGCGCTGACCGTTTCAAAGGCGCCGTACCGCATCGTCTGGACGCGCCTCAGGATCAACGGCGCGATCCTTTCGCGGATAATCAAGATCGGCATTCCGACGGCGCTCCAGCTCGCGATCACGGCATTTTCAAACGTGTTCGTCCAGTCGTACATAAACGCCTTCGATGAGGTCGGCGACTGCATGGCGGGGTGGTCCGCGTACAACAAGATAGACGCCTTCGCGATGCTGCCGATGCAGTCCGTTTCCCTCGCGGTGACGACGTTCGTCTCGCAGAACTACGGTGCGGGACAGCCGGAGCGCTCGCGCCGCGGCGCCGTCTCCGGGATCATAATCTCATGCGTCATCACCGTCATTCTCGTCATCCCGATAATGATATTTGCCGGGAACCTCGTCTCGTTTTTGACGCCGGACGGCTCGGAGCTCTATATGTATTACGGGACGCTGTTTTTGCGCTACATCTCGCCGTTCTACTTCCTCTGCATAATAAACCAGATCCTCGCCGGGATCCTGCGCGGCGCCGGGGAATCGCGCGCGCCGATGCTGATCATGCTCGGCTCGTTCGTACTGTTCCGCCAGCTCTATCTCTTCACGCTGACGAGGCTCTCCTCATCCGTCATGGTCATCACCTTTGCGTACCCCGCCGGGTGGGCTGTCTGCTCGCTGCTTATGTACATATATTATAAAATCGCGCCGTGGGAGCAGAGATATCTCGCCTCCGCTCGGGCGGAAGCGGCAGCATCATCCGGGTCCGCGGCTTCCGAGAAAGAGGACGCCTCCGTCTGAGGCAATAACAGTATTACAAAATATTCGGGGGGAAGGAACCTTTGAAAAGGTTCCTTCCCCCGTACCCCTATCTTCGGAAACTTTTTATACTGTGGGCTTCGGATCAGAATTCGTATTTCTTTTCGTACTCGTCAAAATATCTGCTGAACGTCGCCGTTTTCAGGTGCTTCAGATTCGTTAGATACTCGTGCGTGTCAAACAGGTTCGATTCGAGCTCTATCATCGCGACACCGATGTTCGAGCAGTGGTCGGCGATGCGCTCGAAATCCGTTATCATATCGTTGAAGACGAAGCCGTGCTCAAGCGTGCAGTCGCCGGCGCGGACGCGCTCGACGTGATTGTGCTTCGCCTTGTCGCAGAGGATGTCTATCATCTCTTCGAGCGGCTCGACCCTGTACGCGAGCTGCACATCGTCATGCTCGAACGACGAGAACGAGATATCAACGATCTCGGTGACCGCCTCGGCTATGATATGGAGCTCGTGACCGGCGCCCTCCGTGAATTCTATGTGCTTGCGGCTGATCTCGTTTGCCGCCTTCGCAAGGTTGACGGCGTGGTCGCCGATGCGCTCGAAATCGCTGACGGTGTGCAGAAACCGCGAAACGTCCTTGTTCTGCTTTTCGCCGAGCTCGCGCCCGGTGATGCGGACGAGATACGTTCCGATCCTGTCCTCGTACGTGTCGATCACGTTTTCGGTGGCGGTGATCTTGTCGTGCCCGTCGCGGCTGTATTTTTTCAAAAGCGAGATCGAGCGGGCGAGGTTTTCCCTCACCTTGTTTGCCATGTCGCACATCGCGAGGCGGCTCTGCTCGACGGCGAGCGCCGGATGCGCGATGAAGCGCTCCTCAAGGTTTCCGAACGGGACACCGTCGTCCTTTGCTTCCTCGCCCTTTTCGTCCGGGACGAGGATGTGCGAAAACTTTTCGAGCAGCCCGATGAACGGGAAGAGAACGAGCACCATCGCGACGCGGTAGAGGCTGTTTATGAGCGCGACGCCGACCGAATCCGCGGCGGAGGTGAGGAACGGGAACTGTATAAACACGGCAAGCCCGTAAAATACGCCGGAGCATATGAGCGTGCCGAACACGTTGACAACAAGATAAATGAGAGAGGTGCGCTTGCCGTCCCTGTTCGCTCCGATGGCGGAAAGCAGCACGGGAACGGACGCGCCGATGCCGATGCCCATGATGAGCGGCAGAGCCGTCGCATAGCTGATGGCGCCTGTGATCGTAAGCGACTGAAGAATACCGACGGAAGCCGACGCGCTCTGAAGCACCGCGGTTATGATGATTCCGACAAGAATGCCGATCACGGGATTTTTAAAGGAAGAAAGTATGCTCTCGAACGCCGGGCTGTCGCTGAGCGGTCCGACGGCTGCCGCCATCGCCTGCATCCCGTACATCAGAACGGCGAATCCGAGGAGAATGTCACCGACGTGCCGCTTCGACTGCGACTTGCATATCATGCGCAAAAGTATTCCGGCAAGCGCGACGATTGCCGTCAGCGTCGAGGTGGACAAAAGCGTTATCCATCCGTGCTGCATACCGTCTATCATCGAAAGACAGAGCACCCAGCCGGTCACGCTCGTACCGATGTTTGCGCCCATTATGACGCCGATCGCCTGCCGCACGGTCATCATCCCGGAATTGACGAAGCCGACGACCATGACCGTTGTCGCGGATGAGGACTGGACGACAGCCGTCACCCCGGTGCCGAGCAGGACGCCCTTTATCGGCGTGTTTGACAATCGCCAAAGAATAAGCTCGAGCTTATTGCCCGCTACCCTTTTCAGCGCATCCCCCATCAGCGACATTCCGAAGAGGAACATCGCGACGCCTCCGAGAAGCGCGATAATATCACCAACACCCATTGATATTTCCAAAACCCCAAATATCATTCCTACTATATCACATTTTACATAATACAACATTATCGAGAAGATTGCAAGAACAATTTGCAAAAACGGCGGAAAATCTTGATTTCGGACAAAGAGAAAAACATTCCCCGTGCGCGGAACGTCAACATTTTCTTGGCAAATTGCAAAAGCGCGCGATACGTGATATAATTAAAATAAAAGAATCGGACAATATGAGAAAGCCGGGGGGTAAAGACATGTCAAACATGCCGGAGTGGCTGAGGACAGCCGTATTTTATCAGATATACCCGCAGTCATTTCGCGACGCGAACGCAGACGGCGTCGGCGACTTTGACGGCATCATAGAAAAGCTTGACTATATACGCGGGCTCGGCTGCGACGGAATATGGCTCAACCCGTGCTTTGAGTCGCCGTTCGGCGACGCGGGCTACGACGTTGCGGACTATTATAAAACGGCGCCGCGCTACGGTACGAACGGTGACCTCTGCCGGCTTTTCGACGAGGCGCACGCGCGCGGTATGCATGTGCTGCTCGACCTCGTGCCGGGGCACACGTCTGTCCGGCACGAATGGTTCAGGGAATCGTGCCGCGCGGAGAGGAACGAATACACCGACCGCTACATCTGGACCGACAGCGTATGGACGGAGCCGGACGGAATGGCGTGCATACGCGGCATATCGGAGCGCGACGGAAGCTGCGCCGTGAACTTTTTCTCGCATCAGCCCGCGCTCAACTACGGATTTTACCGTCCCGATCCCCAAAAGCCATGGCAGCAGCCGACAGACGGCGAAGGTCCGAAAAAGACGCTCTCGGCGATGATCGACGTGATGCGGTACTGGCTCTCTCTCGGCTGCGACGGCTTCCGCGTCGATATGGCGGGATCGCTCGTCAAGCACGATGAGGACGGGCGCGGCACCGTCGCGCTGTGGAAAAAGGTGCGCGCGTTTCTCGACCGCGAATTTCCGGATGCGGCGATGATATCAGAGTGGGGCGAGCCCGACAAATCGCTCGAGGGCGGCTTCCATATGGATTTTCTTCTCCACTTCGGACCGTCGCACTATAACGACCTGTTCAGATGCGGCAGCCCGTATTTCTGCGGGCACGGCGACGCGTCCGAATTCGTCCGCCGCTACACGTCGAGCCTTGAAAAAACGGAGGGGCGCGGTCTTATCTGCATACCGTCCGGCAACCACGACATGGACAGACTCGCGCGCACCGTGACGGGCGTTCAGGCAAAGATCGCGTTTCTGTTCCTGCTCACGGTGCCGGGCGCGCCGTTCATATATTACGGCGACGAAATAGGAATGAGATACGTCGACGGGCTTGCCTCCGTTGAGGGCGGCTACGAGAGGACCGGCTCACGCTCGCCTATGCAGTGGGGTCGCGGGAAAAACGCGGGCTTCGGAAATTCAGACGCGGAGGCGCTCTATATTCCGCTTGACCCCGATGAGAACAGACCGAACGTCGAGGACGAGGAGGCTGACGGTGACTCGCTCCTGTCCGAGGTGAAGCGCCAGATAAAGCTCCGCCGCGAGCATCCGGCGCTTTCAAACACGGGCAGGATCGAGTTTTTATACGCGGAAAAGAACGCGTACCCGCTCGCATACATCCGCGAGCTCGACGGCGAGCGGCTGACGGTGGTTCTGAACCCGTCGGACGTGGACGCATCGTTTGAATTTGCAGCCGCGACCGCAGAGGTCGTATACACGGTCGGCGGCGCCCCGCGGTGCGGTGACGGACGTATGACCGTGCCGGCGATGTCCGCCGCGGTGTGCCGCGTTATGTGAGGTTACACTATGACAGAGCTGACAGACTTCGTACCGGTCATTACCGAGTACCGCGACGGGGCGGGATTCGTTCACCCCGGTATCGGCGTTTCCGCCGACATGCTGCGCACGATGCAGCGCCACGCGCGCGCCTATGATGAGCCGTGGCTGTCGTCAATGGAAAAGTTAGCGTCGCACCCGCGCGCCTCCTTGGACGCGGGGATGAGCTGCAAGCCGGAAAACGACGAATTCATACATATCCCGTTCGGCGACGGCGGGCTCGCGGTCGCGCACTGCGCTCAGCGCGACGGCGACACCGCGTCAAAGCAGGCGATAATGTACGTCATAACGGGGGACGCGCGCTTTCGCGCGAACTGCATGCGCATACTGCGCGCATGGGCGTGCGTGCGCGACGCTGCCCTTCACCGCGATCAGCAGATAAGATGGGGGATCGCGCTCTATCACCTCTGCTTCGCCGCCGACATAATGCGTACAACTTCGTCGCCGGACGCGTCGCTTTCATGGACGCGTGAGGACGGCGAACGGTTCCGTTCGTTTTTGGCGACCGTCGAGTTCACCGTCGACGGATGGTGGTACTTCATGAACCAGCACAGCTATGCGCTGAAGGGCTGGATGGCAAAGACCGTTTTCTGCGGCGAGCGCGGCAAGTATAATATCGCGGTCGAGAGAGCGACCGTCCACAAGGCGTACGAGCCGCACAACAGGGGGCGCTCGGGCTCGATAAAATATCAGATAGCGTCGATAACGGAGGACATCGAAACGGGCGAGCATGTCGACCCGCCGTTTATCGAGGTCGTGGAGGTCGGCAGAGATCAGGCTCACGCATACGGCAATATCGGTTCGCTTTCGGAGATAGCGATGACGATGTACGTGCAGGGAACGCGCGTCGATCCCGAAACGGGCGAGGCGTCGGAGGGCGACGGCGCCGTCGGCGCGTTCGAGTTTCTGTCCGACCGTCTGCTCGCGGGCGCCGACTACATCGCGCGCTTCAATCTCGGTTACAAGACGCGCTACTACCGCACCTACTTTGACGCGCCGAATTCATGGGACAGGCGCAATTTCGGGCGCGTCGACCCCGTGTTCGGCATCCTCTACCACTACTACAAGTACCACGCGCGCCGCGACATTCATGCGCTCGCGCCGTATATGTGCGAGATCTACGAGAAATTCTCGTCCCCCGAGTCGTCCCTCGAGGAGTTCGTCGGATACTCGGAGCTGCTCTATTCTACCGACGAGGCGGCGGACGGTCACATAATTCCTCCCAAGCCGCGCGACACCTCGGACGGGATATACATGTGTGCGGACATAACAGCCGTGCGCGAGGGAGACGTGACCGTGTGCGGCGCGGGCAGCGAACGGTTTCTCCGTATGCGCGGGGACGCGGAGGCGGCGGACAGGTCGTTCGGTCACCCCGCGCTCGCGGACGCCGAGCTCGTGTACCGCGCGGACGGCGAATGTACGCTCGCACTGTCGAAGTGCGACACGTCGAACGTGCTCGCGCGCGTCGCGCTGCACGACACGCGCGGCGCGTGGGAGACAGCGCCGTTCCGCTTTGAGGGAAACGGCGAGGACTCGACGATACTGTTCTACACAAAAGAGGGGCGCGGAACTGTCGATCTCTATACGCTCAGGCTTTTATCGGAGGCGGAAAAATGACGGAACATAATATGCTTTGGGAATACAGGTGGAAAAAGAGCGCGCTGCCCGGCGGCTGCAATCCCGTCATATGGCACGATGACATCGTGCTCCATGACGGCGGCGGCAAGGGACTCGGCGGCCGCACGGACGAGGTCGGTTACTACGAGACTGAAATAACGGGGGATTTTGCGCTGTCATGCCGCCTTCTCGAATCCGAGCGCGCTTATTACGGCGTCGCGATAAGCACGGGCATAATGATCCGGTGCGGCGTCGACGGTGACGACGAAATGATCTATTTCGGGCTCGCCGCAGACGGCAACTATCACGTCGCCGTGCGCGATATAAAAGGCTGTGATGCGCGCGAGATCGACGCTCTGCCGTTCAGCCAGACTTTTTATCGCGACATGAGGCTGACGCGGACGGGGGGCGATATTGTCTGCGAGGTCAGGCGCGACGGGGGCTCATACGAGACGGTGTGCAGGCTCCGCGCGCCGGACGCAAAGTCGCTGCACGTCGGGTTCACGTCCGCGTTCAAATCCGTATACGGAGGCGTGACGCTGTACGCGGCGAGTGCGGACCCGATATAATTCGCGGCAATGTGCCCCTCCCCGCCGTCACATCCGCCCCGGCATCGCAGCCGCGCGCATGAAAAAAGATCTGCCCCCCGAATCTTCGAGTTTAATTCAGCGGCATTTTCCGCTCTTGAATTTACTTTGAGAATTCACCCCTCCGAATTTCGGATAAAGTGAAAAAATAATGCTTGACACACGGGGTCGAGTGTGGTAAAATAATCAGGCAAAGCGGCAAGCGGGTGTATTTCAATGGCAGAAAACCGGCTTCCCAAGCCGAGAACGCGGGTTCGATTCCCGTCACCCGCTTTTTTATTTTCTTTTCTTTTTGAGCGAGAATATCGGATCGGGGTGTGGCCCAGCTGGTAGGGCACTTGGTTTGGGACCAAGACGCCGCGAGTTCGAGTCTCGCCACTCCGAATACGGGGGCGTAGCTCAGTTGGGAGAGCGGTGCGTTCGCAACGCACAGGTCAAGGGTTCGAGTCCCTCCGTCTCCATTAAGAAATCCTTGGGAATACAACGTTCCCAAGGATTTCTTAATTATCCGAGTGCCGGATTGATAATAAAACCCGACAAA
Organism: uncultured Clostridia bacterium; assembly: GCA_947624995.1. Taxonomy (GTDB): domain Bacteria; phylum Bacillota; class Clostridia; order Oscillospirales; family CAG-272; genus DTU064. The sequence goes on from CANQMS010000007.1 coordinate 75,739, forward strand.
GGCAAGGAGGAAACATGACAATATGACAATGAAGGGACGCATTTTGGCAATTTTGCTCTGCATCCTGATGCTTCTGCCGCTGACAGCATGCGGAGGCGGCGGGCAGACGGAAAACACGGAACCGCCGGAAAACACCGCCGCCGGCACGCAAAAGCCCGTGGAGTCGACCGCGCCGTCGACAAGCGAGCCGGAAAAGACGCCCGAGAGCACCGAGCCGCAGGGCACCGAGACTGCCGAGCCGAGCGGGAGCGCCGGGCTGACGGACAAAACGCCGCTCTATCTCGGCGGAGATATCACCGTCACTACGGATGATTTTGATATTCTGCTCATGACCTACGCGGGCGGCGGCACAGGTCTGATCGAATTCGACGATTACGATACGCTCGACGAGCTGACGGTAGGATATACAAACAAATATCCGAACCTCGGCTTCGGCTTTGAAGTTGAACACGAGATCACTCTCGGAGACGGGAATGCTACGGTTCGGGAGCTGTACAGGCGGATGTTCGAACAGCTGACCGCTTTGCCCGATTCGGCGCCGTATTCCAACCTTACGTTTGACGAATTTATCAGCCAGCTTTCAAGCCTCAAGGAAAACGGTTTTTTCGGGCTGAATTTCCTTGACGAACAGTCACCGGACTATGAGCCGCTTGACTTAAACGTCGAAGACGTCGATTATATTCATATACTTCAGCCCGTTATTGATTCAAACCTTATCGAATACTCGGGCGATCATAATATCTCGGCTCTTGCAGATAAATTAGGTGTTCCGAGATATGTAAAGGTAAGTGTGTCCGCCGGGCAGATATATGCGGAAGGTTACATATGGGACGCAGGGGACCACTGGCTTGCTGTCTCAGGCGACGGCAACGTTATGTCTTACTTCAGCAAATCCATCTCCAAGGATCTGATCCATGCCAAGAGCCTTGACGACTTAATAGAGAGTATCGCGGAGCATCTGGACGAAATGTCAAAGTAAACTCACAACATGCGGGGAGCGGTCCGAAAACCGCTCCCCTTTGTTTTTATATTTCCCTTCCGTCAAAAGAAAGCTATAAAAGGTTTTGAAGAAGGGGTCCGGGGAGGAAACTTTTGCAAAAGTTTCCTCCCCGGATATTCCTTATACAAACTCTGATATCACACAGGCGAATTCGAGATCGCGAAGCGGTCGATGTCGGGAGCATATGCTTTCGGGTTCGAGAACACTATCGTGTTCGCGCCCGCCTCGAGCTCTATCTCGACCTCCACCATAGCGGGATTCGTCCAGCTCTGGCTGTTGAGTCCTGCGACCTCCGTCCCGTGATCGCCGACGGTCACGACAATGGAGCGCGTCTCGTTGCAGCAGTACCACAGCCGCAGCTTATACTTTCCCGCCTCCTTGACGGTGACGGTCACGCTGAGCGTGTTTGCCGCGCCCTGACCGATATACCCGACCTTCTGCCCGCCGGAGCAGAGGGCGGAGGACTGGATGTTCGCTGCGCCCGTGAGCTTGAAGTTCTCGTCCTCAGCCTCGTAGTACGTATAGTTCGGATCGTTATACTCCTCGGCTCCCTTGACGGTCGTGTCGACGGTGCGCTTCGTGATGAGCACGGCGGCGCCGCCGCGGTCGAGCAGCGTTCCGAGGTCGAGCGTGTCGCCCTTTTTGACCTTTTTCTCGGAGATCGCAAGCTGCTTGCCGTCCTCGTTGTCACCGTAGATATAGGCGTTATATTCGCCGTCGCCGAGGAAGTCGAGCTTGACCTTGCACTCGCGAGACGCGAGCGTCATCGCGCCGATGAACCATTCTTCACCCGAGCGGCGCGCGAACGTCACGTACTCGCCCGGATAGCCTTCGATGAGCTTGCTCTCGTCCCACTGCACCTTCAGGTTGTTGAGGAACGACAGACCCGTATAAGTCTTATATGCCGACGCCGCGTATGCGAGGTGCTGGAGCCCCGACTCATAGACGACTGTCATCGCAAGACCGAACGCCGTTGTCGAATCGTTCGCTACGATGCGCGTCGCGATAGGCGTGTAGTCCATCGGTCCGCAGACGTTGCGGACGAACGGGTAAAGCAGAGAATTCTCTATCGTCGGCTTGTCGGACCACTTGTGGTTCTCCTCGCCCTGTACCGCCTCCATCGAGACTACGTTCGGGTACGTGCGCGCCTCACCGTAGGGGATAACGCAGCCGTGGAACAGTATCATCAGCTTGTATTTCGCCGCGCACTTCGCCGCGTTCTCCATGACGTTCAACACGTTCTGCGCGTCCGACTCGAAGTAGTCGGTCTTGAGCCCGACGATGCCCGCTTCGCTCCACTTGCGGAACAACGCGTCCATGTCGTCCTCGTCGATCATGTCAAGATAGTTGAGCCAGACGAAGATGCCGACGCCCTTGTCCTTCGCGTATTTGCAGAGCTCACCGATGCGCCCCTCGAACGCGCGCCAGTTCGCGTCGAGGCAGACGTATTCCCAGCCGTTCTCGGCGGCGAAGTCCACGTATTCCTTGTGCTTGTCGTAATTGTCCTGCTGATCGTCCTCAGACCACCAGCTCCATGCGACTCTGCCAGGCTTGATGTACGAGGTGTCCGCGTAGAGCGCGGGGTCAGGATCGGGGTTGAGGTCGGTGACGATCGTCGAGAGCGCGAGCGCCTCGAGGTCGTCGGATATGATCGCAACGCGCCACGGCGTCGCAAATCCGTTTCTCGTCTTTATGCTCTTGATGTCGAAGTGACCGGGGCGTCCGAGCTCGCCGAGCTTGTTCTTGTCGTTCGAATCTCTGTCAACGCCGAAGTGCCAGCCGAGTGATGCGGAGCCCGCCGGCGTCACGAGCGCGCTCGCGCAGAAGTCGCCGTTGTTGTTGTAAACGCCCGCCTCGGTGAATACCATCCAGTACTTGCCCTTGTTCGCGAGCATCGGAGTTGAGAGCTTGCGGTCGGCCTTTTCGAGCAGCGTGTACGAGCGCTTTACATATTCGCCCTCGTACGTGCCGGTCGGATCGTAGCCCCACGTCGTCGTGTTCTTCGGGAGCATGTATTCGGAGACCTCGTCGGTGACGGTCAGCGTCTCGCCGCTGCCGACTTTGACGTTCTCGTACTTGTACGCGACGCCGTCATCGAACACGCGGATCACAAAGTCAAAGCTGCCCTTGTCGTTTTCGAGCGTGAAGCGGGTCTCGTTGCAGTGGTTCTCCGCCGTCGCCGCGGGACCTGTGACAGTTTCGTATGTTTCCTTTATTTCCCGCGTTTTGACCGAGCTGTCAACGACAGAGAGCCCGCTTGACAGGTCGCCCTCGCGGAGGACCATGCCGAGCTTTGAATTCTCGATGACGACAGTCTCGCCGGCGGTGACGGAGTAATAGAATCCGCCCTTGCCGTCAGAGGCGATCTTCACCTTCGTCTTCCCGTCGGGAGAGGAGACGGCGAGCGCGGTATTTTCCTTTACGTCGACGTCGCCGTTATATTTCGTAAGATCGGACGACTCGCCGTCGCCCTGCTCCGTCACGATGTCCGCCGAGTCAAAGTCCCAGACGAATTCCGCGCCGTCCGGCAGCTTATCCGCCTCGTCCGCCGTGAGCGCGCGGTGGTACACGCGCATCTCGGATACGGCGCCGACAAAATTCGGAATATCGCTGTAAACGCCGTTGCCGACGGAGGTGTAGGCGTATTTTCCGATAAGGTTCTCGCCGCCGTCATAGGCGCCGAAGAGGTATTCAAGCGTCGAGGAGATATCCCCGCTGCCGCCCTCTGTCGTCTCGGACAGCGTGAGCTCCTCGCCGTTCACATACAGGGAGACGCTCTCGCTTGAAACAACAAGAACGATGTCCGCCCACTTGCCCTCGTCGCAGAGCGTTTGCTGACCGACGACCGTGCCCTTCGCGCTGTATCTCGTCTTGTGCCCGCCGGGCTCGGCATACGCCTTGTCGTCACCCGCGCCGCCGTTATTGTATGTTGCGGAATCGGAGTAGACGCCGTTTATAGTTCTGCCGCCGACGTACATACGCATCTCGCCGCCGAGAGACAGGCTCATCTCGGGGGCGTCGTGCCACTGAACGTCGCCTGTGCCGTATCCGCTGATGTTCGCCTGAAACAGCTTCGAGCCTGCCTGTGCGCCCTCGCCCGGGCGAACCCTGAGCGCTACCGTGTAGCCGTTCGTCACACCGTCAAAGACGGAGACGGGAAGCTCGAGATATCCGTCGCCCCGTTCGAGGAGAAGGACGTTTTTGCCCTCGCTATCGTCGTAAACGACGCTCGCGCCGCGATTCGTTATGACGGCGGCGTCCGTCTTCGATCCGGAGCTTTTGATGCCGACGCCCTGCCAGTCGTCAAGCTCGGGGAGCTTGCCGTCGTCCGGCGCGTCCGTTCCCGGTGCGGAGGTGGTGTCGCCGCCTGCCGTCGAGTCGCCGCCCCCGTCCTTAGGGCTGCACGCGAAGAGCGGCAGCGCCATCGCGGCGGCGAGTATCAAAGCCGCCGTTTTCAAAAGTGTTTTTTTCCTCATAGCAGTTCCTTTCTTCCCTTTTTTTTATAGGGATAAAACTTTGCCTGTGATGTCAGATAACGCCTTCGTTCGTCGGCGTAACTTTTCGGAAGAGACCGCTCGCCTCGTCGAACGTGAGCCTGTCGATGCACGTCTCGCGGTGGAACCCGAACCCGTCACGGTACATTCCGAGCGGCGTTCTGAACCGGTGGTACGCGATATAGTATTCGTCCGAGCCTTGCATATACAGTATCGAGTGGTGCCCCGTCCCGAGGATATCCGCCTCCGGGCGCTTTTCAAGCAGCGTACCGACGAACTCGATGTCGCCGTACAGGCTGTCGGACGTGCCGTAGTTTATGTGGTAGTTCTCGCTCCCTGTGTCGTCGCACGACCACGTGAAGTGATATCTTCCGCCGCGCTTTGTGACGATGATCGACTCGCGCAGGTCGTGCGTGCCGCGGTATCTGTGCATCGTCCCCGGGACAATGGATACCATATCGTCCCCGAGCTCGACTATCGCGCCGTAGCCGTTGCCGAACAGAAGGTAGTATTTCCCGTCCTCGCTGTAAACGGACGGGTCGATCGTCTGCCCGCCGTGTATGTCCGCCTCGCGCGCGCAGATCTCCGGCGTGAGTATCGGCTCCGGGCACGCGGTAAACGGACCTGTCGGCGAGTCCGCGACGGCGACGCCGATGCACGAGGTGCCGTCACGCCGTTTTGCGCAAAAGTAGAAGTAATACTTCCCCGCCCGGCAGGTACACGTCGGCGCCCACGCCGAACCGACCGCCCACGGGACGCCCGGCACGCCGTTTTCGTTTTCCGCCCCGACGGTCGAGTCGTTCTTCACGTCGAGGATAATGCCCTCGTCGTGCCATGACGAAAGGTCCGGAGACGAAAAGCAGTGAAACTGCCAGCCGCTCCATCCGGCAAATCCGTCCGTTGTCGGATATATGTAGTACTTTTCCCCGAAGAAGCGGAGGTCCGGGTCCGCGTACTCGCCCGGGAGCACCGGGTTACCCTTTTTCACTGTGCTGTCCATTGTATGTTTCCTTGCACAAACCGATCGGTCAAAATAACTCTAATTATATACTCATTATACAATACCGGCACCGCCTTGTCAACAGCGCGGATATTTTTTCCGAAAAATGCGCTTATTTTTTATAATATATGTTATCATATATCCGAAGACACATGCGGGGGACCGTCAAATCCGAAAAATTTTTTCCGGAGGCTGTCACAAAAGCGACCTTTTTGCTGTCTATATAGATGATCTGAGCGAAATAAAGAAATAAAAAAATCGTAGCAAGAAAAAACGGGACGACAAAAGCCTCCCGAAGAGGGAG
>CANQMS010000008.1 GCA_947624995.1 uncultured Clostridia bacterium
TCTTTCTCCTCTTTATGTTCTTTTATTATACTCCTCCTTAGTGGATTTGTCGACTCTACTTACAGTATATCACTCCAGTTTTTTTCCGGGGGGAGGGACTTTTGCAAAAGTCCCTCCCCCCGGTCCCCCCTCTTCAAAACCTTTTATACCTTATAAAATAAAATAGAAAAGGGGACAGAAAATTCAATATTATAACGGATCGGGGGAGCGCCTTTTGAAAGGCACTCCCCCGATTTTTTCCTTTTTGTACTTCGTTTTAGCCCGTGATACCGGAGCGCTCGATACCCTGAACAAGGCTCTTCTGCGCGAAGCAGTAGATGAATACGAGCGGCGCAATTATCATGATGCCTGCCGTGTTGTTGATAGCGGCGGAATACAGGTTGCCGCCTGCATAGTCGATATCAAGCGAACTCGGCTTCTTGATAATGTCGCGGAGCGTATACGGTGCCTTCAGCGGTGAGGTGAAGAAGACGCTCGTGTAATACTTGTCGGTCCACTGCCATGAGAACGCGAACATGAAGACCGTTACGAGCATCGAGACGGACAGCGGCAGAATGATCTGCACGAACGTGCGCAGCGTGCCGGCGCCGTCGATGTATGCGGACTCTTCGAGCTCATCCGGGACACCGCGGAAGAACTGACGGAACAGGAAGATGTAAAGTCCGTTCTTGAACGCAAGTCCCGTTATCGACAGGATGATAAACGGTGCGTAGCTGTTTGTCAGGTCGATATCCGTAAACGGCAGGACCTGAAGCGCCTCGAACACACCTCCGCCGAGGAAGTTGAACAGCCCCAATATGTCAAAGTAACGGAACCTCATGTACATTGCGAGGTGCAGCGTCGAATGAGGAATAACCATCGTCACGATGACGAACAGGAAGAGCAGTCCGTTCCCGCGGAACCTGAACTTCGCAAATCCGTATCCGATCAGGCACGTGATGAACATCTGTATCAGCGCACAGGACCCGGAAAGGATCGCGGTGTTGAGCATTGCCTCGAAATAATCATTGTCCGTTATGATCGCTCTGTATGTGTCAAGCGTCGGATTCTTCGAAATGAGCATGACCGTCACGTCGACGAAGTCCTCGCGGCACATTATCGAAGATGCAAGCTTCGATATAAACGGATATATGATAATGTAGGAGACACCTACGAGCAGAATGTATGTACACAGGCGCACTATTACATTCTTGAGGAAGTACATTGAGAAGACCTTGAGCTTGAAACGCTCCCATGCGGAAAGCTGACCTTCAAACTCTACTTTGATCTTATCGTTGGAGCCCTTTTTGACCTTCGGTGCTTTTTTTGCAGCATCCATTCTCAAATACCTCCTTTAAGTATCACGTCTCTGGTAGAAGACGTATGCGGAAATTACCGCCGAGACAAGCGCAATCAACAGGAAGACGATCAGGAAGTAGATCCATGACATCGCCGCCGTCAGCGTCTGCCCGTCAGGCTGACTGTAAACGCCCTCGATATAAGTCATGACGGCGTTGTCGCTGCGCGTCAGCGCGTCTATGACAGAATAGATCGCGTTGACGAGAATCATCGGGCTTATCATCGGGAGGGTGATCTTCCAGAACGTTTCCCAGCCTGTCGCACCGTCTATCTGGCACGATTCGTAGATCGCGGGGGAGATGGACTGAAGACCTGCAAGGAATATGAGCATCTGAACGCCCGAGCGGTTGACGATGTTGAATATGTCGTTGACAAGATCAACAACGTAATCGACAAGCTGCGCACCGACCTTCATATTCGCGAACAGCATCTCGATATCCATCGCGTTGACGATCTGCTGGACGTTGTTCGTACCTGTACCTGTATCAATCGAAGATCCCGCATTCTGCATCAGTATGTTGCCCGCGTCTATATCGCTGATAAGACCGGTGCTTATGATGACCGGGATAAAGAAGATCGCACGGAACAGTCCGCGTCCTGCAATATCCTGATTGAGCAGGATCGCCATGAACAGTGAGAAGATAACGATCGCGGGAACGTCGAATACGATGCGTCCGATACCGTTTCTCAGTGTTTCTGCGAAATCGGGGTTGACAAACAGCGCTTCCTGATAGTTGTCAAGTCCGACAGGAACAAGCTCTATCCCGCCGCCGCCAGACGCGTATTCGATCTGGTGGAAGCTGTAGTTTATCGACTGGAATATCATCGGGAGGTATATGATCACAAGTCCGATGATGAAGGGGAGAACGAACAAATAACCGATTCTTGCCTTCTTCTTCTCCAGAGAAGCTATCTTTTTTTTCTTCTTGGGAGCAGAATCAAGCTTGATCTTTTTAGGGTTTTTAGCCTCTGCGTTCATTTACATTCTCCTTCCCATTACTTCGTTGTGACAAAATCGTACGCGCCGACAGTGTACTCTCTGCCGTCAACGACGACCTTGACTGCGAATCCGTTATAGTTGAGGATGAAGCTGACTCCGTTTTCGTAGGAAACGAGAACGATCGAACCGTCCGTTACCGCGTACTTGGAGACTTCTTCAACGGGCTCAACGGGAGGCTCGGTGCCTTCACCGGTTCCGGGAGCCGTTCCCTCACCTGTTCCGGGCGCTGTGCCTTCGCCGGTGCCGGGAGCTGTCCCCTCACCTGTTCCGGGCGCTGTGCCTTCGCCGGTGCCGGGAGCCGTACCTTCGCCCGTTGCGGGCTCTTCATCTGTCTCGACAGAGTAGGTCTTGAGCGTCGACTCAACGGCTGCCGCAACGGCATCCGCAATAGCCTTGACGCTGTCGTTCACGGAGATTATCGTTGCCGCGTTGGCTGCAACAGCAGCCGCGGTGTCCTCTTCAGCCGTGATCTCAACCTTGTGAGCCGCGCTTTCCGCAAGCTCTGCCGCATCTTCTGCCGCGGTCGCAACTGCCTGTGCAGCGCGCTCCGCCTTGCTGTACACGGATGTGTACGACGTCTCTTTGATGACTGCGTCGTAAGCTTCCTGAGGTTCCTCAGCCGCTGTCTCCGCAGCGTCGAGAGCTTCCTCGGCGGCGTCAACGGCAGCCTGTGCCTCTTCTACGGCAGCTTCAAGATCAGCCGTATCCTGTTCGTCGTTGTCCTCTGCCTCGTCGAGCGCATCCTCCGCGGCTTCAAGTGCCTCTTCGGCTGCTGCAAGCGCTTCCTCAGCGGCAGTTACTGCTGCAAGCGCCTCATCGAGCGGTCCCTTAACGGCGTCGACCTGCGGTTTGAGAGCCGCAAGCTCCGCGAGAGTCTCGTTGAACTCGTCTCTCTTCGTTGTCGCTGTTTCAAGCAGCTTGTTGATCTTTTCGATCATCGACGTTGTGTCCTTGACGGCGTCCGCGATCTCCTTTTCGAGAGCCTCGCGCTCCATGCGTTCCTTGAGCCTCTGTGCCGCGGCTTCCTGCTCCGCAAGACGCTCAGCGAGCTCCTTCTCGCGCTTTGCGGCATCGAGCGCGGCATCATTGTCCGCCTTTAACTCGTCCGCATCCGGGATGCGCTCACCCTCGAGGAACTCGTGATTCGTTATGATCGAGGTCTGGAGATCCTTGAGAATGTCGTTTACCGTGTTGTAGTATTCGACAAGATCGTCGAACCAGATATCATATCTGATCGAGTAGTACTTGTTGAGTAAGTAATCCTGCTTAAGCTCCTCAACATTCTGATATGCGAAGATGAAGTTCAGCGCCGATCCGCTCTCAATGCAGCGGAGCAGTGCAGACTCTACGTCGCCCTCCTCATTGAGAGGCGTGCCGGCGATATTCACATATCCGTGGAGGACTATGCCGTTGAACGGGACGGAGTACGATGCGTTGAAGAAGCGGCTGCTCTCAAACTTCATGTTGACGATGTGGTCAACATACTTGTATGTAAATGCGTTGCCGGCGTCTATCATGACGTCGTACTTATCCGCGATCTTTTCGAGAAGGTCTACCGTGAGCTTCTTCGCGTCTTCGCGGTTGTAAGGATCGTCCTCGTCAAAGTCGGAGTTCAGATCCGAACCGAGCGTCGAGACCGAAATGCCTGTCGCATCAAACTTTCCGTAGATCTCTGCGAAGTGATCGTAGAAATATTCGAATACGGACGGGGAAACCGCGATCTCAAAGTTTCTCGTGAAGTTCTGCGATGTCGCGTCGTAGTATCTCTTGCTCGTATAGCGGTCGTCGATCGTCTTTACGGCGTGTTCCTTATACGAGAATCCGTCGAACCATTTGTCGCCCGGAGCGTACGCGAAGTCGAAGTCGGGATATACGCCGAATCCGTTGTCTTTTGCGTACTTGATCAGCGCACGGAAGCCGTCGTCGCCTCCGACCGCCTTTTCCCACTTGAGGTTGTACGGGATCGTCGGATCAGACAGACCGCCGTTCGCAAACCCGGTGAGCTTGAAGTTGACGTTGTCGATCCCTGCCTCTTTGAGCTGGTCGTACATCGTCATTATGTTTTCAAACGTGGTGAGAGGAGTGTCGACCGTGACCGGTATCGACATGATCCTTTCGGACGTCTGCATCGTGCCGAGAGCCTCAATGTAGAGCGGCATATTCTCTTTGACGTCCTTTTCGGTCAGTCTCGTGATGATGCCGGTCTTTTCGAGGTAATCGCGGTACGCAGCCGCCATGCCGTAGTACGATGTCGGGTAGTAGTCCTTGAGACCCGCTCTCTCGGCGATCTCCTCGCCGTCGAGCATCACGTACTTGACGCGGTAGCTTTCAACATACTTTCTCGGAGAGACGACCGTCCACGTTGCGTTCGCGGCTTCGGCTCTGCTCTCACGGAGATTATACGTATCGAACGGTCTCGGCTCGAGCCTCGGGTAAACGTACGCATAATTGTGAACGCCGCCGCCGCTCGTGTACTGGATGGAGGCGAGTGACTCACCCTCAGTGATGTAAGAGACAAAGCCCTTTTCGTTCTTTATCTTCTCTTCTTCCGTAACCGCGGGAACAACGACCTCTTCGCCCGTCTCGGGATCTGTCGTCGTCGTTTCGGGAGTGATGACGTTCTCTACCGTCATTTCACCGAGATCCGTGACCGCGCCCCATACGGGGAATCTCGTGTCCTCCTGCGGATTCGTGACCGAATCCATGAGCTGCTGATATGCGAAGTTGTAGCCGTACATCGTGCAGGAACGGTTCCATCTCGTGCCCGCAAGCTTATCTGCCTCGATCAGAGCGCCCGAGCCGTCCGGAATGAACGTGTAGCCGGGGTTATCGCTGCTTATCGCGCCCATGTAAGGGAGCAGATCAATGTACTGGAGGATGTACGCCGTATCGTCGTAGCGGATACCGTTCGCGGGGAGACGAACCTCGAGCCCGTCCTCGTCGATCGTGTATTCAAGCGCCATACGGAAGAGCGGCGGAGCTACGTCCGCGGAGCCCTCGTACTCTGTGATGGCGTGGTCCTCGTCAAGTGTCTCGAGCGTGTAGTCGGGGCAGTACTTCTTGACGATGGCTTCCATTCTCTCCGCCTCTGCTCTGTTGTCGGCTTCGAACTGAGAAGTCTCGCAGACGTAAATCGCCATCTTGTTCGTTATCGGATATTTTGCCTGCATCTCCGCGATCTGACGTTCGCCGAGCGTCTCGTCGAACGGATCGTAGAGAGTGTATATCGTCGAAAGCTTGTTCTTATCGAACTCCGCCTGACCAGGGTTGGTCGGGTCGACGATGTTGTTCATAATAAGCTCTTCGAAACGGTCCTTACGGATCATAGCGGGCAGGAGCAGTCTCGCTTCCTGACGACCGATCGTGTATTCGACACGGATACCGTTTCTGATGTTTTCGACCTGGACCTGTGTTCCGTTTCCTTCAAGAACAGCGTCCTTGAAGCTGTTCATCGGGTCCTTTTCCTCGCCGGCAACCGTCTTATAATGGACGATAAGCTGGGAGAGGAGCTCGTACTTTGTTTCATCGCCGGCGCCTATGGAGCCGACATCGTACGGATTGGAGAACAGTACCTGACCGGTCTTGACCTTCTTTATCGCTACTTCGCCCGTGTACTCGTCGCAGTAGAGCTCGTAGTCCGCGGTCGAGAACTTAAGCGTCATTGACTTGAGCTTAGCCTCTTCCGTAGCGAACGGCGTCGTCAGATAGTCCTCGACCGCGGGCTCCGCGGCGCCGACTATCACGACGGAAGATAAGAACATCAGGACGGTAAGAATCGCAGATATGAATCTTGTTGTTTTTTTCATTTTGCTTCCTCCTATCCTTACCGGCTTAAATTCTGTACGTCAGCTCGACGACGATGCTCGATACGAAGCTGACCATTCTCGCCACAAGGCTCGAAAAGAGCACCGCAACGAATATGATGAACGCCATACCGACGATCGTTCCGACAGACGTTAAAATGTTCTTGCCGAGCGAGTAATCATGCGTGACCATCATTCCGAAGAAGATCAGGAGCCCCGCCCATGCAAACGCGATACCGACGAGCAGCGTTATGAGCTGTCCTTCGTTTTCCGCGAGGATGTTGCTGAAGATGACCGACGGGAGCACGAGCATCGGAACGGGCAGCAGGCTGTACGTCGTGGCGATGAAGATGTCCTTGAGGCTTCCTTCGCCGTCGAACAGCGTTGTCAGACACCAGTTTGCGACGACCCACAGAATGAGCGGAACGCCGACAGAGAGGATCTGTCCGAAGATGCCGGAATAAGCTCCGGTCGGGTTGAAGATGTAGCCCGTACCGATATCCTGGTAGAAGAAGACGAGGATCGTCACTACCAAGTACACGATACCGGCGCGGACGCTTCCGCGCTGCTCGTGCTTCAGATCCCAGAATCCGTCAAACGGATGGAAGATCAGGTGGAAGCCGTAGAGCAGCTCCTCCTTGAAGCTCTTCTTTCCGACCTTGAGCTGGGTCTCTTTGTTGACCCTTGCCGCATACTTGAAGAACCTCGAAAGAAGGACACAGACGACTATGATCACGAGCGGGATCGTCCAGATCCACTTGGAGACCCATTCCTTACGGACTTCGCGGAACGCGTTCGAATAGTTCGAGACGTTGTACGCCGCCTCGTAATACTCCATTGCCTCCTCATAGTCCGCGTCGCGCGAGAGCGCGTCGCCTATGCCGATATACGCCGTGTCGAAGTTGCTGTTGCGCTGAAGAATGTTCATCCAGTCGTCAACGGCGATATCGTAGATACGCTGGTTCTGGTGGCGGAGTGCTTCGATGAGCAGGTCGCCGTAATCGGTGCGCTTGTAGACGACAAACGAAGAGTTGTTGCCGTCCAGCAGGATCATTTCATCGTCTTTGTAAACGATGGCTCTGAGGCTCCCCGCGGGGATGTTGCCGAGCTTCTGACCGAAGTCACCGAATATAAAGAGAAGGTTGCCGTTTGAATCGTATGTGTAGACTTTGCTTCGCTTATCGTCTATGATGGACCACGTCTGCTCGGGTCCGACTGCTACGTCAACGATCTCCGAAGGACCGACCGGCGTGTTTGCGAGCGAGACCTCGACGACGTCGACTTCACCTGCCGGCGGCCAGAAGCCGTTTCTCGCCATAACGTCGTTACCGGAAGAATTCAGCTTCTTGACGGGCGCAAAATCGCTTGTCATAACACGGTTTCTCATGTTGTTGAGAAGCGTCTGCTCGTCGATTGAAGACGTCGTGACGTAAATGAAGTTCTGATCGTCTATCGCGATATTGTTGAACTCCGTTGAAACGTTCTTATCGAGCTGTTCCTTCTGTTCATCCGTCATGAAGTTGCGCCAGAACAATTCGAGCGGGCTGACGACTGCCTTCTGCGCACCGATGAAGCCGGAGAAGTTTGCCTTGTCGTCCATGACGATAATGCCCTGATACGTCGTTGCGGACACGACGAACAGTCTCTTGTAGCTGTCGACGGCGACGGCGATGGGTCTGTAAAGCGAGCCCTGACCGAAGTACGATGCCGTCGGCTTCGGGACAATCTTGACGTAATTGCCGTCCCGGTCGAACATTACTATACGGTTGTTGTCCGTATCGCATACGTATATGTACTCGTCCGTGACGCAGACGCCCGAGGGCGCATCAAAGCTGTCCGGAACACCGTACTCGTTCGTGAAGACATCAATGATGAACTTCAGCTTGTAGTAGCGGTTCGTGACTATGACGCGGTTGCTGCCTCTGTCGACGATGTACATGTTGCCTTCGTCGTCCACCTCGAGGTCGCGTATATCGGTGACGCCCTCGACGCCGACATATGCCATGTCGACGACTCTTTCGGGGACGTACGCGTCAGGCGACTGAAGCGCGAATCCGTTGTACGAATAAGTGTATGTGGAATACGCGGCAGCGTTGACGGTCGTTGCGAGCATCAGCGCCGTCATGACAAGGACGAGAACACTGAAAATTCTTTTCTTCATATAGTTTTCTCCTCCTTAATCCTTCATTCCGCTCGAGCCCATCGTTTCGATGATGTTGCTCTGCGAAATAACGAAGACGATTATCGGGACCGCCATCATGACGACGGTCGCAGCGGCGGATGCACCGGCGCGGGCGATACCGCCTGCCGTGATCTGCGAGATCGCGTAGTTGAGGGTCTTGAGCTGCTCGGAGTAGATGTAGATCGAGGAGCCCGCGTTCCAGAGTCCCTGGAACGAGTAGATTATAAGCGTCAGCCATGCGGGTTTGACCATCGGCATCGCTATGACCCAGAACGCGTAGAATTCGGATGCGCCGTCAAGACGTGCGCTCTCAAGCGTTTCGTCGGGAACGTTGGTCTCCATGAACTGCTTCATGAGGTAAAGACCGAGCGTGTATCCGAAAGCCGGAACGATAACGGCGAGGTACGTGTCGATCCAGTGCAGGAGCGACATCGTAATGAACGTTGCTATACCTGTAACGGTGGAGGTGAACATCAGGGACTTCACGACGAGATCGAACATGAAGTCACGACCCGGATACTTCAGCTTCGCGAGCGAGTATGCAGCCATCGAAGCGAAGAGCAGGTTGCCGAACGTACCCACAACGGAGATGAACACTGTGTTGAATATGTAGCGGGAGAACGGGACCCACGAGTCGCCCATCAGAGAGAACAGGTCGCGGAAGTTCTTGAGTGTCGGGTTGATGACGTAGAAGCGGGGCGGGAACATCCAAAGCTCATCGAGCGGCTTCAGCGCCTGTATAACGACGTAAAGCAGCGGGAGGAACATGAAGACTCCCATGATCGTGAGGAAGAACGTAATTCCCGCGTCTCCTCCTGCCGAACGGTTAAGGACAACTTGATGTTTTCTGGTTCTTAACTTTTTTGACATATCATTGTCCCACCTTTGATAAGAGTTTATGGACCAGCATGTTGGCTCCGAGCATCATCGCGAACAGGAGGACTGCGATCGCCGAAGCATATCCGACCTCCCAGCGCTGTCCGCCGTAGTCATCAAGGTGATGTGTTATCGTCCAGCAGCTGTATTCGACCGACGGGAACCCGGCAAGCGCCGTGACGACGCCGCCGAATCCGAACGAACCCGTGATAGCGAGGACCGCACCGAACATCAGCTGCGGCTTCATGACGGGAAGGGTGACGTACCAGAGCTCCTGCCAACGGTTCCTGATACCGTCGACGGCGGCAGCTTCGTAGTAGCTCTTCGATATGCCCTGAAGTCCCGCGATGAACGAAAGGAACGCGGTACCGAGCGACAGCCACAGAGCGACGACTATGCAGAGCCCCATGACGTATTTCTTATCGAAGAACCAGAGGATAGGCTCGTTTATAATGCCCCAGTTCATCAGCCAGCCGTTTGCAAGACCGTACGAGTCGTTCGAGAAAACGTAGCTCCAGATGAGGTATACGTTACCGCCTATCGACGGCGCGTAGAAGACGAGCGTTACGAGAGCTCTTATCTTCGGCGACAGCTCGTTTATGAACCATGCTATGAAGAGCGAGAGCATATACGATGTCGGTCCGGTGATAACCGCGAATATCAGCGTGTTCTTTATGGCGGTGATGAATATGTCATCGTCGAGGAACAGCCTTATGTAGTTATCAAGGAAAAGGAATTTCGGCCATTGCAGCATGTTGAACGATGTCAGGCTCAGAAAGATCGACATAACGACCGGAATGACCGTGAAAACGAGGAAGATGAGCATGAACGGCGCGACCATGAGGTATGCCGTCTTGTTCGACTTCATCTCCTTCCACGTCCATTGGGCCCGCGTCAAATCTTTGCGCGAGACAGCGTGCTCTCCGGCTGCTGCCACTTCAGTTTTCTTTGACATGAGCGTTTCTCCTTACACTATATTTTTTGAGCGAGCTGCCCTTTATTCATAAGATCTGAGTGCCGCAACAGCATCCTCAAGATATTTCGCAGCCTTTCCGAAGACGCCGGAATCGGCAGATCTGAGTCCTGCTGCCGCCGCCGCAAGAGCATCAAAATCAGCCGCTCCCGCGTCGCCCGCGAGTGATGCGTTGATGAGCTCCCTGACGTGAGCTATCTCGTCCTTATATCTGTTCAGATTCTCCGTGCTCAATTCGTCAAACTCGCGCTCCGCCTGAGAAATGCGTTTCTCGGCGAGTGTCTGCCCGACTTCGAGCGTTTCGAGATTGAACTCCTCGCGCTTACGCGAGAATTCCTTATTTATAGTGTTGACATATCCGAGCAGCGAATTTGCCGGATCCTTCTTCTCGTTGTATGCAGCCTTGAAAGCGAAGTCCGTGTAACGGGCTATGATATAGCTTCCGGGGTAGTTCGGCAGCGCCGTGAGCGCCTGGAACTGAGTGTTCAGGCTGTTGTACTCGGAGGAGGTCCATGAAAGCTCGCCGAGCGCCTCGACGTTAGCCGTCGGGTTCATACCTGCGGCACCGAGGACCGCAACGAGTTCGTTGCTGTACGAAGCCTGGAAGTCCGCATCCGTGTACCAGTCTATGAACTCCCATGCGTTTGCCTTGTTCTTGCTTCCCTTGAGCATTACGACGCCGGCGACGCCGGAAACAGCCGTATTGTTGATCGAGCCGTCCGCCTGCTTCATGCCGGGGATAACGGTGAATTCCCAGAGACCCGCGATCTCCGTCGCGAAGACGACGAGCTGGTTATACGAGGTGTACGGCGAGATCGCCACGGGCATCTCGCCCGTTCTGAAGCGGTTCGCGAAGTCGTACGAATACGGCAGCGAGTACATCGTGAACATGTTGCACATCATCGTGAACGCTTCAAGCGAGAGGTTCGAATCAAGGTTGACTCTCATACCGTCATCGGCGTAGAGCTGTCCGCCCATCTGGTAGAGGTATGTGAGGTAGTCGGTCGTAAGTCCGACTTCCATGTTGTTGAACTGAAGCACCGGGATCATCGAAAGGACATCGTCCCATGTCTTCGGGACTTCGAGCTGGAGGTCCGCCAGGATGTCCTTGCGGTAGAAGAGCATCGGGAACGTCTGCGTCTCCGGGATCGCGAACGTCTCGCCGTAAAGCGTGAACGGTATCGTCGCGGATTCGGAGAAGCGCTCCGTCACCTCGTCAAACGTGTCGAAGAAGAGCTCCCAGTTGTCCTCGCCCTTCGCTCCGCACACCTCGCAGACGTAATCGCCGTCGTCGACGTACTGGAGCGTTTCGACGCCCTTTTCCTTGCACGACTTGCAGAGCTTGTCGTTCATGCCCTGAAGCGCGCCTCTTATTGCGTAGTTGATAACGTCGCCGTCGCCCGTGAAGAGTGAAACGTCGGGACCGACGCCTGCGAGAACGGAAGGCAGGAGCGTTCCGCCCGCGACAAGCTTCAGGTTGACCGAGACCTCATGGTTGGGCGTGAATCTGTTATCTATAAGGTTGCGGATGATGTTCGCCTGGTCACGTCCGGTAACGACCCAGACGTTGACGGAGTTGGTCTCGTCGACCTCGACCGTGGAACCGAGCGAGTTGTAATCCGTATAGAAGCTTCCTATGAAGGAGCGGATCTCGAACCAGAGCGACTGGAAGAAGTTTGCCTCCGCCTTCGGGAGCGCCGCGGACGCCGGCTGAACCATGATGTAGTCAACTTCGAGCGGCTGAGCCGAAACGGTGTTGATCCACGTTCCGAGCGTACCGATGTAGCTCTTCAGGTTCGTAAGGTTTGCGGCGACCTCTTCTTCGTCTCCGCCCATCTTCGCGACAAGTCTCTGGACCGTGCCGAGCGTTGCCGTGTTCTCACCTGCGACGCCGTTCATCTCGTTGAGCGAGTCGATGACGTTGCCGAGGTTCCTTCCTTCTTTTATAAGGCTCCTCATCGTGCCGGGAATGACACGGTTGAAGCCGTAGTCCGTGTTCTGGTCGGGAGTCGTACCTGTGAGCTTGAGTATGTCAAGGTAAGCGTCGTTGATGACCTCGAGCGAATCGCCGACGTCGCGGACGATCGGACCGAGCTCGCCGAGCGTGACCTCGAGCATGATGGAATGCTTGCCCTTCGTCAGATAGAACTCATAGGGCTCATCGTCCTTGTCGTCCTGACCGAGGCGCTTCGACTGCCACGATGTCGCATACGGGAAGCGCAGATAGTTGCACTCCTCAAACGGGATCTCGCCGTCGATATAGAGGCGTCTCGAAACGTAAAGTCCCGAGAGCTCAGACTGCTTGAATCTGAGAGCGATCGTGTAAAGACCGTCCTTCTCGACCTCGAAGTCATATTTTATCCAGTGACCGACCGTCTGCCATTTATCGGAGCCGATCGTGTTGAGCTTTATGAGGATCGGATCCTGCGGGTCGGTGATCGCCGACGTTCTGTCGTATATCGGGTATATCGTGTTGTGCGATGTCTCGGTCGTGAACTCCGCGTCGATCTTTATCGGCTCGGCGTCCGCTTCCTTATATCCGTTGGCGGCGTATTCCGCCTTGACATCTTCGTATTTGCGGAGCGGCTCGTACGGGAAGAACGTGATGTCCCTGATGACGACGGGCTCGCGCACGCCCTCGAGAGCGATCGTGTTCTCGCCCTCCTCGAAATAGAATTCAAACGGGTCGGCGTAGTATCCGTTGCTGTCAATGAAGGTGTATTCCTTCCACTGCGGCTTTTCGACGGATTCGGGACGGATATGGTTGCCGTTGACGTCGGAGACGAAGCAGACATCCCCGTTCTCATCGGTCTCGTAGTCGTTCGTCCACGTCCTCGTCATCGCAAGGTATCTCGCCTCGGCGAAGGGGACCTTGTCGTTGATATAGAACATGCGCTCGATCGAGTTTGCCTTGTTGATCGGAGTGTAGTACGTGATCCTGACGGCATACATTCCGGTCTCGGGAATGTTCACATGCCATGTCACCTTGCCGACGTCGGGCATATAGAGAGAATCGCCCTCTTTGCCTTCGTAGTTGGTCTCGACCTTGACATCCGCGTCGGTCAGCTCCGCGTCGTAGTCGGCCGCGTCGATCGTGACGGTCTTGGTCGCGCGCTTTACGTCAGCGTACTTCTCGTCGTATTCGAGATACGAAATAGCGTTGAGCGCATCGCTGATCTGCTGCAGAGTCGAGGACCCTTCCCCGCTGTTCCCGCCGGTCCCGTCCGCCGCGTACACAGGCAAGACTGCCGTGAACGTGCCTGCGATCATAAGGACCGTAAGGAAAAGAGAGGCGAGCCTCAATAGCTTTGTTCTCTTCATAGAACTTCCTCCTACCGTGTTTCAATGCCGCCCTCCGCACCGCCGCCTCAGCTCACGAAAGCGCCGCTGCGCAGGGACAGACAGAGTTTTGTTGTTTCGCCGTTTGTGCGGCGGCGAGCCGCTCGTTCCCCTCCGGCTCTCCCGCGAGGGGCACCGCCCGAGGGTACTAAATTTTCATAAAGATATGATATCATACGCGAAAAAATCTGTCAAGTATTCATAAAAACATATGACGGAAAAATGAAAACTGTGTGACGGATTATTTTGGATATGAAGGAAGGGTGTTTTTATCGGGCGTTTTTTGACGTTTCGGCAGCGAGCAAAGCATAGGTAATTATAATTTACTCTTGCTTCCGTACGGCTGTACAATATAGCGTTTGCTTTCGTTTGGAGTCCACATTTTGTGGAATTTCCGCATCTGCCGAAGTGCGATGAGTAATTTATATTTACTCTAAAAGCAAGTGTTTTTTCGTTCTTCTTTCGGACTTTCCGTCGGTATTTTTCGGTGGATTATTTTACGCTTATGTGCATCCTGCACAAATTTTGCCGCAAAATTTCTACATCTGCGCGATTTGCACAATTTTTGATTTATCGTCCCAACTGTCGCACTTGTTTATACATTTTATCCTTATTTTTACTATATCTGTAATTTTATTCCTTTCGCTGCCCGCCGCGGGCATAAAAGCCGCGCGGGTGTCATAGAGATGGTATCAAAACGATAAACCGATCAATGTGAGGTACCAGCATGCAGAAAATAAAGCTCGAACGAGAACTGAAGATCTCGCACGACTGCGGCGGCGAATTCACGCTGCCGGATTACGTGCCCGCCATCGGCAGGATACTGTCTGCCGAGTGCGACCCGGCGCCCGAGGGCGTCTATCTTAAGGAATCGGAGGGACACGGAGTCGAGGCGGAGCTCGGCGGTCTTTCCGTCTTCCGCATCCTATACATTCCCGAGGAGGGCGGCATAAACGGCGTTACAATTCCCTGCGACTACGACACGAACGTCGTGCTCGGCCCCGTCGGCGGCAGCGTCATATGCCGCGCCTCAACATCTCCCGAAAACGTCTTCTGCCGTGTGACGGCGCCGCGGAAGCTCCAACTCCGCTGCCGCCTCGGCAGCCGCATCTCGGTTCTCTCCGCCTCCGACGCCGAGGGCGGCGACACCTTTGCGGACGGAATGGAGGTGCGCCGCGGCACATCCCCCGCGATGGCGCTCTCTCACGGTGCGTCGCGCGACCTGCTCTGCGCATCGGATCTGTCCGGGCTGCCGGATGGCGCCGTTCCGATGATATGCCGCGCGTCCGTGTCCATCTCGGAATGCCGCCCCGTCTCCCCCGGAGAATACAGGTGCCGCGGCGATATACTTATAGAATGTGTATACGAAAAAGACGGCGACGCCGGGACGCTCCGCGACCGCATAGGCTTTGACGAGACCGTTACCCTCGACGGCGACGCGCCGACCGAGGATGCGCCCGCGCGAGCGTTCGGCACCGTGAATTCGGTCGAGCTGCACACCGATGATTCGGGCAGCCGGGCGGAGGTGATCTACGAGCTCGAGGTCGAGGCGGCGCCGCCCGTAGGCGCGGACGTCGTCTACGACGCGTACAGCTGCGTCTGCCCCGTCGACGCAGAATACGACGACACCGAATATCTGTCGCCCGCCGCCTCGACGTCCTGCAATTTCTCCGTGAACGAACGTATACCGAAAAACGTCACCGGGCGTGTCATCTCCGCATTCGGGCGTGCCGACATCGCCGGCGCCGCCGCCGAGCGCGGACGCGTCCGCGTCTCGGGGGAGCTGCACGGATGCGTGCTTTTGTGCTCGGGCGGCGAATACGACGTTGTGCCGTGGAGCGTTCCGTGGAGCTGCGAGCTCCCGGGGAGCACGGACGCCGAGGACGGCGACCTGACCGTCTGGGGCGGCGCCTCCGTTTCCGGTCTCACCGCCCGTGCGGACGGGGAGCTCGCCGTCGACGCGGAGGTGACCGTCTCAGTCACGGCGGCGCGGGTGTGCCGCGAGCACGTCCTCTCCTCGGTCAAGCCGGCGGGAGAACCGTTCCCCGCGCGCTGCGGCTTTACGGTCTATTACCCGACAAAGGACGAGTGCGTCTGGGATATCGCAAAACGGTTCCACGTCCCGACCTCCGCCGTCGCCGCCGAGGGGAATATCCGCGCCGACGGGACGCCGGCGGATGTGGTGATAATATAACATATAATATGCCGGGGGAAGGAACTTTCGGGAAAGTTCCTTCCCCCGGCACCCCCATCTTCAAAGCTTTTTGAACTTGGGGGGATATTATTTTTTACGGCTTTACAGCATCGCGGCGCCGATGGCGCCCGCGCCGCCGCCGAGCTCGGCACAGCAGATGCGCGTGTAACGCTCCGGAGACTGGCGCTTGTTGTACATCTCGGCGTACACGCGCTCGCGCAGGGGCGCGAGCAAGCGCTCGCCTTCATTGCAGATCCCGCCGCCTATGGCGAGCACCTCCGGCTGGAATATGTTTATGTAATTCGTCAGCGCACATGAAAGATACGCGATATAGCTGTCAAGGACTTCCTTCGCCGCCCCGTCCCCGGCGTCCGCGGCGCGAAACGCGGTTCGCGCGGACACCTTGCCCTCAGCCGCCGCAAGCTCCGGCATGACGGTCTTCTTGCCGCTCGCCTCACATTCCGCGATCTTTGCCTTCGTCATTCTCTCGAGCGCCTTTGCCGAGCAGTAGCGCTCGGCGCAGCCGCGCCGACCGCATCCGCATGCCTCGCCGTCATACACGATGACGGTGTGACCGAACTCGCCGCCCGCGCGGTTTTTCCCGGTCAATATCTTCCCGTCGCTTATGTAGCCGCCGCCGATCCCGGTCCCGATCGTTATCATCAGAAAATCGCGCGCACCGGCGCCCGCGCCCGCGCGGTACTCGCCGAGCGCCGCCGCGTCCGCGTCGTTCGCGGTCTTGATACGCGATATATCGACTCCCACAGCCTCCGACAGCATCCGCGCGACGTTTGTCCCGAGCAGCGGCAGATTAGCGGAATATTCTACGATCCCGCGCTCCCCGTCAACGGTGCCGGGGCACGCGACGCCGAGCGTCCCGATCTCCGAGGCGTCCGCCCCGGCCTCGTTCAAAAGCGAGCGAACCGCCGCCGCGAGCGAGCCGATGACGGACTCCTCCGAGCGCGTGTCCGTCTTTTCCTTATATTTATAAAGTACCTCGCCGGACGCGGAGATGATGCCGGCTGCCGTATTCGTCCCGCCGAGGTCGATCCCGAGATTAAACATCGGTCTGCTCCCCGAGCGCGGACGGCAGGTGCTCGAGTCCCCACGCCTGCATCTCATTCAGTATCGGCAGCAGCGACAGCCCCGTTTCGGTCAGGGAATATTCGACCCTGACCGGCATTTCCGCGTACTGGCGGCGCAGGACGAGCCCGTCTCCCTCAAGCTCGCGCAGGGAATTTGCGAGCATCGTGTTCGTTATGAACGGGACGCGGCGCTTCAGTTCGTTATACCTTGTCGACTCCGAGCCCGACAGCGCGCAGAGTATCGGTATCTTCCATTTCCCGCCGATCACGTCGAGCACCGCCGTCAGCGGGCAGGGTGACAGCTCCGAGCAGGAGCAGGCGTTTTTTGCGCACGCCTCGCACGACACGCAGTCTCCGGCGCACGGAGCTGCGTTTTCTTCTTTCAGCGTCGTTTTTTCAGTCATAAAAATAATACCTTATCACAAAAAACTGCGTACTTGATATTTTTTTCTTACGTGGTACAATAATGATACCACAGAAAACTGTAATATTCAACCGTATTTTTGAGAAATAATTATCTTACGGAAAGACGGAAATAAACGGAGGGTATCTTGGAAGAGGTCACAAAGGAAAGATTCGTATACGCGGACAACGCGGCGACAACGCCCGTTGCGCCCGAGGTCGCGGAGGCGATGACGCCGTATTTCACCGCGGTATGGGGGAACCCGTCGAGCATGTACTCAAAGGGGCGCGAAGCGCGCAAGGCGCTCGACTCCGCACGCGAGCGCGCGTCAAAGGTCCTCGGCTGCGCACCGAACGAGCTCTACTTCACGTCGGGCGGCACCGAGGCAGACAACTGGGCGCTGAAGGGCGGCGCGCGCTTCATGCGCGAAAAGCAAGGCAGGACGCACGTCATCACCTCGACGATAGAACACCCGGCGGTCCTGCGCTCCTGTGAGGCGCTCGAGCGCGAGGGGTTCCGCGTCAGCCGCGTTAACGTCTGCAAAAACGGCATCCTCGACATGGACGAGCTGCGCCGCACTCTCGACGGGGACACGGCGATAGTCGCCGTCATGTACGCAAACAACGAGATCGGCACGATACAGCCGATAGAGGAGATATCAAAGCTCGCTCACGAGGCGGGTGCGCTGATGTTTACGGATGCCGTTCAGGCGGTCGGTTCGATCCCCGTCGACGTCAATGCTCTCGGCGTCGACATGCTCTCGCTGTCCGGGCACAAGCTCGGCGCCCCGAAGGGCATCGGCGCGCTCTATATGCGCCGCGGGCTCAAGATAAACAAATATATCGACGGCGGCGGTCAGGAGCGTGGGATGCGCTCCGGCACCGAAAATCTCCCCTATATCGCGGGACTTGCCGAGGCGCTCGAACTTGCCGCCTCCCGTATGGACGACATGGAGCGCATACGCCGTATGCGCGACAGGCTCGCCGACTATATCCTCAAAAACATCCCGCACACGATATATAACGGCGACCCGAGCCGCCGCCTGCCGGGCAACCTCAACATCAGCTTTGAGTACATCGAGGGCGAGAGCCTGCTTTTGCTCCTCGACATGGCGGGCATCTGTATCTCGACAGGCTCCGCCTGCTCGTCAAATTCGCTCGAACCGTCCCACGTGCTGCTCGCCCTCGGGCTCCCCGCCGAAAAGGCGCACGGCTCGATGAGAGTTTCCCTCTCCCACGGCAACACGGACGAGGACGTAGACTATATAATCGA
Organism: uncultured Clostridia bacterium; assembly: GCA_947624995.1. Taxonomy (GTDB): domain Bacteria; phylum Bacillota; class Clostridia; order Oscillospirales; family CAG-272; genus DTU064. Next base: position 18,466 of record CANQMS010000008.1, read on the forward strand.
AAAGCTGCCGGGCATCGTTTCAAGGCTCCGCTCGATGAGCCCGATATACCCCGGCGACGATAAATAAGGAGGTTACGTATGCAGTACAGCGAAAAAGTAATGGACCACTTCGCTCACCCGAGAAATGTCGGTGAGATAGAGAACGCGGACGGCGTCGGCACCGTCGGCAACGCCACCTGCGGCGACATAATGCAGATGTTTTTAAAGATAGAGAACGACGTCATCGTCGACGTCAAGTTCAAGACGTTCGGCTGCGGCGCCGCTATCGCCACCTCGTCGATGGCGACGGAACTCATCAAGGGGCACACCGTAAAAGAGGCGCTCGAGCTGACGAACAAGGCGGTCGTCGAGGCGCTCGACGGGCTCCCGCCGATAAAGATCCACTGCTCCGTGCTCGCGGAAGAGGCGGTCCGGGCGGCGCTCGCCGACTACTACACAAAGATCGGCAGAGAGATAGACTTCGAGGTCCCCGAAAAAGACGAGGAAGCCTGCCACATCATCCCCGAGGAATAAAGCACAGTCGGCAGCCGATGTGGCTGCCGACATTTTTTGACCGCAAAGCGCGAGTAAGGCTTTTCGATCCGAAAGACCTTCCTCGCGCTTTTATATCAATATGGAGTTTAATATTTTTTCCGCTCACATGCGCCGCCAGCGATCCCATCTGTATTTGATGTTCATGCCGATTCTCTTGCATTCGGCGACCATATCGCGCCAGAAGAAGAGGATCACGTTTATGAGCGAGAATATGATCGCGAGCCTGCCGCCCCAGCCGTCAAGCACGAAGGCGATGGCGAGGAAAACGAAGTCGAGCCACGCGAGCCACTTTATCTTTATCGGGATGAAAAAGAAGAGGTAGAGCTGAAAATTCGGATAGTACAGCGCGAACGCCAGAAACAGTGACATATTGAGATAGCTGTTCGTCGCGTACCCCGTGATGAGCCCGGCTATGAGCGCGCCGATTATGCCGAAAAGATAAAACAGATTGAAGTGATACGCGCCCCACTCGTGCTCGAGCGCCGAGCCCATTATCCAGTAGAGATAAAGCGCAAAGATCACAAATATCAGATTCGTTTCCGGCGGCAGGAATATGAACGTGAACAGCCTCCACACCTGTCCTGCGAAAACGGCGTCGCGGTCGAACATCAGCCAGCCGTACAGCGACAAGTCCCTGCCCGACATGCTGACGGCGAAATTCGCGACAAAAACGATAGCCATGGCGCCGATCATTATCGTCATCAGATTTTTTACCGCATACGGCGCGAGCTTATATTCGAGTCTTTTCAGTTTGCCTTTTATGCTCATATGAATGTCTCCGAAATTTTCCTGCCGATATTATTGATTGTATCACATTTTCGCCCGATATGCAAGAATGTATGCGCCGCATACGGCTCTTTAACGCGCCATAAAAAATATTTTGATAAATATCAAAATGCTTCTTGACAAGTCCGTGCATGCGGTGTATACTGTACACAGTCTGATTTGATGATCATCAAAATAGTTTTGCGAATCCGCAGCATCATCGGACCGATAATAAACAGAGAAAAGGAGAGACAAAGTGGACAACAACAAAATAAACACATACGAGCTTTTGAGACAGATGCCGGACGCGGCGGAATACACAAAGACGATAGAGACGTATCGCGCGCTTTCCGGGATCGCTGAGGCACGCGCGGAAGAATACGCCTCGGAGCTTGCGGCGCTGAAGCCCGAAAACGACCTCCGCCGCCGCACGCTCATCATCGCCGAACGCATGGCGGGGCACTGTGCCTTCTTCGTCGGTATGACGTGGAATTCAAAAACTGTCGAAGAGCTCGTCTCGCGGCGCATGGAGATGATCCGCCGTGAGCACGTCACGGACGGTCTTGAGGACGCGCTCGCGGAGCTTTCGCCTGACGATCTCGGCGTTTTCGCTTTCTTTGCCCACGGGACGTGGTTCCTGCACAACGCCATGCTCGACAAGCGCGAGGCGGAGATCTCCGCCGCATATGAGAGCGGACATCCCGAGCGCGCGTTCGAGGCGAACGTCATCGTCGACGCCATATACGCCGTCTGCCGCGGCTGGCTCGCGTGGTACCGTGAAAACGGCGCTCTGCCGTTTGAAAAGTGGAGCTATGACGTGCATCCCGCGGAAAAATACGTAAAGGAGACGCTGTAATGGACGAAACATCCGGCGCGCTCGCCGTTTTTAAAGCGCTCGGCGACAGCTCGCGCCTCCGCATCGTCGGTATGCTGATGAGGGGAGAGGCATATGTGGAGCTTATCGCAAGCCGCCTCGGGCTTACGAGCGCCACGGTCAGCCATCACTTGAAAAAGCTGGAGGAGGCGGGGCTTGTCGAGTGCCGCAGGACGCAGTTTTACATGATATATTCGCTCATCCCGGACGCGCTCTCCGCGACGCTCGCGGAGCTTGTCGCCGACGCCGCCCCGCCCGTCGATAACGACGCCTCATACCGCGACGCGGTGATAAACGCCTTTATGCCGTTCGGCAAGTTAACGCATCTTCCGTCGCAGAACAAAAAGCGCGAGGTCGTCCTCCGCCACATGCTTTCGGAACTTGAAAAAAAGGATCCCTACACGGAAGAAGAAATAAACGAACACATAAAGAAATATTATGACGACTACTGCTGTGTCCGGCGCGAAATGATCTCGTTCGGCCTTTTGCGCCGCGAACATGAAAGCGGCGTCGAGCTCTATCACAGGACGGACGCGTGAGTATCCGCTTTTTCCCCCGAATTTCACGCATATGCTTGAAAAAAGCGCGCGCGAGTGATATCATTGTTACAAACCGCAGAAAAAAGGCGACAATAATATGACACTGAAATATAAAGCCGCGATATTCGACCTTGACGGGACGCTCTGCGACACGCTCCCCGACATACACAAGTCCGTCAATCAAACGCTTTCCGAGCTCGGCTTTCCGCCGCGCGAATATTCTCACACCGCGCTCGGCATAAATCACGGCTCGCGCCGACTCATAGAGCACGCGCTGCCCGAGGGGACGGGGGACGAGACGGTCGACGAAACACTCGCGCTCTATATGAAGATATATTCCGAGCACCTCTGCGACACGACCGCCCCATATCCGGGGATTTTCGAGCTGATCTCTCGCCTGCGCGCCTCCGGCGTTAAGCTCGCTGTCCTGTCAAACAAGCCGGACGCGCTCGTAAAGCGGCTCGCGGACACGCTTTTCCCCGGTCTCTTCGACATCGCCGTCGGTCAGGGGAAATACCCCGTCAAGCCCTCGCCTGAGGCGCCGCTCGCCGTTGCCGCCGCGCTCGGCGCCGAACCGAGCCGCGTCCTCTTCGTCGGCGACTCCGACGTTGACGTTTTGACCGCGCACAACGCGGGAATGACGTCCGCCGGCGTGCTCTGGGGCTACCGTTCGCGCGAAATTCTATCGGATGCGGGCGCCGACGTTCTCGTCAGCGCGCCAGATGAAATATATGATATTATTGTAACGGAGGGCAGCAAATGAAAACTTACGGCAAAAAGGCTTGGCTGATACCGGACGCGTTTTTGGGCTCCGAATCGGCGAACGACCTCAAAACTCACGAGGCAGTCTGCGTCATAAACACGTCCGGGGCGGACGCCGAGATATCGCTGACGCTGCTGTTTGAGGACCGCGGCCCGATCCGCGGGTTCCGCGCCGTCTGCGGCGCGGAGCGCACGCATCACATAAGGCTCGACAAGCTCCGGGGCGAGGACGGTGCAGCGATACCGTATGACACGCCTTACGCGATCCTTTTGGAGTCGAGCGAGCCCGTCGTCGTGCAGTATTCGCGCCTCGACGCGAGCCGCGCCGAGCTCGCGCTGATGACGACGATAGCATGGTCGCCGGAGGAGTGACAAATGGGTTTTTACGCGGGGGAGGAAGTTTTTGAAAAAACATTCCTCCCCCGCACCCCCTCTTTTAAAACTTTTTTAATTCAAGTATAAGGGCGGGTGCAAAATTTCCTTTTGCGCTTGACACGGAGGGGCGGATGTGCTACAATACAAGGCGGAAAACAGGGGCGCTGCCGCAAGGCGGCTGAGACGGCGGATAATGCTCCGCCGGACCCGATCACCTGATTTGGGCAATGCCAACGTAGGGAGTTTTGCTGTAAGCGATTTTCTTTTGCGGGCGCCCGGTCGGGCGCCCGCTGTTTTTCGCATATCTCTTTTGAAAGGAGGGAAAACGGTGCAGGCGGAGGGGGAGCGCCCTTTGCCGAAGTAAACGCAGCGATGGGAAGCCGTGTTCCGGCGTGAGAGGAGGCCAGGGAGCCTCGACCGACTTTTTTCATCACGGGGAAAGTGACGCTGTGTGTGCCGTTTCCCTAAAACTCAAAGGAGACTATAAAATGCAGTCAACAAATGCAGAAAACACAAAAAAAGAAAAAAAGACCCGCAAGGTAAACGTCAAAAAGCTCGCTGTCGCCGCGGTCCTCGCGGCGGTCGCCGTCGTCGGCAGCTACATCAATTTCCCGGTCTTCGGGAGCAAATGCTCTCCCGTCCAGCACATCGTGAACGTCTTCTGCGCCGTTCTGCTCGGGCCCGCTTACGGCGTCGGCGCGGCATTCGTCGCCTCGATACTGCGCAACATCATGGGGCTCGGGACGCTGCTCGCGTTCCCCGGCTCGATGATAGGCGCGCTTCTGGGAGGGCTTTTGTACCGCGTGACGAAAAAGCCGTGGCTTGCCATCGTGCTCGCCCTCATCGGAGAGGTGTTCGGCACGGGAGTGCTCGGCGGACTGTGCGCGTACCCCGTGGCGCTGCTCTTCATGAACGCGGACGCGGCGACAACGGCATTTTACGCGTACATCGTGCCGTTCCTCATCTCGACTGTCGCCGGCTCGATAATATCCGGTGCCGTCGTCGCCGCGATGCAGCGCACGAAGGTGCTCGACACCGTTAAAAGATCGCTCGACTGATTTGCCGATTGAAAGAGAAAGGATCGCGGGTCGGGAGTTCGCCGAAGGGCGGGCTCCCTCGACCCGTTTTTGTTTTATGAACAGCGAACTTGTCACCCGCGTCCGAGCCGCGCGCCCGATAATACATTCGATCACCAATTACGTCACCGCAAACGACTGCGCCAACATCCTGCTCGCGTGCGGCGCCTCGCCCATCATGTCAGACGATCCCGCGGAGGCGGAGGACATAGCGTCGCTTGCAGCCGCCGTCGTCCTGAACCTCGGCACGCTCTCGGACCGAAAACTCGACGCGATGCTCACCGCCGGTAAAACGGCGAATTCTCTCTGCCGCCCCGTCGTTTTAGACCCGGTCGGCGCAGGCGCCTCCCGCCGCAGGACAGAGGCGGCGAAGACCTTGCTCTCGCGCGTTAAATTTTCCGCCGTGCGCGGAAATGTCTCCGAGATACGCGCGCTTTCGGGAGAGCTCTCCCCCTCCGGCGGCGTCGACGCCGTGGAGGCGGACCTCCGCACCGGGGATCTTCCGCACGCCGCGCTCGCGAGGCGGTTTTCCGAAGCATACGGCACGGTAACGGTGCTGTCCGGGCAAACCGATATCGTCACGGACGGCAAAAGGACCGCGCTCCTTCATAACGGCGATGTCATGATGAGCCGCGTCACCGGTACGGGCTGCGAGCTCACCTCGCTTGTCGCGGCATTCCTCGCTGCCGGCGACGACGCATTTGACGGCGCCCTGACCGCCGCCGCCGTTATGGGGCTGTCCGGCGAGATCGCCGCCCGGCGGCTCACGCCGGCGGACGGCAGCGGCACATACCGCGCATACATCATAGACGCCGTATACAATATGACGCCCGAAACACTCGAAAACGGAGCAAGATATGAAATTATCACGTGATACGATGAGGCTTTACGCCGTGACCGACCGCGCGTGGCTCGGCGGGCGCTCGCTTGAAAACGACGTTGAGGCGGCGCTGCGCGGCGGCGCCACGCTCTTGCAGCTCCGCGAAAAATCGCTCGGGGATGACGAATTTTTAGCGGAGGCAAAGGCGATCTTGCCGATCTGCCGAAGATACGGCGTGCCGCTCATCATAAACGACAACGTAAAGATTGCCATGCTCGCGCGCGCGGACGGCGTTCACCTCGGCCAGTCCGACGAAAACCCCGAAAGCGTCCGCCGCCTGATGGGTGACGGGTTCATCATCGGCGTCTCGGCGCGCACCGTTTTTGAGGCGAGGGCGGCGGAGGCAGCGGGCGCCGACTACATCGGCGTCGGCGCGATGTTCCCGACCTCGACCAAGTCCGACACGCGTCACATAACGCCCTCGGCGCTCGCCGATATAACCGCGTCCGTGTCGATACCCGCCGTCGCCATCGGCGGCATAAGCGAGTCGAACATGCGGGAGCTCTCCGGCACCGGGGTCGCCGGGGTCGCGGTCGTTTCGGCGATATTCGCAGCGGGCGGCGGCGCCGAGATCGAGTCTGCGGCGCGCAGGCTCCTCTCCCTGTCCCGGGAGATAGCGACGTGATAAGCGGCGTTATTTTCGACGTCGACGGAACGCTGCTCGACTCAATGGCGATCTGGCACGACGTTTCCGACAGATACCTTCTGCGGCGCGGGATAGAGGCGCCGCCCGGGCTCTCCGACCTCGTCTTCACGATGACGCTGCCGGAGGGGTGCAGATATATAAAAGACCTCTTCTCCCTCCCCGACCCGGCGGAACAAATGGAAGAGGACATCCTTTCCGAAATACGCGATTTTTACTATAATGAGGCAGAGCTCAAGCCCGGCGCGCGCGAGTTTCTCACTGCGCTCCGGGATTCCGGTATCCCCCTCGCGGTCGCGACGGCGGGCGTCCGGCAAACGCATGAGGCCGCGCTCGCCCGCCTCGGTATCCTCGACCTTTTCCGCGAGATTTTTGTCTGCTCCGAGCTTTCGACCTCAAAGCGCGAGCCGGAGATATACCTCCGCGCGGCGCGCTCACTCGGGGCTGCCCCCGAGCACATATGCATCTTTGAAGATGCGCTCTACGCCGTCCGGACGGCGAAGGCCGCGGGCTTTCGCGTCATCGGCGTCGCCGACGATGCGGAGGCGGGCGGCAGAGATGAAATAAAAAATACCGCCGACGCGTTCATAAACGATTTTTACGGCGCGCATGATATAATAAAGAGGCTTTAGAATATGAAAACAGCGCTTACAATAGCGGGGAGCGACAGCTCCGGCGGCGCGGGGATTGAGGCCGACATCAAGACGATGTCGGCGAACGGCGTCTTCGCGACGGTCGCCGTGACGGCGCTGACCGCGCAGAACACGACCGGGGTGCTCGGTATCTCCGAGGTGACGCCCGAATTTCTGCGTCTTCAGCTCGATGCGGTGTTCACCGACATCCGCCCGGACGCCGTCAAGATCGGGATGGTGTCCTCCGCCGGTCTTATCGAGGTGATCGCGGATGCGCTCGAGCATTACGGCGCAGAAAACGTCGTCGTTGACCCGGTCATGGTCGCGACGAGCGGCTCCCGGCTCATAGACGAGGGCGCGGTCGGGACGCTTTGCCGCCGCCTTTTCCCGCTCGCCTCCGTCATCACGCCGAACATCCCCGAGGCGGAGATTCTCTCCGGCGTCCGTATCGCCTCAAAGGAGGACATGACCGCGGCGGCACGCGCGATATCAAAGGCTTACGGGGTCCCGGTGCTCTGCAAGGGCGGGCACACCGCCTCAGGCGCGGACGACCTGCTCTTTGAGAGCGGCGCTCCCGTCTGGTTCCGGAGAGAAAGGATAGAGAATCCGAACACGCACGGCACGGGCTGCACGCTTTCGAGCGCGATCGCGGCAAACCTTGCAAAGGGATATGACCTGCAAGCCTCCGTTCGCCGCGCGAAGGAATACGTTTCCGGCGCGCTCTCCGCGATGCTCGACCTCGGGCGCGGGCGCGGACCGCTCGATCACATGGCAGACCTTCACGGCAGATTCATAGATGCCGAATAAATATTTGAGGTGCAGGAAAATGAGAGACTACACGACACAGATGGACGCCGCGCGGCGCGGGATCATAACGCCCGAGATCGCCGCCGTGGCAAAAAAGGAATACAGGACGGAGGAGGAGATACGCGAGCTTGTCGCAAAGGGGCAGGTCGCCATCCCCGCGAACAAAAATCACAAATGCCTTGACCCGAACGGCGTCGGCTCGATGCTGCGGACAAAGATAAACGTGAACCTCGGCGTCTCACGCGACTCAAAGGACTACGATGTCGAGATGCAGAAGGTCATGGCAGCTGTCAACATGGGCGCGGAGGCAATAATGGACCTTTCGTCCCACGGCAACACCCAGCCATTCCGCCGCAAGCTGACGGGCGAGTGCCCGGCGATGATCGGGACGGTGCCGGTATACGACAGCGTCATCCACTATCAGCGCGACCTCTCGACGCTGACGGCTAAGGACTTCATCGACGTCGTGCGCCTGCACGCCGAGGACGGCGTCGACTTTGTGACGCTGCACTGCGGCATAACGCGCAAGACGATAGATCAAATCAAAAATCACAAGCGGAAGATGAACATCGTCTCCCGCGGCGGCTCGCTCGTGTTCGCGTGGATGAGCATGACCGGTGAGGAGAACCCGTTCTACGAATACTTTGACGAGATACTCGATATCTGCCGCGAATACGACGTCACGATCTCGCTCGGCGACGCCTGCCGCCCCGGCTGCCTCGCGGACGCGAGCGACGTCTGCCAGATCGAGGAGCTCGTCCGCCTCGGCGAGCTGACAAAGCGCGCGTGGGCGCGCGACGTTCAGGTCATGGTCGAGGGACCCGGGCACGTCCCGCTCGATCAGATAGAGGCGAACATGAAAATACAGTCGACGATATGCATGGGCGCTCCGTTCTACGTGCTCGGACCGCTCGTGACCGACATCGCCCCGGGATACGATCACATCACCTCCGCCATCGGCGGCGCGATAGCCGCCGCGAGCGGCGCCGCGTTCCTCTGCTACGTGACGCCGGCGGAGCACCTCGCCCTGCCGAACGTCGAGCAGGTAAAGGAAGGCATCATCGCATCGCGCATCGCGGCGCACGCCGCCGACATCGCGAAGCACATCCCGCACGCGCGCGACATTGACGACAAAATGGCGGACGCGCGCCGCACCTTTGACTGGGACGCTCAATGGGAGTGCGCCATCGACCCCGAGACCGCAAAGCACATCCGCGAGGAGAGCCGCCCCGAGCTTGAGGAGAGCTGCTCCATGTGCGGGAAATTCTGCGCCGTCCGCAGCATGAACAAGGCGCTCGCGGGCGAATATATCGACATCCTGTGATGGAAACGAAAAATCGCCGCTGCGTCGTCATCGGCGGCGCCCCGATAGGCGAGGCGGTCGAGATCGCCGCGTTTATCGCCCCCGGCGACTTCATCGTCGCCTGTGACGGCGGGCTGTATAACGCCGAGGCGCTCGGCGTCCGCCCAGACCTCATCGTCGGCGACTTCGACTCCCACCCCGTCCCGGAGACGGAGATCGAAACGATACGCCTCCCCTGCGAAAAGGACGACACCGACACCGTTTTCGCCGTGCGCGAAGCGGTAAGGCGCGGGTTTTCGGATTTTCTGCTGCTCGGCGTCACCGGCGGCAGGCTCGATCACACGCTCGGGAACGTCTATATCCTTTATTGGCTCGCAGAGCGCGGTCTTAGAGGGATTATCGTTGACGACAAGTCCGAGCTGCTCGTCGTCGGCTCCGAACCGGCGGAAATTGAGGACCGGTACGCGTTCTTTTCGCTTTTGAACCTGACCGGCAGGGCGGAGGGCGTCACCGTCACCGGCGCGAAATATCCGCTCTCGGACGCGGTCATCGACAGCAATTACCAGTACGGGATCAGCAACGAACCCCTCCCGGGCAAAACCGCCGCCGTCACCGTCCGCGCCGGGCGGCTGCTGCTCATAAAAATACGCCACGAATGAAAAATTGCGGGGAAAGCTTTACTGCGCGTCTGCGGCGCGATAAAGTCTTTTCCCCGCACAAAATTTTCCCGCGTTCTACGAATCTCCGCGCCGCCCTCGCCTTCCGAGATAAAGCCCGCACGCGATGCCGCAGACGCCGCCGACGATGTGCGCGAGCTGCGAGACGCTGTCGCGGACGAAGATCCCCTCGTATATCGCCTGCCCGAGGTAAATGACGGCAACGAGGATGAACGAGAGCGAGAGCTTCCCGTCCCGGACACCGTCGACAGCGGAGAGGAATATGCAGAGGAACACTATCCCGCTCGCACCGAGCAGCGCCGTGTCCGCCGAGACGGCGACATGCAAAAGCCCGCTCGCAAGCGCAGTCAATGCCATGGAGATGAGAAGATTTCGGCTCCCGTACCTCCGCTCAACGGCGGGACCGACTATCAGAAAGAGCGTCATATTGCCGAAAAAATGTGAAAAGTCCGCGTGCCCGAGCACATGGCAGAAAAGGCGCACGTAAAAAAGCGGATCCGACAGCGGCGAGCGGTAAACGCTGAATAAATATATGTTTGCTGCACCGCCCGTAAATGTGTCGGCGATGAGCACGAAAAGCGAGCAAAACGCGAACGTCAGAACGACGGGCGAGTCATATTCTATTTTTATTCTTCCGTGTGTCCCTTTTCCCATACCGCGCCCGATTTTGACCTTGATTTTATGTTTCTTCTTGAGTATAATATAAAAGCTCCACGCAAATATGTCAAGGAAAATTATGATACTTAAAAAATATTTCGGCGACCGCGCATTTTACAGGAGACTGCTTTCCGTCATGGCGCCGATACTCGTGCAGAACGTCATCACGAATTTCGTGAGCCTGCTCGACAACGTCATGGTCGGTCAGGTCGGCACAGAGCCGATGTCCGGCGTCGCCATCGTCAACCAGCTTCTCTTCGTCTTCAATCTCTGCATCTTCGGCGGGCTCGCCGGGGCGGGGATATTCACGGCGCAGTTCTACGGCAAGCGCGAGAACGACGGCATACGCCACACGTTCCGCATCAAGCTCTATATCGCGCTTATCTCGCTTTCGGTGTTCTCGGCGATTTTCATCTTTTTCGGCGGAAACCTGATCTCGCTGTTCCTGCACGAGGGCAAGGAAGATCTTGACCTCGCCGCCACGCTCGGCTACGGCATCTCGTATCTGCACGTGATGCTCTTCGGAACGGTGCCGTTCGCGGTGACGCAGGTATATTCGAGCACACTGCGCGAGACGGGGGAGACGGTTTTGCCGATGAAGGCGGGGATCGCCGCCGTCTTCGTTAACCTAGCCCTGAACTATGTCCTCATCTTCGGCGTCGCGCCGCTCGGCATCCCCGCCCTCGGCGTCGTCGGCGCGGCTGCCGCGACCGTTGCCGCACGCGTGACCGAGTGCCTGATCGTCATAGTCTGGACGCACAAAAACAGGGACAGAAACCCGTACATCGTCGGCGTTTACCGCTCGCCCTTCGTTCCCGCGAACCTTCTGCGGCAGGTCGCCGTCATCGGCGCGCCGCTGCTCTGCAACGAGCTTTTGTGGGCGTCCGGCATGACGGTGCTCAATCAGTGCTACTCCGTGCGCGGGCTCGAGGTCGTTTCCGCGCTCAATATATCAACGACCGTAGCGGATCTCTTTTTCTGCGCGTTCTTCGCGATGGGAACGACTGTCTCTATCATCGTGGGTCAGCTCCTCGGCGCCGGGGAGACGGAGCGCGCCGTCGACGAGAACAGAAAGCTCATCGTCTTTGCGGTGCTCCTGAGCGCCGCGGTCGGCGCCGTCATGGCGGCGCTCGCGCCGTTCATACCGAAGATATACAATACGACGGACACGGTGCGCGAGCTCGCGTCACGCCTCCTGACCGTCTCCGCTGTGATGATGCCGCTGAACGCATTTGTCAATTCGAGCTATTTCACGCTGCGCTCCGGCGGAAAAACGGTGATCACCTTTATCTTTGACAGCGGGTTCGTCTGGGCGCTGTGCGTCCCCGTCGCGTTTTTGCTATCACGCTTCACGGAGCTTTACGTCGTATACATGTTCATCTGCGTCGAGGGGCTGAACATCATCAAGGCGGCGCTCGGATTTTACCTTGTGAAGAGCCGCCGCTGGGTGAACAACCTCGTCGAAGAAAAATAAAAAACAAAGAATGACCGGGAGGACAGATACATATGCCGCTTTTTATCGTCAGGAACGACATAACCAAAATGGCAGTCGACGCGATAGTCAACGCCGCGAACAATTCTCTTCTCGGCGGGGGCGGCGTTGACGGCGCGATACACCGCGCCGCGGGACCCGGTCTGCTCCGGGAATGCCGCACGCTTGGCGGATGTGAGACGGGGATGGCAAAGATAACGGGCGCATATTCGCTGCCGTGCAAGTACGTGATACACACAGTCGGACCCGTCTATACGGACGGGATGCACGGCGAGCCGCAGCTGCTCGCCTCATGCTACCGCGAGTCCCTCCGCCTCGCGAAGGAGGCGGGGTGCGAGTCGGTCGCATTTCCCCTGATCTCCTCGGGCGCATACGGTTACCCTAAGGAGGATGCGCTGCGGACGGCGACGGACATGATAGATGAATTCCTTAAAACCTGCGACATGACGGTCTATATCGTCATCTTTGACCGCGAGTCATACAGGGCGGCGGGAAAACGGTTCGCCGATATCGAAAGATACATCGACGATGTATATGCTGACGCGCACGCCGACCTGAGAAGGGAGAGCATCGCTTTTCAGATGCCCGTTTACACGGGCGCCCCCGCCGCGCCCCTTCGCACCGCGAAAAAGCCGCGCTCGCTCGATGAGGCGGTCGCGCGCCTTGACGAGAGCTTTTCCGAGATGCTGCTGCGGAAGATAGACGAATCCGGCATGACGGACGCGGAGTGTTACAAAAAGGCGAACATCGACCGCAAGCTGTTCTCCAAGATCCGCAGCGACAGGCTCTATAAGCCGTCAAAGCCGACCGCCATCGCGTTCGCGGTCGCGCTCGAGATGCCGCTCCCGGAAACGCAGCGCCTCTTGAGGACGGCGGGCTTCACCCTCTCCCACAGCAGCAAATTCGACATCATAATCGAATACTTCATCGAGCGCGGGAACTACAATATTTACGAGATAAACGAGGCGCTCTTCGCCTTTGACCAGAGTCTTCTCGGCGCGTGAAAATGTCGCCCGGCGGGCGACCTATCACTTCCGAAAAAGAGTTATACTGTGACCGCAGGACAGAAAAAGACCTGCGGTCAATAATTTTTATTCGGGAGGAAAAAAGAAATGAAAAAGGGTCTTACCGAGATCGTATTTATTCTTGACAGGAGCGGCTCAATGAGCGGGCTCGAGACCGACACGATAGGCGGCTTCAACTCGATGATAGAGAAACAGAAGCGGGAGCCGGGCGAGGCGCTCGTCTCGACCGTGCTCTTCGACGGGGAGACGGAGGTGCTGCACGACAGAGTCGACGTCCGCCGGGTCGAGCCGCTGACGGACCGAGACTACACGGTGCGCGGCTGCACGGCGCTGCTCGACGCCGTAGGCGGCGCGATACACCACATCGGCAACGTCCACAAATACGCACGTGAGGAGGACGTCCCGGAGCACACGGTCTTCATCATCACGACGGACGGGATGGAGAACGCGAGCAGAAAATATACCCTCGGTCGCGTCCGCGAAATGATAGAGCGGCAGAAATCAAAGTACGGCTGGGAATTCCTCTTCCTCGGCGCGAACATTGACGCCGTCTCGACCGCAAGGAGCTTCGGCATCGGGAGGGACCGCGCGGCGCAGTATATTTCGGACAAGGAGGGCACGCGCCTGAACTACGAGGTCATGAGCGAAGCCATCGCGGCGGTCAGATGCAGCGCGCCGCTCACCGACTCGTGGAAATCGCGGATAGAGGACGACCGCAAAAAGCGCGGCGGGGACAGGCGCTGACACAAGCCCCCGTCTTGCGGGGGCGCAAAATTCGCACTTGATATTTGACGGGCGCGGTGCTATAATACCGTTATGAAAAAAACAGGGTATATCTATATCGCGCTCGGCGCGGTATTCGCCGCCTCCGCGTGCGCGTCGTCGCTCACGTCGAAGACGCATTCCGGCGTCATCGTTACATACGTGCTCGCCGCCGTCTTCATCCTTGCAGGCGCGTGCTCGGGTAGGCTTGCCCCGCATCTGCCCCGGTGGGCGCCGCGCGCGTTTGCCGCTGCCACCGTCATCGGTATATCGGCGCTCGCGGCGCTCGTCATTTACGGCAACATCGACACCGCGTCATATGATGAGGACGCCGTCATCGTCCTCGGCTGCGGTCTGCGCGGCGAGGACGTCGGCGCGCAGCTCAAACGCCGCCTTGACGCCGCCTTGCGGTACCACGCCGAAAACCCCGGCGCCGTCATCGTTCTCAGCGGCGGGCAGGGGGAGGACGAGGCGGTCGCCGAAAGCCGGGCGATGAAAAAATACCTGCTCTCAAAGGGCGTGCCCGAGGACATAATGGTCGAAGAACCGTCCTCGACGAGCACGCGCGAAAACTGCACCTACTCAAAAGAGCTGCTCGACGACCGGCTCGGCGCCGGGTGGCGCGCAGCCATCGTCACGAGCGATTATCACGTCGCGCGCGCCGAGCTGCACGCGCGCGCCGCGGGCATCGCCGCCGCTCATGTACACGGCACATCGCCGATTTATCTCTTGATCCCGAACGCGGTTCGCGAATGCCTCGGCATCATACGGCAGTTCGTCTTCGGCTGGATCTGACGCAGCTTTAATTTAATATTGTAAATAAGATGTTTCTTGATAACCATCTTAAATAAAAAACAAGGAAGGTACAAATCCATGTCCCGAATCAAACGGGAGATGCGGGAGTTCGGGCTTCTTCTGCGCTCGACCCCGTCTCTTCTGACCTCGCTTTTCGTCATCTCTCTCATCGCGATGAATCTGCTCGCGAACAAGAGCGTCACCCTGCCATTTGACTGGCTCGCCCTCGACTGCGGCATCATCGTTTCGTGGGTCGCGTTTCTGTCGATGGACATACTCACAAAGCACTTCGGTCCGAAGGCAGCGACGGAGATATCGCTGCTCGCCGCCGCCGTCAACCTTGCGGTCGCGCTCTTTTTCTTCCTCGCGAGCCTGATCCCGGGCGTGTGGGGCGAATCGTATGTCGAGGGCTCGGAAGCCGTCATCAATACGGCGCTCGACCGCACCTTCGGCGGCACATGGTACGTGCTGCTCGGCAGCACGACGGCGTTCATCGTTTCCGCCGTCATCAACAACACTCTGAACTACGCGGTCGGAAAGCTCTTTCGCAAGGACGGCTTTCTCGCATATGCGTGCAGAACATATATCTCGACCGCCGTCGGTCAGTTCGCGGACAACATCGTCTTCGCGCTGATAGTCAGCCACGTCTTCTTCGGCTGGACGCTGACCCAGTGCGTGACGTGCGCCGCCACGGGCATGGTCGCCGAGCTTCTTTGTGAGGTCGCCTTCTCTCGCCTCGGGTACGTGACGTGCAAAAGATGGCGCGAGGCGGACGTCGGCAGAGAATACTTCGAATACATACGAAAGAGACAGGAATGAAGATTCTTATAACCGGCGCGAGCGGCGGGATCGGCGCCGCCATTGCGGAAAAATTTCTGAGCGAGGGGCACGCCGTCATCGGCATCGACGTTTGCGCAGGCACCGTTTCAAGTCCCGCATACACGCACTACGCCGCCGATATTTATTCGGACGCCCTGCCCAACATCGACGGCGTCGACATCCTCATCAATAACGCCGGGGTGCAAAATTCCGGGCGCGACATCGACGTCAACCTGAAGGGGACGATCCGCGTCACGGAAAAATACGGCATACACGCCGGGATAAAGAGCATCCTCTTCATCGCGTCCGCGAGCGCCTCGACCGGCGCCGAGTTCCCCGAGTATGCGGCGAGCAAGGGCGGCGTTGTCGCCTATATGAAAAATACGGCGCTGCGTGTCGCCGAATACGGCGCGACGGCGAACAGCCTCTCCCCCGGCGGCGTCCGCACGAGCCTGAATGACCGCGTCATGCGTGACCCCGCGCTGTGGGAGCGCATCATGGCGGAAACGCTCCTGCCGAAGTGGGCGGAGCCGTGCGAGATAGCCGACTGGGCATATTTTCTCACCGTCACAAACAGATCCATGACGGCGCAGGACCTGCTCGTCGACAACGGCGAGGCGGCAAAATCGAATTTCGTGTGGTGACCGATATGATCGACATCGACCGCGTAAAGCGAAACGAAAACTATCTGAAAAGCGCCGCCTCCGCCGTAACCGCGCTCGAGACCGCGCTCGAAGGGTACAGGGCAGCGCTCCCGGAGATCGAGGCGCTGCGCGCGTATTACGAAACGGACTGGCACACCGACGCCGCAGACGACGCGGCGGGTCTTTTCCCGCCCGACCTTGAGCGCGGCGTCCTCTCCGAGGACTCCGTATTCGATCTTCTCGCCTCCGTCGCCGCCGTAAAAGAAACGGTTTCTGAGCTTTTTCACGACTGAAAAGACGCCCGCCTCCCCCGGCGGGCGTTTTTGGCGCTTAAAATAAAGAAAACAGAGGAAAAAAATCGCCGGGTGCGCAAAAACTTATTGACAACGGGCGCGCCTTATGCCATAATGAAAGCTCGGCGTCCGTATTACGGGAAAGGCGGAAAACGATAAATGATATTCGGTAAATACATAAACAAATACTACATAAAATACGCCCCTTGGCTCATCCTCGGGCTGCTTTCGCTCGCGCTCGTGGACTATATGCAGATGGTAGTCCCTAACCTCTACCAGCTCGTCGTCAACGGCATCAATGACGGGGCGGTGACTGTCGACGGCGTCCGATACGTCTTCGACATGGATTTTCTGCTCGACCGCATCTGCATGCCGATGCTCGGTGTCATCATATCCATGGTGTTCGGGCGGTTTTTATGGCGTATCTGCTTTTTCGGCGCGGCGATCAAGGTCGAGGCGGATATCCGCAACAGGATGTTCGACCACTGCCGCCGCCTCTCGCACGAGTTCTATCAGGTCAACAAGGTCGGCGATCTTATGAGCCTGTTCACAAACGATCTTGACACGGTCCAGGACTGCTACGGCAACGGTCTTTTGATGCTGTTTGACGCGGTGATGCTCGGCGTCCTCGCCGTGTGGCACATGTGGGAGATGAGTCACCTCATGACCGTGCTCTCCCTCATACCGATGGCGCTTCTGCTCGGCGCGTCCACCGTCGTCGGCAAATATATGGAGAAAAAGTGGGCGATACGTCAGGAGGCGTTCTCGAAGCTCTCCGACTTTTCGCAGGAGAGCTTTTCCGGCATTGCCGTGATAAAGGCGTTCGTCAAGGAGGCAAAGGAGCTTTGGGCGTTCCGCAGCCTCAACACCGAAAACGAACGCGCCAATGTCGACTTCACGCGCTCCTCCGTGCTGCTGCGCATACTTGTGACGCTGTTCGTCCAGTCCGTCATCTGCGTCATCCTCGGCTACGGCGGCTATCTTGTCTACCTCGGCACGTTCAACGCAGGACAGCTCGTCGAATATATCGGCTATTTCAACGCGATAGTCTGGCCCATCATGGCGGTCTCCGAGCTCATCGACATGACGAGCCGCGGCAAGGCGTCCCTCGACCGCATCAGCGGTCTGCTCGACGAGGTTCAGACCGTCGTCGACCGCCCCGGCGTCGGCGCGCTCCGCGACGTCCGCGGCGATATCGAATTCCGCCACCTCACCTTCCGCTACCCGGACGGTGAATTTGACGTTCTATCCGACGTTTCGTTCCGCATAAACGCGGGTGAGAGCGTCGGTCTCGTCGGCAAGACGGGCTCCGGCAAGACAACGATCGTTGACCTCATCCTCCGCACCTACAACGTCCCGGACGGGACCGTCTTCATCGACGGGCACGACGTCAACGACGTCTCTATCAGCGACGTCCGCGCCGCCGCCGCATACGTTCCGCAGGACAATTTCCTCTTCTCGGACACGATAGCGCGCAACATTTCATTCGCCGTCGACGGTGCCGACGAGGACGAGATCGAATATGCCGCCGTCCTCTCCGACGTCGACTCAAACATCCGCGAATTCTCCGAGGGGTACGGCACCGTGCTCGGCGAGCGCGGCGTCACCGTTTCGGGCGGGCAGAAACAGCGCATCTCGATAGCGCGCGCGCTGATGAAGAACGCGCCCATCCTCATCCTTGACGACTCCGTTTCCGCCGTCGACACAAAGACGGAGAAAACGATACTCGAAAACCTGAAAAAGACGCGCGCCGGGCGGACCACAATCCTCATCGCGCACCGAATTTCAACGATCGAGCACATGGACAAGATCATATACATCGACGACGGCAGGGTCGTCGACGTCGGCACGCACGAGGAGCTGTGCCGCCGCTGCCCGGACTACAACCACACGGTCGAGCTGCAGCGGCTCGAGGAGGAAGGAGGCGAGCAAAATGCGTGAATTTCTGCCGATCCTCATTGCCGGGGGCATAATCGGCGTTTTCGCCGTAATATTCGTCGCCGCCTATATCGTGCTCAAGCGCCGCGGGCAGGCTGTCACCTTCGACCGCAACATGCCGGACGGCGAGATCATGGCGCGCCTTTTGAAATACGCAAAGCCGCACTGGCGGAGCTTTCTGCTCGTGCTGCTCATCATGGCGGTCTCGATAGCGTATGACATCGTCTCCCCGCTCATCATCGGCGACATCGAGGAGATAATCGCGAAGGATTTCGGGCTCTCGGAGCTCTTTATCCGCGTCGCGTTTTACGGCTTCGTCCTCGTCGTCTCCATGGCGTGTACTTATTTCCAGTCCATAATCCTGCAAAAGACGGGGCAGAAGATACTCTCCGCGCTGCGCCTCGACCTGTTCACTCACATCGAGAGCCTTTCGCACAACCAGCTCAACAACATCCCCGTCGGCAAGCTCGTCACGCGCGTGACGAACGACACGAACGCGATCTCGATGATGTTCACGAACATCCTTGTCAACATGATAAGGAACGTCTTCGTCATAATCGGCGTTCTCGTCGCGATGCTGATGCTGAACTATATGCTCACGCTGATGGTGCTCTGCTTTATCCCGTTCCTTGTGCTGTTCACCGTCATCTTCCGCAAATTCACGCGCCGCGTCTTCCGCACGGTGAAGGACAGGACGACGGACATCAACACGTTCCTATCCGAAAATCTCTCCGGAATGAAGATCACGCAGATCTTCAACCGTGAGGACGCGAAGATGAACGAATTTCTCGAAAAGAGCAACGGTCTCAAGCGCGCGAAGAACAACCAGATCTTCGTCTTCGGCATTTTCCGCCCGATGGTGTATATGCTCTATATCACCTCGGTCATGTGCCTGCTCTATCTGTGCGGCAGGGGATATATAAAGGAGACCGTCTTCCTCGGGCAGACGATAACGATAAAGACGCTCGTCTCGTTCTATATGTATATCTCGACGTTCTTCAACCCGATACAGACGCTCGCCGAGCAGTTCAACGCGCTCCAGTCCGCGTTCGCGTCGGCGGAGAAAATATTCTCCGTCTTCGATATGCAGCCCGAGCTCGTCGACGAGCCGGACGCCGTCGAGCTTGAAGACATCCGCGGCGAGATCGAGTTCCGCGACGTGTGGTTCGCATACAATCCCGGCGAGTGGGTGCTGCGCGGCGTTTCGTTCCATGTCAGCCCGAAAGAGACCGTCGCCTTCGTCGGCTCGACGGGATCGGGCAAAACGACGATACTCTCCCTCATCTGCCGCAACTACGACATACAGAAGGGGCAGATCCTCATCGACGGCATAGACATAAAGCATATTAAAATATCGTCGCTCCGCCGCCGCTTCGGTCAGATGCTGCAGGACGTCTTCCTCTTCTCCGGCACGATAAGATCGAATATCGTGCTCCGCGAGGAAAGCTTCACCGATGACGAGATACGCGAGGCGTGCCGCTACGTGAACGCCGACAAGTTCATCGACAAGCTCGAGGGCGGGCTTGACGAGGTCGTCCGCGAGCGCGGCAACAACTTCTCCGCCGGGCAGCGCCAGCTTCTGTCGTTCGCACGCACGATACTTCACCGCCCCTCCGTCATGATCCTCGACGAGGCGACCGCGAATATCGACACCGAAACGGAGATACTGATTCAGGATTCGCTCGAAAAAATGAAGAACATCGGCACGATGCTCATCGTCGCGCACAGACTCTCAACGATACAGCACGCCGACAACATAATCCTGCTCTCCCACGGACAGATAGTCGAGGAGGGCACGCATCAGGAGCTCCTCCGCCGCCGCGGCAGATACTACCAGCTCTATACCCTCCAGTACAGCGCGGAGGCGTGAGTGGATAATAAAAAATAACAGTGCGGGGGAAGGAAGTTTCGGGAAATTTCCTTCCCCCGCGCCCCATCTTTAAAGCTTTTTATGACCTTTTTATACGGGGGTTTAATTATTAACGGGATTCGGTGCCGTCGGGGTCGAGGCTCGCTTTGTACTTCCTGCCGACGTTTATGTCGGTGCGGTAAGCGGAGCCGCGCACTATCGTGTCGGCGCCGAAGCTCTGCCGGATCGCGTCCGTGGCGCGGTCGAGCTTGCGCGCGCGCTCGCGCCCCTCGTCCTCCTCCGAAAACATCGAGAGCTGCTCCGCCCCGTCCCGCGTCAGGTCCGTGACGGACACGCCGAGCAGGCGCAGCGGCGTTCTTTTGTCCCACAGCTCCGAAAAAAGACGCTTTGACGTTTCGTATATCTCATCCGTGATGTCGGTCGGCAGCGTCAGCGCGCACTGATGCGAGCGGTCGCGAAAGTCGTTATACCTCACCGTCACGGACACGCAGCGCGCCCGCACGCCGTCCGCCCTCATCCGCATCCCGACGCTGTCGGACAGCGCGAGCAGGACTCGGTGCGCCTCGCGCACATCCTTTATGTCCCTCTCGAGCGTCGTTGAGTTGCCGTACCCCTTCGCCTCCTCCGGCTCGCCGCGCACGGGCGAGTCGTCGATGCCGTTCGCGAAGCGGTGTATCATCGCGCCCATTTTGTCACCGACAAGGCGGCGCACATACGCCTCGTCCGCCCTCGCGAGCTCCCCGACGGTCAAAATATACGCGCGCTCGAGCTTTTCCGCTGTCGCCGTCCCCACGGAGTAGAGCTCGCGCACGGGGAGCCGCCACAGCTTTTCTTCTATCTCGTCTGAGAACAGCGTGTGTACGCGGTCAGGTTTCAAAAAGTCGCTCGCCGTCTTCGCCAAGAGCTTATTCTCCCCTATGCCGACATTGACCGTGAAGCCGAGCGTGTCGCGTATCTCGTCCTTTATTTTTGTCGCGGTCGCGAACGGGTCGGGATATATCCTCTCCGTCCCCGTCATGTCGAGGAAGCACTCGTCTATCGAGAATTTTTCGACGACGGGCGCGTATTTCCGGCAAATATCCGTAAATGCCCGCGAGCACCTCGCGTAGAGCCCGAAGTCGGGCTTCGCGAGATACAGCTCCGGGCATTTTCTCATTGCGGATGCGACGGGCTCCCCCGTCTTTATCCCGTATTTCTTCGCCGGTATCGACTTCGCGAGGATGACGCCTGTCCGCTTTTCGACGTCGCCGCCGATCGCCGACGGAATGAGGCGCAGGTCCGCCTCGCCGTTTTTCACACGCCTTGCCGCCTCCCACGACAGAAACGCGGAATTCACATCGACGTGGAATATCAATCTCTTAACACTCATTTTTCGGGGACACTGAGCTTTCCGACGCGCGCCTTTATGCGGCAGAGATCGCGCAGCATCCGCGCCGTGTCGCGCACGGGCTTGATCTTTGAGGCGGAGTCTGTGTGGTTCATGACGCGAACCGGCGTCTCGGTTATGCGGAAGCCGAGCTTTTCCGCGATCAGCAGCGCCTCTATATCGAACGCCCAGCCGTCCGTCTCGCAGCGGCTGAAAACCGCCGTCGCGGCGTCCCGCCGCCACGCCTTGAAGCCGCACTGGGAATCCGAATGAGAGTAGCCCGCAATGATCTGCACGACCTTTATGTACGTCTTCGACATCAGCTTTCGCAGCGCCGTGTATTCCTCGTACCCGTCGGAAGAAAGGTTTCGCGAGCCGATAACGGCGTCGACGTCCGGCGCGCTGTCGAATATCCCGACCGTGTGCCCGATGACGTCCGTCCCGTACGCACAGTCGCAGTCGGTGCAGACGATGATGTCCCCCCCCGATGCGAGCACGGCGGTGCGCACGGCGGCGCCCTTGCCCCGATTGTGCTCATAACCGATGACGCGCACGCGCGGCAGCCCGAGCCCTCTTATAATGTCTCCGCACCCGTCCGTGCTCCCGTCGTCGCAGTATAGGAGCTCGTAGTCGTCGCCGAACATACGGTCAAGAGCGCCGGAAAAGCCGAGCGCGGACTCCTCCGCGATCGCGCTTTCGTTATACATCGGGATGCATACAGACAGTTTCAATTTATCTTTTCCTCTTTACGAATTTACAAAAGAGTTTTTATTTTTTCAGCTTCAGAACGGTCACGTCGACGTCGACCGTGACCGTGAGCGCGTCGAGCGATAGCAGCCTCTCCGCGCCCTCGCGGCTCGTGCGCCAGCGGTACGGCGTCATTGAAAACAGCGCCGCGATATGCCCGCGCCCGGCGATTTCCGCCGTGAACGCGACGTTTTCGCGCGACATCACGGAATATCCGAACGGCTCCGCGAGCGCAGGGTGATCTATCGGGACGTTCAGGCGGACGTTTTCGCCGCCGTAGAGGATCTCCTTCATCTCGTATAGGTGCCTCTCTCCTGCCGAGCCGATGATGAGATATCCCCCGTCCTCCGTCACCCGCGCGAATTCACCGTAGCTGCACGGCGCGAACAGCGAGGCAACGGCGGATGCGGCTCCGTCCGCGACGGGGAGCTCCGAGGCGGATGCCGCAATATAACGCACGCGGTCGGAAACGCCCGCGCGCGCCGCCCCCTTTGACGCGGCGTCCGCCGCGTATTTCGAGACGTCGACGCCGAGGATCCCGATTCCCGGGACCTCACATGCGATCCCGTTCGTGTAATACCCCTCGCCGCACCCGGCGTCTATCAGAAGACCCGCCTGCATACGGCGCGATATTTCCCCGGCTATATATAGGAGCACCGGCTCGTAATAGCCCGCGGCGAGAAAGCGCTTTCGCGCCGAGACCATCTCCCTGTCGTCTCCCGAAACTCTGTTGCGCAGCTTCCCGGGGCGCAGCAGATTGCAGTACCCCGAGGCGGCGATATCATAGCTGTGCCCCTCTCCGCAGACGAGGGAGCGCCCGCGCTCGCCGAGAGGCGAGTCGCAAAGCGGGCAGAGAAGACCCGTCATTCTATCACCCTCACGAGCTTTGCCTGCAAGCAGTACCGCTTCGTGCTGATGCCCGTCTTCGTGCAGGTCGAAAGCGTCAGCAGCCTGTCGTTCTTGTCAAACGTCATGTCCTTTTTGTAGAGCGCGTCTTTCGACATCTCTTCGACGAACGAAACGAAGTCCGCGCCGTCATAAAATCCCGTGCGGAAATAGTACGTGTCGTAGTCGAACATGCTTATGCTGTAAGGCTCGAATTCGTAAAGCCCCGTCGGAGTATAAATATAGATATTGTGCGTGTCGAAAAATTCCTGATCGAGGACGAATTTCATCACGTCCGCGAACATGTTCCCTATAGGGCTGTTGTGCCCGTACAGGACGACGTTGTAATTGTCCATTATATAGTCCCTGAGCGTGCAGTCGGCGAATATCGAGCCGACCGACAGAGACTCGCCGGTGAACGCGTGGTCGAGATAATATTCGTTGTCGTCCCCGCGCACCACGGGATAGTCTATCACCGTGTCCTTGACATATATCCAGCCGTATATGTCCGGGTACTGCTCCTTCAGGGACGCCATCTGCGCCTTCAGCTCCTCGACCTCGGCGTTGTGCTCCGTATTGTCTATTTCTATGCCCGCCTCGGGCGGGGTGACACCCATTTCGTACGGGGAGGCGGGCGCCGCTCCCTGCATGACGACGACATCGTGCTTTGTCTTGTTCTTGTCCGACAAGAGGTGGCTCATCGAGAATTCGTCCGCTATGTGCGCGTAGTAGAGTTCGCCCGTGAACTGCTGCCACAGAGACGCGCAGAGCTCGAAAACGCAGACGACGAATACCGCGACGGCAAAGAAATAAACGGTCCTCTCGATAATATACGAGACGAGCTCGCCGCCCGTCCTCTTTCTCTTTTGCGGCTCACCTCCGAGCTCCTCGGGAGTTATCTCGTCAAGGGAGCGAAGAAAAACATCGTCATCCGCGTCCGACGTCGGTACATGGACCGCGTGTCTGCGCTTTGATCCCACGGTATTCACCTCCCGCACTTGACATTCAGCCTCCGCGATAGTATAATTTCGGTAACGGTCCCGTCGGCTTTCGTAAACATTCCTATTATATAATTTTTATGCGTCATTTACAATACCGGCGGCACAAAATTAACGGATTGTTCACAAAACCGACAGCGGGGTATCATGATGGAAGAGCGTTTTCGCGCGGTCATCACATCGACGACGAATCTCGGCGCCGGCGTCGCGCGCGCGCCGGACGGGCGCGTCGTTTTCGTCTCCGGAGCCGTCGCGGGCGACGTTGCCGACGTCACGGTCGGGAAAGCACGCGGCTCGTTTTATGAGGCAGCGGCGGACCGCATCGTCTCCCCGTCGGAAAACAGGATCCAGCCGGACTGCGTATCGTTTTCCGCCGGCTGCGGCGGCTGCACGTTCCGCCACGTCTCGTACAGTCACGAGCTTTCCGTCAAATCCGACTTCATCCGCTCCGCGATGAAAAAATGCGGTCTTGATATAACACCGGGGCCGTTTCTCACCTCCGGTCCCGGCGCCGTGCGGTCAAAGGTCACGGTCCCCGTCGGAGACGGTGCGTCCGGGTATTACGCGCGCGCATCGAAAAAGATCGTCCCGTCCCGGCGCTGCCTTCTGCACGATGAGGAAACGGACGGGGTGCGCGCATTCGTCGCCGGGATGAACGTCCCGGGGCTCGCGCGGCTCACGGTCCGCCGCGCCTCGGAGGGCACGATGCTCATCCTCCGCGCCGATGCAGGCGCGCCCGAGGAAGCGCTCTTTTCGGCAGCCGCTGCCGCGGCGGAGAAATTCCCGTTTTTGACGAGCGTTTACGTCTCCGCCGGCGGGGAATATACGCGCGCCGCCGGGGAAGAGGCTATATTCGACACGCTCGCGGGCTGCCGCTTCCGCATCTCTCCCGATTCGTTTTATCAGGTGAACCGCGCGTGCGCGGAGCTTTTATACGAGCGCGTCATCGCGCTCTCGTCGCTCTCCCCCGGCGAGCGCCTCGCCGACCTCTACTGCGGGACGGGCACCATCGGCATTGCCGCCGCGAAGCGGACGCCCGTGTCCCTCACGGGGATCGAGATCAACTCATCCGCCGTCGCGGACGCGCGCAAAAACGCCGCAGAAAACAGCGTCGACGCGCGCTTCATCCTCGGGGACGCCTCCTCATACAGCGCCTCCGCCGACTGCGTCATCGTCGACCCGCCGCGCGCCGGGTGTGACCGGCGGCTGATCTCGCACCTGTGCAAAATGAAGCCGGACCGCATCGTCTATGTCTCATGCAATCCCGCAACGCTCGCGCGCGACGCATCCGCCCTTGTCTTTGGCGGCTACCGGATAGTATCTCTCACCCCCGTCGACATGTTCCCGCGGACAAGCCATGTGGAGACGGTATGCTTATTGTCCCGACCGGGTGTCGGGCAGCCGTAACGAAAATAAGAAAGACCGATGGGGAAGGCAGGTATATAATGACTGTCGAGGAATTGAAGATCCGTCAATTGACCAATCAGCATCTTATAACGCCAAAAGATAAAATGACAGTGATCCATGATCTTTGCGGCGTTCAAGCGCAATTCATGGTAAATGCAATGCACTCGCTGAAGATAAGGTGCTCTGATTTTCGGGAGGACACGGTCAGGGACGGTCTTGTGAAGAACTGGACAGTCCGAGGAACAGTTCACGTATTTGCGGAAGATGATCTCCCCCTGTTTATTCACTGCAATAACGGGCAGGATTATCTTCGCAATGATTGGCACGGATATTCATTTTGGAACAGGCGTGATAAATGGGCGCTCACGCCGGAAAGACAGGCTTATTTTGTCGATGTGATCTTAGACGCTCTTAAATACTCCGAACTCACAAGAGAAGAATTAAAGGACATATGCAGACAAAAAGGCATGACGGAACCGGAAGAGGGCAGTATGTTCGATCAATGGGGCGGCGGCATCCGCGAAATGTGCGAACGCGGTTTTATCAACTATGTTGTCGGGGAGAAGAAGGCTTTCTGTCTTTCCCCTTCGTTTAAGCCGATCCCGGAACGGGAAGCGGAGCTTGAAACGGCTCGCCGGTATTTTACGCACATGGGTCCCGCGACCGTTCACGATGCCATGTACTATTTCCATGCGACAGCCGCACAGATCAAAGACCGGCTCTCCCGCCTGCCCGTATCAGCGGCGGAATGTGAAGGCAAAACATATTACTATATCGACAATGATCGAGCCTACGATCAAGGAATTTCCAAATGCATATTCCTTGCGGGATTTGATCAGCTTCTCTTAGCTCACGAAAAAAAGGAAAGCCTGTTTTTGAGCCCGGAAAATAGTAGAGCGATATTTAATCTTGCAGGAATTGTAAGCCCCGCATTGATGATCGAGGGCGAAGTTGTCGGCAAATGGAAAAAGAAGAATGAAAAATTGTCGGTAACAATGTTCAGAACGGTAACCCGGAAGGAGAGAACGCTTGTTTCCGATTTTGCATGTTCGCTGTGGGAAAATATCGCGTCGATCAATTTTGAGGAATAAGCATTGCTGCTGCTAATATAAAGGACAATTATGAAAAAAATACTTCTCATAGGAACGGGCGGGACTATCGCCTCCGAGATGACGGACAGCGGACTCTCGCCCGGGATCTCGACGGAGAGGCTGCTCTCCTTCACTCCGTCCGTCGGCAGAATATGCTCCGCCGACTGCATAGAGCTCTTCGCCCTCGACAGCACGAACATCACCCCCTGCCACTGGCAGATGATAGTCCGCGCGATAAGGGATAACTACGGCGCCTACGACGGCTTTGTCCTGACGCACGGGACGGACACGATGGCGTACACGGCGGCGGCGCTCTCGTATATGATACAGGGCAGCCCGAAGCCGATAGTCCTGACCGGGGCGCAAAAGCCGATAGGATTTGACACGACCGACTCGAAGGCGAACCTCACGGATGCTTTTCTGTGCGCGTCCTCCGATATGCCCGGCGTCTCCATCGTCTTTGACCACAAGATAATTCTCGGCACGCGCGCGAAAAAGACGCATTCTAAGAGCTTTGACGCGTTTTCGAGCATAAATTATCCCGAGCTCGGCGTCCTTCGGGACGGCGTGCTTTTACGGTACATACAGCGCCCGTGCGATGACGCGCCGACGTTTTACGAGGACCTTGACACGCACGTCGCCCTCGTAAAGCTGCTGCCCGGGATGGACCGCGGCGTCCTCGACTATCTCTTTTCCTGCAACGACGCCGTCATAATCGAGAGCTTCGGCGTCGGCGGCATTCCCGAGGCGGGCGGATTTTACGACTGCATCGAAACGTGGAAGACGCGCGGCAGGATCGCGGTCCTGACGACGCAGGTCGAAAACGAGGGCAGCGACCTCGGCGTGTACCACGTCGGTCACCGCCTCAAAAACGATCTCGGCGTACTCGAGGCTTACGACATGACGACCGAATCCGTGTTTGCGAAGCTGATGTGGATCCTCGCACAGACGCGCGACCCGGACGCGGTCGCCCGAATGTTTTATGCGCCGGTCGCCGGCGACATACTCTGGCCCGCGCCGCTCATTTAGCCCGGGCGGTGCGCACCCAAGGAAAAGCTTATGACTAAAACGGTAAAAATCAACAGAAAACTTTCCTCGTCCCAGATAATAATAATAAGCTTCGCCGTCGGCATCCTTCTCGGCGCATCCCTCCTCACGCTCCCGATCTCGTCGCAGAGCGGAGAGTGGACGAGCTTTCCCGACGCGCTCTTCACCGCGACCTCGGCGCTCTGCGTCACCGGTCTCGTCGTCCGGGACACGGCGACATACTGGTCCGTGTTCGGTCAGTCTGTGATCCTTATACTGATACAGGTCGGCGGGATGGGCATCGTCACGATGGCGGTCGCTTTTTCTGCGCTTTCGGGACGCCGCATAGGGCTGCGCCAGCGCAGCGTTATGCAGGATTCGATCTCGGCTGAGAAGGTCGGCGGCATCGTCGAGCTGACAAAGTTCATAATATTTATGACGCTGATATTCGAGCTTTCGGGCGCGGTTTTGATGGCGCCGACGTTTTGTTCCGAGTTCGGCATCCTGCGCGGGATCTGGTACTCGGTCTTTCACTCGATATCCGCGTTCTGCAACGCCGGATTCGATCTCATGGGCGTGAACGGCAAGTTTTCGTCTCTCACCTCGTTTGTCGGCTCGCCCTTAATAAACATCGCCGTCGTCCTCCTGATCGTCATCGGCGGCATCGGCTTTTCCACATGGGACGACGTGAGAAAGAACAAATTCCGCATATCGCGCTACCGTATGCAGAGCAAGGTGATCCTCACCGTGACCTCCCTGCTCCTCCTTTTGCCCGCGCTCTATTTCTTTTTCTTCGAGCTCGGCTCGCTGCCGATCGGCGAGCGCGTGCTCGGCTCGATCTTTCAGTCGGCGACGCTGCGCACCGCGGGGTTCAACACCGTCGACCTCACGCTCCTGAGCGAGGCAGGTATCGCGATCATGATCGCCGTGATGCTCGTCGGCGGCTCGCCCGGGTCCACGGCGGGCGGCATGAAGACGACGACGCTCGCCGTCCTCCTCTCAAACGCCGTCTCCGTCTTCCGCCGCCGCGACAACACGCACTTTTTCGGTCGCCGCATCCCGGAGGACGCCGTGCGGAGCGCCGCGACCGTCGTCACGATGTATCTTGTGCTCTTTATCGGCGGCGGCTGCCTCATAAGCCGCATCGAGGGGCTGCCGCTTCTGACCTGCCTCTTTGAAACGGCGTCCGCCGTCGCGACCGTCGGGCTGACGCTCGGGATAACGCCCTCGCTCGGCGCCGTTTCGCGCGCCATACTCATACTGCTTATGTACTGCGGAAGAGTCGGCGGGCTGACGCTCGTGTTCGCCGCCGTCTCCGGCTCAAGCCAGGGCGCGCAGCGCTTCCCGCAGGAAAAAATAACAATAGGATAATTTTCGAAGGAGAGAATACAAAATGAGATCCGTACTCATAATAGGTCTCGGCAGATTCGGCAGCCACATCGCAAGAAAGCTCTCGGAACTGAACCATCAGGTCATGGCGGTCGACGTCAACGAAGAGCGCGCGAACGCCGTTCTGCCGTTCGTCACGAACGTTCAGATCGGAGACAGCACGAGCGCGGCGTTCCTCGAAACGCTCGGCGTCCGCAACTTCGACGCATGCATCGTCGCGATCGGCGACAATTTTCAGAACTCGCTCGAAACGGCGTCTCTATTAAAGGAACTCGGCGCGAAAAAGGTCATCGCGCGCGCCTCGCGCGGCGTGCAGGAAAAATTTCTGCTGCGCTGCGGCGCGGACGAGGTCGTCTATCCAGAAAAACAGCTCGCCGCATGGACCGCGATCCGCTGCACCTCGGACAGCATCCTCGACTACATCGAACTCGACGGTGAGTACGCGATCTTCGAGGTGACGATCCCCCGCGAGTGGGACGGGAAAAACGTCATCGAACTCGATATCCGTAAGAAATACGGTATAAACATTCTCGCGTACCGCGACGACGGAAAGCTCAACATGAATATAACGCCGGACCTCAGATTCGAAGCCGGGGATTCGATCTACGTTCTCGGGCATCCGAAATCAATACAGAAGTGCTTCAAAATCTAGCACGCGGCCGTACTTGTCCGACAAGATCCGCCCTCTGCGCGCTTTTTTGCAGGATATTAAAATAAGTCCTGCGCGCTTTTTCCTATTGACACACACCGCGCGCCGGTGCTATAATGGAAAAAACAGTCTTGGAAGTTATTTCAATTTTATATTTTGTCACCTTCCGCACTGAGAAGCTGTCTTTTTTGGGGGTGATGCGATGGCAAGGTCGCTGTTCAAATTTTCATACGGCTGCGGATACTATGACGCGCGCGACATTATCCGCCGCACTCTTCGCGAGGAAGGCTTCAGGGAGAAGTTCCTCATGTCCGGCGAAAGCGTCTGGGAAAGTACCGGCGTCCCGTTCGGAGCGGTAAAATACGTAAAGGCGACATACACGGACACGGAGGCGAACATCTCCGCATGGGTATCGACCGGCGGCTTTTTCCGCGGCATCGAAGAGGACATAACAGGCGACAGCAAAGCCAAACGGCAGCTCCGCGCCACGATCGAAAAGATAAAGGGTCTTCTTGACGCTACAAAATGAAAAGAGGCGCCGCCGTGCGGCGCCTCTCCGTTTTTTTGCCGCGTCCGCGGCATCCTTTTAAAAAATCACAGGAAATTTTATTCAGGATTGGATCGGAGGAACAGCAAAGGTGGAAATATCAAAGCTCAACGCAAACACATGGAAGATAGAGGACGGCGGCGTCCGCTTTTTCCTGCTCTCTGGCGCGCGGCGCGCGCTGCTCATTGACTCGGGGATGACGGTCAACAACGCCGACGAGATCGCGAAAACGCTCACGGATCTGCCCGTCAGCCTCCTTACGACGCACGCGGACCCCGACCACATCGGCTCCGCCGACAGATTTGACGGCTTTTATATGCACCCGTCGGAAGCGACGAACTATTATAAGTCCGCCCGCCGCCGCGGCAGCTTCACGCCCGTCTGGGACGGCAGCGTTATCGACCTCGGCGACCGTGAACTCGAGGTTATCCACATGCCGGGGCACACGCCGGGAAGCGTCACGGTGCTCGACCGCGCCGGGCGCGCCCTCTACGGCGGCGCCCCCGTTCAGGACGGGAACATATTCATGTTCGGTCCGCAGCGCGAGCTGCACGCATACGCCGCGAGCATGGCGCGGCTCGAATCAATGTCCGACCGCTTCGACTTTATCTTCCCCTCTCACGGCACGTGCCCCGTCACGCCCGACATCATCCCGGCGCTGAAGATAGGCGCCGAGAGGATCATATCGGGCGAGCTCAACGGGAACACGGTCGAATTTCACGGGACAAAGATCCGCCGCATCAACGTCGGCGCGGCGACGTTTCTTTGCGACGCGGAGCCGTGAATACGGAACGCGGCTCCCGACTGCCGCGCCGCGTTAAGGTCACGGCGCTGCGGGCTGCAAGATACGGCGACCTTATCGAAAAATACGAAAATCCCCTCCCCGAAGAGTGCTGTGTCATGGTAGGCGACGTTTTCTATTCGGACGGCGGTCGCCCGGACGCGCTGTGCCCGGAGGCGTGGCGCGCGATGGAGCCGTTCGTCACGGAGCTGCTCGCGGGAGGCGGGGATTTCTTTGACGGCTGGATGCGCGACCCGCACGCAGCGCTCGTTTCGTGCAGCGACGGCTTTCGCCCTGTCAGCTTTCTCATCGAGGCGGAATATGACTGATCACGCACCGTTCGCATCTTACAAAAGCTGCAATCTCTGCCCGCGGCGCTGCGGCGCCGACAGGACAGTCTCGCGCGGCGCGTGCGGCATGGGGGACGCCGTTTTTGCCGCGCGCGCGGCGCTGCACATGTGGGAGGAGCCGTGCATCTCCGGCGAGCGCGGATCGGGCGCCGTCTTTTTCGTCGGCTGCTCGCTCGGCTGCGTCTTCTGCCAGAACCGTTCTATCTCGGGCGGAAGCGGCGGCAAGCCCCTCGGCGTCCGCGAACTCTCGGACGTTTTTCTGCGCCTTCAGGACGAATCGCACGCCGAAAACATCAACCTTGTCACCGCATCTCACTTCACCCCGACCGTCGCCTGCGCCCTCGCGGATGCGAAATCGCGCGGGCTCCGCGTTCCCGCCGTCTGGAATTCGGGCGGGTACGAGCTGCCGGAGACGCTTCGTATGCTCGACGGGCTCGTCGACGTCTACCTCCCCGACCTCAAATACGTCTCTTCCGAGCTCTCGGAAAAATATTCACACGCTCCCGACTATTTCGAGGTCGCGTGCCGCGCGCTCGACGAGATGTTTTCGCAGGCAGGCGAGCCGGTGTTTGACGGTCGCGGGATGATGACGCGCGGGATGATAGTCCGCCACCTCGTCCTGCCGACGCACGCGGACGACAGCCGCCGCGTCATACGTTACATACGGGACCGCTTCGGCGACGGCGTCTATATCAGCATCATGAACCAGTACACACCGACCGGCTCCCCGCCGTATCCGGAGCTTTGCCGCCCCGTGACGGAGGAGGAATACGACTCCGTCGTCGATTTTGCCGCCGATATCGGCGTCACGCGCGGCTTTATACAGGAGGGCGGCACGGTCGCGGAGAGCTTCATCCCCGCCTTCGACTGCGAGGGCATCTGAAAGAATAATCTCGGGAGAGGAAAAGCCGCCGAGTGCAGGAAAAGCCGCCGAGCGCGGCTTTTCCCCCTTTTTATTTTTTACGCGCCGAAAATCCTTGCGTTCATATAAAATATGTGATATCATATTTGTATATATACCCACTTAACTCACATAAAACGGAGAGGGACCGATATACGATGCTTAAAATAG
This sequence comes from uncultured Clostridia bacterium, assembly GCA_947624995.1. GTDB lineage: Bacteria > Bacillota > Clostridia > Oscillospirales > CAG-272 > DTU064. The sequence continues at coordinate 50,936 of CANQMS010000008.1, forward strand.
TCCACACCGGCGACATACACCTCGACAGCCCGTTTTCCGGGCTCGACGAACGGCGCGCCGCGATCCGAAAAACGGAGCTGCGCGGCGTCTTCTCTTCGCTAATGACATACGTCCGCACCGAATCCGTCGATATACTGCTGATCACCGGCGACTTCTTCGACCGCGGATTCGTGACGCGCGAAACGCTCTCCATCATCCTGCGTGAATTCTCCCGCGCCGCCGAGTCCGGCTGCCGTGTCATAATAAGCCCCGGAAACCATGACCCGTACACGCCCGACAGCGTCTACGCGCACGTGAAGTTCCCGCCGAACGTATATATATTCAGAGAGTCGACGATGACGCGCTTTGAATTCCCCGAGATAAACTGCGACGTCTACGGCTATGCCTTCACCGGCGAGACGCTCACCGACTCCCCCGTTTCGAAAACGGAGGACAACGGGCGCATCCGCCTGCTCTGCGCTCACGCCGACCTCGACGCGCCCGCATCGACATACGCGCCGGTCACCTCCGCGCAGATCGCCGCGGCGGGATTTGATTACGCCGCGCTCGGTCACGTCCACAACCCGCCCGAGCTCTCGGAGATGGGCGGCTGCGTCTTCGGCTACTGCGGCTGCCTTGAGGGGCGCGGCTTTGACGAGGTGGGCGTGAAGGGCGCGATCGCCGTCGAAATAGGCGACGACGGCAAGAAGACCGTCCGCCGCCTGCCGCTCGCAAAGCGGCGCTACGAGGCGGACTCCGTCTCGGTGACGGGCGCCGCCTCCCAGCTCGAGATACGCGAGCGCATCCGTGAGCGCATCCGCGAGCGCAAATATACCGAAAACACGCTTCTGCGCGTGACGCTGAAGGGGGAGCTCCCGCCGACGCTCACAGTCTCGCCGGACATCGTCGCGGACGGCATCGACGAGGTCTTCGCGCTCGAAGTGCGCGACGCGACGTCTCCGGCGCTCAACACGGAATATCTCGACACCGACCCGACGGTTCGCGGCGCGTTCTACCGCGAGCTGAAGCCGCGCCTTGCCGACCCGGACCCCGCCGTCCGCGCGACGGCGCTGCGCGCCCTGCGCTACGGGCTCTCCGCTATGGCGGGCGAAAATATCTCGGACTGAAAACGGAGGGCGGAGAAGACAGATGTACATTGAGAAAATAACCATAAACAGCTTCGGGGCGCTCCGCGGGCGTGAGATCACGCTCGATCCGGGCATAAATATCATCGAGGGCGAAAACGAGTCCGGCAAAACGACCGTCGCCGCATTTATCGCCTTCGTGCTTTACGGGATGAAGTCCGGGCGCTCCCGCTATATCGGCTGGGGCGAGTCATCCGTTTCCGGCTCGCTCACGGTCGCGACGGGCGCCGGAAAAGTTCTGATAGAGCGCGCCGCCGTTATCGCAGGCGCGAAGGACGCCGTCCGCGAGACTGTCCGCATGACGGACATCGAGACGGGGCTCGAGATCAACCGCGGCAAGTGCCCGGGCGAGGTGCTGTTCGGCGTCCCGGAGGACGTATTCATGAGCACCGCCTTCGTGCGCCAGTGGAGCGGCGCAAGGATAGACGGCGAAAAAATGAGCGCCGCGGCGGAAAATCTCCTTTTCTCCGCCGACGAGGCGGTAAACACCGAAAAGGCAGCCGAGAAGATAGACCTGATCCGCCGCCAGCTGCTGCACAAGAACGGCAAGGGCGGCGCAATATACGAAAAAGAACAAAAGATCGCCGCCCTCACCTCACGGCTCGAAACGGCGAAGCGCGCCTCCGGCGAGCTCATCAACGTCGAGGCGTCCGTCGCCGAGCTTACGGCGAGGCGCGAGATCGCCGTAAAGCGGCGCGAGGCGGCGAGACAGAAGTCGAAAAACTACGAAACGCTTGAAAATCTTCGCCGATTCGACAAGCTCTCCGCCCTCAAGGACGAGGTCGCCGCGCTTTACGGCGAGAAGGATGCGCTTCTGACCGGGAACATGTCCGAGGGCGGGCAGTTCCCCACCGCAGAATACATAGCCGAGCTCCGCGCCGTTTCGGACGGGATGGCGGCGACGTCCGCCTCGATCACCTCCGTTTCAAGGCAGCTCGACAGCCTGCGCGACGAGGCGGCGGCATGTCCCGACCGCGAGCTCTACGACCGGCTCGTCGACGAAGAAGACGCCGGGGACCGTATGGTCATGAAGATCGAGAAGACCGCGTCGAAAAAGTCCGTCTGCACACTGATCTCCGTCCTCACGCTCATTTTCGCGCTCGTTTCGGCGGTGCTCGCGTTCTATCTGAAGGACAGCCAGCCGATATATATGATCGCCCTCTTCTCCGCCGCGGGCGTATTCAGCGTCGCCGCGCTGATAACGGCGGTGGTCGCGATAACGGCGTCCACAAAGCAGAGCCGCGACCTCGGTCGGTTCGGCGTCAAAAGCGTCGAGGAGCTGCGGTCGCACCTGTCCGACATAAAGGCGGAGGCAAATGAGTTCCGCCGCATCGGCGAAGACATCGCCTCCGCGGAGGCGGAGCTCTACGTCCAGTATTCGGTCTACGACGACGAGGTTCGCGAGGCGCGCGAGCTCCTCGCGCAGCGAGGCGTCACCCCCGAGAGCGACGACACGATAAGCACCCATCTTTCCGAAACGCTCGACTCATGCGAAGCTGTATACGGCCGCGACTGCGAGATCACGGATATGATCGTTCAAAAGCGCGCCGAGATCGGCGAGCTCGAGCGCCAGCTCTCCGGCGTCAGCGAAGAAGAGGTCAGGAGAGACGCGGAATTCATCCGCGCGGACGGGAAGCAGGAGACGTCGGCGATCGACCTGCGCCGGGAGCTCGAATTTACCGAGAACAACGTGATCCGTCTGACCGAGTCGATACACGACCTCGAGATCCGCCGCGCACAGCTCGCGGCATCGTCCGAGGACCCCGCCGCGATCGCCGTCGCCGTCGACACGCTGAAAAAGGAGCTCTCGCTCGACCGCGCCCGTCTCGACGCGTGCGTGCTCGCGACAGAGGCGCTCGCCGCCGCGGGACGCGGCGTCCGCGAGAGCGTCGCGCCGAGGCTGCGCGAAACGGCGCGCACATACATGAGCCGCATATCCGGCGGCAAATATACGGAGCTCGGCGTCGACGCCGCGTTCGGTCTGTCCGTTTCCGCGGACGGCGCGTACCGCGACCTCGACTCCATGAGCGGAGGCACGGCGGACGCAGCGTATCTTTCGCTCCGTCTCTCACTCGTGCGGCTGCTGTTCCGCCGCGAGCTGCCGCCCCTCATCTTCGACGAATCCTTCTCGCAGATGGACGACACGCGCGCGGGCGCGATGCTTTCGCTGCTGCGCGCCGAGGGCGAGCCGCAGTCATTGATACTGTCCTGCCAGAGGCGCGAATCGAAGCTCCTTTCGGACGGCTGCCGCCGCATCACGATGCCGACCGACCGATAAAACAAGGATAAAAGCAACATAACAGACTGAATAAACGGGGATCGCGCCGAAAAAAAGAGGTGACACGGATTTGGCTGAAGAGATTTTCCGATATCTTCACAAAACGCTCAAGATGTCCGCCAAGAACGTCTTCTCGAACATCGGGCAGTACGCGTGCTTTTTCGCCGCGGTCTTCATCATAGAGGTATTCTTCGCGACGCTGACCGTCATCGCCGGCAACAACGACAACACGGAATGGGACCGCGTCCGCGACGAATACGATTACCACGTTGTCGTCTACGGGCTCTCCGAGACGCAGATGCTCGAGGTCGAAAACGAGTGGGAAAACTATACGGGGCAGAACGACGTATACGAAAACATCCGCTCATTCCGCCACTATAACGCTTACGACCTCACCTCGACATACGACATATACGTCACCCTCAAGGGCTCGACGCGCGAGCGCGCGAACGAGTCCTTCGACAGGTTCTACAAGCATCTGAACGAGCTCGCCTCCAAAGGCTCGCTGCACTATGAAAAAACGCCGCTTCTGAACTTTGACAGAAACCTGCTCTCAAACAGGATCATATATATCGTCTCGATGGCGGCGCTGACGGTCCTTTCCGTATTTCTGCTCGTCATACTCTACAACATCCGAATCAACCACTACAAATTCATTTACGGCATATACATGAGCTTCGGCGCCGACTTCAAAAAGCTGTTCGAGACGGCGTTCTGGGAGCTTTTCATCGTTGCCGCGATCACATTCCTGCCGGCGGCTGGCGTCTCGGTGCTCATCTCGTGGATCGTCATACACGCCCACGGTCTTTCGTTTTCCTGCTCGCTGTGGATGCTGCTCCCGACCGCGGTCTGCGTGCTCGCGGTCCTGCTCGCATCCGTGTGGTTCCCGATGAAGATCATGGCGATAAAGCCGCCTATGTCGCTCATCGTCGCGCAGGACAACTCGAACCTCGTCTCCTCTCCGAGGCGCTCGTTCAATATATTCGGCTCAAAGTTCCCGTTCACATACGAGCTTTTCTCGACGTGGCGCTTCCGCGGCTACAATCTGCGGCTGCTCCTGTCCGCGGTGATATTTACCTCGCTTTTCATCTGCGGGCTCTATGTCGCCGAGATCGCACGCGTCACCGTCGCCGAGGAGTCGCCGCAGTACCGGATCGACCTCTCCTCCACCGGCAGGCGGTATGACGTGGATATGCGCGAGGATCTGTATAAGCTGCCGTTCGTAAAGCGCGTCACAAAATCAAACTCCGTCGACGCCGTTTACGTCGGCGGTCATCTCCGCGTCCGCTCCGAATACGCAAAGCCGTTTTCGAATCTTGTCGTGCCGCACGATGCGGACGGCTTCCGCGTCACAAACGATGTCCAGTACAGAACGATCGACGAGGATATCATCTCGGAACTGATGAAATACAGATATGACGGCGACCTCTCCGCCCCGCTGCGGGACAGCGGCACCGTCGTCATCTCGGACTCGATCTCGAACATCAGCCGCTTCGACTTCAAGGTCGGCGACAAAATAGAGATCGGCGTCATCGCCGAGCGGCTCGGCGCCGTCGACAACAATCTATGGGGAAAGGCGCTTTTGCGCGACCAGCTCGAAAATTACAGGTTCGAATACCGCGAATTCACGATCGGGGCTATACTGTACGACATCCCGTCGCTGAAGATGCCGATATATTTCTCGGAGCAATCATATGAGGCGGTCACGGGCAAAGAAGTGAAGTTCGACACGCTCGAAATTTACGTCGACGGCTCGCTCGACTCGGGGGACACCGTCGGGCTCGAAGCCGTGCTGCGCAACTGGGGCATGATATACGGCGGCGTCGGCGTGAAAAACACGCACGCGCTCCACATCGCGCAAGTCAATGAGGATCGGCAGTTCGACGCGATATTTACCATAGTTGCGGCGCTGCTTTTAACGATATCGCCCATGATATGGTTCTTCTCGCAGACGCTCTATTATCTGAAGCGCGAAAACGAATTCACGATACTGCAGTCGATGGGCGCGCTCGCGTCGGATATCCGGCGGCTGTACATTTTCGGCGGTCTCTTCATGGGGATCCTGTCCTTCGTATTCTGCATCGGGCTCGGGTATTCGATGTCGTATCTTCTCTACCTGCTCGTCAACGTCGTGATCCCGAGTTGGACGCAGAATTACGTAAGATACGCTTTCTATATGCCGTGGTACGCGATACTGCTCGCCGTCGTGATGTCGGTCTCTTGCGGGTTCCTCTCGGCGCTTTTGCCGTACCGCAGCTTTATGAAGCGCAAGTCTCAGACGCTCTCCGTCGAATACGGAGAGGTGTCGGATTAAAGGAGGCAAGCATGGAAAGCGATTTTAAAGACGTAAAATCAAAATATATTTTAGAGACGGAGAGCGTCATAAAGCAGTACAAGCAGTATGACGAGACGATCACCGCCGTCAACCGCGTCGATATCAAGATCGAGGAGGGCGAGTTCGTCGCCATAATCGGCGCCTCCGGCTCGGGCAAGAGCACGTTTCTGTCCTGCTGCGCCGGGCTCGACAAGGTCGATGCCGGTCACATCTATATCCGCGGGCAGGACATAACGAAAATGTCGCACGACGAGCTCTCGCGCTTCCGCGGCGCGAACATGGGATTTGTCTTCCAGCGCCACAACCTGATCCCGCAGTTTACAGCGCTCGAGAACATCCTGATCCCGACGCTTATGGTAAACAAAAAGGACGGTTCATACGACGAGACGCTGCGCCGCCTCGTAAAGACGCTGAAAATAGAGGACCGCCTGCATCACCTGCCGAGCGAGCTCTCGGGCGGTCAGCAGCAGCGCGTCGCGATCGCGCGCGCGCTCATCAATATGCCGCAGATACTCTTCGCCGACGAGCCGACCGGCAACCTTGACCGCGCCAACGCGGACGAGGTCCTCGACCTGCTCATCAAGACGAAGGAATCCATCGGACAGACACTCGTCATGGTGACGCACGACATGCAGATAGCGTCCCGCGCCGACCGCATCTTCCGCATGGACAACGGCGTCCTCACACTCGACCGCGACTACCTCAACGGCAAAAGAAAGACCGTAAACAGGTATTGATATTAACATGCGGAAGCTTTTCGTGAAAAGCTTCCGCACCCTCGCTGAATAAAAAGCTCCCGATATGAAAAGCGCTCACCCGTTGCGGGCGAGCGCTTCAACTATTTCGGATATGTTTTTCAGCTGACGTTCATCCAGCCGCTTAAGGTTCTCAACGAGCGACCTGAGCTCGCGCGGGTCCTCCGAGTCCGTATCGAAAAACTCGCTCGGCGATATCCCAAGGTATTCACAGATATAGAAAAACCCGGACATCGAGGGGAGCGCCTTCCCTGTTTCAATATTGTTTATATATCCCGCGTTCTGCCCGATAGACAGACTCATGTCCCGCGCAGAAACGCCTTTTTTTATGCGCAGCTTCGAGAGCCTGACGGCAAATTCATCCTCAAACATCATACCACCCCTTTTTTATTCTATCCCATAGCTTTGAAAAAATATATGATTATTTCCTCAATGATGCTTGACATATGTGATTGTATATGATATAATCCGTTTGATGCGTGATTATATGCAATAAAGCACAGGGAGGGAAACGGCTATGTTCTGTTCAAGATGCGGGAAGGAGCTCCCGGAGGGCACGCGCTTTTGCACCGACTGCGGCGCGCAGACCGGTGCTGCGCCGTTTTTCACCGAAAAGAAAAGACCCCGCAAGGAAACCGTGCTTAAGATAACGAGCACCGTGCTGTTGTTCTTCGGATTTCTGTATACCTTTTTCCCCGTGATCCACATCGCAGCAACAGTCTTCGGGATGTCGGTCAAGGTGAGCATGACAATGTTTCTCAGCGTGACGGGAATATCCGGCACCAACAATGCGATCTCGCAAAATGTTGTCCTTGAGTTGACAAATGGCGCCTCCTCGGTATATTCGTCCGGAGCCCACATATTTTTCATCGTCATTTTTCTAACCGCGACCGCGCTTTCAATCATACCGCTCGTAAACGCAAATCTCAGCAGCACCGCCTTCTACATTACGGGCATCGTCGCCGAGATCCTGTATCTGATCTATTATTTTCTGTTCTCGCTGACGATGCTTTCGATAAATATATTCTCCGCATCGGACGCGATGTCCGTCGGGTTCGGACCTATGGGCTGGTTTTTCTTTACATATTCAATAGGCACGGTCGTCTTGCTTTTCGTAACGATATTCGCGCTGAAAAAGAGCGCTCGCATCCGCCTTCACGTGCCGCAGAATTTCCCGCCGCCCTTCCCCGGGCAGTAAAAAAGATATTAAGGGATCGGACCATGTCCGGGTCGGGGTACGGCAAACGCCCCGATATTTCCTTAATATAAAACGGAACCGACCCGCGATCCGGCTCCGCGCGTCAGCCTTCGGGGCACACCCCGAAGGCTGACGAAATCTTAATGCAAAGGAGTGCTGAAAAATGAGTCCCGCCGAAAAAAGGATCATCGGCTGTTTTCTTCTCATAATCGGTCTGCTCGGCACGCTTATTTGTGCCGTCACGATAATCATTGATCTGCTGCCCGAATCGCTCCTCGGCGCTGCACGCTGCGATTATGCTCTTCCGCTTGTCCGCCACGAGGTCTTCATGATAGCGATCACCCACGTTTTTATCATCGCCTCCGCCGTCGGCTTCATAATCTTCGACAGCGGCAGACCATAACGTCACCAAAACCGCTCTTTCTCCAAGTATATTTATATTGAAAAGTTTTTGAAAAGAGGGCGCGGGAGGAAAACTTTTTTGCGCGTCTGTGACGCGCGAAAGTTCTTTCCTCCCGCTTTGTTTACCCCTTTTAATACATTTCCCGATGCAGCTCCGCCTCGATCTCGATCAGGCGGTTATATTTTGACGTGCGCTCGGCGCGGCACGGCGCGCCGGTCTTAATAAATTCGGCTCCCACGCCGACGGCGAGGTCGGCGATAAACGCGTCCTCCGTCTCGCCGGAGCGGTGCGAGACGATGACGCGGTAACCGGCGCCGCGCGCCGTCGAGATCGCCTCGAGCGTTTCGGTCACGCTGCCCGCTTGATTCGGCTTGATGAGCACCGCGTTCGCCCTTCCGTTCTCGATCCCATCCGCGATGCGCTCCCTGTTTGTGACGAAAAGGTCATCGCCGACGAGCATCAGCCGCTCGCCGAGGGACGCGGTCAAGGAAGCCCAGCCGTCGCCATCGTCCTCGCCGAGTCCGTCCTCAATGGAGATTATCGGGTACTTGCGGATGAGCCCGTTATAATAGAGGATCAGCTCCTCCGTCGTGTAGACGCCGCCGCGCTTCGGCATTTTATAAAGCCCCTCGCTCTTTTCCTCCGCCCATTCGCTCGCGGCGACGTCGAGCGCGAGCGATGTTTTGTCCCGGTGACCGGCTTTATCAACCGCGCCGACGATCAGCTCGAGCGCCTCCTCGTCCGCGTCAAGTGACGGCGCGAAACCGCCCTCGTCGCCGACGCCGGTAGAGAGCCCGCGCTCCGAAAGCTCTCCTCCGAGCGCGCCGTACACCTCGGAGCCGATCCTGACCGCCTCCGCAACGGAGGATGCCCCCGTCGGAACGAGCATGAATTCCTGTATGTCGATGTTGTTTTTCGAATGCGCGCCGCCGTTCAGAATATTCATCATCGGGCACGGCATCCTCTCGCCGGACGCGAAAATGCCGCCTATATACGCGTAAAGCGGGATATCGTAGTGCGCCGCACACGCGCGCGTGTACGCGATGGACACCGGGAGGATCGCATTCGCGCCGAGCCTGCCCTTTGACGCGGTACCGTCGAGCTCGCAGAGCAGCGAATCTATCGCGCGCTGCCCTCTCCGCTCCGTGCCGCGCAGCGTGTCCGCTATTATAGTGTTGACGGCGCCGACAGCCTCGCGCACGCCGCGCCCGCGGTACCTGCTCTCGTCCCCGTCGCGCCGCTCGTGCGCCTCGTATTTCCCCGTCGACGCGCCGGAAGGCGCGTCTCCGCTGCCGTGCGAGCCGTCCGCCAGCGTCACGTGTACCCTCACCGTCGGCGTCCCGCGCGAGTCTATTATTTCCGTCGCCGAGACGGACTCGATCTTCGGCAGAGTTTTAAGTTCGTTCATGTCTGTTGCCCCTTTTCCTTTTTGACCTTATTTTGCCTCCCCGGGCGCCGCGATATTCACGCGCGCCCGATTTTTGTGTCCCGCGCCGCGCGCGCGGCATAATATGAAAACAAATACGAAAAAGGCAAGGTGGCAGAATAATGCAGATCTATACGGTCACCCCGGGCGACAGCGTTTATTCGATAGCGCGCACGTTCGGCGTCTCCCCGTCGCTCATCATCAGCGACAACGAGCTTTACGACCCGACAAAGCTCTCGATCGGACAGTCGCTCCTCATACGGCAGCCGACCGAGACATACACCGTCGCCTCAGGCGACACGCTCGCCTCCATCGCCGAACGCTTCGGCACGACGGAGAGCGAGCTATACCGACAGAATCCGACGCTTGGCGGAAGCTCCTCCATCTCCCCGGGCGAGGTCCTCGTCATACGGACGTCCCCGCCGGACTACGGCGAGCTGATCACGAGCGCATATGTATATCCCTTTATAGACAATGACACGCTCCGGCGGACGCTACCGTATCTCTCGTACATAACGATCTTCACATACGGCATCCGCCGGGACGGTTCCCTCATCCCGCCGGGCGACGACAGCGGTGAGGACGCGATCATCTCCGCCTCGAAGGAATACGGCACGCGCCCGCTGCTCATGCTCTCAACGCTCACCGAGGACGGCACTTTTTCAAATGAGCTTGCAGACTACGTCCTCAACACTCCCGCCGTCCGGGAGTCCGTCATACGCGATCTTGTCGATACCGTCGTCTCCAAGGGCTACGCCGGCGTCGATCTTGATTTTGAATACCTCGGGGGAGACAACGCCGCCGCTTACGCGCAGTTCGTGCGTGACGTCAAGGCGGCGCTCTCCGCCCGCGGCGACTACGCCGTCTGGGTCGCGCTCGCGCCGAAGACGTCCGCGGACCAGCCCGGGCTGCTCTACGCCGGGCACGACTATGAGGCGCTCGCCGACGCCGCCGACCGCGTCCTGCTCATGACCTACGAGTGGGGGTACGCGTTCGGTCCGCCGCTGCCGATAGCGCCGCTCGGCGAGGTGCGCGCCGTCGTCAACTATGCGCTGACAGAGGCGCCCGCAGAAAAAATAATGCTCGGCATACCGAACTACGGCTACGACTGGACGCTGCCGTACGTTCGCGGCGAAAGCGAGGCGGAGCCGCTCTCGAACATCGAGGCGCCGCGCCGTGCATACGAGCGCCGCGCGCGCATCGAATTTGACGAGGCGGCGGCGTCCCCGTACTACAGCTACTACCTGAACGGCAAGGAGCACATCGTCTGGTTCGAGGACCCGAAGAGCATTTCGGCAAAGGCGGAGCTCATACGCGACACCGATCTCTCTGGCGCGGGCATCTGGAACGGGATGAAATTTTTCCCGGCGCTCTGGCTCATCTTAAACGAGCAGTTCGACATCGTAAAATTCTGACATCCTCCGCCCCCGGTTTCGGCGGGCGCGGCATGCAAAAAAGCGGGTCTTTTTAAAAAGGTCCGCTTTTTTGCATTTTTCCCGTTGACTTTGTCTTGCGTTTATGTCATAATTCTTGTGGAAAAAAAGGGACTACCATTAAGGAGACTTTTTTATGTTCTTTCCCGACTATTACAAGACACAGAAGACGCTGCACGTAGGCTGTGAGGAGCCGCACGCGTACTTCATCCCCTACGAATCGCGCGCCGCGGCTGACCGCGACCTGCGCGGCAGGAGCCGCAATTTTCTCCCGCTCACGGGCGAATGGAGCTTTAAATTTTACAGCTCCGTCCACGACGTCTGCGACTTCACAACGCCCGAGTTCACGACGGACGGCTTTGACCGCCTGACCGTTCCGATGAACTGGCAGATGGCGCTCGGAGACGACCGCGGCTACGACGTCCCCAACTACACGAACACGAACTACCCCTACCCCTGCGACCCGCCGCACACGCCGGACGAAAACCCCTGCGGGCTCTACGTCCGCGACTTCACGGTGCCGGCGGACAAGCTCGACCTTGACTGCTACCTCACGTTTGAAGGCGTCGACTCGTGCTTCTACGTCTGGGTGAACGACCGCTTCGTCGGTTACAGCCAGGTCTCCCACATGATAAGCGAATTCCGCGTGAACGATTATCTCGGGGCCGGGAAGAACACCGTCAAGGTGCTCGTCCTCAAGTGGTGCGACGGCTCATATATGGAGGATCAGGACATGTGGCGCATGTCGGGCATCTTCCGCGAGGTATACGTCCTCTTCCGCGAGCGCGCCCACATTGTGGACGTCTTCCTGCACCCGGAGCCGGACGGCAATTTCGTCGGGGGCACGCTCACAGCGGAGCTCACCTCTACCGAGCCGATGAAGGTCGAATACGAGCTTCTCTCCCCGGCGGGCGACACCGTCGCCTCCGGCACCGCCGAAGGCACCGGCTCCTTCGAGGTCCGCCTCGACCGCGTCGAGCTGTGGTGCGACGAGATTCCGTCTCTCTACACGCTCTATCTGCACGCGGGCGGCGAATACATCCGCTTCCGCGTCGGCTTCCGCCGCATCGAGGTAAAGAACAAGGTCATATACATAAACGGCAAAAAGGTTAAGGCGAAAGGCGTCAACCGCCACGACAGCCATCACCTGCTCGGGCACGCGACGCCCGTCGAGCACATGCTGCGCGACCTCTATATAATGAAGGCGCACAACGTCAACATGGTGCGCACGAGCCATTATCCGAACGATCCGCGCTTTGTCGGCTTCTGCGACGAGCTCGGGCTGTACGTCTGCGACGAGACGGACATCGAGACGCACGGCATGCGCCCGTGGAACGGCATTTCGAACGATCCCGAATGGGAGGACGCATATGTCGACCGCGCGCGCCGCATGGTGGAGCGCGACAAGAATCACGCCTCCGTCATATTCTGGTCGCTCGGCAACGAGAGCAGCGTCGGCTGCAACCAGTACGCGATGTCCCGCTATATGCACGCGCGCGACAACAGCCGCCTCGTCCACTACGAGGGCGCGAACCTCGGCGCGATGAAGGGCGAACAGCCGACAGACCTCATGGACGTCGAGAGTCACATGTACACGTCCCCTCAGGGCTGCATCGACTACTGCCGCAACAAAAAGTACACGCTCCCCTTCTTCCTCTGCGAATACAGCCACGCGATGGGCAACGGTCCCGGCGACCTTGAGGAATACTGGGACGCGATCTGGGCGCACGACGAATTCTTCGGCGGCTGCGTCTGGGAGTTCACCGATCACAGTGTCGCCGTCGGCGACAAATACGGCGCGCCCTCGTTCACATACGGCGGCGACTTCGGCGATCACCCGAACGACGGCAACTTCTGCGTCGACGGTCTCGTATACCCCGACAGGCGCCCGCACACAGGGCTTTTTGAGCTGAAACAGGCGATAAAGCCGTTCCGCGTCGAGGCGGTCGAGCCGTCCGCATGCAAATTCCGCGTCAGGAACCTGCGCTTCTTCAAGAATCTCGACGATGCGGAGCTCTTCTGGTCACTTGAACGCAACGGCGTCTCCGTCGCGTCCGGAAAGACCGACGCGCTCAACATTGAGCCGCAGCGCGCCCGCACGTATACGGCAGACATCTCCTCCGTCCCGCTTTACGGAGAGCTCTATCTGAACATCTCGGTCCGCACAAAATATCCGTCCCCGTGGGCGCCCGCCGGTCACGAGCTCGGCTCGGCGCAGATAAAGGTCCCGGCGGCGGAGTACAGGACATACGAGCCGGAGAGAATATCCGCGCCATCCGTTTCCGTGACCGAACGCGCATACGCCGTCACCGTCGGCGAGACGGTCTACACATTTGACCGAGTCTCCGGCATGATCTCGTCCATCTGCGACAACGGTCGCGAAATGCTCGTCGCCCCCGTCCTGCCGACGGTGTGGCGCGCGCCGACGGACAATGACCGCAACGTGCAGCACTCGTGGCTCCACCGCGGCTTCTACAGCCCCGACCTCAAGTGCTACGAATGCGCGCTCGAAGAGCGCGGCGACGAGGTCGCCGTGACGGCGAGGATATCGCTCGCGCAGAGGAGTGATTTGCCGTTCCTGCACGCGAACGTGACATACACCGTCCGCAGCACCGGCACGATGACGGTCCGCTTCGACGTCGACGCGGACATCATCACGCGCACGAAGGACGACCCGAAGAGAAGGACGTTTTTGCCCCGCTTCGGCATAGAGCTGAAAATGCCCGAGGGGACGGAGCAGTTCAGATATTTCGGCATGGGTCCCTACGAAAGCTACGCCGACAAGCACCTCGCCTCCCGCATGGGCGAATTTTCCTCCACGGTGACGGAGAGCTACGAGCCGTATGTCTTCCCGCAGGAAAATTCGAGCCACTGTGACACAAAGTGGGCGATGGTGTATTCGGTCGCCGGTCACGGTCTGCTCTTCACCGAGACTGAGAAGCCGTTCCACTTCGGCGCCTCGCACTACAGCAAGGAGCAGCTCACCGAGACTCGCCATCACTACGAGCTCAAGCCCGAGCCCGAAACGACGGTCAACATCGACTACCGCCAGTCCGGCATCGGCTCCAACTCCTGCGGTCCCGAGCTCCGTGAAGACCTCCGCCTCGCGGAGGAGCACTTCACGTTCGAGGTCAACGTCACCCCCGTCTTCGCCGGTGACGCCGCGCCGTATGAGATGATATAACGGGTGGAATATAAACCGCGGGGGAGAGAAAACTCTTGAAAGAGTTTTCTCTCCCCCGCGCCCCTTCTTTTTCAGAACTTTTTATTCCTCAACTACTTTATAAAGGTCGCCGCCGTAGACAACATACCCTGCGGAGATGTATTTGAAGGAGTTTGCGTCACCCGAGAATATTATCTCGCCTTTTTCGTTTATAAGAAAACCTTTTTTGTTATGATTTGAAACAAAAACGAAACCGCTGTCCGTAAAGGATTCAACGCTGAGACTGTCGTCTCCGCCGAAAATTTCGTCAGGCAAAACCGCCACGATGCCACCACTTTTATTGATAAGAATTCCCTCTCCGTCAAAGTCAAGCGCAAAGCCAAGACCGTGTGAAAAAGCGCTGAGATAAGCATACTTTGGTTTTATCAACTCTTTTCCCTCGGTGTCGATAAGTCCCCATTTGTCATACGCACAGACGGGAATGACGCCGTCGGAGAAGTTGCCGACAGCATCGAAAATGTAGTCGGTTACGCTTGCACCTGTTGCAAAGTTGGCTACGCAGTATTTTCTCTCGTCATTTATTAAATAGCTATATTGTCCCCCTATTATCCGAGGCGTTTTTGTTACAGGCGTTGAAAATTCCGATACAAGATTATCGTTTACATTATAAAATTTGCACGCAACTTTTGTGTCCGAAAGTGATGCGTTTTTAATCATATATCCTATAAATGTTTCTGTGTTTATTACAACAGGCTCAAGGTTCCATAATACCTTCTCGAACTGTTCCATGTTGTATGCCTTGATGTTACAATCGTCATCAATTATATAAAAATTCCATGTGTTATTGGCTGCACTAACGTGAGCTGACGATATAGCGTAACCGTTTTTAAAATATGTTGTTCCGATTTGGTATTCTGTTGATACTAAAATTTTTCCTTCTGTATCTATGACGTCCCAGCCGTTTGATCCGCCCGCTAATGCCTTGCCTTCTGAAAAGGGTGAAGCTTCTCCGTAGGAGTTTTTTATAACTATTTCGCCATTTTCATTGATATAGCCATATTTTCCATCGTATTTGAACGGAAAAACGGCAGCCTCATTGCCGGTAAAATACACCGTATTGTTATTTCCCATATCAATCTTATCAAATCCGACCTCGCCCGTCGACTCGCATTTTTCGAGTTTCACCGTTTTTCCCGGCAAATCGGTGTCGGGCTGCTGCGTTTCGGCAGAGCTGCTGCCGGGACGCTGTTCCTCGGCGGAACTGTCCTCCGGGTGCTGTTCCTCGGTAAAGCTGCCGCCGGGGCGCTGTGTTTGTGTGTTTTGGCTTTTATCGCTATCGTCTGTCGGTGTGTTCCCGCCACCCGAGCACGCGCAGCAGAGCACCGCCGTTATGAGTGCGAGCAGCAGGGCGATCATTCTTTTTGCGGTTTCTTTCGGTTTCATTGTCTCCTCCAAAATAAAAAAGTGCGCAGCCGAAACTACGCACCGAAAAACGCATAGCCCGATTGCTGCGACACAATTTCAATATTCCGACATCCCCAAAAAGTTGGCATGAGGAAAAGAGCCTGCATTTTTACCTAAATAAAAATGCTCAGCTTTTTAGGGAATATACCTTCCGATAATATTGAATTGTGTCGCAAGTTTATTTTACCACAATAGAAACCAAACTGCAAGATTTTTCCCGCAAAAAAAATCGGGGGAGAGAAAACTCTTGAAAGAGTCTTCTCTCCCCCGCGCCCCTTCTTTTAGAGAACTTTTTATTCCTCAATTACGCGGTAGAGGTCGCCGCCGTAGACGATATAGTTTTTCGAGACATATTGAAACTCCGCCGCGACGCCCGCGAGGATGACCTCGCCGCTCTCGGTCACGACCGAACCTTTCCCGTCTTCATTTACGACAAAGGTGAATCCCGCGTCATTGAAACCGTATGTGGATATCTCGCCGCCTTTACTGAAGACCTCGGTCGGAAGGTGAGCCGCCGCTCTGCCCTCCTTATCTATTATCAGCGCCGACCCTTCGCCGTCGAGCGCGAACGCGAGCCCGTCCGAATACGGGCTTATGTATCTGTACCCGCCGTCTATGAGCACGCCGCCGTCTGCGTCGAGCGCTCCCCATTCGCCGCCGCTCTCGACCGTTATCACGCCGTCCGAGAATGAGACTGCGCGCTGCTCGATATCGTCCGTTATCGGCTCTCCCGTCACCGCGTCTATTATCCTGTATTTGTACGTCTTCGTCTTTATGACAAAGTACCGCTCGCCGAGAAATCCGAAATACGCCGAGCCGAATTCGGATGAATCGCCGCTTTTATTGTCAACGACGATTATCCTGCCGCCCTCCGGCGGCGTTATGTTTTCCGATATAAAGTATACGTTGTCCTCCGTGAAGACAGGATGGATGTTCGAAATGTCCGCCGGGAACTTCCGCACGTTGATATCGAATCCCCCGCCGGTTTTCCTGTTTCCGTTGCGGACCGTGATGACGTTCGCCTCGTCCCCGCTCATGAACGTCAGCACCGCCGCGCATCCGGAGAATCTCATCGGTTCCGCGCTGTTTCTTATTTCTTCATAATATACGCCGCCCGTATAGAGCACGGCGCCCTCCGCGTCGATAACGCGCCAGACGCTGTATTCGTCGTCGCATACGACCGCGATCCCCTCCGAAAACGGCGCCGCGCGGCCGTACTTTGCCTCAATGACGACCTCGCCGCGGTCGTTCATGTACCCGTATTTGCCGTCGAGCTCGAACGGGAAAAGCGCGTTTTCGCTGTTTCCGTCCCAGATAAACATTCCCGTCTCTATCCTGTCAAACCCGACTGTGCCGGAGGCGGTGCATTTTTCAAGTCTTATGTTTATCTCCGTCTCGGGGGCATCGGCAGCCGTCTCCGTCACGGGCGCCGTCTCACCGCCGCCGAAAAGCGTGCAGGCGGTAAAAACTGCCGTTAAGGCGGGCAAGAGCGCGAGCGCCGCCGTCTTTTTCAGCATTTTCTTCAACATAATAAACAGCTCCCGGAACGTTTCTCATCACCGATTTTATTTTATCATACGCAGCCCGCCGCTTCAAGTCGTCATCCCGAAATTTACAGCACGTTCACAATTTTTTGACCGCTCTTAATTTTGTGAGGGGAAATTTTAAAAAATCTCCCTTTTTCGTTTCAAATGTGGTATACTATATATAATCTGCGGTACAGGAGGAGAAAAAAGTATGGCAAACAGATTCATTCTTAACGAAACGTCGTATCACGGCAAGGGAGCGATCGAAAACATCCCCGCCGAGATCAAGGCGAGAGACCTCACAAAGGCGCTCGTCTGCACCGACCCCGATCTTCTCACCTTCGGCGTCACGAAAAAAGTGACCGACGTGCTCGACAAAGCGGGCATCAGCTACGAGATCTACTCCGGCATCAAGGCAAATCCGACAATTGAAAACGTGCAGGATGGCGTTGAGGCATATAAGTCAGCCTCCGCCGACTGCATTGTCGCCATCGGCGGCGGCTCGTCGATGGACACCGCCAAGGCAATAGGCATTATAATAAACAACCCGGAGCACGCGGACGTCCGTTCGCTCGAGGGCGCGGTCGAGACGAAAAATCCGTCCGTTCCGATAATCGCCGTCCCGACGACGGCAGGAACAGCCGCCGAGGTAACGATCAATTACGTCATCACCGACGTTGAGAAAAAGCGCAAATTCGTCTGCGTCGACCCGCACGACATCCCCGTCGTCGCCGTCGTCGACCCCGACATGATGTCCACGATGCCGAAGTCGCTGACCGCGTTCACCGGCATGGACGCGCTGACGCACGCGATCGAGGGCTATATCACGAAGGGCGCGTGGGAGCTCTCCGACATGTTCCATCTCAAGGCGATAGAGATCATCTCCCGCAGTCTGCGCGGCGCAGTCGCCGGCACGGCAGAGGGCAGAGAGGGAATGGCGCTCGGTCAGTACGTCGCCGGGATGGGCTTCTCGAACGTCGGGCTCGGCGTCGACCACTCGATGGCGCACACGCTCTCCGCATACTACGACATGCCGCACGGCAAGGCGTGCGCCACGCTGCTCCCGACGGTCATGGAGTATAACGCGCCCTGCACCGGCGAGAAGTATCGCGAGATCGCCCGCGCGATGGGAGTCTCCGGCGTTGATTCCATGACGCAGGACGAATACCGCCGCGCCGCCGTCGACGCGGTCAAAAAGCTGTCCGAGGACGTCGGCATAGTCTGCTCGCTCAAGGGCGTCGTCGACCCCGCGGATATCCCCGCGCTCGCGCGCGACGCATACGCGGACGCCTGCCGTCCCGGCAACCCGCGCGAAACGAGCGAGGCGGAGATCGCCGAGCTCTACCGCTCGCTTATGTAAATCCAAAAGCATACAATATCGGGGAGGGGTCGTCATCGTCCCCTCCCCCGCCTTTTCTAAGTTCCGGACGGATGCGAGAAAATGTTTGACAAAGCGGCGGATGCGTAGTACAATGAAAGACAGAAAGGCAGGTTTGTGTTATGAGTTTTTCTATCAGACTGACAGATGAAGAAAGAAAGCTTGCCGAGAGCTATGCAAGGATACATTCGATATCGCTCGGCGAGGCTTTCAAGAAAGCGCTCTTTGAACGCATCGAGGACGAATTCGACCTTGTCGCGGCGGATGAGGCGTATGACGAATACGAAAAGAGCGGCAAAAAGAGCAGACCCATCGAAGAACTTTGGCGCGAAACGGGGCTGTGATGTACAGAGTTGAAACGACCGCGAGATTCGATCGGGAATTCAAAAAGCTCGACAGATACACGATGAAAATGATACAGTCGTGGATCCAAAAAAATCTTGTAAACTGCGACGACCCGAGGGCACACGGCAAAAGCCTCACCGGCGACAGGCACGGTCAATTGAGATACAGGATCGGAGACTACAGACTGATCTGCCTCATCGACGACGGAAGGCTCGTTATCGTCGCACTCGAAGTCGGTCACCGACGCGAAGTATACGAACGCTGAATGTCTGCCCGGAGCAAGCCGGGCGGGCATTCTTCTCTTTCATTTTTCCACAATACTGAAAAAGGTGCTTATTTATGAACGGATTTACGGAACCGAAGGAATTTCTGCCCGAGTGGGGACCGTATTCGAAAAAATACATGGGCGTCTCCCGCCCGGTGCCGGACGCGGAGGTCCCCGGCGTCCGCTTTGACCTCGTCGTCCACCCCGCCGAGGCAAACATGAACCAGCCCGTGCCGAACGTGACATACCCGTCATCATGGCACATGTGGGACGCCGCCCCCGACCTCTCCTTTTTTTCATACCGCGTCGAGCTTGAATGGCGCGACCGGCTATATGCGGACGTTTCATTTGTGAGGCTGGACGGTGCCTCGACCCTTGTCCGCACCGAATTTGTGAACTCCACGGATCTTTCGCGCAACTGCGTTCTGAACTACTATCTTTCGCTCGAATACCCGCGCCGCCGCATAGTGGAGGCGCGCGCGGAAGGCGAGTTTACGGTGAAAAAATTCACGGAATATGACTCGATGACGTATCACACCCCGCGCCCGTGGGAGCACCTTATGCCGGACGGGCTGCACAGAGGCGAATTTTTCGACGACGCCTTCACGGGCGGGCGCGGCTTCGGCGAGCGGGCGCACATGCCCGAATACGTCCCGCGCACACTTTTCGGCGAGGAGGCGGGCGACACCGTCACGCTCACGCTCGACGCAAAGGCATCCTTCGACACGCTCACGCTGCGGTACAGGACGACCTCGGACCGGGACGCGCGCTTTCGACTCATCTATAACGGCGCCGAATCGGAGCTTCTACTCCCCGCGTCCGCAGATCTGACAACGGTCTCCGTTCCCGTCGCGCGCGCCGAGGGGCGCGCCGCGCTGACGCTCACGTCTTTGGGCGGGGGCGGCGCCGAGCTCGACTTCGCCGCGCTCTCATGCGCGCCCGTGTCCGTCTCTGTCCGTACGCCCGAATATGTTCCGGAGCTCACAAAAAAGGACGGCGGATTTGCACTGAAATATAAAGGATCGCCGCGCGTATTCGGCTTTTATCCGCTCACGGAGCTGTTCCGGATCCGCGACATACCGACGGGCGCGCTTGAAGATGCGCTACCCTCCCGGCTCTCGCAGGCGGATCCCTCCTTTGACCGCGTGCTCCGCTCGTTCACGCGCTCGTTTTCGGACAAGCGGTCGGACGACGGATTTTACAAGAATTTCATCGTTCACTCGATCTTCATCCCGCCCGCCTCGCGCCACATCGAATACGCCGTCATCTCCGACGGCGAGGTTTGTCCGATCCCGAAAAGCGCGGCGGAGAGCATATACGGATCGAAAAAGCGCGAAGTCCCCGCCCTCCGCCTCGTCGGCGGCGGGGAGCGGTACATGCTCGGCTGCCGCATACTGAGAACCGCGCTGCTCACAAACATCGTCTATCCCGTGTACCGCCGCGGAGAATATGTAAAGCACCACACACCCGGAAAGCGCTGGGACAGCTTTTATACATGGGATTCGGGCTTTATCGGTCTCGGTCTGCTCGAGGTCGAGCCGCGCCTTTCCGAATATATTCTCTCCCTCTACCTCTCCGAGGAAGGAAACGACGACTTCGCCTTCCTGCTGCACGGCTCGCCCGTTCCGGTACAGGCATACCTCTACCTCGAGCTTTTACAGCGCTCATGCGACAAAACGGCGCTCTACGCATATTACCCGCGACTCAGACGGTATTACAGATATCTCGCCGGGAAAGACGAGGGCTCGGTCACCGATCCGTTTTTGAGCGGACTCACGACGACGTTTTCGTATTTTTACAATTGCAGCGGCATGGACGATCTGCCGCCGCAGGTCGAGATGCACACCTCCGGCAAGGACTTTGACTGCGCCCCGGCGCTCACGACCTCGCACCTTATCCGCATGGCGAAAATTTTGCGTATGATCGCCGAGGAGGCGGGGCTCACCGACGACGCTGCCGAATACGGCGCCGACATCGCGCGCCGCTCCGAGGCGCTTCTACGCTATGCGTGGGACGAGGAGAGCGGCTATTTCGGCTATGTCGTCCACGACGAGCACAAAGCTCCCGTCGGCGTATATAAGACCGCGGACGGCGAAAACCTTTCGCGCGGCATGGACGGCGTTTATCCGCTCGTCGCCGGGGTCTGCGACAAAAGGCGCGAGGATATCCTGCTCCGCCACATTTTCTCCGAGCGCGAAATGTTCTCCCCGGTCGGGATCAGCGCTGTCGACATGTCGGCGTCGTATTACCGCGACGACGGATACTGGAACGGCAACGTCTGGTTCTCGCACCAGTGGTTTTTATGGAAAACGATGCTCGACCTCGACCGCGGCGAGCTCGCGTACAAGATCGCATCGTGCGCGCTTGACGCGTGGGCGCGCGAGGTCGACCACTCATACTATACGTTTGAAATGCTCAATATCAAAACGGGACGCGGCGGCTGGTTCCACCATTTCGGCGGGCTGTCCTCCCCCGTCCTCATCTGGGCGTGCGCATATTACACGCCGGGAACCGTCTCGTGCGGGTTCGATCTGTGGCTCGGCTCGCAAAAATATGACGCGCAGTCGGACTCGGTCACGCTGACCGTCACAAATCACGGCGACCGCCCCGGCGCCGTCATAGTGTCGCTCGCCTCCCCCGCCGGCGCCTCGGCATCGCTTGACGGGACTCCCGTCCCGCTAACGGTCCGCACGGACGGCTCTGTCGAATTTACCGTACCGGCAGGGGTGAAAAACGGACGCGTCACCGTTTCGGGAGGCAGAAAATGAGGCTTGACAAATTCGTCTCTTCCTCCGCGAACCTCACCCGGCGGGACGCCGCCCGCGCCATTGCGAAGGGGCGCGTCACCGTCGGCGGGGTCACCGTCCGAGACGGCGCGCTCAAGGTCACGGAAGACGCCGAGGTCGCCCTCGACGGGGCGCCGCTCACGTTTTCACGGTACATTTATTTGATGATGAACAAGCCCTCGGGATATATCACCGCGACCGAGGACGCGCGCCCCGGCGAGCGCGTCGTCTCCGAGCTTTTGCCGCCGGAAACGGCGCGCCGCGTCTTCCCCGTAGGGCGCCTCGACAGGGACACGACGGGGCTCTTGCTCTTCACCGACGACGGCGCGTCCGCGCACCGCGCCCTCTCGCCGAAGCATCACGTCGAAAAAACGTACCGTTTCACATGTACGCCGCCGCTGACAGATGAAATGATAGACGCGCTGTGCCGCGGCGTCGACATCGGCGAGCGGGACGGGGCGGGAAACGCCCGCATTACGTCTCCCGCAAAGCTCTCGGGGGACACGATCACGATCACGGAGGGAAAATTCCATCAGATCAAGCGCATGTTTCACGCGGTCGGCAGCGAGATAACATCGCTCTGCCGCGTCCGCTTTGCAGGCATCGAGCTCGACGAAAAGCTCACCCCGGGCGGCTGGCGTTGCCTCATGCCCGAGGAAATAAGCCTCTTCACCGGAGGCGGCGATGCTTGACGCCGTTCTCCGCTATATCTCCGAGCGCCTCCCGCTCGGGGAGCCGCTGTCTGCGTCGCGCGTACAGGGCGGACTCATGCACAAAATGTACAGGCTCGAAACGACGCGCGGGACCTTTGCGCTCAAGCTGCTTTCGCCCGAGGTGATGTCACGCCCGGACGCAGCATCAAACTTCGACCGCGCGGAATCACTCGAGGATCTGCTCGCCGACTCCGGGATCCCGGCGTCATGCGCGCTTACATTTGACGTGTACAAACGGCTCGATGCCGGAGGGCAGTTTTTCTACATTTTTGACTGGATAGACGGTATGGCGGTCGGGTGGGATGCGCTGACCGAGAACCACGCCTCTGCCGCGGGCAGCCTTCTCGGCCGCATACACGGTATCGAGCGTCGGGAAGGCGTGCCTGCCGTTGACTGCGTGAGCGTCGACTGGGACATGCTCGCGTCGCGTGTCCGACCCCGCGCGCCAAAGCTCGCGGAGACCATAGAGCAAAACCGCAGGCTGCTCTATTCCGCGGCGGATGAATATAACGCCGCGATCCGCCGCCTGCCGCACATTCTGACGATAACCGACGGCGACATGGATGCGAAAAACGTGATGTGGACGCCGTCCGGTCCCGTCATCATTGACCTCGAATGCCTCAGGTACGGCAGCCCGTTTTACGACGCATGGGTGCTCGCGCTATCATGGGCGGGCGGAGACGTGTGCGAGTTTGACGGCGCGCGCTTTCGCGCGTTTCTCGATTCATATGAGCGCGCGTGCTGCCTTCGCCCGGACGCGGAGGCGTGCTTCGGTCTCGGTTTCTCGCGGCTTGAATGGCTTGAATACAATGTCCGCCGCGCCTGCGGCGAAATGTCCGCGGACCCGGAGGCGGCGGCGCTCGGTCTGCGCGAGAGCGCAGCGACAGTCGAAAGGATCCGATTTTACAGCGAGAGCCGCGACGCGATCCTGCGCGCGGCAGAACGCTTTATATAGCCGTTGCCGGTCGAAAAAACAGAACTTATCGGAGGAAAACATGGAGGGCGGGATCATAGTCTGCGGGCTCAACGGCGCCGGGAAAAGCACGCTCGGAAAAATGCTCGCGGAGTGAACTGACCCCAAAAAGTTAGACAAAGTTTTTAAGAAACGCTGTAAAAACTGAATATTAAGCAATTAAAATGGCTTGAGATCTGTGCTGAGCAGGTGTCAAGCCATTTAGTTTCAGCTTGATTCTGGAGTCCGTCCCGAATATTGTGTAAACCTCAGGAATGGTGTAAAATAAAAAAAGCCAAAACGGAGGAAAACGCAATGGGAAGAAAGAAGCTTACGCCGGAGGAGACGGCACGGAGAGAAAAGATCCGCGCG
>CANQMS010000009.1 GCA_947624995.1 uncultured Clostridia bacterium
CTTGCTTGCGTTTCCATCAACCCCTATGTGAAAAATATTTTTCACGTAGGGGTTGACTTTTCATAGTTGGTCTTTTTCTTATGTATAGATAGTATTCGACGGAGTCGCGCAGCGCCTGCCAGCTCGCGTCGACGATGTCGGCGGAGACGCCGACAGTGCGCCAGACCGTGTGCGAATCGGTCGATTCGATCACGACGCGGACGGCGGACGACGTCGTCTCCGAGGCGGAGTCGAGGACGCGCACCTTGTAGTCTGAGAGGCGGACGTCGTCAAGGCTCGGGTACGAGGGCAAAAGCGCACGGCGCAGCGCCGTGTCGAGCGCGCCGACGGGACCCATCCCCTCAGCCGCGGCGAATTCCTCGCGGACCGAATCCCCGTCCGGGACGGCAAGCTTTATGAAAGCGGCGTCGAGCGAGCGCGGATTGACGGACATCGGCTCGGAGATCATGACGCGGAACGTCAAAAGGTCGAAGAACCGCGGGCGTATGCCGAGCGCCTCGAGGACGACGAGCAGGAGCGACGCCTCCGCGCCCTCGAACTGAAAGCCGCGCGCTTCATATTCGCGCACCTTCGCGATGACGGCGGCAAATTCCCCGGATCCCGCCGATATGTGCAGCTCCGGCGCGATTTTGTCGAGGACCGCCTGATATGCGCTCTTGCCCGCCATGCCGGAGATGAGCATTCCGCTCGAATTCCCGACAAGCTCGGGGGCGATGTGCTCGAACGTGCGCGGGCGCTTCCTGACCGCGTCTATATGCATTCCCGCCTTGTGCGTGAAGGCGTACCCGCCGACGAAGGGACTGTGCTCGTCAAAGGCGAGGTTCGCCTCCTCCGTGATCTTGCGGGAGAGGCGCGTCAGCGAGGCGAGCCTGTCTTCGGGTATGCAGGAAAAGCCGAGCTTGAGCTGGAGCACCGGGATCATCGTCGAGAGATTGCAGTTGCCGCACCGCTCGCCGATGCCGGAGACGGTGCCCTGCACCATCACGGCGCCGGAGATGACGGCTTCCGCGGAGCACGCCGCCGCCATTCCCATGTCGTCGTGGCAGTGGACGCCGAGCGGGGCGTCCGGCAGGCGCGTGCGCACGGCGTTGACGACGACGCCGACAACGTCCGGGAGCATGCCGCCGTTCGTGTCGCAGAGGACCATGCGCTCGGCTCCCGCGTCATGTGCGGTCCTTATGACCTCGAGCGCGTATGAAGGGTCGTCGCCGTAGCCGTCAAAGAAGTGCTCGGCGTCAAAGAAGACGCGCTTCCCGCGCGAGCGCAGATATCGGACCGTGTCGCGTATCATCGAAAGATTTTCACCGGGGTCCGTGTGGAGCACGTTTTCGACCTGGTACCGGGACGCTTTTCCGACGACGGCGACGCACGGGATCCCGAGCTCCGCCGCGAACCGTATGGACGCGTCCGCCTCGACGGTCTGCGACGGGCGCCGCGTCGCGCAGAAGACGACGGGGGTCGCATCGTGCAGGTCAATGTTTGAAACCTCGCACAGTATGGACGCGTCCGCCGGGGAGGCGGCGTTTCCGACCTCTATATATGATACGCCGAGCTCGTCAAGCGCGACAATGATCTCGCGCTTGTTGTCGTCCGAAAAGCTGATCCCGGCGCCCTGCGCGCCGTCGCGCAGCGTTGTGTCGTATATCTCGATCTTCATTTTGGCAAAGTCTCTTTTTTACTTTGTGTTTGGTTTCAGGAGCGCCGTGCGCGGCAGCCCCGAGAGGTCGGCGGCGATTTCCGCCGAAAAGCCATGCGCGCGGGCGATATTTTTTATTTCGTCCGCTTCGTCCGACCCGATCTCGAAGAGGAACGAGCCGCCGCGGCGGAGCGAGCTTTTGCAGTTTGAAACGATCGCGCGGTAAAACGCCATGCCGTCGCCGCCGCCGTCGAGCGCGATGCGCGGCTCGAAGGAGAGCTCGGGCGCGAGCGTGTCTATCACGTCGGTCTTTATATACGGCGGGTTCGAAATTATCATGTCGAAGGCGGCGTCGGGCAGCGCATCCCCCGTGAGAACGTCGCCGCGCAGAAACGTGACCCTGTCGCAGACTCCGAGCGCGCGTGCGTTTTCTTCCGCGACCGCGAGCGCCGGGGCGGAGATGTCGACGCTGTAGCAGCGCGCATCCGTTCGGCGGCAGACGGCGATGCCGATGCAGCCGCTGCCGCAGCAGAGGTCCGCGATGACGGCGTGCGGCGGGAGGATTGATATCGCCGTCTCGGCGAGCAGCTCCGTTTCGGACCGCGGGATCAGCGTGTCCCGCGTGACATTGTATTCGTCGCCGTAAAACTCCCACTTGCCGAGGATATATTGGAGCGGCTCGCGCGCGGCGCGCCGATCTGCAAGCATGCAAAGCGCGGGAAACCAGCGCTCGGCGTCAATACCGTCGTCAAGCCGCGCCGCGAGAGACGCGGTCCCAAGCCCCGAGACGTGCGCGGCGAGCGTCAATATGTCCGCCCGAGCGGACTCGACGCCGGCGCAAGAGAGCGTGTGCTCAAGGTCGCGGAGCGTCAAGCGTTTTCGCCTTTCTGCCCGACCGTTTCGTCTGCTTCGGCAGCTTCGTTTGTTTCCGCGGCTTCGGCAGCATCCGCGGCTTCGTCTGTTTCGGCGGCGTCGGCGCCGTCATGGATGTCGGCGCCGTCACTGTCGGTATTGGCGGCGTTTGCATTCTCAGCCGTGTCGTCGGTTTGCGTTTCCTGCGTGTCCTGACCGTCTTCCGCGTCCGTTTTTGCCTCGCTGTAAGTCTCCGGGTCAAAGTCCGGGAACTCGTCCGGCATCGAGAGCTTCAGCGACGTTATCGCTATCGCGAGCTCGGAGAGGTCGGGCTCGCGCGTTGTGACGCGCTGCATCCAGAGCCCGGGGGCGGAGAGAATTTTCGTGAGCAGATTCTCGTGCTTGCCCGCGTAGATCAGGTATTCAAAGCTGATGCCCATGACGAGCGGGAGCATCCCGAGCTTGAGCGCGGACTGAAAATACCACGGCCACGTCGACGGGACGACGGTGTATATCAGTATGCTGAGTATCAGGATAACGAAGATAAAGCTCGTGCCGCAGCGCGGGTGGAACCGAGTGCAGTTTTTGGCGTTCTCTGGCGTCAGCTCCATGCCCGCCTCATAGCATGCGATCGACTTGTGCTCGGCGCCGTGGTACTCGAACGTGCGGCGGATCTCCTTCATAAGTGACACAAGGCAGATGTAGCCGACGAATATGGCGATCCGCAAAACGCCGGAAAACAGGCTGACGAACCAGCTGTGCTCGAGCCTCGGCGAGGCGCCCTTTATGAGATTTGCAAGGTACGTCGGCAGCAGCGCGAACAGCGCTATCGCGAGGATTATGCCGAGCGCGCCGCCTATCCACATCGCGAGGTCGAGGATGCCCTTGCCGAATTTTTCGCGCAGCCAGCGCTCGAATTTCGTTTCCTCCATTTCCTCGTCTATGCCGAGCATCTCGGCGGATTCGGAGAGGGACGAGAACGACATTTTCATCGACTCGATAAAGCTGACGACTCCGCGGATTATCGGAATATTGAAGAATTTGTTCCGCTTGCGCAGCGAGACGTATTTCCGCTTTTGTACGGCGACGGAGCCGTCCTCGCGGCGGACGGATATCACGACGTCCTCGCCGCAGCGCATCATGACGCCCTCGAGCAGAGCCTCGCCGCCGACCTTGCCAAGCCTCGGATTTTTCGGTTTCTTTTCTCTTGCCATTATATGTTCCTTTTTCGGATCCCTATGTGTTTAAATGATCATAATTATTATATTCTCATTTTATTATATCACAATATAAAGCCAAAATAAATACGGGGGCGAAAACTTTTCCGCAAAAGTTTTCGCCCCCGTACATGCGACGGAGCTATGAATCTGTGCCTCGGTCGACCGTGACCGAGCCGCACCCGGCGAACGGAACGGCGATATTTTTCGCGCCGAAGATCCCGCCCTCCGCCGTGACAACTACGGTGACGGCGCGGGCGAGCTCTTTTATCTGCTCATCCGTGAGCCCGCCGACATAGACGTCGAGGATGACGGACGACCCCGCCGCCTTCTTCGCACCCGGCGATTCCCGTCTTCCGAGCCGCACCTTGTACGCGGCGTTCGCGTCGGAATAAAACAGGATCCGGTCGCCGTATTTTTCGGCACCGCCGAGCGTGCCGCCGAGCATATAGCTGTCGATGAAGCTTTTGTTCTCGGCGGTGAAGCAGAGGTGGATGTTCATGTAGTCGCGCGGGTCGTCGCTCGGGAGCGTCCCGGTGTACGAATACGCGTGCTCCCACGCCTCGGCGTGCCCTGTATCGAACCGCTCCGCGACCGAGAGCAGCGACTCGTATGTCGCGTCCCATGATACGCACTCGACCCTGTCGGGATAAGCGCCGACCGAAAAGACCGTTTGCGACAGCACGGCGTAAACGGCGAGCGCGGCTGCGGCGAGGGTCGCGATCGCGAGGACCGCAAATGACACCTTCTTTGTCTTTATCGGACTCTGTTCGGTTTGCCCGACCCGCATATCAGCGCCCTCTTATCGCGTCTATCGGGCGCTTTGAGGCGATGCGCTTTACTGGCAGGAAGCACGAGAGCGCGGCGACGCCGAGCGAGATTACGATGAGCAGCGCCACCTGTCGTATGCCGAACGAGATGACCGTGACGAGTATTCCCGCGCCGATGCGGAGGTAATAACTGATCAGGAGCGTTGCGGCAAGCGCGCCGAGGGACGCGAGGATAAAGTTGATGACGGCGATGATGAAGCCCTCCGCGAAGAAAATGTTGAAGACGTCGCTCGAGCGCGAGCCTATCGCGCGAAGTATTCCGATCTCCTGCTTTTTATATGCGATGCTCGTTCCGATGAAGTTGGCGAGCATTATCGAGGCGAACACGGCAAATCCGACGCCGACCCACAGAAACACGCCCGACAGCACCTCGAGCATATCGTTGAGCCCGTCGAGCTCGTAGATGACGGGGTTCTTCATCTCGTAGCGATACTCGGTGTCCGTGCGGTTCGTGAGCTCGGATATCCGGCGTATCTCGTTTTTCGCTTTCGGCATGGCGCCCACGGCGAACGTGTAGCTCCCGAGGTCGGTGCCGACGATGCGCCCGTAGTCCTCGTCCGACATATATATCGAGCGGGACGGGACGGAGCTCGCGTTATCGGTCTCGATTATGCCGACGATGCGCCACCCGTCGAGCGTCATGTTGTTGTCCGAGTCCCCGTAGCTGCCGTAAAATGACCAGAGGTTCCCGTTGAATTCGGCGCCGAAAAGCGTGTCATAGTTCTCTTCCGTAAGATCTATCGGAGTCGAAGTATACCAGCCGTCGCCGGATGTGACAGTCGTATAATAATTCACGACGGACGCGGGAACGACTGCCTCGCCCTTGCCGAGCGAGGTGCGCGCCTTGCCGTCCGCCCAGACGATTTCGGTGCCCTCCGCTATGTCTTCAAGCTTTCCGGCGTAATCCGGGTAAATTTCGAAAAACTCGTCTTCGCTCACGTTCGCGTAAAAGCTGAGGCTGCTGTTCCTGAACGGGACCTCGTCCGGCTCGTCCGCGAGCAGCGTCTCTATCATGCCGTCTCCGACGAAGGCGAGGCAGTGAAAGCTGTAATCCTGCGCGTATGTGAGCTCGCGGGAGAGGACGAATCGCGCGAGCTCCTCCGTCACCGATTCGTTCGGTTCCACATGGAGCAGAACATCATAGCGGGAAAGGTCGAGCTTCGTGTCGATGACGCCGACTATCTCAAATTCTCGCTCGCCGATGCGCCACTTCCTGCCGAGCATGTCGGCGGGGGAGGAGATCTTGTCGTAGGTCGGTACTTCCGTTCCCTCCGGGGATTTTTCCGTCTCCCCTGTCGCAAATCCGCCAATCCTGAAAGTCTCGAACACATACGACGTTATCGCAAGCTCGTTTTTGCCGGGCTCGGGTATTCTTCCGGCGGCGACGGTGTAGCCGAGGTCGGAGAGCGTCTTTTCGGTGAGCTCGCAGTAGCCGGAGAAGGAGTCTGCGAGGACGGCGGCGTTTTCCGTGAACTGCTCGAGGTCCGAGTTGACGAGCTGACCGAAATCCGGCATCCCCGCCATCGGGACGAACACGCCGGACACTGGCGTGCCCATATCGCTCTTTATTGCGGAAATGTCGTCATCGTCGAGCATTGTGCCTGACATATATGCCGCTTTGCCGTCGTAGCCCGTGTACTGCTTTGCCTTGACGAGGGAGAGGTACCGCACGTTCGATTCGAGCAGCGAATTCGTACACGCCTCGATGTGGTTGTACGCCCCGAACGTGTCCGCGAGGGCGAACAGCCCGAACGCGATGACAGAGAGCAGGATCGTTATGACGAGGCGGAATTTCTTGTATTTTAGCCCGCTCGCGCCGATGCGGAACGCGCTGTGCAGCGGCAGCCGCGACTTGATGAGGCTGAATCCGGACGGGTCCGCGGGCGGTATCTTCGAGGTGTCCGTGTCGCGGAATTTCTTTGACAGCCCGGAAAAGTGCAGGCGCGTGCCCGCGCGGATGCGGTCGATGTATTCGTTAATCTCGCGCCTGTCCTCCTCGGTCAGGTGATATCCCGCCGGGACGTTTACGGTGTCCCCGTCGTATGTTATCGCGTCGGCGCCGCTTTCCTCAGGCGAATACTCGACGTCTGAGATGACGCGGCCGTCCGAGAGCTCGATTATCCTGTCCGCGTAAAATTCCGCGTACTCGCGGTCGTGCGAGACGATGATGACGAGCTTTTCCGCCGAGAGCTTTTTCAGCGTGTCGAAGACCTGCTTGCCGGTCGCCGAGTCGAGGGCGCCTGTCGGTTCGTCCGCCATTATGATCTCCGGGTTCTTGACGAGCGCGCGCGCTATCGCGACGCGCTGGAGCTGACCGCCGGAGAGCTCGTTCGGGCGCCTGCCGCCGTAGCCGACGAGGTCGACGTCGTTAAGGATCTTGTTTATGAGCTCGTCCGTCGCCTTTTTGCCCTGCAGCTCGAGGGCAAGCGCGATATTTGCGCCGACGGTGAATTCGGGCAGGACGTTGTAGTCCTGGAAGATGAAGCCGACGTAGGTGTTCCTGTATGAGTCGAATCGCTCCTGCGAGAAATCGCGGGACGAGACGCCCTTGATGATGATCTCGCCGCCGTCGTATTTGTCGAGCCCGCCGAGCAGGTTCAGAAGCGTCGATTTGCCGCTGCCCGACTTGCCGAGCAGAAACACCATCCCCCGCTCCGGGAACGTGAGCGAGATGCCGTCGAGCGCCGTCACCGGGACGCCCTTTTTCGGCGTGTATACCTTTCGCAGATCTTTCGTTTGCAGCATAAAGCTTTCCTCTCTTGTGTGTCATATATGTGTGTCAACTGTACTACTCTATATAGTACGCGTATATGATACTACACCGGAGAGGCGTTGTCAATAGAGTTAATAAAAATTTAAAACTTTTTCGGGAATTCTAAAAAATTGAAAAAAGAAAAGGCGCGGGGAGAGCGGCGCGCCGTCTCCCCGCACGTATTCAGACCGTCATGGCGTCAACAGCCGCGCGCGTGTCGAAGCGGTCCCACGGGGCGCCCGTCGGGAGCGAAACGAACCTCATCCGCTCGCCCGTCACCGGGTGCGGGAAGGAGAGGGAGACGCAGGCGAGCGCCATACCGCGGCTGCCGCAGCCGGCGCAGCCCCACCTGTATTCGTCCGATTTTCCGCCGTAGCGGCGGTCGCCGCAGACGGGCGTCCCGCGCGAGGCGAACTGGACCCTTATCTGATGCGTGCGCCCCGTCAGAAGGCGGACGGCGACGAGCGTCCCCGCGCCGCACGAGCCGCAGACGCGGTAGAGAAGGCGCGCCTCCCGGACGCCGCGCCGCGCGCAGGAGACGGCGTATGATTTGTTCCTCCGCGCGTCGTGATACAAAAGGTCGCGGTACTCGCCCCCGGGCGACTCCGGCTTGCCGAGCACGACCGCAAGGTAGAGCTTGTCGGTCCGAGGGCAGGTACGGTCGGATCCCCTGTCGTATCCGACCTCGGACGAAAAAGCGGCAGAGAGCGCGGACGCCGCCTCCGGCGTGCGAGCATAGACCATGACGCCGCGCGTTTCGCGGTCGAGGCGGTGGACGGGGAAGACGGCGCCGCCGAGCTCGTCCTCAAGGCGGGCGGCGAAGCTCGAGCGGATGTCGCCAGACTCGGAGAGCAGCCCCGCGGGCTTGACGGCGACGGCGACGGAGGCGTCCGAATACAGTATATTTATCCGGTCTTCCATATTATGATGCGATGACGGAGAGGACGTAGGGGTATATGCTGTCGCGCCCTATGACGTTGTCGCCGCTGTTGTACGAGAGGACGGCGGCGTACGCGTACCCGCCGAGCTCCCACACGGCGATGACGGAGCTGCCGCCCGCGTAATACGTGACGGCGGCGGAGCCGAGCTTTTCGCTCGAGATCTCGCTGTCGGCGGGGATCGGGGATATGCCGGGTCCTCCGGTTTCCGCCGAGTATTTTGCGGCGTAGTCCGCGGTCGCCATGCGGAAGACGAGCGTCCCCTCGCCGAGCAGCTCGTCGACGATGCCGTACGTCAGCTCGCCGAGGCTCCCGTCCGCGGCGGCGAAGGCGACGGGCGTGTCAAGCCCCGGGACCTCCGCCATGTCAAATCCGATGTTGTCCCGCATCAGCGACATGTTCTCGTAGTGTACGAGCGTGTACGTGTCGGGCGAGCACGAGACGAGCGTGAATATGAAAAAGAGCGTGAGCGTGGCACATAAAAGTCTTTTCATGATCTACTCCGAATATAATTTACCGCGAAAGGGTATTTTATCTTCACTTCCAAGACCGAATTATATCACCGTTTCCGCTTTTTTTCAAGTAAGGGAGCGAAAAACCGTTGCGGCGGCGGCGCGGCGGTGGTAAAATATCGGGTGGAGATTTTTTGCACCCGAAGGGGGCGGTTTTACGGAACACATAGAGACGGAACGCAGGTTCCTGATAAAAATGCCGGAGGCGGAGCTCCTCCGCCGGCTCGGCGGGGACGCGATAGAGCAGACGTACCTCGAGTCCGAGCCCGGGAGCACGGCGCGCATCCGCAAAAGGTCCGGGCACGGTGCGGTCACGCTCACATACACGGTCAAGCGGCGCGTCGGCGCGATATCCGCGGAGGAGGACGAGCGGACCGTCGACGCCGGAGAATATGCGGAGCTTTACCTCAGGCGGGAGGAAGGTACGCACACGGTAATGAAAACGCGGTACGTTTTGCCGTACCGCGGACATGAGCTCGAAATAGACGTTTATCCCGAGTGGAAGACCGTCGCCGTGATGGAGGCGGAGCTTTCCGCAGAGGACGAGGAGGTCGAGCTGCCGCCGGAGATCTCGGTGATAAGGGAAATCAGCGGGGACAGGACCCTGAGCAATCACGCGCTCTCCCGCCGCATGCCGGACGAGGGGGAGCTGTTACAGCAGCGATGACGCCCAGCCGATGAGGTCGACCTTGTAAACGAGGACGAGGACGGCGGCGGCTGCGGCGAGCAGCGCGAAGAGGACCGCGCGGAGTATGACGACGGCGGCGCAGAGGCGGCGGCGCGCGACCTTTTTCGAGGCGAGCGCGAGGACGGCGGCGATCACGAAGCCGACGGCGGGGATCGCCGTGACCGCGAGCATCGCGATATAGCCGGGCACCCCCATCGGCGCGTATTTTGAGGACGGCGCGGGACGCATTTCGGCGTACGCGCTGTATATGAGGCGCGCAGTTTCGGGGCGGGGCGCGGCTTTTTCGGGCGGCGGCGCCGCCTCCGTATTATCCTGCTCGGACTCCGTGTGTACCCCGACCTCCCCGGCTCCGGGCTCGGCTTCGGGCTCGGTGACGGACCCCGTCGCCTGTTCTTCCTTTTCGTTCATATATAAGTCCCTCCGGGATTTTATTTTTTGCACATCAACATTATGACATATAAATTCGTTTTTGTAAAGTATGACGGCGCAAAAAAATATACCCGACCGTAAGGTTTACAAAATGTTTATTTTTCCGTCTTGATTTTTCCGGCTCAAAGTATTACAATATTTTGTACGGTATCGCTTTGCCGTTTTCGTGCGCGGCACGGGCATGTGTCACGCGGGCGAAATGACGGCTCGGCGAACTTCTCGGAACATAAAAAGTCCCCGCCGAGCGGGAAGAGGCGGGCTGTTTTTTTTGCATTTAATTTCAAAGGGGCGTCCTTAATTTATGGCAAATAAAAGACCGGTCAAAAGCAAGGCGGCGAGCCGCGCTTCTATAATAATAATGTTCACGGTCATAACGATCGTGGCGATAATCGTCGGCTCCTGCTGGCTCATCATAGATCACTATCTCAACATGATAAACTACCTCGACCCGAACGACACGTCGCACATCGTGCCCCCAGGAGATCAGCAGGGATACGGTGACGAGTCGTACAATCCCGACGATTCGATCCCCGTGATCAACGAGGGAGACGTTCTGTGGCCCGACGCCGGGGACATCAAGGATCTCGAGGACGACCATCTGCTCAACATTCTCATAATCGGTCAGGACAGGCGCAGGGATGACCCGGAGCAGTGGCACTCTGACTCGATGATAGTCGCGAGCATAAATCCGGAAACGTGCGAGGTCTCGCTCATCTCGTTTTTGCGCGACATGTACGTGCAGATCCCGGGCGGCTATCAGGACAACAGGATCAACGTCGCGTACGCCTCCGGCGGCTTCAAGCTCTTAAAGGAGACGATCACATATAATTTCGGCATCGAGATAGACGGCTGCTTCGAGGTCGATTTCGACGGATTCGAGGATATAATCGAGATCCTCGGCGGCGTCGAGGTCGAGCTGACGCAGGAGGAGGCGGACTACCTCCTCGAGATCACCGGCGTGTGGGTCCCCGCCGGGAAAACGCGGCTGACGCCCCCTGTCGCGCTTGAGCACGCCCGCAACAGGACCCTCGGCGACGACTTTGCGAGAACAAGACGTCAAAGAGACATCCTTCTCTCGATATTCAACGAATTCAAGGACGCGAGCCTCGGAGAGCTGAAGAGCATTGCTGACAAGATACTGCCGACGCTCTCGACCGATATGACAAAGTCTCAGGTCCTCGGGCTTTTGACGGAGTTTTTGCCTAAAGTCAGCAAAATGCAGATCTCGTCGTATTACGTGCCCGAGTACGGCTGCTTCCAGGACGTCTGGATCAGGGGGATGCGCGTGCTCCTGCCGGATCTGAAGCTCATCAGGGAAAAGCTCGAGGTCGAGTATCTGCCGTTCTGACGCAGCATGACGGCGGCGGGAACCGAGCATTAGGGTCAATTTAAAAAGTATTAAGGATCAAAGGTGTTTTATGGAAGAAAAGAACAACGGACTGAACAGCGAAGAGAACGAAAACAGCGTGCCCGGCGAGCCCGACGCGCTCGACGGCAAAACGCTGAAGAGTCAGAAGAAAAAGAAAAAAGGCGGCGTGAAAAAGGCGGTCATCATCACTGTCGTTGCCGTGATCGTGCTCATACTCTCGATCGTGGGCTCAGGGCTTCTTATCGTACACCACTATCTCGGGCAGATCGAGTATGTCGACCCGAACGATACGCAGCACGACGTTTTGCCGGGGAGCGATTTTATCTTCACGGACGACGAGCTCGGTCCGATAGCGCCGCCGGAGACGTCCCCCAGTCAGGACGGCACGGGCGGAACGCAGGACGGCACCGAGACCGCCCCGCCCGAGACGGACGTTCAGTGGCCCGAGATCGGCGAGCTGCCGAAGTTTGACGACGACAAGCTCATCAACATACTGATAGTCGGTCAGGACAGGCGCGCCGGTCAGGGGCGCCAGCGCTCGGACACGATGATCCTCGTCAGCATAAATCCCGAGACGAACAACGTCTCGCTCATCTCATTTTTGCGCGACATGTACGTCCAGATCCCGGGCGGATACATGGACAACAGGCTGAACACCGCGTACGTCTGGGGCGGGTTCCCGCTTCTGAAGGACACGCTGTACCAAAACTTCGGCGTGACCGTCGACGGATGCTTCGAGTGCGATTTCTTCGACTTCATCGACATCATAAACCTGCTCGGCGGCGTCGAGATGGACATAACGCAGGCGGAATCCGACCACATGAGAGACTTCATGGGCGTCAGCGTCCCGGTCGGGCACAGCAACCTGAACGGCGAGCAGGCGCTCGCGTACGCGCGCATCAGGTATATAGATTCCGACTTCCAGCGCACGGACAGGCAGAGAAAGATCCTGCTCTCGATCTTCTATAAATTCAAGGATGCGAGCGTCTCCGAGCTGAAGAGCATCGCCGACGAGATACTCCCGAAGCTGGCAACGGATCTGACGGTCAGCGAGAGATGGGGGCTTCTGATGCAGCTTTTGCCCGTAGTCAGCAGCATGAAGGTCTCGTCGTATTCGGTGCCGTTCATCGGCTCGTATTCGTCGCCGTGGATACGCGGGATGTGGGTTTTGTTGCCGGACCTCCCGATGATAAGAGAAAAGCTCGCAAACGAGTATCTGCCGTTCTGACGGCGTGCTGCGGCGAGACCGGTGCGGGGCGCCTTTCCCGAAAGGCGCCCCCGCTTTTTCGGCTGCGGAGTTTTTTCAGCCGATTTGCCGCAGGGTATTGATTTTTTTGCGGTACTTTGATAAAATACAGTAAAAATAAAATTTTGTCGAAAAAAGTTATAGGGAGAAGCATATGGACGATCGCGAAAACGGTCCGGAAGCCGAAAACGGCGGCGCGGACGGTCGGGACAGCTTTAATGAGGCGGGGAACCGGGACAAGGCGGAGGCGACGGACTGCACGGACAGTGAGGTCGGAACGGACGGCGCAGAAACCGCCGACGTCGGCAGCGACGGCACGGACAGCGAAGACAGCGACGACGGCGACAGCAAAGACAGCGACGACGGCGACAGCAAAGACACCGAGGACACCGAAGACAATAAAGACAACAAAGACAATAAAGACAGCAAGGAAGGCGACGGCAAAGGGAGCGATAGCAAAAAAAAGAAAAAGAAGATCACGGTAAAGAAGATCATCCTCGCGGTCGCAATAACCGTGCTCGCCGCGGTGCTGCTGACGGTCGCCGCGGGTGCGCTCATAATAAACCACTATCTCGGTCAGATGGAGTATGTGGACCCGTCCGACACGGGGAATGTGATCAGACCCGAGGACGTCGTCCCAGGAATGGACGGCGAGGAGGGGGATCAGCCGCAGCTCCCGCAGCCGCAGGACCCGGGCGGCAGCGGAAACGGCAACGGAAGCGGCAGTGAGACGGGCACACCCGAGACCGAGGTGCAGTGGCCCGACGCGGACGATATCACGTACTTCGAGGACGACAAGCTCATAAACATCATGATCGTCGGGCAGGACAGGCGCGAGGGCATGGGGCGCATGCACTCGGACACGATGATCCTCGTGAGCATCAATCCCGACACGCGCAAGGCCTCGCTCATCTCGTTCTTGCGCGACACGTGGGTGCCGATCCCGGGCTACTGGGACGAGAGGCTGAACGTCGCGTACTTCTACGGCGGCTTCCCGCTGATGAAGGACACGATAAAGCAGAACTTCGGCGTCACGATCGACGGCTGCTTTGAGGTCGATTTTTACGACTTCATAGAAATAATAGATATGCTCGGCGGCGTCGAGATGGATGTGACTCAGGCGGAATCAGACCACATGAGGGACTTCATGGGCGTCGAGGTCCCGGTGGGGCACAGCAGGCTGAACGGCGAGCAGGCGCTCGCGTTTGCGCGCATCAGGAAGATCGACTGGGACTTCACCCGCACGGAGCGGCAGAGAAGGATCCTGCTCTCGCTCTTTGACGAATTCAAGGACGCGAGCGTCTTCGAGCTGAAGGGCATCGCGGACAAGATCATGCCGAAGCTCGCAACGGACATGACGCTCGGCGAGAGATGGGGGCTGCTGATACAGCTTCTGCCGATGGTGAGCAAGCTCGAGATCTCGACCTATTCAGTGCCGACGTGGGACGACTATACGAGGGCGTTCATAAACGGCAACGATGTGCTCGTGCCGGACCTCGTGAAGATCAGGGAAAGGCTCGCGAACACGTATCTGCCGTTCTGACAGGAAAAAAGCGCAAAAAACGCGCGTATAAAGCGCGAAAAAAATGACCGCCGGGAGGGACTTTTACCGAAAGTCCCTCCCGGCGTATTCTTATTTCGGTTGACCCGGGCTCAGATGCCGCGCTTTTTGAGCGGGAAGTGAACGGCGAAGAGCACTATGCCCGCGGCGGTGAGCACCGCGGCGCGTATCATGACGGAGACGTTGACGGTGCTGAGGATCGGCGCGAGCGCGCCGCCGAGGACGGAGCCTCCGGCGGCGAAAATGACCGCCGCGGCGGCAAAGAACAGGATCCCGACGACGAGGGACGGGACGGCGATGTACGTAAGCGACCTGCCGAACAGGAACCGGTGCAGCGCGAGGATCACGACCGCCAGCGCGGCGGAGGCGCAGATGGCGGCAATGTACCAGCCGGGAGAGGTGATTTTTGCGACTGTGGAGCGGACGGCGGAGAGATCGAAGCCGAGCCCGTCCTTTATGCCGGCGGTCGCCGTAGAATCGACGCGCCCGAGCACATCCGGAACGCGGCTGCGCAGCGCATCGTACTGCTCCTCGGTGACGCGGTGACCGGTCACCTCATATATCGTATCCTCGTTCTCGCGGACGAAGTCCACGAGCAGCTCAGGGTCAACGGCTTCCGCAATGCTGCCCTTTTCGAGGTAACCGGCGACGATGTCGCCCGCGTTTTCCTTCGCGAATTCGCGGAAGGTGGAGCGGTCGATCAACTCGCCCATGTTGTCGCGGGTGACGCCGTAGTCCTCGAGCAGCTCGTCGAGCCCGAGCTCGTATGCCTTGTCGACGATGTCCTGCGTCTTCAAGCCGGCGACCGTGCCGGCGATGTCGGCGGAGGTGTCGGGCGTGCTCACGGCGGCGAGCTCGTACTCACGCGGAGCGGAGGCGAGCAGCCCTGAGCCGAGCACGGCGGAGACGATGCGCGAGATTCCCTCGGACGAGAGCGTCGCGCGCAGGATGCCGAGCGTGCAGGAGCACAAAAGCGTGAGGGCGAGGATGACGGACAGGATGACGGAGACGGGCTTTGCGGCGCCGAGCGGCTGCCGCGGCGATTTCGTCGCTTCTGCTGCGGCTTCTGCCGCGGCGGCTTCTGTTTTTTGTTCCATTAGTATGATCCTCCTGTAAAAAATTATATTGAGTTTATTATTTTCAGTCGACGGCGTAAAGGATATTGAGCCCGCGTATGTCGGGGTCGGCGATCCTGTCGTTGCACGCATATGCGAGGCGCTCGAGATCTCCCGAGCTCTTGCCGATGCCGGCAAGCCTCGGCGCCGCGTCCGCGAGCGCGCGGACGATGTCGTCCGTCACCTCGGTCTTGACGGCGGCTGTCTTTTTGTCGTTGTCCGTCGTGATGAGGTACAGAAACGCGTCCGTGAGCTCTGAAAACTCGGGTATGTCGGACAGCGCGCGGAACGCCCATTTGTAATACGGCATATAGCGCCCGGCGAGGTTGAAGCACGCCGCCATCGCGTGGCGCACGAACTCGATCGCCGAGAGCTGCGCCGCCGCTTCGTCGCCCCTCGAAATGCAGCGTCTGTAATTGTACGGACCCGCCTGCGCCGCGAGGAGCAGGTTGCCCGCAAGCTTTTTGAGCCGGACGGGCTCCGGCATGTGCGAAAGCGCGTCGCGCGCGGCGGTGAAAACGCCCGCGTCGTCGCGGAAGATCTCGCCGTTCGTCGCCTCGCAGAGGAACTGCTCCGGGACCCGCATCCACTCGCGCAGCGAGAGCTCGCCCGTCGGGCTGCCCGTCCTTTTGCCGAGGAATTCGGACTGGAGCATGACGCCGCGGCGGCTGCCGCCGACCGGGGCGACGCGCTGCCGCTCGAACCCGAGATACGAGTGCGGGAGGGAGGCGTACGCGCGTTCGAGCGAGAAAAGCGTTTTTCGGTCGATGCCGTCCG
Organism: uncultured Clostridia bacterium; assembly: GCA_947624995.1. Taxonomy (GTDB): domain Bacteria; phylum Bacillota; class Clostridia; order Oscillospirales; family CAG-272; genus DTU064. The sequence continues at coordinate 15,923 of CANQMS010000009.1, forward strand.
GCGCGAATATGCAGAAGCCGGGCTCGAAGTCATGGTCGGCGGAAATTTCGTCGTCGTAGCCGAAGCATTCGGAGCCGGGACCCGACAGCCCGACGGCGAGAATGCTCTCAAGCTCCGGGAAGCGCTCGCGGATCATCGGCGCGCCGAATTCGAGATAGTAGCGCCTCGAGAGCTCAAGCCCCTTCATAAATGCTCTTTGAGCGCGCGTCTATTTTGTCCGCGTACTCCGCCATGCCGTATCGGCGGAACGCGGGTGCGCAGCGGGCGCAGACGTAGGCGTAATATGCGTCGCGGCGGTCGGCGGCTGCCTCGAGCAGCTCCTCCGCGCAGCAGAGGTCCTCGTCGATCTTGTCCTTCGCCGCCGGGAGCCCGAGCTCCGCCTCGCGCGCGTTTGCCATGTTGAGGTACGAGATCGCGGCTTCGATCCCGCCGCGCTCGGTGTCGATCATTATGTTTATCGCTTTTTCGTACATTTCGTAAGCCTCTCCGTACCTGCCGAGGTCGGAGAGGGCGAGCGCCATGTTGTTGTAAAGACCGCCGAGCCGTTCGTCGTCGGGGGAGAGGGAGGACTCGTATATCTCCCGCGCGCGGACGAAGAGCGGATATGCGCGCTCCGGCTCGCCGAACGTCTTATATACGGTCGCGGCGTTTATGTACGTCGTCGCGGTGATGAGCCTGCCGTCATCGTGAACGGACCCGAGCCCGAGGTCGGCGTATTTGTACGCCTCGTCGCGGCGCTCCGTGTTGCGGTAGAACCCCATGAATTCATTTATGACGGTAAGCCTGCCGTGCGTGTCGCCGCCTGCCTCCGCCTCCGCGAGCCAGTATTTAAGGTGGCGCTCTGCGCCGTCCGAGTCGCGGTGAGCGATATATTCGTCGTATTTTTCGATGACGCGGCTCACCGGTATGCGGGTGACGGCTCTGCCGTTCTCCTTATACTGCGGGACGCAGAAGGGACACCTCGGCTCCGCGTAGTCTTCGGGTAAAAGTTCCATTGCCATACATGCCTCCGGCGAGATTTTTTTACATTATACACCAAAAGGAACGGTGCGTCAATGAAGATATAAAAAATGGAAGGCGGAATTCCCGGGTAAACTGATTTTTCAAAATTTTCAATTTCGATATTGACAAACGGGCGCAGATGTATTATACTATTTAGGCACTGAGCAAGGGCCATTAGCTCAGTTGGTTAGAGCAACCGGCTCATAACCGGTCGGTCCGGGGTTCGAGTCCCTGATGGCCCAAAAAAGGGATACGGTGGGCATTGCCCACCGTATCCCTTTTTTGGGTCATCTCGGTGAAAACGCCGCGCGAGAACGCGCTTCTGCGCGTTCTCGTTCGCGACAACAAGGCGCGTCAGCGCCTCGTGACGCGCGTTAGCGCGGCACCTATGTTGTCGCGTATGGGTTCGAGTCCCTGCGGCGAGAGCATCGCGACAACAAGGCGCGTCAGCGCCTCGTGACGCGCGTTAGCGCGGCACTCATGTTGTCGCGTACGGGTTCGAGTCCCGGCGGCGAGAGCATCGCGACAACAAGGCGCGGCAACGCGGCACTTATGTTGTCGCGTATGGGTTCGAGTCCCTGCGGCGAGAATCACGCGCGAGAACGCGCGGCAGCGCGGCACCTATGCTGTCGCATATGGGTTCGAGTCCCTGCGAGCGCATCGCGGCAACAAGGCGCGCCGGCGCCTCGTGACGCGCGGCAGCGCGGCACATATGCCGTCTCATATGGTCTAAGTCCACCCACGGACACGCGAAAAACAGACTCCGGCGCGCATTTTCTCACTTTTCGGGACAATATTCGCGGTACGCGGACTTTTATTTTTGTCTCATTTTTCGTAAAATACCGTTCGGACGGCGGAGAGCTCACGCCGATCAAAAAAACGGAGGAAAACACATGGAAAGAAAATCTATCGGAAGCTTTATCGCGGCGCTCCGCCGCGCAAACGGGATGACGCAGCAGGAGCTTGCCGACAGGCTGAACGTATCAAACAAGGCGGTGTCCCGCTGGGAGCGCGATGAAACGATGCCCGACCTCACGCTGATACCGTGCATCGCGGAGATATTCGGCGTCACGTGCGATGAAATACTGCGCGGCGAACCCGCATCCGTATATACTCCCGTTCGCCGCCCGGAGCCGGATCAGGACGGCACGGCGCCGCGGGCGCAGGAGCGCGGCGAGAGGCGAGGCGCCGCTCTGCTCGAACGGACAGCGTCACGGCTGCGGACGTCCGCCATCATCTCCCTTGCGCTCATCGCGCTGGGCGTTGTACTGATGTTCCTCGTCGGCTCGTTCTTTCAGGGCGGGATAACGGTCATCGGCGCGCTCGTTATGCTGATATTCGACATTGCCGCGGCGGTCATGGCGACGCTCTCCGCGCTGCGTGTGCGCGAGCTTCGCCGCGCCGCGGCGGAGGCGGGAGACACGGACGCCGAGCGGCTCGTGAAGAGCTCGGCGCGCCTGAGCTTTTCGGTGTTCGCGTCGCTGTTTCTCGTCCTGTGGCTCACGGTGACCGCCGGCTTTCTGCCGAAGGAAATATACTTTATGAATGTACACGAGAGGGCGGGCGGCAGCGGTATGACGGTATACGACCCGCCGGCGGTGAATGTGCCAGAGGGGACGGGCGGCAGCGTGATGACGGTATACGACCCGTCGGCGGCGAATCTCTTGCTCATAAGCCTGTGCCCCGTGCCGCTTTTATACATCTGTTACGAGCCGTATATGCGCATTTTGACCGGCGTGCGGCGCACGTATGAGGCGGGGCGTGAGGCGAGGCGTATGCGGGCCGTTGATGCCGCGCTCATATTATTGACCGCCGCGCTTGCCGTAAGCTCGGAAATTTTGTATATGTTCCCCGCAGCTTATGTCATCTCCCGCGTTTTGATGTGGTCCGCGCTCGCGCCCCTCGCCGCCTCTTTGGCAGTACCGATAATATACGCGGCGAGGACGCGCACCGCACCGTCGGTTTTCGAATGTGTGTCCGTGATCGGCATCGCTGTCGGCGCGTTTGTGACCGCACTGTCTGTAAGCGGGGTGACGTTCAACGGTGTGCCGACCGTACGCTTCAGCGGGACGACGTTCCTCATCGGCGTGCTGACGAGCCTCGTCTTCATCGCGGCAAGGAGGCTTTTGATGCCGAAAATAAAAATCAGGGGCAGCGCCGACGTATAGGCGCGCCTGTCATATCCTTTTTTTGCCCCGCATAAAAATAGAGCGGAATCGTGGCAAAAGAAAGGACATGGCATGAAAGGCACGGAGATTTTCACACCGGAAGGTTACAGGGTCGGCAGCGCCGAAAACAGGGAATACGTTTCGTCCGTCGCGGGGCTCTTGCGCGCGGCGGAAACGGGGGCGATATGCGAGGCGCCCGTCGTCATGTGCGACAGCGGGGATTACAGCCTCCGCGTCGAGCTCGGCGGCGCCGTAGGCATAATAAGGCGGGAGGATATATGCCTCACCTCCCCGGGCGAGGAGGTAAAGAGCATTGCCGCGGTGACGCGCGTCAGCAGGACGGTCGCGTTCGTCGTCCGGCACGTCGATATGACGGCGAGCCCGCCGGTCGCGTACCTGTCCCGGCGCGAGGCGCAGAGGCGGTGCATGAACGAGTACGTGTCGGGACTAATACCGGGCGACATCATCCCGGCAAAGGTGACTCACCTCGAGCGGTTCGGCGCGTTCGTCGACATCGGCTGCGGGATCGTGTCGCTTTTGCCCGTGGACGCGATATCGGTCTCGCGGATCTCGCACCCGCGCGAGCGGCTGCCCGTATCGTCGCGAATACACGTCGTCGTGCGCGGATTCGACGCGCTCGGGCGCGTCAACGTCTCGCACCGCGAGCTGTGCGGAACGTGGGAGGAAAACGCCGCAATGTTCTCGCCGGGACAGACCGTCGCGGGCATCGTCCGCTCCGTCGAGAGCTACGGCATCTTCGTCGAACTGACGCCGAATCTGACGGGACTCGCCGAGCCGCACGAAGGCGTCACCGTCGGCGGCAGCGCCGCCGTCTACATAAAGAGCATCGCACCGGAACGGATGAAGGTGAAGCTCGCCGTCATCGGCGCGTACCGGGGCGAGATTTTGCGCGAGGTCTCCCCGCCGAGATATTTTATCGACACGGAGTCCGTCACACATATCGACGCCTGGCACTACTCGCCGCCGTCCTGCCCGCGCATCATCGAGACGGTGTTTTAGGGGGGGATTTATAACGGGGGATTTACGGGGGAAAACTTTTCGAAGAAAAGTTTTCCCCCGTACCCCTTTTCAAAAGCTTTTTTTGCATATTGTCACTCGCTGATGCAGACATTATGGATGAGCGTGTCTTTATTTCACGCTGTTTGCGTTATATACTGATACGCAGATGCACAGAGCGAGGCGGGGACATGATCGACAAGCGGATCGGAAAACGAATAAAGCAGCACCGCGAGGAGCTCGGACTGACGCAGGAACAGTTCGCGGAGAAGACCGGGCTGACGACGAATTATATTTCGACCGTCGAGAGGGGCGCTTCGTTCCCGCGGTGCGAAAAGCTCATTACCATCATAAACGCGCTCGGCGTTTCGGCGGACGCAATATTCTGCGACGTCGTAGAGCACCCGGGGCAGTATGCGGCTTCGGAGCTGTCTTCAAAGCTCGCGGAGCTTCCGGCTGATGAACAAAAACGAATACTCCGTATGGTAGAGCTGATGATCGAAGAATCTAAAGAATCGAGCGTTTGAAAAATGCCGTGCAAAAAAACGCGCGGCATTTTATTTTTTTTTGCAAAATCCGCTTTTTTGTGATATACTATGTATTAGAAAAGTTGAATAACACGCTAACCGTTAGAAAAAGGCTTTATTGATATGGACAGAATAACGTGTGCCTACACGGGGCACAGACCGCAGGGGCTGCCGTTCGGCTATAATGAATCCGACCCGAGGTGCGCCGAGCTCAGAGAGGCTCTGCGGGCGGAGACGGTCAGCGCCGTCGAGCGAGACGGGGCGGCGCATTTTATAACGGGGATGGCGCTCGGAGTTGATATGCTCGCGGCGGAGATCGTGCTGGAGCTGAAAAAAACGCATCCCGAGCTGACGCTCGAGGCGGCAGTCCCGTGCCTCGATCAGGCGTCGAGATGGCGGGCGGAACAGATACAGCGATATAACAATATCCTGTCGGCAGCCGACAGGCGAACGCTCATTTCAAGGGAGTACACGCCAGACTGTATGCACCGGCGCAACAGGTACATGGTCGACGAGTGCGATTTTCTAATCGCGGTCTGGAACGGCAGCGCAGGCGGTACCGGTTCGACGGTCCGGTACGCGCTGCGCCGGAAAAAACGCATCCGCGTCATCGACCCGCAAACGCTCCGCGTCCGCGAGCTGTAAAAAACGCCGCCGCGCAAACGCCGACGTATACATAAAAAAAGCCCGCACCGGACAAAAGCCGCCGCGCAAAAGCCGACGTATACAAAAGCGCCCGAATCGTTGAAACGCCGCTCGCATAAAAAAGTCCAAAAAGTTTTGAAAAAGGGAGCGCGAGGGGGAAAACTTTTCCAAAAGTTTTCCCCCTCGCATCTTATATATAAAAATCTATCCCCCATAAACTTCCCCGGCGATGCGGACGTTTTCCATCGCGTCGCGGGAGTAATAGTCGGCGCCGAGGTCGGCGGCGAGCTCCGGCGTCAGCACGGCGCCGCCGACGACGATCTTGCAGTCACAGGCAGCGCGGAGCGCCTCTATTGTGCGGCGCATTGCGGGCACCGTTGTCGTCATGAGCGCGGACAGTCCCACGAGGCGCGCGCCGGTCGCGAGCGTTTCGGCGACGACGCGTGCGGGCGGGACGTCGCGCCCGAGGTCGCGGACGTCGTAACCGTAATTTGAAAGGATCGCGGAGACGATGTTTTTGCCGATGTCGTGGACGTCACCCTCGACGGTCGCGAGAACGACGACGCCGCGCGAGGCGCCGGACGAATCCTTGGGGATATGTTTTTTCAGTTCCGCGAACGCCGCCGTCGCGGCGTCCGCCCCGGCGATGAGCTGGGGCAGGAACGCGCGCCCGGACTCGTATTCGCTCCCGAGGCGCGACAGCCCGGGGATCACGTATCCGTCTATGACGGAGAGCGGCGGCTCGCCGCCCGCGACAAGCTCCGCCGCGAGGCGCGCGGCGTCCGCTTTCCTGCCGTGCAGTATCATTTCGGCAAGTGTCGAACAGTCTTCGACGCTTGCATTATTTAAATCGGAAAAGTCGCCGGACAGCGTTTTGAACGCCGATATCGCGCCGCGCATCGCGGCGGATTCGGGATTCATTATCGCGGCGGAGAGCCCCTTTGAGAGCGCGAGCGTCAGGAAAGACGCGTTGACGGCGTCGCGGTCGGGGAGCCCGAACGAGACGTTCGAGACGCCGAGCACGGTGCCGACGCCGAGCTCGCGCGTCACGCGGTCGACGACGTCGAGCGTCACCTTTGCCGCGCCGCCGTCGGCGGCGACGGTAAGCGTTAAGGCGTCAATTAAGATGTCGCGGCGCGGGATGCCGAGGGCGACGGCATCGTCAACGATGCGGCGCGCTATGTTGAAGCGCCCGTCCGCCGTCGGCGGGATGCCGCCCTCGTCGAGCGCGAGCCCGATCAGGACGCCGCCGTATTTTTTGACGAGCGGGAGGACGCTTTCCATAACCTCGCGTTTGCCGTTCACGGAGTTGACGATCGGCTTGCCGGGGCAGACGCGGAGCGCCGCCTCCATCGCCGCGGGGTCCGAGGTGTCGATGACGAGCGGCAGCGGTACGGCGGAGGCGACAGCGCCGACAGTACGGACGAGCGTCTCCGCCTCGTTTATACCGGGGATGCCGCAGTTGATGTCGAGGGCGTCCGCTCCCGCCTCGGTTTGCGAGTATGCAAGGGAGAGGATGTAGTCGGTGTCGCCGTCGCGGAGGGCTGCTTTCAGCTTCGGCTTGCCTGTGGGATTTATGCGTTCGCCTATAATAACGGGCGAAGAACCGAACGTGACGGTTTTAGTGTTCGATGCGGCGCGCGTCGGCAGGGAGACCTCGCGCGTGACGACACTCATCCCGGAGACGAGGGCGGCTGTCGCGCGGATAAAATCGGGCGTCGTGCCGCAGCAGCCGCCGACGGCGGCCGCGCCCGCGAGCGCCATGCGGAGGTGATGTTCGGCGTAGTCCTCGGGAGAGGTGGGATAATACGTGTACTCACCGTCCGTGACGGGGAGCCCCGCGTTCGGACTGACGAAGACGGGGAGCGAGGTCGCGGACAAAAGACGGGGGAGCGAGCGCTCCATCGCGTCCGGACCGACGCCGCAGTTCATGCCGACAGCCGCCGCGCCGAGAGACTCGGTGACCGTCGCGAACGTCTCGATATCCGCGCCGGAGAGCAGCCGCCCGCCCGCGTCAACGGTGAAGGAGACGAAGATCGGCAGCGCGCAGGACTCCTTCGCGGCAATGATCGCCGCCTTTGCCTCGCCGATGTCCGTCATCGTCTCGATGAGGACGCAGTCGCAGAACGGCGCGCCCGCGCGGATGACGGAGGAGAACAGCGACACGGCGTGCCCGAAGGAGAGATCGCCGAGCGGCTCCATGAGGTGCCCGGTCGAGCCGATGTCGAGGGCGACAAAGCCGTGCCCCGCCGCGGTGACGGCGCGGCGCGCAAGCTCGCCGCCGGCGCGAGCTGTCGCCTCCGCGTCCGCGTTGCCGGGGCGGGCGGTGACGAACGTGTTCGTCTTGATGATGTCCGCGCCCGCGTCAAGATACGCGCGGTGGAGGGCGAGCACGTCGTCCGGGCGGGTGAGGCACCACGTGTCGGAGAATTCGCCGGGTCCCAGTCCCATGGACTGGAGGACCGTTCCGGTCGCGCCGTCAAATATCAAAAGGCGATTGCCTAAAAGATCGGTCAGCTTTTCGCTCATTTTCCTATTATGTCCGAGATATTGTTCATTATCGCCGCCGCCGTTTCGGGGCGGTTCATCGTGTATATGTGGACGTGGTTGACGCCGTGCGCGAACAGGTCGACGATCTGCTCGGTCGCGTATGCGATGCCGGCCTGCCGCGCGGCGGCGGGATCGTCACCGAAGCGGTCCGCGATGGCGCGCATACGCGGCGGCAGCGCCGTCCCCGACAGCTCTGCGGAGCGGATGATCTGGCGCGCGTTCGTGACGGGCATGATGCCCGCGATGACGGGGAGCTTTATCCCGGCGCGGAGCAGGCGGTACAGAAACGCGTAATAGAGGTCGTTGTCAAAGAACATCTGCGTTGTTAAAAATTCCGCGCCGGACGCTTCCTTTATGCGCAGGTGCTCGATGTCCTCGGCATAAGTGCGGGACTCGGGGTGGCGGTCCGGGTAGCAGGCGCCGCCGAGGCAGAAGGAGCCGCGCCGCTTTATGTATGCGATGAGGTCGGAGGCGTGCGGGAAGTCGCCGGTCGGGAAGCTGCCGTCCGCCGGGAGGTCGCCGCGCAGCGCGAGTATATTTTCGATCCCGCGGGAGGCGAGGGCGTCCGTCAGCCTGTCCGCCTCGCGGCTGTCCGAGGAGACGCACGTCAGGTGCGCGAGCGCCGGTATGCCGAAGGATTCGACCGCCTCCGCGACCTTCACCGTATAGTCCGGGGTCGAGCCCGCGCGGCACGTCACCGAGATAAACGACGGGGCGAGCGGCGCTAATTTTTCGATGACGCGCACCGTCTCCTCCGTGCTCTGAGACGCCTTCGGCGGGAAGATCTCAAACGAGACGGAGGGGGAATCATTTTTCAGAATTTCACTGATTTTCATTTGCGGTTCCTTTTTTGTCCGATATCGCGAACGCCCGGCGCCAAAGAAGGCTGATGATATACGCGCCGAGCGACAGCGCGAGGATATATAAAACGGAGTTGACGCCCCAGCCGAACATTTCCGTTATGTCGCGGCAGATGGGCAGATTTGACGGGGTCGGTCCGAGGTAAAACATGTTGACCTCGGGATTTGTTTTGTGAAAGCCGAGATTTATCGCGAACGCGGCGGCGCAGAGCGCAAGATACAGCGCCAAGACGTCAGAAAAGCGACCGCCGGCGCGCCGGCTGACGGCGGCGCGGACGCCGAGGAAGATGAGGATCAGGTGCCACAGAAACGAGTGGACCGCGATCGGCAGATACGGGCGCAGCATCGTGCCGGGCGCGATATAGGAGGCGGCGCCGCCCATGAGCCCGAACGTCGAAATAAACGTGTAGACGGCGCGGCGCGCGCGATCGTTTTTGATGAGGGGCGCCGCGATCGCGGCGTACATCGGGATCGAGCAGAGCTGGAACGGGAAGAGGTCGGCGCGCCACGCGCCCTCGACGGCGGGATAAAAGAGCTGTTTGTATGTCTCGCCGACGGCGAGCGCGATCCCGACCGCGAACGTGACCGAATCGAACCCGTCGCCTTTCCGCCTCGCGGTGAGGATGCCGAGCGCGACCGCGGCGGGGACCCCGATGAGAAGGAAGCAGAGGTGGAACGCGCCGTACGGGCGCAGCCACGCCTCCGGCATCGGGATGGCAGTGTCCCCGATAAGTTCGAAGAGCGTCCCCAAAGCCATCGCCTCCGATAAATACGGCATTTTACTACATTATACAGTTTTTCGCGCCGATATGCAAGAGGCGGCTGTATTTTCGGCGCGAATGTGACGCGGACTCGCACGGTACACTTGACAGCGCGGGGAAGCGGATGTATAATTTGAAAGGAGAAAAAATTTTCCGGAAGTGTGAAAATGAGAAGGACAGTTTCTTTGATCATCGCGGCGGCGCTCGCCGCCTCGCTTTTGTTCGCGCTCGCCGCTTGCAGCGGGCAGACGGGCGGCGATACTGATACGGACGGGTCGTCGGGCACCGCCGAAACGATCCGCAAAGCCGATTATCTCGAAGATTTCTTCCCGTACGACGGGGACGTGATCCCCGCCTCGATCGCGGTGAGCGGCTGGGGCGCGCCGGACGGCGAGAGCGTGTATTTCCCCGTGTCGCCCGAGAACGTGATCCACGACGGGAAGGGCACGTGGAACAACATGACGGACCGCCTGCCGACGTGCGTCTTTGACGGCGACGTTCTGACCTGCTACGACTGCGACGAGACGGAGGCGACGGTCAACAACGCGGATATGAACGTCGGCATCCCGTACGACGGCGAGGAGCCGTTCCCGACGGGGTACGTCGGCGCGTATTTCGAGGACGGAATAATACTCACGGCAATCCGGTGGCACGGCAGACCCGAGAATCCGGACAGGAACGCGGGCGGCGTCTTTCAGGCGTCGGTCGACGGGAAGGAATGGGTCGATCTGTACACGATAGAGAAGGATTCGCCGTGCATGGACTACGAGAATATCCACTCGGACGACATGCCCGAGGAGTGCGCCGGGACGGTGTATCACTACGTCCGCTACGTCAGCCCGCAGAACGGCTTCTGCAACATCACCGAGATCGAGTTCTGGGGCAAACCGGCGAAATGATCTCTGCCGGGTAAGCCCGCCGTTAAGTCAATAAAAAGCTTTGAAAAGAGGGGCGCGGGGAGGAAAACTTTCACTCGAAAGTTTTCCTCCCCGCATAATTTTTTATTAAGGTAGCTCTACGCCTCGAATTCGCCGCGGATGTCTTCTTCGGGGGGAGGGGTCGGGTAGTCGCCGGTGAAGCAGCCGCGGCAGATGCCGAGACCGCCGACGATGTCGGAGAGGCGCTCCGCGCGCAGGTACGCGAGCGTGTCCGATCCGATGATGGAGCGGATCTCCTCGATGGAACGGTTGTATGCCAAGAGCTGCGTGCGCGCGGGGACGTCGGTCCCGAAATAGCAGGACCACAGAAACGGCGGGGACGAGACGCGCATATGCACCTCGCGCGCGCCCGCCTCGCGCAGTATCTTTATGATGCGGTCGGACGTCGTGCCGCGGACTATCGAGTCGTCAATGATGATGACGCGCTTGCCCTCGACCGCCTCGCGGATCGGATTCAGCTTGACGCCGACGCTCGTCTCGCGGTTCTTCTGGCGCGGCTTGATAAACGTCCTGCCGACGTAGGCGTTCTTGACAAACGCGGTGCCGTACGGGATGCCGGACTGCAGCGAATACCCGAGCGCGGCGACGTTCCCCGATTCGGGCACGCCGACGACGAGGTCGGCGTCGACGGGCGAGTCTATCGCGAGATATTTTCCGGCGAGCATACGCGAATGATACACACTCATCCCGTCTATAATGCTGTCGGGGCGGGCAAAATATATGTATTCGAAGACGCAGCGCGCCTCACGCTCGCGCGGGAGCGCGCGGCTCGTGTCCGAGACGAGCCCTCCCTCGGAGATCGTGACGATCTCGCCGGGCATAACGTCGCGGACGAATTCGGCACCGACGGTGTCGAGCGCGCAGGACTCGCTCGCGAGCATGTATGTGTTGTCGCGCCTGCCGATGCAGAGCGGGCGGAACCCGAACGGGTCGCGGGCGCCGATCAGCTTGCGGGGCGACATTATGACGAGCGAGAACGCGCCGCGCAGCTTATCCATCGCTCTGCCGACCGCCTCCTCGACCGTCTTCGAGTTCAGGCGCTCGCGCGCAATGTGGTACGCGATCAGCTCCGTGTCGATCGTCGTCTGGAATATGGCTCCCGTCCGCTCGAGCTCGCGGCGCAGCTCAGGCGCGTTGACAAGGTTGCCGTTGTGGGCGAGGGCGAGGGTGCCCTTGACGTAGTTGAGGACGAGCGGCTGAGCGTTTTCGCGCGTGGAGCCGCCCGCGGTCGAATAGCGGACGTGACCGACGCCCATGTCGCCGGGCAGCTTTTCAAGCGTGTCGTGCGTGAACGACTCGTTCACGAGCCCCATCGACTTGTGCGAGAGGACGCGGCGCGGACCGTCCGTCCCGGTGACGGCGATGCCGCAGCTCTCCTGACCGCGGTGCTGGAGGGCGAGAAGCCCGTAATATATAGTCGAGGCGACGTCTCCGCCGTCAAGGTCGTATGCGCCGAAGACACCGCACTCCTCTCCGAGCCCCGATTCGAGCTCATCCGTACCGAAGATCGCGTTATCGTTTTCCATAAAAATGCTCCGTTTTTAAAGTCGATACGGCAGACCCCGGCTTTGCTTCCGGGGTCTGCCGTATATTGTAATTTTCAGTCGAGCCCGAGGCGGCGGAAGACTTCGTTGTACGCTTCCTCGACGTTGCCGAGGTCGCGGCGGAAGCGGTCCTTGTCGAGCTTTTCGTTTGTGTTCACGTCCCAGAGGCGGCACGTGTCGGGCGAGGTCTCGTCCGCGAGGATGATCTGCCCGTGATATCTGCCGAACTCGATCTTGAAGTCGATGAGCTTTATGCCCGCATCAAGGAAGTATGCCTTGAGCACGTCGTTGACGCGGAAGGCGTATTTCTTTATCGTCTCGATCTCGTCCCAGGTGGCGAGCCCGAGCGCAACGGCGAAATAATCGTTGATGAGCGGGTCGCCGAGCGCGTCGTTTTTATACGAGAACTCTATCGTCGGCTCGGCAAACGGCGTTCCCTCCGGGACGCCGAGGCGCTTTGAAAAGCTGCCGGCGGCAACGTTTCTGATAATGACCTCGAGCGGGACGATCTCGACCTTTTTCACCGCCGTCTCGCGGTCTGAGAGCTGCTTTATCAGGTGCGTCGGGACGCCTTCCTTTTCGAGGAGGCTGAAGACGCGGTTCGTCATCTTGTTGTTGATGACGCCCTTGCCGACGATGGTGCCGCGCTTCTCGCCGTTGAACGCGGTCGCGTCATCCTTATAGTCGACGATGACGACATCGGGGTCGTCCGTTGCAAAGACCTTCTTTGCTTTGCCTTCGTAAAGCTGCTGTAACTTCTGCATGATATACTCCCGTCCTGCGGACTTCGTTTTATTTCGACAGGGATATTATATATCACGCGCGCGCCAAAATCAATAGTCAAAAAGCACATACGCGCCGTTTTTTGCGGGCGGGCGTTTTGCTTTTTCCACGAAAAAGGTCGCGACCGTCTTTACAAGCGCGCGGGGACGTGGTATAATAGCATACGTTACGAACACTTGTTCACGGGAGATGGCAATGGCGGACAAATTCATACTGAAGGCGCCGTTTTCGCCGACGGGCGACCAGCCGCAGGCGATAGGCGCGCTGACGGAGGGCGTTCTGCGCGGGGACCGGATGCAGACGCTGCTCGGCGTCACGGGCTCGGGCAAGACGTTTACGATGGCGAACGTCATCGCGAACGTGAACCGCCCGACGCTCATACTCGAGCCGAACAAAACGCTCGCGGCGCAGCTCTGCTCCGAGATGCGCGAGTTCTTCCCGGACGCCGCCGTCGAATATTTCGTTTCGTATTACGACTACTATCAGCCCGAGGCGTATATCCCGGGCAAGGATATGTATATAGAAAAGGATTCGCTCATCAACGACGAGATAGACAAGCTGCGCCACAGCGCGACCTCCGCGCTGTTTGAGCGGCGAGACGTCGTCATCGTCGCGTCCGTTTCGTGCATATATTCGCTCGGCGATCCGAACGAATACTGCCGCCAGCTCGTCTCGGTCCGCCCGGGGCAGCAGATGGAGCGCAACGACTTCATAAACAGGCTCATCTCTATCGGGTACGAGCGCAACGACATCGCGTTCGAGCGCACGAAGTTCCGCGTCCGCGGCGACACCGTGGACGTCCTCCCCTCAAACTCAGGGGAGCGCGCGATCCGCGTCGAGTTCTTCGGCGACGAGGTGGACAGGGTGACGGAGCTGTCGACCGTGACGGGCGAGGTCTCGGGGGAGCTGCGGTACGCGGCGATATTCCCGGCGACGCACTACGTCGCCGACCCTGCGAAGCGCGAGGCGGCGCTGCGCGAAATTGAGGATGAGATGTACGAGCGCGCCGACTTTTTCCGCGCGGAGAACAGGCTGCTCGAAGCGCAGAGGATAGAGGAGAGGACGAGATACGACCTTGAGATGATGCGCGAGATCGGGTACTGCTCGGGGGTCGAGAATTATTCGCGCGTGCTCTCCGGGCGCGAGCCGGGATCGACGCCGTATACGCTGCTCGACTATTTCCCGCGCGATTTTCTCATGTTCATAGACGAGAGCCACGTCGCGATCCCGCAGGTGCGCGGGATGTCGGGCGGGGATATCGCGAGGAAGAAGAACCTCGTCGACTACGGGTTCCGCCTGCCGTCCGCGTATGACAACAGACCCTTACGGTTCGAAGAATTCGAGTCAAAGCTGAATCAGGTCATATTCGTTAGCGCGACGCCCGGTGACTACGAGCGGACGCACTCGTCCGCCGTCGCGGAGCAGATAATCCGCCCGACGGGGCTGTGCGACCCCATAGTCGAGGTGCGCGACGTCGGAACGCAGATCGACGACGTGCTCGGCGAAATAAAGGAACGGGCAGCTAAGGACGAGCGGTCGCTCGTCATGACGCTGACGACGAAGATGGCGGAGGACATCACCGACTACTTCGAGTCCTGCGGGGTGCGCGTGCGGTATATACACCACGAGGTGGAGACGATGGAGCGGACGGAGCTTTTGCGCGACCTGCGCCTCGGCGTCTTTGACGTGCTCGTCGGGATAAACCTCCTGCGTGAGGGGATTGATCTGCCGGAGGTGTCGCTCGTCGCGATACTCGACGCCGACAAGGAGGGATTTTTGCGGAACGAAACGTCCCTCATCCAGACGATAGGGCGCGCCGCAAGGAACGCGAACGGCAAGGTCATCCTTTACGCGGCGGAGGAAACGCGGTCGATAAAGGCTGCCGTCGCCGAGACGAACAGGCGGCGCGGGATCCAGACGGCGTACAACGAGGAACACGGCATAATCCCGCAGACGATAAAGAAGGACGTCCGCGAGCTCATCTCCATCGGCGGCGACGATGACGAGCGCCGCGGAAAGGGCAAGGGAAGCGGAAAGGCAGGCGCAAAGAGCAAGCGCGTCTCGATGATGACGTCGGCGGAGAGGGCGGAATACATCGAGAGGCTGACGCGCGAAATGAAGGAGGCGGCGTCAAAGCTCGACTTCGAACGCGCCGCGTACCTGCGCGACAGGATAAAGGAAGCAAAGATAACGAAATGACGGACGTACACATTCACCTCGAAGGGGGAGAATACACGCTCGGGTGGCTCGAAAAATTCGTCTCCCGGGCAAAAGAGACGGACACAGACGAGATATGGCTGCTCGAACACTCGTATCTCTTCCGCGAGTTTGCGCCGATGTACGGCTGCATACTCGGGAAAAACGCGTTTACGGACGGCTGGTTCTCGCGGCGTGGCGGGATCAGGGAGCTGTCGGAATATCTCGCGCTCATAGGCGAGGCGCGGCGGCGCTCATTCCCCGTCCGGGTGAGATTCGGGCTTGAGGTCTGCTATTTTGAGGGCGCGGAGGAGTTTGTCCGGGACGTGACGCGCGGCCTCGGGCTCGATTTCCTCGTCGGGAGCGTCCATTTCATAGACGGCTTCGCGTTCGACCACGAGGCGGCGCTGTGGGACGGTGTCGACATTGACCGCGCATACAGGCGCTATTTTGAATCGTCCGTACGCCTTGCGGAGAGCGGCGTTTTTGACGGGATAGCGCATCCCGACAGCATCGGGCTTTTCGGCTTTCAGCCGTCCTTCCCGCTCGACGAATACTATGACGCGCTCGCCGCCGCCGTATCGAACAGCGGCATGTACGCCGAGGAAAACGCCGGCACATACAGGCGGCACCCTGACACATCCCCGTTCGGTATGAACGCGTCCCTGATCCGCGCGATGAAGCGGCACGGCGTCCGCATCGTCACCGCGTCCGACGCGCACACGCCATATGACGTCGGCGCCGGGATCCGTGAGGCGCAGCGCGCCGTCGATTCCGTCACTGTTTAAGGTAATAAAAAGTTCTGGAAAAGAGAGGGGTGCGGGGAGAGGAAGAACCTTTTCTAAGAGGTTTTCCTCTCCCCGCGAAAAAGACCTGTACATGGAACGCAACATAGAAATAAAAGGCGCAAGAGAAAACAATCTGAAGGACATAGACGTCACGATCCCGAGGGACAAGCTCATCGTTTTCACGGGGCTGTCGGGGTCGGGAAAGTCGTCGCTCGCGTTTGACACGCTGCACGCGGAGGGGCACCGCCGTTTTGTCGAATCTTTGTCCTCATACGCGAGGATGTTTCTCGGGCAGATAGACAAGCCGGACGTTGACTCGATATCGGGGCTGTCGCCGTCTATCTCGATAGATCAGAAGACGACGTCGCAGAATCCGCGCTCGACGGTCGGGACCGTCACCGAGATATATGACTATCTGCGCCTGTTGTGGGCGAGGATCGGCATCCCGCACTGTCCCGTCTGCGGGCGGGAGATCAGCGCGCAGACGACGGACGTCATCCTCGACCGGATCATGACGCTGCCGGAGGGCGAGCGGTTCCTCGTGCTCGCGCCGGTCGTCAAGGGCAAGAAGGGAATGCACGAGAAGGTGCTCGAGGGCGCGAAAAAAGCGGGGTACGTCCGCGTCCGCATCGACGGGAGCATATACGAGCTCTCGGAGGAGATAAAGCTCGACAAGAACAAAAAGCACTCGATAGACATCGTCGTCGACAGGCTCGTCTGCCGCCCGGACATAAGGACGCGGCTCTCGGACTCCGTCGAGGCGGCGCTGCGCGAGGCGGACGGTTACGTCACGGTCGTGACGGTCCCGCGCGAGGGCGAGGCGATCGTCATGGAGTTCTCGCAGAACTACACGTGCGAGGAGCACGGGATCAGCATACCGGAGCTTGAGCCGAGGCTGTTCTCGTTCAACAATCCGTTCGGCGCGTGCCCGGACTGCGCGGGGCTCGGCGTCATCTCGAGCATTTCGCCGGACAAGATAATATACGATAAGTCTCTCTCGCTGCGCGAGGGCGCCGTCAACGTGAACGGGTTCAAGTCGCTCGAGGAGGAGTCATGGATGGGACCGCTGTTCGCCGCGGTCGGCGAGGTCTACGGCTTTACGCTCGACACGCCGATAAAGGACTATTCCGAGCGCGCGCTGCACGCGCTTTTATGGGGGACGGGCGACAGATACTACGAGATAGACAGGTATTTTGAGGGAACGGTGCGCCGACAGACGAAGAAATTCGAGGGGCTGATCCCGATGATAGAGTGGAGGCGGCGCGCGTTCGGCAACGCGGAGTATTACGACGAGTTCGTCGACGAGACGCCGTGCCCGCGCTGCCACGGCAGGAGGCTCTCGGACGCGGCGCTCGCCGTCACGGTCGGGGGCATCGCGATAGACGAATACACGCGCAAATCGGTGACGGAGGCGCTCGACTTCATAAACAAGCTCGAGCTGACCGAAACGGAAGAGGTGATCGCGCACGAGATAAAGAAGGAGATCCGCTCGCGGCTCGGCTTTCTTTCGAGCGTCGGGCTCGACTATCTGACGCTCGACAGGCGTGCGGGTACGCTGTCCGGCGGCGAGGCGCAGAGGATAAGACTCGCGACGCAGATCGGCAGCTCGCTCGTCGGCGTGATGTACATCCTTGACGAGCCGTCTATCGGGCTGCACCAGCGCGACAACGGCAGGCTGATAGCGACGCTGCAGCGCCTGCGCGACCTCGGCAACACCGTCATCGTCGTCGAGCACGACGAGGAAACGATGTGGGCGGCGGACTGCATCGTCGACATCGGACCGGGCGCGGGCGTTCACGGCGGGGAGCTCGTCGCGATAGGCACGCCGCAAGAGATCGCGGACAATGAAAACTCGATCACCGGCGCGTACCTCTCCGGGCGCAAGTCGATCCCCGTCCCGCAGACAAGGCGGGAGGGCAACGGGCACATCCTGCGCGTCGTCGGCGCGGCACAGAACAATCTTCGCGGGATAACGGTCGATTTCCCGCTCGGAAAGTTCATCTGCGTCACGGGCGTCTCCGGCTCGGGCAAGTCGAGCCTCGTGAATTCGATACTGTATATGACGCTCGCAAAGCTTTTGAACCGCGCGCACACGTTCCCCGGAAAGTGCGAGCGGATCGAGGGGATCGAGTATCTTGACAAGATAATTGCGATAGACCAGTCGCCGATCGGGCGCATGCCGAGCTCGAACCCGGCGACGTACACCGGCGTGTTCACCGACCTGCGCGCGCTCTACGCCATGACGCCGGACGCGAAGCTGCGCGGGTACGGTCCCGGGCGGTTCTCGTTCAACGTCCGCGGCGGGCGGTGCGAGGCGTGCGAGGGCGCGGGCGTCAAAAAGATAGAGATGCACTTTCTGCCGGACGTCTACGTGACGTGCGACGTCTGCCACGGAAAACGGTACAACCGCGAGACGCTCGAGGTAAAATACAAGGGCAAAAATATCGGGGACGTGCTCGAGATGACGGTCGAGGAGGCGCTCGCGTTCTTCTCCGAGTATCCGAAGATAAAGCGGAAGCTCGCAACGCTGTTTGACGTCGGGCTCGGATATATGAAGCTCGGTCAGCCGTCGCCGACGCTGTCGGGCGGCGAGGCGCAGCGCGTCAAGCTGGCGACGGAGCTGTCAAAGCGCGACACCGGCAAGACGATATACGTCCTCGACGAGCCTACGACGGGGCTGCATACGGACGACGTCGCAAAGCTCGTCGGCATCCTGTCCCGCCTCACCGACTCGGGGAATACCGTCGTTGTGATCGAACACAATCTCGACCTCATCAAGACGGCGGACTGGATAATCGACCTCGGTCCGGAGGGCGGCGTCGGCGGCGGCACCGTCGTCTGCGAGGGAACGCCCGAGGACGTCGCAATGTGCGACCGTTCGTACACCGGCAAATACCTCCGCGCTAAGCTGGGGATGGAATAGTAGGATAAATAATATGCAGGGGAGGAAGACCTTTATAGCGCGTCGGAGACAGCGCGTCGGAGACGCGCGGAAAAGGTTCCTCCCCCGCACCCCCACTTTCAAAAGCTTTTATGGATAAGTTTTTTGGCGGGAGTTCGGTTTGCTATGGACAATAAATCAAAAGTATGGTAGAATCGGGATGGCGAAGCCGGCAGAACGGCATAAACGGAGAATTTGACTATGAATACGGCAGACAGAAACGCATATTTGAAAAAGATTGAAGATACTATCGCGCGCGGAAGTTTTAAGGACAGCTGGGACTCGCTCTCGCAGTATGAGACGCCCGCATGGTACCGCGACGCGAAGTTCGGTATATTCCTGCACTGGGGGATATACAGCGTCCCCGCGTTCGGCAGCGAATGGTACTCGCGCGGGATGTACATAGAGGGCACGCGCGAATTCGAGCATCACGTGAAGACGTACGGTCCGCAGAAGGAGTTCGGGTACAAGGATTTTATACCGATGTTCAAGGCGGAAAAATTCGACCCGGACGCGTGGGCGGAGCTTTTTTCACGCGCCGGGGCGAAGTATGTCGTCCCCGTCGCCGAGCATCACGACGGGTTCCAGATGTATAAGAGCGACCTCTCCGAGTGGTGCGCCGCCGAAAAGGGTCCTTGCCGCGACGTGCTCGGCGAGCTCAAGGCTGCGGTCGAGGCGCGCGGGATGAACATCTGCGCCTCGTCCCACCGCATCGAGCACTGGTTCTTCATGGGGCACGGCAAGGATTTTGACTCCGATATAAAGGAGCCTTTGAAGCTCGGCGATTTTTACTGGCCCGCGATGCCGGAGCCGAACCATCAGGATCTCTTCAGCACGCCGGCGCCGTCCGACGAATTCCTCACGGACTGGCTCCTGCGCTGCTGCGAGATCGTCGACAGATACGCGCCGAGGCTCATATATTTCGACTGGTGGATCCAGCACTCGGCGGCAAAGCCGTATCTGCGGAAATTCGCGGCGTACTACTACAACAGGGCGGAAGAGATGGGATATGAGCCCGTCATCTGCTATAAGCACGACGCGTTCGCGTTCGGGTGCGCGACGGTCGACGTCGAGAGGGGACAGTTCGCGGACTGCAAGCCGTACCCGTGGCAGACGGACACTGCGTGCGCGTTCAATTCGTGGTGCTACACCGAGGGGAACAGGTACAAGGACCCCGTCGACATCGTCCGCGACATGGTAGACATCGTGTCGAAGAACGGGTGCCTGCTTTTGAACGTCGGTCCGCGCGCGGACGGCACGATCACGGATGAGGACACGAACATCCTGCTCCGCATCGGCGACTGGCTCGGCAAAAACGGCGAGGCGATATACGGTACGCGCCCGTGGAGAGTCTCTGCGGAGGGACCGACGGCGGTCACGGAAGGGCAGTTCACGGACGGAAAGCACAAGGACTATACATCAAAGGATGTGCGCTACACGTGCCGCGGAGATTCGATATACGCGACGGTGATGGTATTGCCCGAGTCAGGGGAGGTGGATTTCCCGGCGCTCGGCGAGCGGGACGCGTCATCGAAGCCGAATTTCCACGGGATAATAAAACGCGTATCGGCGCTCGGCTCGGACAGCGATGTCGAATGGAGTCGCGACGAGGACGCGCTGCACGTAAAGCTCCCGGGCGTCGTGACAGATATGCCCGTTTCGTTCCGCGTCGAGGTGCTTTAATCCGTCGGGGAAAAGCGGGTTTAATAATACCGATATGCAATCGCGATCGCAATCGCGGAAAAGATCATATATAAACGGTCTTCAAGGCGGGAGAAATTTTTTCTCCCGCCTTTCATTTCTCTGTTGACATTTGTTACGGTTAGTGATATACTTATTACAGTAACCGTAATATAGGAGGCAAAGGTTTGCGAGACAACATAAAGGGCGGCGCGCTTACCGAAGTAACATTCTTTATTTTACTGTCTGTTTATCAGCCGAAACACGGATATGCGATCATGCAATTTGTTGAAGAAAAAACAGGCGGTCGGCTGTCGCTCGGAGCCGGAACGCTGTATGGCGCGCTTACATCTCTTGAGGATAAAGGATGGATCACGCCGTGCGGGGACACAGGAGGACGAAAAAAAGAGTATCTTATCACAAACGCGGGAAAAGAGATCTGCGAAAGAGAGCTTATCCGATTAAAAGAGCTTGTTCTGATTGCCGAAGATATCATGGAGGATAGTCATGAGTAAAAAGTATTATCGCTTCTTTTGGGGCTTTTTGAAGAAACAGGAACAGTGGCTGAACGAAATGGCGAATAAAGGGTGGCGGCTGGTTAACACAGGCAGAGCATGGTATGAGTTCGAGGAATGCGAGCCCGGAAAATACTGTTACGCGGTGGAATTTGTCGGGGAAAAATCAAATCGGGACCGGACCGAGTATGTTTCTTTTTTAGAAGACTGCGGTTATCGTGTGCTTTCTAAGAATTTAAACCTTGATTTTTCTGTCGGAAAAGCCGTTTATCGCCCGTGGGCGAATAAAGGCGGTAAAATTGCGACGACCAAAGGCTCCTACAACAAAGAACTTCTTCTTGTAGAAAAGGAAAACGATGGGAAGACCTTTGAACTGCACACGACAGAGGATGACATACGGGAATACCGAAGGACGATCCGCAAGCCGTGGATTTCTTTAATTGTGACATTACTGATAATTGTTTTAATTTTCTTTGGAAGTATTTGTTTATCAAGAGCTTTTGGTATTGGACCTGCGAGAAGCGCAACAAGGATCGGCTATATCGGCACAGAGGGGTGGAGCAGCTGGACCGGCAGCTATATGTCTCTTGACGGGACCATGAAGAAAAGTATTCATCCCAAGTCCGATGTGCTTCATATCGAAGTGAAAACAGACTCTGGGACGATCTCCATGGAAATACGGGATACGGATGGCAATATTATTTTTAATGAGTCCGATATCGGGACTGCGTCGTTTGATGTGAACGTGCCCGGGAATGTTTCGGTTAAGATCGCTGCGAACAGTCACAGGGGCAGTTTTTCCATAGAATAAAACAGCTCAGCAGATGTGCCTCTGCGTAAAAACGGATGAAAATAATGATAAATGTAAGTTACCCACAATTGCGGCGGGAAGAAATTGCATAAAAAATATAAAGCCGCGAGTTTTTCATCGCGAATCCTGTGCGCTTTAAACTGTAAACCTTTTGTTAACAATCGCCCGGAGGCGTTGACAGCGGGGGGATATAAGCACAAAATAAATTCCCCTGCGGGAGGTCGATATGAAACGTATGAAAAACAAGGCTTTTCTTCTGCTTGCGGGGGCGCTGCATTGATCGCGGTCTTCGGCGAATATAAAGACGCCGTTGCCCTCATGATCTACGGGAAAAATGCCTCGTACACTCAGGTAATGCGGAGCGAGGAGGTCGACGGAGTCACGTTCAATTATTGGGACGGGAACTTGACGGGAGCGGATTTTTGCGGCTGTCGGAGGCTTTCGAAAACGGGCTTCCGGCGCGTGACGATCTCGCGGAGACAGCGTCCCGACTGCCGAACTATAAGGAGCCCGCGGAAGAGAAATAACCGTTCGGCATCGGCAAAAACGGCAAAAAAAGATGGGATGAGAGGCGCTTATGCGCTTTCTCATCCCTTTCTTTTTATTCCTCGAGATGCTCCATACCTTGGCTGATGATCGTTCGGACGTGAGCGTCGGCGAGGGAGTAGAAGACGGACTTTCCGACGCGGCGGCTCTTGACGAGCTTATTGCGCTTGAGGATGCCGAGCTGATGCGAGACGGCGGAGTCCGTCATGTTGAGCGCGGCGGCGAGGTCGCAGACGCAGACCTCCGCCTCAAAGAGGACAAAGAGGATGCGGATGCGCGTTGAGTCGCCGAATATTTTGAAAAGCTCGGCGAGGTCGTAGAGCGCCTCCTCTCCGGGGAGCTTTTCGTTCACGATCGCGAGCAGCTCGCCGTGGACCTCGGTCGATTCGCATTTTTCGAAATTTTCCGTTATATTATCCATATCGTCACACTGCCTCCTTATGCTTGAATCTTTTGACATTGAGCGCGCGTATCGCGTTGCAGACGGCGAGCACCATTACTCCTACGTCGGCGAAGATCGCCGCCCACATCCCGGCGGCGCCGAGCGCGCCGAGGATAAGGCAGAGGAGCTTCACGCCTATTGCAAAGGCGATGTTTTCATGCACGATCCTCATCGACGAGCGGGCGAGCATTATCGCGTCCGCGACGCGGCGCGGGTCGTCGTCCATGAGGACGACGTCGGCTGCCTCTATCGCGGCGTCCGAGCCGAGCGCTCCCATCGCGAAGCCGACGTCGGCGCGCGCGAGCACGGGCGCGTCGTTGATGCCGTCGCCGACGAAGGCGACGGCTTCATTTTTTTCGGCGGAGGCGATCAGCGATTCGACAACTCCGACCTTGCCGTCCGGCAAAAGCTCACAGTAAACGTCGTCGGCGCCGAGCTTTTCGGCGACGGCTTGCCCGACCGAGGCTTTGTCGCCCGTCAGCATGACGGTGCGCCGCACGCGGGCGCGGTGCATCGCGGCGACGGCTTCCGCCGCTTCGGGCTTGATCTCGTCCGCGATAAGTATGTGCCCGACGTAGCGCCCGTCGAACGCGACGTGGACGACGGTGCCGACCTCGTGGCACTCGGAATATTCGATGCCGAGCGCGTCCATGAGCTTGCCGTTCCCGGCAGCGACCTTCACGCCGTCGACGGTCGCGGTGACGCCCTGCCCGCCGAGCTCGGTGACTTCGGTGACGCGCGAACGGTCGACGGAGCAGCCGGTTTTTTCGTATGCCTCGATGATGCTGCCGCCGATCGGGTGCGAGGATGCGGATTCCGCGTGCGCGGCAAAGTCGAGGATGACGGACTCTTCGACGCGCGGATGATGTATGCCGGAGACGGAGAAGGTCCCCTTCGTCATCGTGCCCGTCTTGTCAAAGACGACGGTCTTGACGTTTGAGAGCGTTTCGATGTAGTTTGAGCCCTTGATCAGGATGCCGAGTGTCCCGGCGCCGCCGATGGCGGCAAAGAACGTGAGCGGTATCGAGACGACGAGCGCGCACGGACAGCTTATGACGAGGAACGTCAGCGCGCGGTATATCCACGTGCCGAAGTCCGCGCCGCCTCCGACTGCGAGCGTGACGAGCGGCGGTATTACTGCGAGCGCGAGCGCGCCGCCGCAGACGGCAGGCGTATATACGCGGGCGAATTTCGAGATGAAGTTTTCCGATTTCGATTTTTTCGAGCTCGCGCCCTCGAGCAGCTCGAGTATCTTTGACGCCGTCGACTCGCCGAATTCCTTTTCGGTGCGGATGCGGATGACGCCCGTGACGTTGATGCAGCCGCCCGAGACGGAATCCCCGGCGCGCGCGGTGCGCGGGACGGACTCCCCGGTCAGCGCGCGCGTGTCAAGCGACGTGACCCCCTCGATTATGACGCCGTCTATCGGGATCTTCTCCCCCGGGTTCACGACGATGACGGAGCCGACGGCGACCTCGTCCGGGTCGACGCGGGTGACATTTCCGTCTCCGTCCTCGAGGTTTGCGTAGTCGGGGCGGATGTCCATGAGCGCGCCGATCGAGCGGCGGCTCTTTCCGACCGCGACGGACTGGAAGAGCTCCCCCGTCTGATAAAAGAGCATGACGGCGACGCCCTCCGCGTATTCGCCGAGCGCGAACGCGCCGACTGTCGCCACAGCCATGAGGAAGCATTCGTCAAACGGCTCAAAATGTATGACGCCGAGGACGGCTTTCACTAAAATGTCATAGCCGACGAGCAGATACGGGACCGCGTAGAGCGCCGGGCGCAAGAGAGAGGTCGGCACGGCGCCGCCGGGCAATATCTCCATGTGATCGAGGACGGCGAGCGCGACGGTCATGACCGCGGCGGCGATTATGCGGATGAGCGTCCGCTTTTGCTTTTTGTTCATAGATAGATCTCGCAGTCGCGCTCGACGCGCTTGCAGTTCGCCCGGACGGCGGTCATGATCTCCGCGGGGGAGACGCCCTCGTCAAATTCGACGGACATCCTGAGCGTCATAAAATTTACGGCGGCGGAGGCGACGCCGGGGGTCTTGTTCGCGGCGTCTTCCATCTTCTGTGCGCATGATGCGCAGTCGACGTCGATCTTGTAGGTCTTTTTCATGGCAGTCTTCTCACTCCTTCAGTTATTTAAAGTTTCAATTGAACAATCGTTCAATTGTTAAGGCTATTTTTTGCTCCCCGCCGGGGAGCATCCTTACGCTATTATAATACGCCGTTCGAGCGGATTTGTCAATACTTTTTTTCAAATTCACTATCAATTTTCTCCGCGAGGCGGTTACGAGCATATTTTATAAATAAATCTCGTGATACTTTAAAATCGGGGGAGCGGTCTCCCGAAGAAAGGAAACCGCTCCCCGCGTTCTTATTCGTCATAATTGATTTTTCCGGTCACCTGAAACCACCTTGGCGAGAGCCGCTGCAAGTAGTATGAATCATAGCCGTCAATGTCCGGCTTTGAGCCGTTTCTCATATATATGACCTCATACGTGGTTCCGGTGATGAAAGTGATGCGATCGCCCGAAACCTTGACTGATGCAAGCCCGGGATAGTATTCGCTGTCGGTGAACAGCTCGCGGAGGCGCTTGTACGCCGCGAACTCCTCCTCGGACGCTTTTTCCGTCAATTCATAATAAGTCTCCGTGTCCGTCCTGCACTCGAGCTCCCACGTGCAGAGCCCGCCGCCGTCGGATGAAACCTTGACGAACATCTGATCAAGACCGCCGTTTTTCGCTTTTTCTTCATCGAAAAGCGCGAGCGCCCTCTCCGCCACGGTATCAAAATATTTTTTGTTTTTTGAAAAATCCCTCACCTCGAACGATCCGACGTCGTACAGTATATACTGCACGGTGTTATATAAATACGCGCAGATCAGCCCGAGGACGAGCACAACGGCGAGCAGCACGAGGATCGGGACTACTTTTTTTCTGAATATTATTTTTGCATAGTATAAATCGTCCGTCATAAGCGCTGCCGCCTTTCTTTAGTTTTGCCCACAATCTATTATAGTCCGCGTTTGCCGAATTGTAAATAGACAGCGACTGTTTTTTCATTAAATTTTGAGGGTTCTTTTTAAATTTAAAGCGGCGGGGCTGTAACACAGCCCCGCCGCGAGGGAGGCGCCTTTTCAGCGGCGCTTTGCGTTTTTGTCGATCGCTTCCCAGAGACCGTTGAGGTATGCGGCTCCGAGGGCGCGGTCGTAGAGACCGTAGCCGGGCATCGCGACCTCGTCCCAGATCATGCGCCCGTGGTCCGGGCGGATCGGTCCGTCAAAGCCCGTCTCATACAGCGCGCGCATTATCTCGTACATGTCAAAAGTCCCGTCGGCGGAGAGGTGCGCGGCTTCCTCGAAGTCGTCGGGGGAGTTGAATTTCAGGTTGCGGACGTGGGCGAAGTGTATGCGCCCTTTGAGCGAGCGGATCATGTCCGGCAGATCGTTTTCGAGATTCGTGCCGTACGAGCCGGAGCAGAACGTGACGCCGTTGTGTACGTCGTCCACCATGCGCATCATGCGGAGGATGTTTTCCTTGTTTATGATTATGCGCGGCAAGCCGAAGATGGGCCACGCCGGGTCGTCCGGGTGGATCGCCATTTTTATGTCGTATTCGCGGCAAACGGGCATTATGCGTTCGAGGAAGTACCGGAGATTTGCGAAAAGCGCCTCGTCGTCAACGGTGCGGTAGAGCTCGAAGAGCTCCTTAACGTGCGCGAGCCGCTCCGGCTCCCAGCCGGGCATGACGGTCCCGTTCGAGTTAACGCTTACCTCGGAGAACATCCTCTCCGGGTCGAGCGCGTCGACCGCCGCCTGCGTGTACGCAAGGACGGTTGAGCCGTCCTTGCGGCGGCGGGCGAGCTCGGTGCGCGTCCAGTCAAAGACGGGCATGAAGTTATAGCAGACGAGGCGGATGTCCGACTCGCCGAGGCGGCGCAGCGTCTCTATATAGTTGTCGATATAGACGTCGCGGTCGGGGGTGCCCGCCTTTATCGCGTCGTGTACGTTGACGGATTCGATCCCGGCTACCGTGAGCCCCGCAGCCTCGACTTCGGCCTTGAGCGCGGCGATGTCCTCGCGCCGCCAGACCTCGCCGGGTTCCGTGCCGTAAAGCGTCGTTATGACCCCGGTCACGCCGGGGATCTGCCTGATTTGCGAAAGTGTGACGGTGTCGTATTTCGACCCGTACCAGCGGAGCGTCATCTGCATATGTTTTTCCTCGAAAAAATGCGTATTTGTTCATACATAATCTTACCACATCCGAAGAAAAAGTCAAGACGCAAATCCGCGCTTTCACGCGCCGGCTCAGCCGAAGATGAAATTCACGGCGGCGCAGGCTAAAAGACCGGCGGCGGTAGGGACCGCGAACGCGGCGAGCGTCCATTTGACGCTCTTTGTCTCGCTCATGACGGTCGAAAGCGTCGTCGAGCAGGGCCAGTGCATCAGCGAAAACAGCATGACGCAGACGGCGGTGACAGTCGTCCAGCCGTTCGCGGTCAAAAGCGCGCGCAGCTCGGAGAGGGAGGACCACTCGGTCAGCGTGCCGTTCGCGGTGTACGCCATGATGATGATCGGGATCACGATCTCGTTTGCGGGGAAGCCGAGGATAAAGGCGAGGAGTATCACGCCGTCGAGCCCGAAGAAGGCGGCGAACGGGTCGAGCGCGGAGGAGAGGAGCGCGAGCAGCGTCCGCCCGCCGAGGGTGACGTTCGCGAGCAGCCATAAAAGGAGCCCGGCGGGCGCAGCGGCGATGACGGCGCGGCGCAGGACGAAGAGCGTCCTGTCGAAGACGGAGCGGACGATTATCTCGCCGACGCGCGGCTTGCGGTACGGCGGGAGCTCGAGCGTGAACGACGAGGGCTCGCCGCGCAGGACCGTTTTCGAGAGGATATACGTCACCGCGAGCGAGACCGCGGCGGAGAAGACGACGGCGGCGGTCAAAATCAGCGCGGATGCGGCGGACGAGGATGCGGAGGATGAGACGAAAAACATCGTTATGAGCGCCGTCAGCGTCGGGAACCGACCGTTGCAGGGGACGAACGCGTTTGTCAGGATGGCGAGCAGGCGCTCGCGCGGCGAGTCTATGATCCGCGCGCCGACGACGCCGGCGGCGTTGCAGCCGAAGCCCATGCACATCGTGAGCGCCTGCTTGCCGCAGGCGCCGCATTTTTGCAGCGGGCGGTCGAGGTCGTACGCGATGCGGGGCAGATATCCGACGTCCTCGAGCAGGGTGAAGAGCGGAAAAAAGATCGCCATCGGCGGCAGCATCACGGAGACGACCCACGCAAGGACGCGGTAAACGCCGTCGACGAGCGCGCCGCGGACGTATTCGGGCGCGCCGAGGCGCGTTACGAGCGAGGAGAGCGGGTCCTCGAACGAGAAGAGCAGTCCCGAGAGCGCGTCCGAGATCACGTTCGCGCCGGACACGGTTATCCAGAGGATCAGGGCGAGAAAGAGCAGCATCACGGGGAACGCCGTGAACCGCCCGGTCAGGATGCGGTCGAGGCGGCGGTCGCGGACGTCGTGCCCGCGCTCGGGCATTTTGACGACTCCCGAGCATATCATCTCCGAGACGCGGGAAACCGTGTTCGCGATGTCGTCCCGCGCGGTGTCGCTGCCGGCGGCGCACGTCGTGATGTCGCGTATCGCGTACCAGCGGGCGCGCCTTTCGGGCTCCGCGCGGGGCACAGCGCAAGCGCCGCAGCCGGCGCAGAAACCTGCGCAGGGAGTCCGGTCCGCGCCGGGAGCGCAGTCCGTGCCGGGAGCGCAGTCCGTGCCGGGGGCGCAATCTGCGCCGGGAGTCTGGTCCGCGCCGGGAGCGCAGCCTGCGCCGGGAGCGTGACTTGCGTCACGGGCGCCGTTTGAATTGCGCATATATTTTTCCGCGAGCGACGATATTTCCGCCTCCGTCGCCTCGCTGTACGTGAGCGGCGGCGGGAACGGGGTGACGGCGCCGGACGCGACGCTGTCGAGCGCCGATACGAGGGCGGCGAGCGTCCGCTTTTTCTTCGCCGTCACACCGACGACGGGGACGCCGAGGCGGCGGGAGAGGAGCGGCAGATCGAGCGCGATGCCGCGGCTCTTCGCCTCGTCCATGAGGTTGACGGCGACAACGATCCGGGGCGTTATCTCCGAGATTTGCAGGACGAGCCCGAGATTGCGGGAGAGGCACGTCGCGTCGCAGACGGCGATGACGCAGTCCGCCTCGCCGGAGGCGAGCATATCGCGCGCCGCCTCCTCGTCGCGCGAAGCGGCAAGTAGCGAATATGTACCCGGGATGTCGACGAGGGTGTAATCCGTCCCGCCGGACGAAAAGAAGCCCTCCGCCGTCCCGACCGTCTTTCCGGGCCAGTTCCCGGTGTGCTGATGCATCCCGGTCAGCGCGTTGAAGACGGTGCTCTTTCCGACGTTCGGATTGCCCGCGAGCGCGACGGTGACGCGGGCGGCGCGCTTTTTTTCGCCCGAGGGCGATTTTTTTTGCAGCATATATATTGACCTCCGGCGGCGCGCGGCATAGACGCGAAGACCGCCTCATATCCTTTTTTATATATCATATTCGCGCGGGGACCCGCGCGACACATAATAAGGAGGGGGAAGCGTTGGCGGACGGATTTTACACGCAGCGCGGATATGAGGCGCGGGACGGCGCGCCGCTCACGGTCGGGATGGAGGACTACCTCGAGATGATGTGCCGCATCGAGCGGCAGGGCGGCGAGGTCCGCATACGCGAGCTCGCCGCGCGGCTGCACGTCAGCCCGTCGTCCGCGTCGAAGATGGTGGCGCACATCGCCGCCCTCGGCTACGTGAACGCCGAGCGGTACGGGCTCATAACGCTGACTGAGGCGGGAAGGGAGGCGGGCGGTTATCTGCTCTACCGCCACGGCGTCGTCGAGAGGTTCCTGCGCGCCGTCAACGGCTCGCGCGACGAGACGGAGCAGGCGGAGCGGATCGAGCACTTCCTCGACCGCCGCACCGTATATAACCTCGAACGGCTGACGCGGTCGATCCCGGGAGTTTTTTTCTCCGAAAACTGTTGAAATCCCGCGCGCCTTGCGATAAAATAGGGGCGGGAAAATACACCTCTTCGGGAGGGAAAAATGAAAGCTTCGGCAAAAGAAAAAAATAACGGCGGAAAAGCGTCCGAAAAGACGCTCCGCCGCCTGTGCCGCAGGGCGGCGGCTGAGGGCTGCGTCCTTTTGAAAAACGAAGGCGTGCTGCCGTTCACGGGCGGGGACCGCGTCGCCGTCTTCGGGCGGACGGCGTTTGAGTATGTCGCGTCCGGGACGGGGTCGGGCGGCTGCGTCCACCCGCCGTACAGGACGGACATCATCGGCGCGCTGTCGCGCAGCCGCTCCGTCAAGGTCGACGGGCGGGTGCGGGAGCTCTATCGAAAATGGCTCGCGGAGCATCCGTTTGACGCGGGTAACGGCTGGGCGACGGAGCCGTGGTTCCAGACGGAATTCGTCCCGGACGCGGAGGACGTCGCGCGCGCCGCGAGAGAGAACGACGGGGCGCTCATCGTGCTCGGGCGGCTGGCGGGCGAGGACAAGGACAACGCGCCCGTCCCCGGAAGCTGGTATCTGACGGATGAGGAGCGGGCGCTGCTCGCCGCCGTGACGGGGAGCTTTTCCCGCGTCGCGGTGATCCTGAACACGGGCAACATCATCGACATGAGCTGGGTCTCCGAGTTCGGCGTCGGCGCCGTCATGTACGTGTGGCAGGGAGGACAGGAGGGCGGACTCGCCGCCGCGGACGTCATAACCGGGCGCGTCTCCCCCTGCGGCAAGCTGCCGGACACTGTCGCGCGCAGGATAGAGGACTACCCGTCTACGAAAAATTTCGGCAATCCCGATTATAACGTATACGAGGAAGACGTCTACGTCGGGTACAGGTATTTTGAGACGTTCTGCCCCGAGCGCGTCCTTTATCCGTTCGGGTTCGGGCTCTCGTATACAACGTTCAACGTCTCGTTTGCGGACGCTCACGCGGCAAACGGGAAAATATTCGTCACGGCAAGCGTGAAAAACACGGGCAAATATCCCGGACGCGAGACGGTGCAGCTCTACTTCTGCAAGCAGGGCGGCGCGATAATGACGCCGCACGCGGCGCTGACCGCGTACAAAAAAACGCGCATGCTCGCCCCGGGGGAGACGCAGACGCTGAAGCTCTCGTTCCCCGTCTCGGAGATGGCGTCATACGACGACAGCGGGGCTTCGGGGTACAAGTCGTGCTACGTGCTTGAGGCGTGCGGATATTTTATCTTTGCCGGAGTTGACGCGAGCTCCGCTGTCGGCGCGGGCGCGGTATTTACGTACAGGGTAAAAAAGACCGCAGTCGTCGAGCGCTGCCGGGAGGCGCTGTCTCCCACGCGCGAATTTTTCCGCCTGCGCCCGCATCAGGGCGCGACGGTCGAGGCGGGATATGAGCGCGTCCCGACGCGGACATACGACCTCGTCGCACGGATGGTGAACGAGCGCCCGGAGCTCGGAATACTGTACACCGGGGATCGCGGCATAAAGCTTTCGGACGTTAAGTCCGGCGCGCACACGATGGAGGAATTCGTCGCGCAGCTCAACGCGGACGAGCTCGCCTCACTCGTGAGGGCTGAGGGGACAGCGAGCCCGAAGGTGAGAGCGTGGACGACGGCGGCGTTCGGCGGCGTCACGGACACGCTCAAAAGATACGGCGTGCCGATCGTGACGAACGTCGACGGTCCGTCCGGGATCAGGTCCGACGCGGGCGAGGAGGCGACGCTTTTGCCGAACGGGACGCTTCTCGCCTCGACGTTTGACGACGCGCTCGTAGAGGAGCTCTTCACTTACGAGGGGCGCGAGCTTCGGGAGCACGGCGTCGACGCGCTGCTCGGTCCGGGCGTGAACATACACCGCAGCCCGCTCTGCGGGCGGAACTTCGAGTATTTCTCGGAGGATCCGCTGCTGTCGGGGAAGATGGCTGCCGCCGTCTGCCGCGGCATCGGCAAGTCCGGCACGAACGCGACGCTGAAGCACTTCGCGGGCAACGATCAGGAGTTTCACAGGAGCGACTGCGACTCGGTCATGAGCGAGAGGTGCGCGAGGGAAATTTATCTGCGCCCGTTCGAGATCGCCGTCAAGGAGGGAGGCGCCGTGTCGATCATGACGTCGTACAACCTACTGAACGGCTGTCACTGCGCCTCAAATTACGACCTGACGACGACGATACTTCGCGGCGAGTGGGGCTTTGACGGTTTTGTCATGACGGACTGGTGGGCAAAGGCGAACAGAGTCGGCATGCGCGGCGACAAGCGGAACCTTGCCGAGATGATCCGCGCGCAGAACGATATCTACATGGTCGTGCCGAACGCGGAGGAAAACGACGACAACATATGGGAGTCGCTCGAATATCCGGGAAAGCTGTCATTTGACGAGCTGCAAAGGTGCGCGATGAACATCCTCCGCTACATAATGAAAACGCCGGCGTTCGAGCGGGAATATATTGAAAAAACGGAGGCGGGAGGCTGAAAAATGGAGCTTGTAGGCAAACGCATAACATTTTTAGGCGACAGCATAACAGAGGGCTGGGGGACGAGCTGCCCGGAGGCGAGGTACGACAATGTCCTCGCGCGGGACGCGGAGCTCGGCAGCACGTTTACGAACGGCGTCGGCGGGACGCGGATCGCGTACCAGCGCGGGGCGTCTGCCGATCCGAGGTGGGATCTCTACTTCTGCGGGCGCGCGGCGCAGCTCGACCTGTCGGGCGACGTCATCGTCGTCTTCGGCGGGACGAACGATTTCGGTCACGGCAACGCGCCGTTCGGGACGGACGGCGACAGGTCGCCGGACACGTTCTGCGGAGCCGTGAACTACCTCATGAAGTATCTGCGAGGGCGCTACCCGTCCGCGCGCGTCGTGTTCATGACGCCGGTCAGGCGTTGGGGAGGCGGCGTCCCGTCGAAGGAGACGGGGCGGACGCTCGCCGAATATGCGGACGCGATCGTCAGGGCGGGCGCGAAAAACGGCGTTTATGTGCTCGACCTCTATAACGAGCTGCCGCTCGACCCGGACCTCGAAGAAGACAGGCACGCGTACACGATCGACGGGCTGCACCCGAACGACGCGGGGCACGCCATGATCGCCGAGGCGCTCCTCCGCTTCCTCCGCGGGCTCTGATGTGCCGCTGCGGGGGCTGGCCCGGCTGGGGGGCGATGACGGAGTACCACGACGAAGAATGGGGCGCACCCGTGCATGACGACAGGGTGCTCTTCGAGCACCTGTCGCTCGAGGCGCTCCAGTGCGGGCTGTCGTGGACAGTGATAATGAAAAAGCGCCGCGCACTGCGCGCGGCGTTTGACGGATTCGACTTTGAAAAGGTCGCGCTCTACGGTGAGGACGACGTGCGCCGGATAATGGAGGCGCCGGACGTCATAAGGTGCAGGCGAAAGATCGAGGCTGTCATCGGAAACGCGCGGAGATTTTCCGAGGTGCGCGCGGAGTTCGGCACGTTCGACGCATATTTACGTAGATATACCGGAGGGCGGACGTTGCTGTATGAAGGACACGAAAAGGGCGCCGTCCCGGCGAAAAACGCGCTGTCCGAGAAGATAAGCCGCGACCTGCGGGCGCGCGGGTTTTCGTATCTCGGACCGGTCACCGTATATGCGTTCTTAGAGGCGTGCGGGGTCATCAACGACCATGAGGAGAGGTGCTTCCGATACGCGGAGATAAACGGCGCCGCCCCGACAGCGCGCGTCACGGAGGACTATGCCGGGGAGATATAAAGATATAAAAAAGGAAAAAGGAAAGAGCCCCGATGCGGAAAACCGCATCGGGGCTGCCCATTATGCAAAAATTATTCGGCGTCCGCCTCGTCCGTGCTCTCGGACTCCTCGCACCCGCATCCGCATTCGCTGTCGTCGCAGCACTCGTCGTCGCAGCACTCGTCTTCGCACTCGCATTCGTCGTCGCAGCAGCAGCACTCGTCGTCATCGTCATCGTCATCGTCGAGATCGTCGATGTCCTCGAGTTCGACGGTTATTTTCAGGTATTTCTTGAAAATGCGTTCAAGAATGACCTCCATGGCAACAAAAGCTCCTATCACGGCGGCGATAACAATAAGCGCGCGCCAAAAACCTTTACTCGGGCAGTTTTTCTTCTCTTCCATTTTAAAAAACTACCTCCTTTCTCATTCGATTTTGGGCGGCTTTTATTATGCCGCCATTTTGATTATATCATGTCGGACAAGCGCCGTCAAGTAGAAAAAGGGGAAAATATGCGATATGATACCGTGAAACGGGAAAAGCAAAAGGGAAAGGCGCGGCGGGAAAACGGGCGCCTCGCAATGTGCGGGTCCTACTGAATTTCCTGCTCAAGCGTGCGGAAAATATCGTCGTCGAAAAATTCCGTGACGGTCATGTCGAGACCGTCGCAAAGCTTTTTCAGCGTGATGACGGACAGATCGCGGCGGCTTTCGCTCATTAAACTGTAAACCGTCGACGGAGTCATGCCGGAGCGGACCGCGAGCTCATTATAACGAATACCGCGCCTCTCGCATATTCCCTTCAGCCGCAGAACGATCGCATTTTTGATCAACATGTTCTTCACCTCATACGAATTTTACGGATAATTTCGCAATATATCACGGCAATAAAGCTCCGAAACCGACCGCATTCCGTCCGCTGTCCCTATATTATCCTATCCCGAAAAGTTTTGAAAAGAAGGGGGTGCGGGGGGAGGAAAACTTTTTCAAAAGTTTTCCTCCCCCCGCGGATAAATCAGCCCTATATCACCTATCCCTGAGCGCGATGCCGAGCTCGTCCGAGAGGGCGCGGAGCATTTTTTCGGTGACCTTATCGGCGTCCTCGGTTGTGAGCGTGCGGTCGGCGGCGCGGAGCGTGACCCTGATCGAGACGCTCTTTCTGCCGGCGCCGACCTGAATGCCGCGGTAGACGTCGACGACGACAGCGTCCTCGACGAGCTTGCCGCCCGCCTTTATGCAGACCTCCTCGATGCTGCCCGCCTCGAGCTCCTCGCTGCAGGAAAACGAGAAATCGCGCGTGATCGACGGATACTTCGGGAGGTGGCGGAACTCGACGTGAGTTTCGCGGAGCCCGAACACGCGGTCGATGTCGATCTCGGCGGCGTAAATATCGCCGGACAGACCGAAGTTTGCCGCAGCCTCGGGATGAACGGCGCCGAGCGTAGCGAGCACCTCTCCCTCGCGGACGATGCGCGCGCAGCGCCCGGGGTGGTAGGACGGCTCATCCGTCACGGTGACGGTCTTATATCCCGAAACGCCCGCGAACATGAAGACGCGCTCGACTATCCCTTTGAGGTCGAAGAAGTCGCCGCTCGAATACGAGCCGATGACGAGGACGCGGCGCTCGTCCGGCAGCGTGTCGGGCGAGGTCGGAATATAGACGGTGGCAAGCTCGTACATCGCCGCCGAGGCGTTTTTGTGGTTTTGGTTGTGCGACAGGACCTCGAGCATTGAGGGCAGCGCCGTCGTCCGCATGACGGAGGTGTCGAGCCCGAGCGGGTTCGAGATCACGACCGAAGTGCGGCGCGGGTCGTCCTTCGGCAGGCGGATCATGTCATAGGAGCGCGGTCCGATGAAGGAGAACATCGTCGCCTCCCAAAGCCCCATCCCGCAGAGCAGGGAGTGGAGCTCCTCGTCGAAGCGCTGGCGCTCGGTGCGACCGCCCTCCGCGATGCGCATCAGCGGCAGCGTCGTTTCGACCTCGTTGTAGCCGTGCATACGTATCACTTCCTCGGCGATATCGCTCATGCACTCGACGTCGCCGCGCCATGACGGGACCGTGATAGTGTCGCCGTCGACGCGGAAGGAGAGCTTTTCGAGGATGTTTTTCATATAATCGCGGTCGAGGCTGACGCCGAGGAACGCGTTTATGCGGTCGGGCTCAAATTTGACCGTGCGCACCGGGCGCTTGCCCGGGTATTCGTCGATGACGCCGTCGACAACGTCGCCCGCGTCGAGCAGGCGGACGAGCTCGCACGCGCGCAGGAGCGCGGGCATCGCGTTTTCGGGGTCCATGCCCTTTTCGAACCTGCCGGAGCTCTCCGTGCGGATGCCCATCGCCCTTGAGGTGCGGCGGACGGAGACGCCGTCAAAGTTCGCGGACTCGAAGATGACGGTGTGCGTGTCGTCGCGGATCTCGCTGTTCGCGCCGCCCATGACGCCCGCGAGGGCGACCGGCTTGTGCTCGTCCGCGATGACGAGCATCGAGGAGGTGAGCGGCGTGTCCTCGGCGTTAATGTCGAGGGAGCGGTAGAGCTCGCCGTCGGCAGCGCGGCGGACGCGGATGTGGGCGCCGTCGAGGCAGCCGTAGTCAAACGCGTGCATCGGCTGACCGTATTCGAGCATGACGTAGTTCGTGATGTCGACGATGTTGTTTATCGGGCGGACGCCGAGCGCGCGCAGCCGCATCCTCATCCAGAGCGGGGAGGGCGCGATGCGGACGTTCTTGACCGCCTTCGCGCAGTAGCGCGGGCAGAGGTCGGGCGCCTCGATATCGACCTTTACATAGTTTTCGACGCTGTCGCCGTCGCCGACGGGCGGGACCTCGGGCGTCGGGATATGATACGGGCGGTCAAAGCTGACGGCAGCCTCCTTCGCCAGTCCGATGACGGAGAGGCAGTCGGGGCGGTTCGGCGTGATCTCGTAGTCGAAGACGACGTCGGAGAGCAGCAGCGCCTCGCGGATGTCGTCACCGACCTTGTCGGCGAATTCGTCGCCGAGGATGAGGATGCCGTTGTTGTCGGCGCCGGGCATATCGTGGCTCGTGAGCCCGAGCTCGCCGATCGAGCAGAGCATCCCGTCCGAGGGGAGCCCGCGCAGCTTGCCGGACTTGATCTTCACGCCGCCGGGGAGCGACGCCGGAGCCTTCGCCGCGGGGACGACGGCGCCCTCAAAGACATTCTGCGCGCCGGTGATGATCTGACGGGGAGACTCTTCTCCTACGTCGACCAGACAGACGAGCAGGTGATCGGAGTCCGGGTGCTTTTCTATTTTTGTTATGCGGGCGACGACGACATTTTCGATGTCCTCCGCGAGCCGCTCGAAGCACTCGACCTTGCTGCCCGTGTCTGTCATGCGGTCCGCAAAGCGCTTCGGGTCTATGTCGGATACGTGTGTGAAATCCTCACACCAGCGATAAGAAAGTTTCATTATATATGTGTCTCCTTTCCGCTCTCAGAACTGACCGAGGAAGCGCAGGTCGTTTTCGTACAAGAGGCGCATGTCGTCTATGTGGTACTTGAGCATCGTGACGCGCTCGATGCCGATGCCGAACGCAAAGCCGCTGTAAACGTCCGGGTCGATGCCGCAGCCGCGCAGCACGTTCGGATGGACCATGCCGCAGCCGAGCACCTCGATCCAGCCCTCATTCTTGCAGAGGCGGCAGCCCTCGCCGCCGCAGACGAAGCACGAGACGTCGACCTCGGCGGACGGCTCCGTGTACGGGAAATGGTGCGGGCGGAAGCGGATGCGCGTGTTCTCGCCGAAGAGCCCCTTCGCGAACGCGAGCAGCGTCCCGCGCAGATCCCCCATCGTGATCCCGCGGTCGACGACGAGACCCTCGACCTGATGGAAGAGCGGGGAATGCGTCGCGTCGACCTCGTCGGAGCGGTAGACGCGCCCGGGCGAGATTATGCGGATCGGCGGCTTTGTCTTCTCCATCGTGCGGATCTGGACGCCGGAGGTCTGCGAGCGGAGCAGGATCTTGTCTGTGATGTAGAAGGTGTCCTGCGTGTCGCGCGCGGGGTGACCCTCGGGCATGTTGAGCGCCTGGAAGTTGTAGTAGTCGAGCTCGACCTCGGGTCCGTCAACGATCGTAAAGCCCATGCCGAGGAATATGTCCTCCATGTCGCGCTGCGTCTGCGAGAGGGGGTGCCTGCCGCCGACGGCGGGCAGGCGCGCGGGCATCGTGACGTCGAGGCGCTCGGCGCGGAGCTTTTCCGCCTTCGCCTCAGCCTCGCGCTCCGCCTTCAGGCGGGCGATCTCGCCCTCGATGAAGGCGCGGACCTCGTTTGCAAGCGCGCCGATCGCGGGGCGCTCCTCGGGCGGCAGCGCGCCCATTCCGCGCGTTACCGCGGTCAGCTCGCCCTTTTTGCCGAGGTAGCGGACGCGCAGCTCCTCAAGATCCGAGGACGCCGAGCGGAGCGCCGCCTCAGCTTCCTTTTTTATTGAAAGAAGCTTTTCTTTCATTATGATTCTTCCTTTCGGTTTTGATATAAATATATCGGATATAAAAAAACCGCCCCATAGAGGACGGGACGGAGCTTTTTCGCTTCGCGGTACCACCCGGATTCCCGCACGTGTACGGGCGCCTTCGAGCGGTCTGTAACGGGACCTGCCGCCGCACGCTACTCATGATTTCACGCGCGGAGCTCCGGGGCGAAGTGCCGACCGCCTGCGTTATGCGCCCGTCTCAGCCGCGGGGCGCTCTCTGGAATAACGCGTGTGACGGGGGCTGTCCCCATCTCTGCTTTTATTTTTTATATTATTATATTATGTGCGTATTTTACCACGCGCGCGCCCGGTTGTCAAGTGGCGCGGAAAAAAAGACGGCATATATTGCCGGCTGAAGGGGGATCATTGCCGACCGTGCGAGGCGCGCCCCCGGGGGCGTGCCTCGCACGGTCCGATCGCAGTTTTTGCTTACGTCAGCCTTTGGCGGAGACGATGACTGTCGTCACCGACTCGGCGGGGATGACGACGGGAGTGTCGGTACCCGCGTATTCGGTGCAATACGTCTCGCGCAGGCTGTACGACTTGTTCGTGACGACGGTCGAGATCCTGTTGTAGCCGTCGCCGAGACCGTCGACGCCGATGTTGATGTCTTCCTTGTTACTGTTGACGAGCACGATTACGATTTCGTCCTCGCCGTTTTCGTTTTTGCCCTCGTAGGCGGAGGCGACGATGACGCCGGTCTCAAAGCCGCAGTCGACGCGGACGTAGCCGCGGTCGATGTAGCGGCTGTAATTGCCGAGCGCCCAGAGGCGCTTCGGGACGGTGACGTTGTTGCCGGAGGCGTCCGTGTATATGAGTCCGTCGCGGTAGTCGTAGCAGGAGACCGCGATCCAGTACTGCCACGAGACGCAGTCGAGGATCGTCATGTCCTCCTGCACCGTGCGTGCGAGGACGAGCGCGGAATCCATCGTCGTGTCGCGCCCGTTCGTCATCTCGCACCACTCGGACTGGCGGTACTTGAGGTTCGGCGCGATCTTGTCCATCTGCGCGCGGAACGCCTTCTTCGTGTTCGTCTCGGTCCAGTAGGAGTGGTTGTCGATCGCGCTCATGTGCTCGGAGAGAAATTTATCAGCCGCGATCATGCGGTTGAACTCGAGCGTGTCCGGGTTCCAGCTACCGCCCTCGGGACCGGAGATCTCGACTCCCTCGAGCCCGGGGCGTTTTTCGACCTCTTCGATGAATTTGGTCAGGATATTGACGATCTCGCGGTTGTCATAATGGCAGCCCTCCTGACCCCAGACGTTTTCGGGCGGATAGTTCCAGAAATACTGGGGCTCGTTTATCGGGGAGATGAACTTTATCGGGAGCCCTTCCTCCTTGAAGTGCTCGGCGACGTCGAGGACGTATTTCGCGAATTCGTCGTAGTTATCGGGGGAGAGGTTGCTCCGCTCGGTGTCCGCGTAAGTGCGCCCGTTCACTGTCAGGCGCTCGAGCGGGCTGTTGACGAACATGACGATCTCGTCCGCGCCGAGCTCGGCGGCGCGGCGCATCATCCAGACGGCGCCCTTGTCGCGGTCCCAGTCGTAGACGCCGGGCGATTTTTCAAAGCTGTATGTGCGGCGCCACACGTCGCCGATGGACTGGCTGTGCGAGCCCGCGTCGCGGCTGCCGCCGCCGATGTTGTAGCGGTAGCAGTTGAGACCGATGCCGTCCTCGGGGTCGAAGAGCAGCGTCGCTATGCGCTCGCGCGTGCTCTCGTTCGTGCCGATGATCTGCGCCCACCACGCGCCGGAAGCGCCGAAGCTCTCGACGGTCTGATGCTTTTTCGACGTGTCGACCGTTAGCGTCTTGACGTTGTCGAGCTTCAGCGGGTCGTCGAGCTCCTCGGGCTCGGTCGTCACAGTCGCCGAATCGTCGGATGCTGCCGTGTCATCCCCGCCGCCGGTATTGTCCGCGCAGGCGATCAGCGCGAGGATGAGGGTCAGCGCAAGGATAAGTATCAGGATCTTTTTCATAAACGGCTCCTTTTTTGCCGAATTTTTTGTCACTGTCTACAATTATACATATATTCCTCCGCCGTGTCAATACCGGGCTGCGGACATGGACGGCGGCGAGGGCGGCAAATTCGGCGGCGAGGGCAAAAATGAGGGAAAGCGAAAAAGCGAGAGGGCAAAAGAGCGAAAAAGCCGATAAAAAGCGCGGGCGCCCGGAATTCCGGGCGCCCGTTGGGTCTTTTTGCCGTATTATTATTTTCCGCTGATGATGACGGTCGTGACGGACGTCGTCGGGATCGTGACGGCGGTGCCTTCGAGGAACTCGGCGTGGTACATTTCCTTCATGCTCCTCGACTTGCTCGTGACGATCTCCGTGATCCTCGTGAACTTCGAGGTGTCGATGCCGGAGAAATCAATGTTGATGTCGCCCTTCGCCTCGTTTATGAACACGAGGACGATCTCGTCGACGCCGTCCTCGTTCTTGCCCGTGTAGGCGGAGACGGAGAGCCCGGGCGCGCCGGATGTGCAGTCGACGCGGACGTAACCGCGGTCGATGTACTTGCTGTACTGACCGAGCGTGTAATATCTCTTCGGCAGCGTCGTCGAGGTCCCGTTCGGCTCGGTGTATATGAGCCCGTCGCGGTAGTCGCCGAAGCTGACAGCCGTCCAGAACGACCAGGAGACGCAGTCGAGGATCGTCATGTCCTCGTGGACCTGCTTTGCGAGAACGATGCCGGACTCGATCGTCGGATCCTTTTCGTTCTTCATGTCGCCCGTTGTCATCTCGCACCACTCAGTCTCGCGCAGGCGGATGTTCGGGTACTGCTTTCTGAAATGATTTGCGAAATTGGTCTTCGCAGCCGTCGTCGACCAGTATGAGTGGGCGTCGAGCGACTGGAAGTAATTGCCGAGGACGTCGTCCTTCATGATGCGCAGGCAGAGCCCGAGCGTGTCGTCCTCGTAGCGGCTGCCGGGAACATTCCTCCAGCTGCTCCCCTCGGGACCGGAGATCTCGACGCCCTCGAGGTCGGAGCGCGCCTCTATCGCCTCAACGAACGCGCGCAGGCAGGCGACGACCTCCGCGTCCTCATAATGGCAGCCTTCCTGACCGCCCGCCCATTCGAACGCGGGCTCGTTTATCGGGGAGACATACTTTATCGGGAGCCCCTCTTCCTTGAAGTGAGCGGCTACGTCGAGGACGTATTTCGCAAACGCCGCGTAGTTCTCGGGGGCGATGTTCGTCTTGAAGCCGGGGTCGCCCGCCGCCATGCCGTTCTTCGTCAGCCTCTCGAGCGGGCTGTTGCAGAACATGACGATCTCGTCGACGCCGAGCTCGACCGCCTTGCGCATGAACCAGACCGCGTTCGCGTCGCGGTCCCAGTCATAGACGCCGGGGTCCGTTTCAAAGCTGTATGTACGGCGGTTTATGTCTGTGATCAACGCCGCGCTCTTCGAGCCCGCGTCCTTGCTGCCGGCGCCGATGTTGTAGCGGTAGCTGTTGAGCCCTATGCCCTCTTCGTCGTCAAAGAGCAGCTTCGCGATCTTTTCGCGCGTTTTCTCGTTGCCGCCGACAACCTGCGACCACCAGCATCCGGACGCGCCGAAGCTCTCGATAGTCTGATGCGTCTTTGAGGTGTCAACGGTGACCGTCGACAGATTGTCCAGCTTCAGCTGTTCGTCGAGTTCCTCTCCTCCGCTCGGGGCAGCCGTCCCGCTGTCGGGTCCCGTCGTCTCGTCGCCGCCGTTTCCTGTGCAGGCGATGAGGGTGAGGATGACGATGAGCGAAAGTATCAGGATCAGTAACTTTTTCATGTCTTTACCTCTGAATTTAACATTGTAACAATATTATACGATCATATGCGGCGCGTGTCAAGGAGATTTATGCGCTTTAATTCATTTTCGTCACGTTTGGCGCGCTTTTTTGTGCTTTTCGCCGAGGAGGCGGCGCAGCTCCGCCGCGGCTGCGCTCTTCGGTATGTCGTAGACGTCGGTCATTATCCTGATCCCGTACAGCTCCGCGCGCTCGCGGACGCTCTTTATCCTCTGCGGCGGGATGGTTCCGTCGCGCCCGTCGAGCGCGGGGGCGACGAGGACCGCGATCTTTTCGCTGCCGCCGAACTGCTCCGTCACGGCGGCGAATTTATACAGCTCCTCCGAGCCGACGCGCCCGTTCTTGCACGAGATGAAAACCGGGATCGGTCCGAGTGTGAAAATGCAGTCGATCTCGTTGTCGGAGCTGCCCTCCTCCCCGTCGAACGACAGGTACACGCCGGAGACGGCGCGCACGTCCGGCGAAAGCTCGCAGGCGACGGAGTTCATGTACAGCTCGAGCAGCGCCCCGGCGCTGCGCAGGCACGCGGCGACCGCGTACGAGCGGCAGCGGTACCATCGGCGCGACGGGTCCCCGCCGCGCGGAAACAGCGCGCCGGAGGCGACAAGGTCGGCGAGCAGGTTCGAGACGGCGCGTATTTTATATTCGTTCCCGTTCACGTAGAGGTCGAGCGAGCGCTCGCCGCGCATATGGATCCTGTCGGGGACGAGGTCGTTCCACGTGCGCCGCGAGCGGCGCAGCATCGCGCTCCAGACGCGCCCGGTGTCGGCGGAGATCTCCGCGGGCGTCATCCCCTTTGCGAGCAGGTCGGCGACGGTCGAGCGTTCGAGGACGCCGCCGTATATGCGTATGCACTCCTCGACCGAGAGGGCGACTCTGGCGCGCTCCTCGTCCGTGAAGTGGTGGATGACGGTCTCCGAGCCGTCGCCCGTGCGGCTGTATTCGGTGATCTTCCCGTCCGCGAAGTCTATGCGGATCGAGGAGAAGCCGCCGGGGGAGGTGCCGTACACGTAGCCGGCGGCGAGGTAGAGCTCGGGCGTCCCGCCCTCGACGTCGAGGACGGCGCCCTCGTCCGCGAACGCGTCTATGACGCAGGCGAGCTCCATTATGTCCGAGGTGTGCGT
Organism: uncultured Clostridia bacterium; assembly: GCA_947624995.1. Taxonomy (GTDB): domain Bacteria; phylum Bacillota; class Clostridia; order Oscillospirales; family CAG-272; genus DTU064. Next base: position 58,784 of record CANQMS010000009.1, read on the forward strand.
CTCGACGAACTCGACCCTCTCGGGGACAGCTCCGCGCGACTCCCAGAGGCGGCGGTACGCATCCTTATATTTGTCGTAGACGGCGGAGGCGTGCTCCGGCACGATGAAGACGACGCGGCGCGGGCGCAGGAGCAGCACGCCGAGCGCGTTGTAGATATGTGTGTCGGGGTCGTAGAGCTCGACGAGCGTGTCTGTCTTTTCAAGCATATTTATGTTCCTCTGCCTCATGCATTTCGGGTCACGGTTCAAGTATACACCATTTCCGCCCAAAAATAAAGTACCCGCGCGCTTTTTGCTCACCGTTTTGCCCGGGAGCGCTTGACAAACGGCGCCGGCTGCCGTAAAATTGCAGTGAAAGAAAAAGTCAGGGAGCATGTTATGGAGATCGAAAGAAAGTACGCGCCGATACTCCACACGGGGTTTTCGGAAAATTACTCGGGCGGCGACATGAAAAAATTCGCCGAGCTGCTCGAAAGCCGCGGATATTCGGGCTTTTCCGCCGAGGGAAAGTCGTCCGCGGGACCCGTCGACGACGTCGGCGGCTGGATCGACGGCTACATGAACGGGCTGCGCGAAGCGTGCCGCGAGTGTACGGAGCGCGGGCTCGACGTCTGGATCTTCGACGAGTGGGGGTACCCGACGGGGACCGCCGCCGGAAGGACGATGGCGGACCACCCCGAGTGGCGCTCGAAGACGCTGCACTGCGCCCTCGACATGATCGTCTCCGAGGGGGAGACCGTCACGGTGACGGCGCCGCAGCACCTGCTCGCCGCCGCGGCGTGGCACGTCGGGAAGAACGTGTTCGCGGGACCGGCGGGCGGGTACGAGGTGATCCCCGCCGTCGACGGGAAGCTGACGTACACGGCGTCTCACCGGCGCTGCCGCCTCGTCGCCGCGACGTGGGAGTTCGACACGACGCGGACGGTCGGCGTTTTCCGCCCCGACCCCGAGGATGACGCGCAGTGTACGCTCGACCTCTTGTCCCGCGAGGCTGTCGCGCGCCTGCTCGAGGTCATGCACGGCGAATATTACCGCCGGATGCCGGAATATTTCGGGAACACGATAAAGGGGTTCTTCTACGACGAGCCGTTTTTGTCGTTCCCGCTGCCGTACACGTTCGACCTCATAGACGAATTCATCGAAAAGAAAGGCTACGATCCGACGGAACAGCTGCCGCTGCTCGTGACGGGCGGGGGAGGGCGCGTCCGCGACGACTGGCGCGACGTCGCGACGACGCGCATGGCGGAGGCGTTCTTCGGCGGGATGCGGGACTGGTGCCATGCTCACGGCGTCGAGCTCGTCGGGCATCAGGACCTCGACCACGACGTCCGCTCGACGAACACCGTAAGCGGCGACTTTTTCAAGAACAACATATATAACGACGCGCCCGGCGTCGACTACATCTGGGCGCAGATAAGACCGGATCACACAGCCGATTATCCGCGCCTCGCCGGGTCATTCCGGCGCATGACGGGAAAGGCACACGCGGCGAGCGAGAGCTTTGCCGCCGTCGGGAACTGTCTCTACCCGGACTATATGCGCTGGGCGATGGAGTATCAGGCGGTGCGCGGGATAGACAGGTTCTTCCTCATGATCGCGGCGCCGGAGGGCGGGCGCGGCTTCGGCACGCCGCTCGACTTCTCCCACCCGGTCTCGGAGATGTTTGCGCGCGACGTGAACAGGCACGTGGCGGCGGCGGTAAAGCTGCTCTCCGAGTCGTCGCCGTCCGCGTCGACGGCGCTCTACATCCCGCGCGACCGCATAAACGCGGAGTACCCGCCCGCGCGGGCGAACCGCGTGTCGCTGCATTTGCCGTGGGAGTGGGTGAACGACACGGCGGAGGCGATGCTGTACGCGCCGGTCGATTTCGAATACATCTGGGACGACCCGCTCGTCTCGCTGCCGCTCGCGGAGGACGGCTCGCTCTTAATGATGACGGGGCAGCGGATAAATACGCTCGTGATCCCCGCGGTGCCGAGGCTGCCGGATGGCGTCGGTGAGCGCGTACACGAGATGCAGTCGCGCGGCGCGCGCGTCATCTTCGTGAGCTTCGCGGCGGACGGGTTCGTCGGCTCGGAGGTCGTCACGTACCCGGAGGACGTCGGCGAAGCGCTGACGGGCAGGCGGCGGGACGGCAGAGTCTCGCAAACGGTGCGGACTTCCGCGGAGCGGACTTTATACTTCTATCTCAACGAGTCGGCGAAAAAATACGAGGGCACGCTGAGGCTCCCCGGAGCGGATTCCGGGCGGCTCGAAAAATTCGACTTTTCCGACTGCGAGTGGTACGAGGCCGACGGCGGGACGCTCTCGCTCTGCCCGCTCGAATTGGGAATTTACAGCATTACTTTTGAAGGAAGTAATGCCCCCGGCAGCGGCAGGCGGAAGCCGACCGCGTACGGGGAGGCTCTGGTCCCGCGCGGATGGAGCGTTCGCAGGCGGGACGGCGGGGGAGAGGCGCATACGGATGAGCTCTGCGACTGGCGGGAGCTCTTCGGCGCGTACTCCGGCGTTGCCGATTACGGTGCGGAGGTGACGGTCCCCGAGGACGGGACGTACAGGCTGAACCTCGGGCGCGTGTGCTATGCCGCCGCCGTCTGTGTCGACGGCGGGGAGCCGGTGAACCTGCCGTTCGCGCCGTTCGAGACGGATCTTTGCCTTGCGGCGGGAGAACACACGCTCCGGATATCGGTCCTCAACGCGGACGCCGCGTCCGTCCTCGGGACGGCGGAGAGCGAGAAGCGCGCGAGGGCGGAGCGACGGTTCCGGGATATATGCGAAAACGACCGCGACTGCGTCGCCTCGGGGCTCTTCGGTCCCGTGACGCTGAGGCGGTGCCATAACTGAAAAACCGAAAGGGGATATACGAAAATGAAAAAGACATTTGCGGCGAAAATTCGCGCCGCCGCGCTCATCACGGCGCTGGCGCTCGTTTTCATGCTCGCGGCGTGCGACGGCGGGACAGGCAGCTTCAACGGCGGGAACGGGAACGGGACCGGAAACGGGAACGTGACCGGGAGCGCGGGCGGGACCGCGGGCGCGCCCGCGGATTCGGCGGCGCCGGGACCCGGCGGGGACGAGGTGACGGACCCGACGGGGCGGTACTCGAACTTTGACCTCCGCGCGACATACGACGAGAGGACGGCGACGAAGATAGTATTTTCGGACGGCGGCGCCTCCGTCGACGGCGCAGGCGCTTCCGCGGACGGGACGTCGGTCCTGATCGTCGGCGAGGGGACGTACATCGTTTCGGGCTCGTGCTCGGACGGGCAGCTCACCGTCGAGGTCAAGGACAAGGAAAAGGTGCAGCTCGTCTTTGACGGGCTGAAGCTCGCGTCAAAGACGAAGGCGCCGTTATGGATAAAGAGCGGCGACAAGGTCTCGGTCACGCTCGCCGACGGCACCGTCAGCACGCTCGAGGACAACTCCGCCTACACGGACGCGAACGCGGACGGCGAGCCGAACGCGTGCATGTTCTCGAAGGTCGACCTGACGATCAACGGCACAGGCACGCTCAACGTCCACGGCAACGTCAACAACGGCATCACGACGAAGGACGACCTGAAGATCGTCAGCGGCACCGTCAACGTGACGGCGAAGAACCACGGCATCCGCGGCAACGACAGCGTCAGCATCCGCGGCGGGAACATCACGGTCACGGCGGACAACGACGGGATCAAGACATCGAAGGACGACGACCCGGAGAAAGGGTACATATATATCGAGGGCGGCACGATCACGGTGACCGCCGGGGACGACTGCTTCCAGGCGGTGACGGGCATCACGGCGACTGCCGGGTCCATCACGGCGACGGCGGGCGGCAAGCGCACGAACTGCCCGGTCGAGGACAATATCGCCGACGGCGTCATGAAGTGACGCCCGGGGCGAAGCGAAAAACCGGCGTACACATCATACGTTTGATAATATTTCGGAGTGGATTTTAATATGAAAAAACGGATCGCTTTGATTTCGGTCACTCTCGCCGTTCTTATGATATGTATGTTTTCGTCCTGCGCGGACATGTACCCCGGCAGCGCCGGAGTGGAGGATCCGAACGGGAACTATAACGGCGACGTCAACGGCGAAAATGATAATTACAATGACAATGACGACGATGACAATGACCGCACCGGCAACAGCAGCAACAGCGGCAGCAGCAGTAACAGCAGCGGCAGCAGCAACAGCGGTGGCAGCAGCAACAGCAACAGCGGTGGCAGCAGCAACAGCAACAGCAGCGGCAGCAGCAGCAACAACAGCGGCAGCAACAACAGCGGCAGCAGCGGAAATCAGTCTTCGGCGTCGTCCGTGACTTTGCCGGATCCGGGGGCGTTTTTGCACGGAAAAGTATCGCGGTCGACGGACGAAAAGATCACAAACGGGCGCAGCATCATATTCCTTTATGAAGAGGACGGATGCGAGGGCGCCGAGGAGTACGCGGAGCTGCTGTCGGATCCGCGGTTCCATCTGCGGCTGACAGACGAAGGGGAATCGAAAGAATGGTCGGACGGGGATTTTTCCCGCTACTATGTCTTTGAGTATACGGGGTCGGGAAATGTCGGCAGCGTGGCGGTCTCGACGTCGTCCGGCAGTCTTACCGCTCCGGTCATCCTCCATTTTACCGACTTGCTCGGAAATGGCGCGATGACGGTTTCGTATTCGGACGGTTTCGAGCTCTCGGATATGGGTGACAGAAGCACGTACGCAAGCTTTGTCGACAGGAACACCGGAGGCACATCCGGCAGCTCGGGTGACGGCGGTGATGCGGATCATCCCGGGAACTCGGGCGGCGGCTCGACCGGTCACTGGGAATGGCAGAAGGTAAAGGTGGATTGCCCGTCCTGCGTCGGCGGCATATGCCCTCTCTGCAACGGCTCCGGAGTATACAGGATGTACGGGCAGTCGATCCCCTGCGAAAGACGCTGCAGCGTATGCGACGGGCTCGGATATTTCTATCAGGACGAATATGTTTATGTTCCGTGATCTTTTGTAAGGGACAAACGGAAAGGCGGACCCGGACGGGTCCGCCTTTTGTTCGGATCGGTATCAGTATTTGAAGCTCGTGAAGTTCGAGACGGGGACGGAATAGTTCCCGGGGTCGCTCGCGGCTTCGTTTACGATGTATTTGCCGCCCGCGTCCTTTGCGTTGGCGACGATGCAGTTCCAGCCGCCTTTTAAAAGAACGGAGCTGTCAAACGTCGCCGAGGCGGCGCCGCCCGAGACGGCAGCCTCGGCGACGGTTTTGCCGTTGATCTGGAACGAGACGGTTTTTATTCCCGGGTCCCCGACCTCGCAGCTGACCGTCACGGTGTCTCCGGAAACGGCGTATTCGGGGGCGGATATCAGGTCGGGCGCGATATCGTACATCCCGAGCGAGGCCGCGAGCGCGCCGACGCCGGTGAAGCGTTTGTCGAGCCACGAGATGCGCTTTGAGATGAACGCCTCCATGCGCGTGTATTCCTCGTCAAACGTTGTGCCGTAACTTTCGGAGGAAAAGCTCGGTATACGCGACATCTCATCCGACCAGCGCGCGTCGTTCGCGAGCGCGGCGCGGTATATGTAGTCGCCGTAGGAATCGACGGCGGAGAGCAGGTCCTCGATCACGGTGCCGCGCAGCTCCTGCCACCTTTCGTATACGAGCGTCAGGAAGTACGGGTCGCGGACGAGCATCCTGTTCCACTGCTCCTCCTGATAGTACTGCTCGATCATGAAGTTATCGCACGTCGTGTGCCACGCCTCGGGCTCCCACGTCGCGCTGTTCCAGAGGACGTTGCCCCACGCCCAGTCGAAATCCCACTGGGGACCGATCTTTCCCTGTCCGTCCGTGTCCTTATAGACGAAAAAGCTGTTCTTCATGCTGTCCCAGTTCATCGCGAGCTCGCAGAATATGAAGTTGTCGACGAGGCTGTCCATGTCGAAGAGCTCGGAATAATGCTTCCCGTCGAACGCCGGGGCGGAAAAATCCACCGGTATATACTCCCGGTCGCTGTATTTCCACCAGTCCGTCGGCGCGTAATGCGCGTCGCCGTCGCGGTAGAAAAAGTCGTCGCTGTGCAGCGCGAATTCGAACGCCTGCATGTAGGAGGCGGTGTAGGAATAGAGCTCCGAGGCGTAAAACGAGTCAAACGCTTCGGGCGACTCGGGGGCGGGGGAATTGAAGTAGAGCGGCAGCGAGTAGTACGAGAAGAGCTGCACGATGTCGTAATTTGTGTAGGCGTAGAAGTCCATTTCGAGCAGAAATCCGCCCGTCTGCGGCGGGAGCGGGGCGAGCCCCAAATCGTCCGTGAAGGAATACGTTTTCCCGTTATAGCGGATCTGACCCGTCTTCATCCACGACCAGTCGCGCAGCATCTCGCTCTCGACCGTTTCGGGGGCGCTGTCCGGGTCGCCGAGCAGCTCGCCGACCGCCTTGCCCGCGTCCTCGGCGTACGCCTCCCAGTCAAAGATGTTGACGCGGGAATCGGCTATGCGGACGTGCTCGGCGAGCTCGTAGACGCCGCAGTATTCGCCGTTATAGATGAGGACGACGTTCTCGGAGCCCATGGCGGCGCGCTCCCCGCCCTCCGACATCGAGCGCCATAATCCGAGCAGCAGCTTGTTGCGCATCAGCGTCGGGTCCTTCGCGTTCGCGAGCAGGCACCAGTGCTTGCTCTTCCCGTCGCCGGTCGTGCCGATGCCGAGGAGGTTCGCCTTTTTGTCGAGCTTCAGCTTGAAGGGGCGCTTCGGCAGCGTCTCCGTCGAGTTCCCGCGCAGGTGGACCGAGGCGCCGCCGGTGTAGCCGTCCTTGCCGTCCTCGCCGGCGAGGCGGACCGTGACCTCGGAGTACCTCTCGGCTCTGACGGCGCCGTAATCCGTGTCGCTGTCCATATAGAGCACGGGGAGGGCGCTGAAGTATACGCGCTCCGTGCTCGCGCCGCCGGCGCTCACGGTGAGAAAGCACTCCGTGTCGCCGTCGCCGAGCGTCAGGCTCGGGGACGGCGTCTTCTTTTCCGATACCGTGCCGTCGATGGCGGACTCGAGCTTCCACGTGTATTCGATCCCGTCGGGACCGTCAACGGTTATGGGCTCGCCGGGGGCGAGCCGTTCGGTCACAAATCCGAGGCTGTCGAGCTCGACACCGCCCGCGTCTGTGGCGGCGCCGCCCGGCGAGTCACCCCCGCCGGTTTCGCCCGTTTCGGCGCCGTCAGGACCGCTGCACGAGACGACGGCTGCCAGCAGCACGGGCAGAAAGCACGCGGCTATGACGGAAATGATGCGGTGTGTGTGTCGTTTCATATTTCGGCTCCCCGTTTTCTTTTTCGGATGTGCCGCGGCAACGCTGCCGCGGCGCGTTTTTCGGTAAGTCACTGTTTTATCTTTGCCCGATGCGCATCACCATGCGCCGCAGGCTGTCCGCCGTTTGGATGATCCCGTATGACACGGGGACGGCGGCGAAGTATGCGCCGCCGGCGCCCGGCGCATCCCCGGGGTATTCGCCGCGGTAGACCTCGCGCCCGGACAGGATCATGTGCAGGTCGCGGATCGAGTAGAATCTGTCGCGGATGGGGAAGCCAGCCGTGATCAGTATGCTGACGGCGAATTCGATGCACGTGTAGCAGTCCCTTATCGGCGCGCGCACGCGCAGCGGGACGAGCGCGGCGGACGCCATGTTGTAAATGTATCTGTCGGGGTCGGACGCGAGCATCGCGTCTATGCGGCGGCGGACGGCGAGCATGTGATCCTCGTCGACATTGACGGCGCAGACGGAGACGTCCGCGCGCTCCCCGCCGACGATGAAGCGCTCGCGCCCCTCACGGACGAATCCGCCGCAGAACGGTGCGTGCAGCCTTATCCTGCCGAACGAATATACCTCCTCGAGCCCGGGATCGAACGCCACGGAGACGTGGTTGTACCCGAAGCGCGTCATCGCGCGGATGAAGCCGCCGGTCTTGTACCGGGTCGCGGTGAAAACGATGTACAGTGTCGCCATGCGTGCCTCCCTCCTTATATTATCCCGAAAAGTATGAGCCCGACCGTGTTTATGCCGAGATTTGCGAATATATGTACGATGTAGGACGGAAGGACGCTCCCGCACCGCTCGTCAAAGAAGTCGAGGACGGCGCCCGCGAGGAAGAGGGCGGCGATCAGCAGCGCGAAGGTGACGGGCGAGAACCAGCCGGACATTATCGCGATGTGATAGAGTGCGAAGGCGGCGGAGGAAAAGACGTACGCCGTCCTCCTGCCGGCGTGTTCCCGCAGCACGCCGAAGGCGAGCCCGCGGAACAAGAGCTCCTCGCAGAACGAGTTTACGAACGAAATGTAGAGCGCGACGAAAATAAAATTATCGCGCGTGATGCCCTCTCCCGAGGCGAGCGACGCCGTGACGGCGGAAAAGTCAACGACGCCGCGCAGGGCGAAAAAACCGCCGACGATGACGGCGTAGACTATGACCCCGGCTCCGGCGGCGGCAGTACACGCGCGGGCGGCGCCGACGGGAGCGGGAGATTTGCCTGCATCTTTTCGGGGGAGGATGAAGCGCAAGACCCCGTCGCCCGAGAGGGACAAATACAGGAGCGGGAGCGCGACGAAAAAGACGAGCTTTACCGCGGACTTGACCGCGTACGGGGGAGATATGACCCCGTCGACGACAGCCATCACGGCGCAGGCGAGCAGCGTTATCGCCGCGGAAGAGAGGGCTCGCTTTTTGTCCGATAAATTTGCCATAATGCGCCCTCTTCTTTCGCGTAGCGTCCATTATATTAATTATACTACCGCACAGCGCGTTTGTCAACAAAAAGCGGCAGCGGCGCGGGCGGCGGACGGAGGAGACGGGATCGGGCGGGAGAGGGATTTTATACGTTTGCATAACAAAGTTATGCAAACGTATAAAAAGCCTTTTCTTCCTTTTGCGGGCGGGGAAAACAGATATTTCGACCCGATGCAAAAAAATTTTCAAAAAACTATTGCAATCGCAGAATATATCTGTTACAATAAAGCGCAAGTCGGAGGAGCGCACGCAAAAGGTGCATTTTTCCGCCCGGCTGTTCAGCGAAATTCGCCGATCTCAATCGAATAAAAAAACCGCCCGGTTTCGACGGGCTGCTGTGAGGTAATTGCGTACGGTGGTCTGTCCCAGATAGAGGGCGGTTTTCTTTGTATTTGAGGCGAGGCGTGTAATGCGAAAGGGGAGTTCCGCGCGAAGGGCGCGCGGCACACATGTCCATGAACGGAAAAAAACTGATCGAGCTTCGGGGCATCACGAAATCGTTTGACGGCGAGGTCGTGCTCGACAACATCTCTCTCGACATCTATGAGGACGAGTTCATAACCTTGCTCGGTCCTTCGGGCTGCGGAAAGACGACTACCCTCCGCATTATCGGCGGCTTTGAGTCGCCGGACTCGGGCGACGTCTTCTTTGACGGCGTCCGCATCAACGACACCCCGCCTTATAAGAGGCACATCAACACCGTCTTCCAGCGGTACGCGCTGTTCCCGCACCTGAACGTGTACGAGAATATCGCGTTCGGTCTGCGCGTCGCAAAGGTGAAGGACGACGGGGAGATCTCGCGCCGCGTCCGTGAAATGCTCGAAATGGTCAACTTAAAGGGCTTTGAGCGCAGGCACGTGACGACGCTGTCCGGCGGGCAGCAGCAGCGCGTGGCGATCGCGCGCGCGCTCATCAACAAGCCGCGCGTTCTGCTCCTCGACGAGCCGCTCGGCGCGCTCGATCTTAAGCTGCGCAAGGACATGCAGAACGAGCTGAAAAACATGCAGAAGCGCACGGGGATCACGTTCATATACGTAACGCACGATCAGGAGGAGGCGCTCTCGATGTCCGATACCGTCGTCGTCATGAACGGCGGGTCGATAATGCAGATCGGAACGCCGACGGATATATATAACGAGCCGAAAAACGCCTATGTCGCCGACTTCATCGGCGAATCGAACATCGTTGACGGCGTGATGCTCGACGACTTTTCGGTCAAGATGTCGGGGCAGACGTTCGTCTGCGTCGACAAGGGCTTCGGCAAGGACACGCCGGTCGACGTCGTCGTGCGCCCGGAGGACGTGGACGTCGTCTCGCCCGAGTCCGGGATGCTGAGAGGAAAGGTCACCTCCGTCACGTTCAAGGGCGTTCACTACGAGGTCATCGTCGACATCGGCGGCTTCAAGTGGATGATACAGACGACGGATTACGTCGCGCCGGACGCCGTTATCGGCATCGACATCGAGCCGGACGCGATACACATAATGAACAAATCGGAATATTCGGGGATGTTCGGCGACTATTCGTCGTTCTCCGACGAGCTTGACGCGCTCTCCGAGAACAGCGAGGAGGAAGAGGATTGAAAAAGAGCTTTTTGGAGCGGGCGTCCGCGTACCCGCACATCGTCTGGAGCGTGCTCTTCATCATCGCACCGCTCATCTTTGTCGTGTACTACACGTTCACCGACGCGGACGGCGCGTTCACGACCGAGAACATCGCGCGCCTGTTCACCTCGAATTACGTTCTCATCTTCGTCAACTCCGTCTGCCTCGCGCTGATCGCGACGGTGATCTGCCTCGTGATCGCGTACCCGCTCGCGTACATCTTCTCCCGCATGAGAGAGAAGTGGCAGCGCATCATGATACTGCTCATCATGATACCGCTCTGGATGAACTTCCTCATCACGACGTATTCGTGGATGACGATCCTTGAGGACACGGGCATCATCAACTCGATCCTCTCCGTCTTCGGGCTCTCCGTCCACATGATCAACACGCCGGGCGCCGTCGTCGTCGGGATGGTGTTCTGCTTTTTGCCGTACATGATCCTGCCGATATACACGGTCATGTCCGGCATCGACGAAAAACTGCTTGAAGCGGCTTCAGACCTCGGCTGCTCCGGCTGGCAGCGGCTGACAAAGGTCGTGATGCCGATGTCGCTCTCCGGCGTCATCTCCGGCATAACGATGGTGTTCGTCCCGTCGATCTCCACGTTCTATATTTCACAGAAGCTCGGCGGCGGCACGTTCCAGCTCATAGGCGACACGATAGAGAGCTACTTCGTCGGGACGGCGATAAACTACCACTTCGGCGCGGCGCTCTCGCTCGTCCTGATGATACTTATCCTGATCTCGATGGCGGTCATGAACCATTACACCGACGCCGAGGAGACGGAGAGGAGGCGCATTAAATAATGAAGATACTTTCGCGCATTTATCTGATCCTCGTCTTTATCTTTCTCTACGCGCCGATCGCGGTCATGATCCTGATCTCGTTCAACTCGGGCGAGTCGACGACCGAGATGCAGGGGCTCTCTCTCTACTGGTACCGCGAGATGCTCCGCGACTCGGCGACGCTCGAAGCGCTGCGCAACACTCTCGTGCTCTCGATCTCCTCCGCCGTGATCTCGACCGTCGTCGGCACGCTCGCCGCCGTCGGCATACACAAAATGCGGAACCGCTTTATGCGCGGCGCCGTCATGTCCGTGACAAACATCCCGATGATGAATCCCGACATCGTGACCGGTATCTCGCTGATGCTGCTCTTCGTCTTTGTCGGGACGCTGCTCGGGCTCGAGTCGTACCTCTCGTTCTGGACGCTCTTGATCGCGCACGTGACGTTCAATCTGCCGTACGTGATCCTGTCCGTCCTGCCGAAGCTGAAGCAGATGGACAAAAATATTCCTGAGGCGGCGCTCGACCTCGGCTGCACGCCGATACAGTCGTTTTTCAAGGTGGAGCTGCCGTTCATCATGCCCGGCGTCGTGACCGGGCTCATCATGGCGTTCACGCTGTCGTTTGACGACTTCGTCATCAGCAATTTCACGAGCGGCTCGTCGTTTGAGACGCTGACGATACACATTTATTCGATGATAAAGAAGAGCGTCAAGCCGGATATTTACGCGCTCTCGACGCTCATCTTCGCCGCCGTCCTGCTCCTGCTCGTCGTCTACAACATGAGCGACCGGAGCGAGCGCGCCGACGCGAAGACGGAAAAGCGCCGCACGCTGCGCTTCCGCGGGAAGGAAGGGGGCGCCGCGAAATGAAAAAGCTGTTTTTCGCCGTGATCGCCCTCGCCTCGCTTTTGATGCTCGCGTCCTGCTCGGGCGGCGAGCACGACGACCTCTATGTCTACAACTGGGGCGAGTACATCTCCGACGGCTCGGAGGATTCTCTCAACGTGACGCACGAGTTCGAGCTCTACTATAAGGAGCTGACCGGGCGCGACATGAAGGTACACTACACGACGTATCCGTCGAATGAGGATATGTACGCAAAGATCAGCAGCGGCACGTCGAATTACGACGTCATCATCCCGTCCGACTATATGATCGAGCGAATGATAGAGGAAGGGCTGCTCGCAAAGATCGACATCGAGTCCGTCTGCGAAAAGTACGGCGCCGAGTGCTATTACGATTACATCGGCGAGGACTACCGCGGGCTCTTCTACGACCCGGAGAACGAATATTCCGTCCCGTACACGTACGGGCGCGTCGGCGTCATATACAATACGACGATGGTCGACGAGGAGGACCTCGGCGGCTGGGAGCTCATGTGGAACGAGAAGTACGCGGGCAAGATCCTCCAGTTCAACAACTCGCGCGACGGGTTCGCGACGGCGCAGTACATGCTCGGCGCGGACGTGAACACGACCGACCCGGACGTCTGGCGCAGCGTGCAGGAGGTGATGCTCCGGCAGAAGCCGCTCGTCCAGAGCTACGTCATGGACGAGATCTACAACAAGATGGAGTCCGGCGAGGCGGCGGTCGCCGCCTATTACGCGGGCGACTACTTCACGATGCTCGACATCAACGAGGACCTCGGGTTCTATTACCCCGAGCGTACAAACGTGTTCGTCGACGCAATGTGCGTTCCCGCCGGCAGCGCGAACAAGGAGATCGCGCAGCTCTTCATCAACTTCATGCTCTCCCCCGATGTCGCGATAGCGAACGCGGAATATATATACTACGCGTCGCCGAATTCGCTCGTGTTCGAGGATGAGGGCTATATCGAGGATATGGGCGAGGAGGCGATGGAGATCCTCTATCCCGAGGGCTTCAACTTCGCGGAGGAGCTGAACAGCTACGCGTACCGCAATCTCGACGCGGACACGCTCGAGCTCGTCAATTCGCTCTGGGAGGATATGAAGATCACGGGCGGTCTGCCAGCAGATGTCTATGTCACCGCCGCCGTCATCGCCGTCGGTATCGCCGCAGGCATCGCAGTCATCGTCATCCGCAAAAAGCGGAGAGAAAGATTTTATTGAGATTGATATATTTGGGGTTTTGTGCGAGGAGAGAAACTTTCCGGGGAAAGTTTCTCTCCTCGCGCTCCTCTTTTCAAAGGCTTTTATTACTTAATTTGTGAACGCGCCGGAAGAGACTGTCATATCATGAGGGTGAGCTCCTCATACTCAATTGATAAGGCAGGTATGATATGAACAGTGACGATTTCTTCGACAGGGATGACTGCGGCGGGATGAAGTACCACCCCGCGCGGCAGGAAAGACAGTGCGAAAAGCATTGCCATGACGCGCAGCCGCCTTGCTGTGAACAGGGTCCGCGCGGTCCCGTGGGTCCGATGGGCCCGAGAGGTCCGGCCGGCAAACAGGGCGAACAGGGTGAACCGGGCAAGCCCGGCGCGCCCGGCAAACAGGGTCCGCAGGGTCTGCGCGGTCCCGAGGGCGAAAGAGGTCCGATGGGTCCGATGGGACAAATGGGTCCGAGAGGACTCACGGGTCCCAAGGGCGAACCGGGTACGCCCGGTGCGCCCGGACCGCAGGGCGAACGGGGACCCGTAGGACCGACAGGTCCGCGGGGTGCGCAGGGTGAACCGGGCGAGCCCGGTCCGGCAGGCCCGCAGGGTCCGCAAGGTCCGATCGGGCTTACGGGTCCGCGGGGTCCGATTGGGCTTACGGGACCGCAAGGCGAGACCGGACCGGCAGGACCGACCGGACCGCAGGGCGAAACCGGACCGGCAGGACCCACGGGTCCGCAGGGTGAAACCGGACCGGCAGGACCGACAGGTCCGCAAGGCGAAACCGGACCGGCAGGTCCGGCAGGACCGACAGGTCCGCAAGGCGAAACCGGACCGGCAGGACCGGCAGGACCGACCGGACCGCAGGGTCCGCAAGGTGAAGTTGGACCGGCAGGACCGGCAGGACCGGCAGGACCGCAGGGCGAAACCGGACCGGCAGGACCCGCAGGACCGCAAGGTGAAACCGGACCCGCTGGACCGGCAGGACCGACAGGTCCGCAGGGTGAGACCGGACCCGCTGGACCGGCAGGACCGGCAGGACCGCAGGGTGAAACCGGACCCGCTGGTCCGGCAGGACCGCAGGGTGAGACTGGACCGGCAGGACCCACGGGTCCGCAGGGTGAAACCGGACCCGCTGGTCCGGCAGGACCGACAGGACCGCAGGGTGAGACTGGACCCGCTGGTCCGGCAGGACCCACCGGACCGCAGGGCGAGACTGGACCCGCAGGACCGACAGGTCCGCAAGGTGAGACTGGACCCGCTGGACCGGCAGGACCGACAGGTCCGCAGGGTGAGACTGGACCCGCGGGACCGCAAGGCGAGACCGGACCGCAAGGCGAACAGGGTGAGACCGGACCCGCGGGAGTTGCGGGATTCGCGGACTTTTATGCGCTGATGCCGCCGGACAATGCGGCGACGGTGGCGCCGGGGGCGGATGTCGAATTCCCGAACGACGGCGGCTCCGGCGGCGGGGCGGTCGGGCGCGTCGGACCCTCGTCCTTCAGACTTGAGGAGCCGGGCAGCTATCTTGTGATGTTCAGCGTCAGCGTGAACCAGCCGGGGCAGCTCGTCCTGACGCTCGACGGCAACGAGCTTTTGCCTACGGCGACGGGGCGCGCGACGGGGACGTCGGCGATCACGGGATTTGCGGTCGTGACGTCGACGGCGCCCGGTGCTGTCTTAACGGTCCGCAACCCGTCCGGGAACCCGACGGCTCTGACGGTCACGCCGTCGGCAGGCGGGACGCTTGCCGCATCCGCGCATCTGACGGTGCTCAAACTCAACTGACCTCCGGTCCCGAAAAGTTTTGGGAGAGAGCGCGAGGGAGGGGATTTTTCAAAATCCCCTCCCTCGCATTATAAGTATAGTCTCGTCCGTTCTGTCACGCCGTCGGCAGGCGGGACGCTTGCCGCATCCGCGCATCTGACGGTGCTCAAACTCAACTGACCTCCGGTCCC
>CANQMS010000010.1 GCA_947624995.1 uncultured Clostridia bacterium
CCCTCTTCGGGAGGCTTTTGTCGTCCCGTTTTTTCTTGCTACGATTTTTTTATTTCTTTATTTCGCTCAGATCATAAGTTTTGGGGCAGATATATTATTCTATGCCGTAAAACCTTTTTGAATTCTCCGCCGCCGACAGCGCGGCATCCTCAGCGCTCACCCCGAGCACTATGCCGAGTGCCGCCGCCGTATACGTCATATACGCCGAGAAATTCAGCTCTCCCCTGTGCGGGACGGGCGCAAGATACGGCGCGTCCGTTTCGAGCATGATGAGCCCGCGCGGCACTGCTCTCACCGCCTCGCGCGTTTTTTCCGCGTTTTTGAACGTCAATACCCCGCCGAACGACATATAAACGCCCGCGTCCGCGTACTGCCGCGCCATCTCGGCGCTGCCGGAATAGCAGTGCAGGAGCGTTTTCACGTCGCGGAAACCGCGCAGGATGTCAAAAACGTCTCCGTGCGCGTCCCTGTCGTGTATGACGACGGGGAGCCCGAGCTCGCGCGCCAAAATAAGCTGCGCGCGGAAGAATTCCTTCTGTGTCTCCCGGTCCGTTTCCGGGTAGTGGTAGTCAAGACCTATCTCGCCGATCGCGACGACGCGCTCCTCGCGCGCAAGAACGCGAAGCTCACGCACCGCGTCCGTGACGGACGGATATTTTCCCGTCTCCGTCGGATGGATCCCGACGGAGGCGAATATCTCCGGGAGCTCGCCGCCGGACGCCTGTGCAAGCGCGATGCTCGCGCGCGACGTCTCAAGGTCGGCGCCGGAATTTACTATATATCCGACCCCGGCGGCCTTCGCGTCCCGCAGAGCATCATGTGCGCCGCCCTCGTATTCGCGCGCGAATCTTTCGTCGTCGTAGTGCGCGTGGGAATCAAACAGCGTCATTTTTATCCGATCATCTGACGCGCTCGCCATTCGGCGTGTCGGGCGCAAGGAATACGACGCGCACCTCGTCCTCGCCCGAGGCGAGTATCATGCCGCGGCTCTCAACGCCGCACAGCGTCGCCGGCTTCAGATTCGCAACGACGATGACCTTTTTTCCGACAAGGTCCTCCGGCGCGTACCACTTTGCGATGCCGGAGACGACCTGCCGCTTTTCATATCCGAGGTCGAGCTGCAATTTCAGCAGCTTCTTCGCCTTCGGGACGCGCTCGCACGCGACGACCTCCGCCGTTCTCAGCTCGACGCCCATAAAGTCGTCTATTCCGATCTCGGCAACGCCCTCCGGGCGCGCGGACTCCGCCTTTGATCCCTTTGATTCCTCGGCTTCGGCAGCCTTTTCCTTTGCAGCGCGCTCCGCCGCTATCTCCGCGAGGAGCTTTTCCTCATCAATGCGCGCGAACAGCGGCGCCGCGTCACCGACGGTGCCGCCGGCGGCGAGCCCGCCGAAGCTCTCGAGCGCGTCATAATCGCGCATGTCCGTCCCGAGGGAAGACATGATCGCGTCCGAGGACGCGGGGATGAACGGATAGAGCAGCACGGCGCAGATCCTGATGGATTCGAGCAGGTTGTATATGACCGTGCCGAGGCGGGCGTGCTCCGCGTCCCCGCCCTTCGCGAGCGTCCACGGCGTCGTCTCGTCTATATACTTGTTAGCGCGGCGCAGCGCCGTGAAGATGCACTCGAGCGCGTCCGCGACGTGGAACGTGAGCATATTGCCGTAAACCCCGTCAACAGCCTTAAGGACCGCCGACTTCAGCTCCGCGTCAAGCTCCGTCTCCTCGCGGGGCGCGGGAACGGTGCCGCCGAAATATTTCTTCGTCATCGCGACGGTGCGCGAGACGAGATTCCCGAGGTTGTTCGCAAGATCGCTGTTGTAGCGGGAAACTATCGCCTCCCACGTGATGCTGCCGTCCTGCGCGTAAGGCATTTCGGACAGCGCGTAGTAGCGCACGCCGTCAACGCCGACGCGCTTAGCGATATCGTCCGCATAGAGAATGTTGCCCTTCGACTTGGACATCTTGTCGGCGCCGAAGTTGAACCACGGGTGACCGAAGACCTTTTTCGGCAGCGGCAGCCCCTGCGACATCAGAAAGATCGGCCAGTAGATCGTGTGGAAGCGGAGGATATCCTTGCCTATGACGTGGACCTCCGCGGGCCAGTATTTCTTGAATGCGTCCGGCTGATCCTCCCCGTTTTCCGGGTCGTATCCGAGCGCCGTCGCGTAGTTGAAGAGCGCGTCGAGCCACACGTATATGACGTGCCGGTCGTCAAACGACACGGGGATCCCCCACCTGAACGAGGTGCGGGAGACACAGAGGTCCTGGAGCCCCGTGTATAGGAAATTGTTGAGCATCTCCTTTTTGCGGGATTCGGGCTCGATGAATTCAGGGTGCTCTTCAATATATTTGATCAGCGCAGGCGCGTACTTGCTCGCGGCGAAGTAATACGCCTCCTCGCTCTTGCGCTCCACCGGTCTGCCGCAGTCGGGGCAGACACCGCCCACGACCTGCGTGTCGGTGAGAAAGCTCTCGCACGGGACGCAGTACCAGCCCTCGTATGTGCCCTTGTAAATGTCTCCGCGCTCGTACATCTCCTTGAAGACGTGCGCGACCGCAGCCTCGTGGTGCGCATCCGTCGTGCGGATAAAGTGGTCGTAGCTCGTGTTCATGAGATCCCAGAGCGCGCGCACCTCGCCCGCCACGCGGTCGACGAGCTGTTTCGGCGTGATCCCCTCCTTCGCGGCGAGGTTCTCGATCTTCTCGCCGTGCTCGTCTGTCCCCGTGCAGAAGAAGACATCGGAGCCGAGCTGGCGGCGGAACCGCGCGACCGCATCCGTCATTATAACCTCATACGTATTTCCGATATGGGGCTTGCCGGATGCATACGCGATGGCGGTGGTGATATAATATTTCTCGTTCTTGTGTTCGCCGTAATGCTCTCTCATGAGTAGGTGACCTTTCGTTTCGTCCGTTTTATACGTGCGGACGACGATTTATGACGGTATTTGTTCCCATCATACAGAGGGGATTATAACACTCATTTCCGCAGATTGCAAGCGATTTTCGCTATTTTGACGGATTTTGAACCCTGATTTCACCCGTTTCGGCGTCGCAGAGCAGTGTTTTCACACCACTGAGCCTCCAAAATAGCCTCCCGCCCGAATATATCGGCGTCAGATATTCCGCGTCCGTGCCGAGCATACGGGCGGCTTCGTTTCTGCCGATCTTAACGCCGCTGACGTCATATGATGCCGGTCGGTACATATAATATCCCGCCGCATCGAAAAATCGGACGCCGCCTCCGCGGGCGCAAACTCCGACCGTGACCGTCTCGTCCGTACAGAGCACCGTCTCGTCCGCGAGCCGGAACGTCCCGCAGAAGACGTACGTGTACCCGTCCGCCTCCGCCGCCTCCGAGACGAGCTCCGCCCTGCTTATTCCCGCCCCGCCAAGGAACTTTTTTGCCGCCGAAAGGCAGCTCTCCCTGCCGCGCACCTCGGCGCTTCCGTGCCTGTAAACATACATCGTTAAGAGCCTGCCGCCCGCCTTCGTTATGTCTGCGGACGCGTTTTTGCACAGAAACGTGTACACCGGCGGGAACGTGCGGCTCTCCGCCGCCGTGAGTGATACCCCGCCGCCGACAAATCCCGCGGCGAGTCTGTGCGCCTCCGCCTCGCCGATCTCGTCCTGCCCGCGCAGCGTCGCCCACATCCCGTCCCGGGCGCCGGCAGTGCCCGACTCCGGAAGCGCTCGCCCAGCCGCCTCGTCCGCGCGCCTCACCGCCTCGAATATCGTGGCGCCGCCGTCAAGCGCGCCGCGGAGCGCCTCCGCCGTCTCGTCCGTGACGCTGCCGCTCAAAATCGCCGCGCGCAAGCCGTCCGCCTCCGCGCATCCGCCGAACAGCTCGCACCTTGAAAGCGCCTCCGCCGCAGCCCGCATCTCGCGCCGCCCGAGATTCTCGCAGAGCGAGAGATACGCCTCGTAAGCGCACCGCTCCCTCATTTTGAGCGCCGCCTCGTTCTCCCTTTCTACATAGAGGTAAAATCCGTACGATGCCGCGCACACAGCCGCCGTCAGGAGCAGCGACAGCGCGAGCGCCGCGCCGACGAGCGGATGCGTCCTATATTTTCTTTCCCGTTTTTTTCTCATATCCCTATTTTGTCACGCGCGCGGAAAAAAAGCCGCAGAAATTTATGGCGCGCGAGCAAAATATAGGGGGCGCAATTTTCAAGCGTCCGCGACACCTGCGTGATCAGCACGGCGACTTTTATCCGGAGGACCTCGGCATCACTTCCCGGCATCATCCGCGCCGTAAGTTTCGGGGAACGGTTCCTTTACAATCTCGCAAACTTGTGTTATACTGCTTTTACTATATGAAAACCGCGCGAAAAGTGTTAAAACCGATCGGGAAATGCGGGAAAGGGCAAAAATGGGTACCGAATGCAGGATGCCGGCAGCGTCAGTCATAACGCTCGGCTGCAAGGTAAATCAATACGAAAGCGAGGCGATCGCCGAGAGGCTGCGCGCCCTCGGCTTTGAGCTTGTGCCGGAGGGAGGGGACGCCGACGTTTACATAATCAACACGTGCGCCGTGACGGCGGAGGCGGAGCGGAAGAGCCGCCAGTATATACGCCGCGCCGCGCGCGGCGGGGGCGCCGTCATCGTCTGCGGCTGCCTTTCGCAGTCTCTGCCGTCGGCTGCCGCAGCCATAGGCGGGGTAGCCTCTGTCATCGGCAACAAGGACAAGCTGCGCGCCGCCGACGAGGCGCTCAATATTATCAAAAACGGCGTGCCCGACAAGCCCCGCATCCTCGTCTCGGACGGGGATATCGCCGGTATGCGGAAGATCGAGGAAATGTCGATAACGCACGCGCCTCGCACGCGAGCGTATGTCAAGATCTGCGACGGATGCGACGGGAGATGCGCATACTGCCTCATCCCGTCGATGCGCGGTCCCGTACGCTCGCGCGCGGAGGAGGATATCGTAAGCGAAGTCACGGCGCTGGCGCGGGGAGGCGTGCGCGAGGTCGTCCTCACCGGGATAGAGACGGCGTCATACGGGCGCGACACGGGGGGTGCGCTGACCGGTCTTATCCGCCGCGCCGCCGAAATTCCCGGCATCGAGCGCATTCGCTTGGGCTCGCTCGAGCCGACCGTCATCACACCGGACTTCATCAATATGGCGAAGGAGACGAAGGCTCTCGTCCCGCACTATCACCTCTCGCTGCAAAGCGGCTGTTCGCGCACGCTCGCGGCGATGAGGCGGAAATATACCGCCGAGTCCGCTATGGCGCGCATGGAGGCGCTGCGCGCCGCCGTCCCCGGCGTCATGTTCACGACGGATCTCATCGTCGGATTCCCGGGTGAGACCGAGGAAGACTTTGAGGAAACGCTCGCCTTCGTCCGCAGGGTGAGATTTTTGCAGCTCCACGTCTTCGCGTTCTCCCAAAGACGCGGGACAGCCGCCGAAAAGATGGACGGACAGGTCCCCGAGAGCATAAAGCACGAGCGCTCGTCGCGCCTGATACAGCTCGGGGAAGACGTCAGAGACGCGCTTCTGCGCGAATATATCGCGGTCGGGAGCGCCCCGGTCCTCTTCGAATCCGACATCGACGGCATGCACTCCGGCAGGACCGCCTCCTTCGTCGAGGTCAGAACGCCGCCGGCGGGCGTCCGTCAGGGTGAGATACGCGACGTAAGGTTCATCTCTGTCAGGGACGGCGTCGTTTACGGCGAGGTGATCTGAAAAAAAGGTCCCGGAGGGATCATCCCTCCGGGACCGCTTTTTTCAGAATCTTCTTAACCCGCTGCCGCCGTTGTTCTTCGGCTTCTTGAGAATGTTCATCAAATCGTCGAAATCATCGTCGGACATCACGCCGTCGCCGGAATCGGTGAACGAATCCTCGCTCACCTTCGGCTGCGGCTGCGTGCCGCGCTGCTGCTTATATATGTCCTCGCCGTTGAAGTAGTCTTCCTCGTCCTCGGGAGCCTTCGGAGCGTCCGGGGTGCTCTTCTCGGGTGCGGCAGCCTCGGGAGCCGCCTCTGCAGCGGGCTTCGGACGCTCGGTGGGCGTCGGCGCCACATGGCGCTGGACCTTCGTGTCGTCCTTTCTTGCGAAGCCGGTCGCAATGATCGTGACCTTCATCTTGTCTTCGAGCTCGGGGTCGAGATTTGCGCCCCAGATTATGTTCGCGTCCGGATGAGCCTCGGCGGAGACCATCGTCGACGCCTGAATGACGTCGTCGAGTCCGATGTCGGGAGAGCCCGTGATGCTGACGAGGATCCCCGTCGCGCCGGAGATCGAGGTCTCGAGCAGCGGAGACGAGATCGCCGCCTTTGCGGCGAGCTCCGCCTTGTCCTTGCCGTTCGCCTCGCCGACACCCATGTGGGCGAGCCCGGCGTCCTTCATAATTGAAGAAACGTCGGCAAAGTCGAGGTTGACGAGCCCGGGGACGTTAATGAGCTCGGATATGCTCTGCACGCCGTGGCGGAGCACATCGTCCGCGATCTCGAACGCGTTCATGAGCGTGATGCGAGCCTCGGAGACCTGTGCGAGCCTTTCATTCGGAATGACGACGAGCGAATCGACGTACTGGCGGAGGTTTTCTATGCCCTCCTCAGCCTGCGTCATCCTGCGCTTGCCTTCGAAAGCGAACGGTTTTGTAACGATGCCGACGGTCAGGATGCCCATCTCCTTCGCCGCGCGGGCGACAACTGGAGCCGCGCCGGTTCCGGTACCGCCGCCCATGCCCGTTGTGATGAACACCATGTCAGCGCCCTGGATAGCGTTCTTGATCTCCTCGAGGTTTTCCTCAGCAGCCTGTCCGCCGACCTCGGGATTCGCGCCTGCGCCGTGACCCTTCGTGATCTTCTCGCCTATCGGGATCTTGTTCGGCGCGCTTGAATGAAGGAGCGCCTGCTTGTCCGTGTTGATGCAGATGAATTCAACGCCCCTGATGTGAGACGTGATCATCCTGTTGACGGCGTTTCCGCCGCCGCCGCCGACGCCTATGACCTTAATATTTACGCCGCTTTCAAAATTATCGTCAAGTTCGAATGCCATTTAGTTTCCTCCCCGCCGCAGTCATTGTACGCCAGACGGGCGCACTGCGCGTTTATAAAGATACCATTATATATAGAATAACATTTTTTTTGCAATTTTGCAATACATCTTTTGATTTTTAATCGCGCAAAACCGCATTTTTTAAAATTTTTTTCAAGGATACAGTATAACTCCGTCCTTTTACCAATCAAGCTCGAGCTGATTGTCTATTATTGCGCGGACACGGTTGACGTCGTCAAGGTATATCGTCCCCTTGTTTCCGCCCTCGAACTTCTCGCTCTTCATCACTTCAAACGCGAGCGTCAGCTTTATGTCTATATCCGTGACCGTCCCGAGCTCGAGGCGGAACCTGCCGTCATACGATATCGCAATATTGAATCTGTCGCTGACGTCGAGTATAGCCGTTTTTTCGCGCATCTGCTCGGTGCAAACCGCCTTCGCGGCGCGCAGCACGACGTCGAGCATGTCCCCTCCGAGCGACAGGACCTGCCCATCGCGGACTGCCTTGATGTCGCCGACCGGGAGCTTCAGCTTTATGAGCCCGCCCTCCGGAGGCTCGCTCCGCCTTTCAAGGACCCGCATTTCCGAGGTCAGAAGATAGTATTCGCCGTATACCTCGGCGAAAAATTCCGGGTCTTCCTCTGTCACCTCAAGCGTGAGCTTGTCCGGGATATTCCTGTGCAGCCTAACCTCTTTGATGTACGGGAACCTGTCTATGATCCTCTCGGATATCTCCCCCTCGTCTATCGACGGCGAGAACAGCTTCATCCCCGGCTCGAGCCCGCTCGCCGCAATGAGTATTTCCGCACCGTACCGCTCCGTACCCGTGACCTCGATGCTGTCGACGACGAGCACATACGAAAAGAGCAGGTACCCGACGAGCAGCAGCACGAATCCGCCCGTTATGAGGAACGTGTAAAAGCGCCAGCGGACCTTGAATCTGCGCCGGCGCTCATGCTTCGACGTGACGGCGACGTTGTGCGCGAATTTGTCCTCGTATTCCTGCCGCTCCGCGTTGTCCTTGACAATGTCGTGTACCTTGGCGGCGAGCTCCGCCTGCTTTTTGTCGCTTTTTTTAGCGTACTTCGTCTTTCGCAGGATCCGGAAAAAGCGGCGGCGTTCCGTGATGTCCAGATCCTCCGTCGCGGCGACTATATTCGATACCTTGCGTTTTTTTCTGTTTTCCGCCATTTTTCCGCTTCCCGCAAAAGATCACACGTTTGTGAGCTTTTTTATTTCTTCCCAGATGCGTCTGTTCGCGTCCCCGACCGCGAAAGCGCCGGCAGCCTCGCCCATTCTCGCGCGGCGTCCGTCATCCCCGATCAGCTCGGACGCGGTCTTTATGAGCGCGCGCCCGCCGTCGAGATCCTTTTCCTCGATTATGACCGCCGCGTCCGCCTCGGCGAGCACGAGCGCGTTTTTGTACTGATGGTTCTCCGTCACGTTCGGGGACGGGACAAAGATCGCCGGGCGCCGCATCATCGCGACCTCGGAGATCGTCATGGCGCCGGCGCGGCATATTATGAGGTCCGCCGCCGCCATCTGCGCCGGCATGTCGTACAAATACTCGACAAGGCGCAGATTCGGCACACCGCCGAGCCCGTATTCCGAAAAGAGACTGCTCGCGCGCTCCCATTCGATCGTCCCGACGGCGAGCGTATGCAGTATCTCCGGATGCTCCTTTGTGTAGTCGCGCATCATCGCGATGACAGCCTCGTTCACGTGTGTTGCGCCGAGGCTGCCGCCGTATGAGAGGATGACCTTTTCGTACCCCTCGGCGCCTATGGCGCGCCGGGCGGACGCGCGGTCCGTTTTGGGGTCAAAGCCGGCGCGCAGCGGGTTCCCGACGACGGTGAGCTTTTCCTCCGGGCATTTTTTCAGGTATTCCGCCGTTTTGGCGAAGTTCAGAAGGATCTTGTCCGTCCTGTCCGCGAGCATCCGGACGGCGACACCGGGGAACGCGTTCGACTCGTGCAGCACC
Organism: uncultured Clostridia bacterium; assembly: GCA_947624995.1. Lineage (GTDB taxonomy): Bacteria > Bacillota > Clostridia > Oscillospirales > CAG-272 > DTU064. The sequence continues at coordinate 8,991 of CANQMS010000010.1, forward strand.
GTCGGCACGCCCATCATCTGCGCCGCCCTCGCGACGGGCCAGCACACGTATCCGCCCGTCCCGATGACGATGTCGGGGCGGAACTCCTTTATTATTTCCTTCGCGCGGTACGGAGACACCGCCGCAAGATATGCGGCGCGGATGTTCGACAAAGAGAGCGAACGGCGAAGCCCGCGCACGTCCACGTGGTAGAGCTTATATCCCGCCCTCGGGACGAGCCTGTTCTCGATCCCCCGCGGCGTCCCGACGAAAGCTATTTCGGAGCCGGGCGCGTTCAGCTTTATCGTCTCGGCTATCGCGAGCGCCGGATTGACGTGACCGCTCGTGCCGCCGCCCGTCATAAGTACACGCATATACTACCTCTCGGTGTTTGTTTTTTCAGAGCTTTTGCTGCCGCGAATGTCTCGAAACGGACAGGACTATCCCCATTTCGAACATCAGCATTATGAGCGAGGAGCCGCCGTATGAGAAGAACGGCAGCGCGATGCCCGTGTTCGGTATCGTGTCCGTAACGACCGCGACATTAAGTATCGCCTGAAGCGTGATATGGCTCATTATGCCGTACACGACGAGCGAAGAGAAGACGTCGGGCGCGCGCCGCGCGACCGTGAATCCGCGGAAAAGCAGCGCGATGAACAGCGCGATGACAAAGAGCGCGCCGATATAGCCGGTCTCCTCGCACCAGATCGTGAAAATAAAGTCATTCTGCGGCTCGGAAACGTAGCTGTACTTCTGCCGCGACTGACCGAGCCCGAGTCCGAAGAGCCCGCCCGAGCCTATGGCGTAGAGCCCCTGCGTCGTCTGCCACTTGTCGGAGAGGATGTCGGCGTTTTCGTTGCCGTATGTAGTTAAGCGCTTGAGCGCGTAAGGATTTGCCATCACGTACGCGGCAGCCGCCGCGAGCCCCGCGGCGCCGTACAGCCCGCCCGTCATAATGACGCTCGTGCCGCCGAGGAACATAACGACGATGCCTATCATAAATATTATGATCGTTCCGGAGAGATGCTTTTCGAGCAGGACGAGCGCGCACGCCGGAAACAGTATGAACGCCGGGTAGATCGTCCCGTACAAAAGGCGCATTTTCACGCTTATGCCACGCCGCATATATTCCGCGTACTTGCCGAAATACGCCGCGAGCATGAGTATCAGCCCAATCTTCATGATCTCGGACGGCTGTATCGTTATCGGCACGCCCGGTATCGAGATCCAGCGGCGCGCCTCGCCTTCCGAGACGCCTATGAACAGAACGAGCACGAGCAGCACTGCCGCCGCCCCGTACACGAACGGAGCAAGCTTTTTATATTTATCGTAAGGTATTCTCATCGCGACCGTCATGCCGACAAGTCCGAGCGCCACGAATATGACCTGGCGGCGCACATAGTAGTAGCTGTCAAGCCCCTGACTGATCGCGTAGGGGAAGCTCGCCGAAAAGACGATTATGGACCCGATCGAGATGAGCGCCAGAACGAGGACCATGAGGATCCGGTCAGGCGACGTTTTTATCCTTATATATTCGGGCTCGCGCTCCTTTTTTTTATCGGTCGCGGTGTCGAGCGCGGTCACGCGGTCGTTTTCGCGTACCGTCATGCCTCGGGAGGGCTCGCGGACCTTATTTTTCGGATCCCGCAGGGTCTTTGCCGCGGGGCGAGTATGCAGTTTTTCTTCGTTTGCGGTGTTCACAGACGCTCCCTCCTTTTCCCACTGATTTTTATACGCGTTATACTCTCAAAAGGACCGACATCGCCGGCAGCCCCATGTACGCGGCGGCGCAGAACAGCGCCGTCATCATCGAAAAGACGACAACGATCTTTATCTCGCCCCAGCCGCACTTTTCAAAGTGGTGGTGTATCGGCGCCATTTTGAAAAGCCTTTTCCCGTGAGTCAGCTTGAAATATATGACCTGAAGTATGTCCGAGACGGACTCGATTATGTACATCATCGCGTAGACGATGACGATGAGCGGGTTTTTCAGCATCAGGGCGCCGCCCATGACGATCCCGCCGAGGAACAGCGAGCCCGTATCGCCCATAAACACGCGCGCCGGATGGAAATTGTAGACGAGGAACCCGAGCATTCCTCCGGCGGTGACCGCGCCGAGCGACGCTATCTCACCGGAGAACGCACCGTCGGATGCGTACTTCAGGAGCCCGGCAAGTATGAACATCACGGCGACGACGAGAGTTTCCGTCGCGGCAAGCCCGTCTATGCCGTCCGCGAGGTTGACGCTGTTCATTACGCCGACCGCGAGCACGACGAGGAACGCATAGTAAAGGATCCCGCCGTGTTCCACCGTTATCCCGAGGTAGGGTATATAGATCGAGTCGTCGATGCACCCGAAGTATACGAGCGCCGTTATGTACACTGCGGCGATGAGGAATTGCAGAATGATCTTTTGCAGCGGCGTGAGCCCTTCGTTCTGTTTGCGCCGGAGCTTTGCCGTATCGTCTATGCAGCCTATGAAGCCGCAGAGAAGAGAATATACGAACGTAAGCGTTAAGGCGACCGGGACCTCCCCGTTCCGGAACGCGAGCAGGGCGATGTCCGCCGCGACGACCGCCGTCATCGCGAATATAAACGCGATGCCGCCCATCGTCGGCGTGCCTTCCTTTGATTTGTGCCAGCGCGGACCGATGTCGAGTATCTTCTGCCCCATCTTGTGGCTCTTCAGTATCGGTATCACTATGCGTGAGACCGCCACCGTCAATATGAAGGTACATATAACGGAGATGATAACGATCATTTCTCTGCTTAGTTCCATACGGCTCTACGTCCTATCGCGCGTCGTTCTGTTTTTTCTTTTTCATGTATTCAAGCACCGCCTCCGCAGCGACGGCGCGGCTCGCCTTGACGAGCAGGACGTCGCCCGGGCGCAGCGCGCCGAGGATCATCTCTCCCGTCTTGCCGGGGTCCGTGACATCGAGATTGACATACACGTTTTCCGCTCTGATCCCGTTGCTGACGGCGGACACGGCTATATTTTCCGCGAGCGGACCGTACGTGAAGAGCAGCTTCACGCCTGCCCTCGCCGCGTAAACACCGAGCTGCTCGTGGAGCAGGCGCGAGTATTCGCCGAGCTCCTTCATGTCTCCGAGGAGCGCCGCAGGGCGACCGCCCTTCTCATTTGCCAGAGATACAAGCACGTCTATTCCGGCTCGCATCGACTCGGGGCTCGCGTTATAGCAGTCCTCGATAACGGTGATGCCGCCCTCGTCGTATATCTTCTGTCTCATCGCCGCTCCGCGGAAACCGCGCAGCCCGCCGCGGATCTCCGCCTCGCTCATGCCGCACAAGATCCCGACGGCGAACGCGTAAAGCGCGTCATATACATTGTGAACGCCGATCGCGGGGATCTCTATGTTCGTCGCGACCCTGCCGTTGTATATGAGGTCGAACACGGTCCCGCTGCCGACACGGCGCAGATTGACCGCCCTGTAATCCGCAGCCCTGTTGTGCAGAGCCGCCGTGACTACCTTTCCGACGGGCAGCGTCTCGCGGACGCCGTACAGGAGCGGCTCGTCGGCGTTTATGACGAGCACACCGCCGCCGTCCCGTCCGCCCATTCCCGAAACGATCTCGAGCTTCGCGCGGGCGATGTTTTCCCTGCTGCCGAGGCTCTCCATGTGGGACGTCCCGATATTGGTTATGACGCCGATATCGGGTCTCACTATATTCGAAAGGTATTCTATCTCGCCGAGCGCGCTCATGCCGCACTCGAAGACCGCGTATTCGGTCCCCTCGCCGATCGACAGCGCCGTCAACGGCAGACCGATCTCGTTGTTCTTGTTCCCGTCCGTCTTGTGGACGCGGTATTTCGAGGACAGGCACGCGGCTATGAATTCCTTCGTCGTCGTTTTCCCGACGGAGCCGGTGACGGCGACGGTCCTCGCCCCGGAGATGCGTATCGAATCCGAGCCGAGCGCGCCGAGCGCGCGAACCGTGCTGTCCGTGATGACGATGTCGGCGCCGGCGGGCAGCTCGCCCTCCGGCATGCGCTCCGCTATAACGATGCGCGCGCCGCCTGAGACGGCGCTGCCTATATAGTCGTGACCGTCGAAATTCTCGCCGGCTATCGCCGCGAAAACACAGCCGTCCGAGGCGGTCCTCGAATCGGTCGTGAGCGTTTTCGCGCTGCCGCCGAATCCGCCCGACACGGGGCAAACCGTCCCGCCCGTGACCGAGGCGATATATTCTGCGTCCATCGGATGTATCAGCCCTATGCCGCTTTCGTTCATATCCCTTCCCTGCCTTTTTTTGTTCCGGCAGCCTTACGGATCAGATTCCTCCGTAAAGCGCGTATCTCTTCTCCACCGCAGCCGCGACGATCTTTCGCTCGTCAAAGCCGCGCTTCACGCCTCCCACGTCCTCATAGCTCTCGTGCCCTTTTCCCGCGAGCACGATCACGTCCTTCGGCGTTGCGTTCATTATCGCGTATTCTATCGCCTCTGCGCGGTCCGGGATGACCTCGCACGCGGCGCCGGACGGCACGCCCTTCATGATCTCAGCGATGATGTCCGAGGCGCGCTCCGTCCTGCTGTTGTCCGACGTTACGATCGTGAGGTCCGCCCCGTCGGCGGCGATCCTGCCCATGACGGCGCGCTTCGTTCTGTCCCTGTCCCCGCCGCAGCCGAAGAGGAGCACGATCCTGCCGCACGGCTCCGCCTCGCGGAGCGACGACAGCAGCCCCGACAGTGCGGCGGGAGTGTGCGCAAAATCAATGAACACGTGCGGCGAAAACTTTGTCGTGTCGCACCGGACGCGCTCCATCCTGCCGCGCACGCCGCAGAACGTGCCGAGCGCGTCGCGCACCGTTACCGGGTCGACCTCGAGCGACAGCGCCGTCGCCGCCGCCTCTATGCTGTTGTATACCGTGTACCGCCCGGGGACACGGCAGCTTATCGGGAATATCGCGTCGCGGGACACATACGTGTACTCGACCCCGGCGGCTCCCATCATGACGGTCCCGCTCGGGTAAACCGAACCGACCCCGCCACCGCCGCCGGCGGTATCGACGGCGACAGCGCCGTCCCCCGCGAGCGCGTACAGTCTCTCCCCGTACGGGTCCGCCGTGTTTATTATCTTCACACGCGGACCGTATTCGGTGAAAAGCCTGCATTTGACCGAAAAATAGTCCTCCATGCCGCCGTGGTAGTCCATGTGCTCCGGCGTCAGATTCGTGAACACCGCCGCCGAGAGCTCGGCGCCCACGATGTCGAGCCCCGCGAGGCGCTCCTGCGCTATGCCGTGCGAGCTCGCCTCAAAAACGATATAGTCGGCGCCCGACCCGATCATGTCCCATATAATGCGGTAAAATTCCTCCGGGGGCGGGGTCGTCATCGTATAATCGGACTCGTATTCGCGCGAGCCGAACGATGTCCCGACCGTGCCGATCAGACCGACGCGGAAGCCCGCGTACATCAGTATGTGCCGTATCATGTGCGCGACCGTCGTCTTCCCGTTCGTCCCGGTGACGGCAACGAGCCGCGTTTTGTGCTCCGGCATATCCTCGCCCGCGTAAAACGCGGCGAACAGCCGCGAGCACAGGCGGCGCGTATTTTCGCTTTCGATGACCGGCACGCCGGGCGCCCGGCACCTTCCGGGCTCGGCGGCGACGGCGGCGGCTCCCGCGCCGACCGCCTCTGCGATATGATCGTGCCCGTCGTGCCTCGTACCGCGGATGGCGATAAAGAGACTCCCTTTTTCCACCTTTCTGCTGTCGGTGGTCACGTCCGTGATATTTACGTCCTCCCGGGGCGCGGCGCAGCCTGCCCGCCCGCAAAGAAGAGACAGCTTCAGTTCTGGTTTCCTCCGGTCAAAATATTAAGTTCAGATCCCGACCATCAATCGGTTATATTTGAAAGATGTCTGAATGTCAGCGTTATTACGGTTCCCTCCGGGACCGTCTCGCCCGCCATCGGCGACTGCTCGACGACCGTCGCGCCGTCGCCGCTCGTAAAGTTGGCGGCGCCCTCTATCCTGATGTTGAGATTTGCGTTGATTATGAGCCTGTTCGCAGCCTCCGCCGTCTTTCCGACAACGTTCGGAACAACGACGTCGTTCTTCGGCTCCTCTCCGTTCGTGTAAAGTATCACGACCTTGGCGAGATTCGAAACGACGGTCCCGCCCGCGGGCATCTGACCCGTGACCGTGTCGCCGTTGCCGACGACAACATATTTGTAGCCTTCGCTCTCGAGCTTGGTCTTCATCGACTCGGTCGAGTAACCGACGTATCTTCCTACGACGGACTCGACAGCCGCCTTTTCCTCGTCCGAATACTGCGGTTCGAATCCGAGGTACGGCAGAGCGGAGGTCAAAAACTTCGATACGTACGGGGCGGCGACGACGGAACCGTACTCGACGCCCGCCTTCGGCTCGTCGACAAGTATGAGCACCGCGATCTGCGGGTCGTCCGCCGGCGCGAATCCGACGCAGGAGCTGACGCGCAGCGTGTCCTCGCCGTTTTCGTCGTATTTGTCGCGCTTCTGCGACGTTCCCGTCTTCGCCGCGACCTTGTAGCCCGCGACGTACGCGTTTTTCGCGCCGCCGTTGCCGGACACGTTTTCCTCAAGGATGCCGCAGAGCGTCTTGCTCGTTTCGGAGCTTATGACCTGGCGGACGACGTTAGTATCATACGTATCTATGACGTTGCCGTCCGAGTCTATTATCTGCTTCAGTACGTGCGGCTTCACGAGATATCCGCCGTTCGCCACGGCGGCGATCGCCGTTATGTGCTGTATCGGCGTGACTTTGAATGTCTGCCCGAACGCGTAGACGGCGAGGGAAACGTTTGAAAAATCCTTGTAGCTGTGATAGTACGTGACAGCCTCACCCGGCAGGTCGATCCCCACCCTCGAACCGTATCCGAACTGGTGGAAATACTTGTAGAAGTTCTCCCTGCCGATGCGCAGCCCTATCGTGACGAACGCCGGGTTGCACGACTGCTGGAGCGCGTTCGGGAACACGAGTGTGCCGTGCCCGCCGAGCTTGTGGCACTTGATCGGCTTGGAATATCCGTCTATCACTATGCTGCCGTTGCAGGTGAAGGTGTCGTTCAGATTGACGGCGCCGAGCTCGAGTCCCATGGCGCTCGTTATGATCTTGAAGGTCGAGCCGGGCTCGTAGAGCTCCGTCACCGCCTTATTGTTCCACATCATGTACCGAAGGTCGGACTGGAGGGACGTATATTCGTCCGTGCCCTCCGAAAGACCCGATTTTATGAGCTTCTGCTGATAATAATCAGTCAGCGTGTAGGGGTCGTTCAAGTCGTAGCCGCCGACCGTCGCCATCGCGAGCACCTCGCCCGTGTTGACGTCGATGCATATGCCCGCCGCGCGGTTGTCCGCCTTGTTCTCCGTCAGCGTCTCGTAAAGGACCTCCTCGAGCCTGTACTGCAAATACTGGTCGATCGTCGAGATGATCGAATATCCGTCCTGCTCGTCGAGATAGCTCTCGTAGTCCGTCGGGAGATCGTTGCCGTGACCGTCGCGCGCCGTCAGATATTTTGCCGTGCTGCCCTTCAGGACGTCGTTGTAGTACGATTCGAGACCGTATACCCCGTCCCCGTCCGCGTTGACGAACCCGATGACATGGCACGCGAGCGAATCGTTCGGATAATACCTTTTCGTGCTCGCGGTCAGGTAGATCTGCTCTTCGAGCCCGTATTCGTCTATAAATTCGCGGACGCGGTCGGCGTCCTGCTTTTCGACGTTTTTCTTTATGACCTCGTAGTATCTGCCCTTTTTGCCGGTCAGCTCCATTATCTTCGAGTAGTCGACGCCGAGGATCTCGGAGAGCCCCTTCGCTATGAGTCTGTCCATCGCGTACGATGATGTGACGCCGTCGGCGTCCGTGTATGTATAGTAGTGCGTCGAGCGCTGAACGTCGCCGAACAGACCCGGGTACTTGAGCCCCGGCATATCGTCCGCCGACGCGAAGATCGAAAATCCGCCGCTCATCGAGTTTATTATGTCCTGCGGCGAAATGAACACGAGATACACGGACTTGCTGCCCGCAAGAAGATTCATGTTCGTGTCGTATATGTCGCCGCGCTTAGCGGTGACTGTCGTCTCCTTTGTTATCTGGTCAATGACGTGACCCTGATATTCGTCGTACGAGTTGATCTGTATGTTGAAGAGCACCGCACAGAGCAAGAGCCAGAGCCCGACGAATACGGCAAGCACAAAAAACGATCTTTTCGATATCTCGCTGCCTATCTTCATATCCGAAACCTCCGCCTTTTACGGCAACGCGTCCCTTGCCTTTTAAAGATTCAAAAAGAGTAACGAGCCGTCAAGACCTCATCCTGCTCCTTACTCTTTTCGTGCCGATATTTATTCTATGCGGTGTGACGCCCGCTTTATGACCGCCCGGTCATTCTCCGGAGCCGAGAAGCCCCGCTATCCTCTGTATTATCGCGCTGAGCATCGTCGAGAAGCTGCCGACTCCGTCATCCTTGCCGCCGAAGTTCTCGATCACGTCTCCGCCCGAAAGATCTATGTAATTTTCGTCTACCTGACCGCCGTTTATCATGCCGATCTCTTTTGCCCACGCCTCAACGTCCGAAACGTCGATACGGTCCTCGAGCTCGGCTCGGAGCTGCGACTCGCGCTCGACGAGCTCGTTCACCTGCTCGCGCAGCTCGGCGTTTTCACGCTTGTATTCATATACGTGTACGAAGCTCTGGATCATGAAAAAGAGGACGATGCACATGAAGATCACGACGAACGCGAACTTCGGGAACGGGACGCGCCTGATCGCGACCTCCCTCGGTCCTGACTCGGCAAGCTGCCCGTTTTCGCGGCGGGCGACAGGCGCCATGCCTCCCCTCGCCGTAACGGCGGAGGTTTTGACCGTGCGGACCGTGCCGACCGCCACGGAACCCGACCTTTTTTTCTGCCGGGGCGCCGCGCCGTTTTGGCGCAGCCGTTCCGCTTCCGCCCTGCGGCGCGCCTCTTCCTTCAGTCTTGCGACCTCGGCGGCAGCCTCCGCATTGACGTTCGAATACGGGCTGTAATTGTTGTCGAACCGCTTCACGGTCTGCCCCGGAGCCACCCCGCGGTACGCGTCCTCCATCAGGTCGCGCGACGTTGCCCTTACCGATGCGCGCGGATCGGTTATCCCGCGGCGTCTGAGCTTATCGACAAGCTGGGCAGTATTGACGTCCGCACCCGGATAGTGCCGCTCTATGGACGGTATGGTCCTTGCCGTTGCAGGCCGTGCCTGCCGTGTCGGTCTTGCCTTTGCGTTTGTCATTGCCGGCTTGTCCTTTCTTACGATCTTGTTCCCCCGATTTTTTTCGGGCTGTCACAGTATCAGTGCAGTGTAATCACAGCTTTTCGACGATGCGCAGCTTCGCGCTCTTCGCTCTCGGATTGACCGAAAGCTCGTCCGCCCCTGCTGTCACGGGCTTTTTTGTTATCTGCTTTATCACGGGCGTCCGTCCGCACACGCAAACCGGGAAATCCGGCGGGCATATGCAGCCGCGCGCGAGATCCGCGAAAACGCGCTTCACTATCCTGTCCTCGAGCGAATGGAACGTTATGACCGCTATCCTTCCGCCCGGCGCGAGTACCGCGCACACGTCGCGCAGCGCCGGCTCGATCCCGTCGAGCTCGCCGTTTACTTCTATCCTTATCGCCTGGAATGTTCGCTTCGCCGGATGAGAGCCCTTTTCGACCGACGCTGCCGGCACCGCGGACCGCACGAGCTCCGAGAGCTCGCCCGTCGTCCTTATCGGAGCCGTCTCTCTCGCCTCGGCTATCCTTGCCGCTATCCGGGCGGCGAATCTCTCCTCGCCGTACTCCGAAATGATCCGGCACAGCTCGTCCTTCCCATAGCCGTTCACGACGTCGTACGCCGTGAGCTTGTCTTCCCTCGACATACGCATGTCGAGCGGCGCGTCGCCGTCCCGGCTGTACGAAAAGCCGCGCTCCTTCGTGTCTATCTGGTGTGAGCTCACCCCGAGGTCGAAGAGCGCGCCGTCGATTTTCCCGATGCCGAGCGAAGATAGGATCGACCCGACGTTTCTGTAATTGTCATGCACGAGCGTCACGCGGTCCCCGTACGGGAGAAGGCGCCGTCCGCACGCGTTTATCGCCTCTATATCGCGGTCGATCGAGATCAGCCTGCCGCGCGGGATCCGCTCCGCTATCGCCGAGCTGTGTCCCCCGCCGCCTGCGGTCCCGTCGACATATATTCCGTCCGGTCTTATTGCAAGACCTTCGATACATTCCGACAGCATGACCGGCAGGTGCGAAAATACGGGAGTTTCCTCCGATATGATCGCACCCCCGACCTGACTGTCACTATACTTTCGCACGGGATGTGCCGTATCATCCCGTACTGTCGGTTCCCCGTTTTCAAAAGCGACGCGCATCAGAATCTGTTTTCCTGCATGAAGCTGATGAGCTCCGCCGTTTTTTCCGCCGTCTTATCGGCGTCACGCCTTTCCTTGTCCCAGATCTCGGCGTGGTCGCCGACGCCGATGACGTATATGTCCTTCGTCAGCCCCGCGTGATCGCGCAGCGCCTGCGTCAGAACGACTCTGCCCTGAGAATCGGGCTTCGCATCCATCGCGGTCGAGAAAACGAACCTGATGAGCGCGGCTCCCGCGGTCGACGGCAGCGCAAGCAGCCGCTCCGTGTATTTCTGCCAGCCCTCCTCGGAGTATACGGAAAGGCACCCGTCAACGTTGCAGGAGATATAAACGCGCTCGCCGATGATGTCGCGGTACTTCGACGGGATAAAAATCCGGTTTTTGCTGTCCATTACCTGCTGGTACTCTCCGAGAAAGCATACCATATCGCTCCGCGCGCCTCCTTTGCGGTTGACTTTCGATGCATTTCAGTGGTTTTTCACACCACTTCACACCACCTTGCTGTAATTATACAGTTAATATGCCTTCAAGTCAAGCCGATAGGCGAAAAATTAAGGTGCGTTTTTCCGATGTTTTTTAATTTTTTCGTACCGGCTGCGAGCATTTTTTCCATAAACCGCCGATTTTCACGGCGGAAATTTGCCCGTCTCGCGCTTTTTCGCCCGACCGCGGGAAAAAGACCCTGCATATAAAGGGGGCGGATATTCGCCGTGCGCGAAGCGTGCGGCGGCGCGGATATTTCCCGCCGCGAACGATGTCTTTACCCGTTCATCTCCGACAGGCTCTGCCGCAGGCGCCGTTCTGCGCGGCACCTTTCCCGCTTCTCCGGAACGGCAGGAGGCGGTCCCGGGCGGCGACCGCCCGCGGATCTTCATAAAAAAGCGCAAAAAAAGCTGTGCCGGGACCTTTTTGGGAAAAAGGTCCCGGCACAGCGGTTTTCCGGTCGCGCCATTGAATGTCCGATCCGTCAAAAAGCCTTTTGCCGCCTCGGTTTTTCGGGGCACGGCATCGCCGGTGCGGTCCGCACGCCGTGCATTCGTCCGTGCGCCGCGCGCGTCAGCTTTTTTCGCCGTGCTCGTCAGCGGCGGCTCTCCGTTATCTTTTTTATTTCGGCGGCGGCGCCGGGTGTCACCGCGATCAGCGGATTTCCGTATATTATCATATCCCTTGCGACGGCGGAGCTTATAAATGCGACCTCGGGCGACGAGGGGAGGATGACTGTTTCGAGCCCCGCGAGCGCACGGTTCACCTCCGCCAGCGCAGCCTCATACTCAAATTCTCCCGCCGAGCGCGCTCCGCGGACGATGACGTCTATGCCGCGCTCGCGGGCAAAATCGGCGAGCAACTTGGGGCAAATTTCCGACTTTATTTTGCAATTTTCCTTATTTTGCAGCTCTTTCAGTGATGCCTCCGCGATCAGCACGCGCTCCTCAGGCGTGAACATCCCTCCCGCCTTTTCCGTGTTTACGCAGATCGCGACAGTTATGTCGCCGAATATTTTCGCCGCTCGGGCAACTATGTCGAGGTGCCCCTTCGTAAAAGGATCAAAGCTGCCCGTAAAAACCGCTTTTTTCATTCTTTCCTCCCCGTTCATTCGCCCGTCGCCGCGCCGACGCTCTCCTCATACCGTCCTGAAGGCGTCAGCAGCGTGATGTTTGCCCGACCGTAATTTGAGCGCTTTTTTACCTCATATCTCGCCGCCAGCTCCGCGTCGCCGGCGAAAACGTCCGGCTCTCCGCTCTCGCAGACGATTATCGCGCCCGGTCGGGCTATCCCGCCGTCGGCTATCATACGCAGCGCGCGCTGCATGTACCCGCTCCTGTAGGGCGGATCGAGAAAGATGATGTCAAACGCCTCACGCCCCGCGGCGCGCCGCAGAAACGGCTCGAACTCCATCGCCGATATCCGGCACCTGTCAAAGAGCTTTGTCGCCTTCGCATTCGTCTTTATTATCTCGACCGCCTCCGGCGAAGAGTCCGTTATGACAGCGCTTGCGGCGCCGCGTGAGAGCGCCTCGAGCGCGAGCTGTCCCGACCCGCCGAACAGGTCGAGCACGCGCCGGCCCTCTATGTCGAACTGTATCATCGAGAAGACAGCTTCCTTGACGCGCTCCCCGGTCGGTCTCGTATTTTCTCCCTCGAGCGTCGCGAGCCTTGTGCCGCGAGCCGATCCCGTTATTATCCTCATCCGTTTTCCTCCCCGTGCAGAAAGGCGTATACAGCCTCCGCATTTTTTTCACTTATGCCCGAAACGGCGGAAATTTCCTCCAGTGACGACGCGCGCAGCTTTGAAAGGGTGCCGAAATGCGACATCAGCGCGTTTGCCTTTGCAGCGCCGATGCCCGGGACCGCCGTCAGCGACGAGCGGCGGAGCGTCTTCGACTTCGCCTTCTGCATGCTCGTTATCGTGAATCTGTGGACCTCTTCCTGGAGCCTGTATATAAACTGGAAGACAGCCTGCTCGCGCGCGATGCTTATCTCCTCTCCCTCGTGCTCCCCCGAGAGCGCCCTTGTCTTGTGGTGCTCGTCCTTGACCATGCCGAATATCGGTATCTGCACGCCCTCATCGGCTGCCGCCCTGCGCACGGTCGAAACGTGCCCGGAGCCGCCGTCGAGCAGGATCAGATCAGGGAGCGGACCCCACTCGCGGTGCGACAACCTCCGCCTTATCGCCTCCTCCATAGAGGCGTAGTCGTCCGGCTGACCGCTGCCCTCGATCCGGAACAGCCTGTAATCCGACCGTTTGAGTTTTCCGTTTTCCGAAACTATCATTCCCGCCGTTATGTGCTCGCCGCCGAGGTTCGAGATGTCGTAGCACTCGATCCGCTCCGGGACGACCTCGAGACCGAGAAGCTCGGCAAGCTTCGCCGCCGTCGCGGTGTCGCGCCGCTCCCGCGATTTGTACTGTTCGGCAGCCGCGCGGGCGTTCTCCTCCGCCATCAGTGCGAGCTTTTTTCCCTCTCCGCGCTCCGGCGTTCTGACATTCACGCGGTGACCGGCGCGCTCCGAAAGAAATTCCGACAGGAGCGCCTGCTCCTCGCCGTCGAGCGTAAAGGACAAAAGGATCTCGCCGGGGATGTATTCGCGCTGCGAATACAGCATCGTCAGAAATTCGGCGAGCCCTCCCTCGCCGGAGATGCCGTTTTCGTCCATGAGCTGCGCCGCGCCGAACTCATAGCTCTGCTTGTCCGCGACCGCGCCGCCGCGTATCACGACGAGCGTGGCACATGAGCAGATCCCGTCCGGATCGGCGTAGTACGCGACGACGTCGCGCTCCGTCTCCGGGGACGCGACGACGTGCTGGCGCTCCTTCAGCCTCAAAAGCGCCGATATGCTGTCCCGGCACCTGGCAGCCGCCTCGAAATTTTCTTCCTCCGCATATCTCGCCATCCTTGCCTCGAGGTCCGCCTTTGCGGCGCCGATGTTGCCGCGAAGGACCGAAATCATGTCCCTGAGCGATTCCTTGTACTCCGCGGACGAGACGTTTCCGCGGCACACGCCGAGGCACCTCCCCATCTGATCGTACACGCAGCTCCCGACGCGCCCGATATCGCGCGGGAACTCGTGCCTGCATGCCGGCAGCCGAAACGTCCTCTCGACCGACGATATTATATCGCGGACGGCGCCCGCGCTCGAATACGGACCGAAATACAGCGCCTCCTTAGAGCTCTCGGCGCCGCGCTTTCTCGTCATGACCGGGACCGGGAACTCGTCCGCCATTCGTATCTTTATATACGGGTATGACTTTGCGTCCTTCAGCTTGATATTGTACTTGGGTTCATACTGCTTGATAAGCGCGTTTTCGAGCGTCAGCGCCTCGATCTCCGTCCCGCACACGATCGTGTCGAACCTGTCTACCCGGGAGACCATCCGCTCCGTTTTGACGGCGTGCTCCGTGTTCGCGAAATACTGCGAGACGCGCGAGCGCAGAGCTCTCGATTTGCCGACATATATGACGCTGCCCGTTTTGTCGCGCATAATGTAGACTCCGGGGCACAGCGGCAGCTCCGAGGCGGCGCGGAACAGCCGCTCGAGCCTCTCGTTTTTTTCGTTTTCACCGCGCTTCATTTGCCAGATGCCCCCCGAACAAAGCTTACAATAAAGCGGACGCAGGCAAATGCCGCGTCCGCCGCTCATTTTTTATGATTTCGATTATATATGATCCCGAAAAAGACCCGGTCACCCGCGCCCCTCGGTGATCATTCGGAGAATCCTGCCTCGATAAGAGCAACGAGCCCGTCAACAGCTTCGTTCTCGTCTGCTCCCGTAGCCGTCAGTGTTATCTCCGAGTCCTGACCGATGCCGAGCGACAGGACACCGAGCAGACTCTTGGCGTTGACCTTGCCGCCGCCGCATTCTATCAGAATAGAGCTCACATAGCTGTTTGCCTTCTGTATAAAATATGTAGCCGGGCGGGCATGAAGTCCTACGGCGTTTTCAACCTTGACGGTACGAGAAATCATTACATCCTCCGAAGAAATAAATTTAATGCTGAAAATGTCATATCCGAATACTGTCTAAATTCTACATCATTATAGCAAACGGAGTTTGTAAAATCAATAGTAGATATTCATGTATTTTCGCAGTACCGGCGCTTTCATTTTGGGCGATTTTTCACGTATTATGTTTCTCCGTCCACGGGAGCCGTGTCGATAATGAGCGCCGTGACGGAGATCCCGCCGCCGGACATGCGTACGGTACCGCCCGGCAGCATCGGCGTCTTCCCGCCGAGCATGAAGATCCCGTCCCTGTAATAGCCCTCGACGACAACGGTGCAGCGCACGTCGCGCTTTCCGTTTTCGGCGTCTTCATACGCTATCTCAAGCTCTCCGCGTTCGTTTTCGACATAATACTCCGCGGGCTGTACCGTGACCGACATCAGCCGCCCCTCGTCCCCCTCCGTTCCGACGCCGAACACGGCGTCCTCGGAAAAATAATCGGACGAGGAATTCTCGATCCCCTCTATCAGTATCTGTACGGCAACGCTCGTTTTCTCCGGCGTCACAGCCAATATCCCGTTTTCATCCGTTAAGACGCAGCGCACCGCTATTCCGGCTGCCGACAGGATCACGGCGAGTATCAGAAAAACATCGAGCGCGCCGAACGTGAATTTTCTTTTATTTTCCTTCACCGATTTCACCGACATTCTCCTATCTTACGCTGATGCATATGCCGTCAAAGGACAGCCCCGTCGTATACAGAGAGAGCTCGCGCTCCACATATACCTCGTGCCCGGATACGAGCCCGTCGCTGTCCGCGGACGCCTCGATCGTTATATATAAGTCGGAGCGGTCGGGCACCGTCTGCCCCGTCGTCCCGAGCACGGCGCCGCGCGACTCGTACGCCGTGACGCGCCCCATATATGCGCCGTCCGCGCTGTATACCTCGTCCCCCACGGCGATCCTCTCCGAGAGCTCCGACCGTATGGACGAAACCTTTACGACATAGTCGAGCTCGAACGTCTCCTCATCCGGTCCGCTGTATACGTACCTGTACGCGAGAAAACCGAGGAGCAGAAGCGCCGCTATTATAATTACGTCCGCAGCCGTCACGAACGCGCGCTTTTCACTTTTCATTCCGAAAGACAACTCCTTTCCTGCCCGTTTTTGTTTCAGAATCCTATGTCAAGCGAGGACGCCCTCGGGTCTTTTCCGGCGGCACCCGCCTCCGTCATATCCGCGTTTTCCGCGGTCCCCGAGGTGTAAGCGGAGAGGGCGCCTGCAAACATGAAGAACAGCATCAGCATCCTTCCGTCTATCCAGATATAGCTCGATATGCCCGCGACGAGCGCCGCGAGCAGTCCGGCTGCGAGCGAACCCGAGCAGAGCCTGTTCGTCTTTACGGCTCCGTATTTCGCGCCCGTGAACGCCTTCATGAGCAGGAATACCGTCGCCGTCAGAAATACGAACAGCCCGACCGCGCCGAGCTCGATCCCGATCTGAAGATAAAGGCTCTGGCTGTTGTCGGACGACGCGCCGACGGAAGAATACGCGCCGTAGACGGCGCTGAAGACGCCGTCCCCCCTGCCGATGCCGCCGAATATGTTGTCAAGGAATATTTTCCCCGATATACCTCTGATCTCGACGCGGTCCCGCATCGTCGATCCGGTGAGGTCGAAAAGCCCCGTCAGAAACGCGCGTGCCGACGCGGGCAAAAGCGACGCCGCGAGCGGGACACCGACCGCGACGGCGGCAGGTATCAGCGCCAGCCGTATGTCTACCATAAGCATCATGACCGATATCCCGACGGCGGCGCCTATCCACAGCCCGCGCGACATCGAGAGCGCCGCCGCGGCAAGCGTCACCGCGGTGAAGAATACCATGTTGAGCCGCTTGCCGCCGCTGCCGCGGCAGAGAACATAGCCGATCATGACCGGCATCATCATCGCAAGGTAGAACGATGCCGCATCGGCGGAAGCGGCGATCCCTTCAAGCCAGCCGACGGTGCCGCGGACGACATCGGAGGTCACGCTGCCGGCGAGGTCCGGCAGCGATCCCGCAAGGAACGCGGCGAGGCTCACGACCGCCATCGCGGAGCCGCCGAACATCATCGCGCGCATCATCCTCCGGCGCCATGCCTGATTGACCATGAGGTTGACCGTGAGAAAATACGGGATCATGGAGAGGACAGACACGGCGCTTCCGCTGTGACCGGTCCCCGCGCCGTAGTTCAAAATCTCCGCGGCAGCCGTAAGAACGAGAAATATCAGCACAAACGTGTCCGCAATGTCGAGCGAGAATGTCCTTCTGCCGCACATCAGCTTTACCGCATACGAAAGCATTATGACCGCCGTCAGGAGCAGCAGCCTCCCGTCCGTGAAAAACGGGAACAGCGCGAACAGAAGTATTACGCCCGTCTCGGGCTTGTGCAGTACGATCAGGAGCATCAAAAGCGAGATCATTGCCCCGAGCACGCGCAGCGGCTCGACGTAAAACGTCAAGAGTCCCGCGATCATGCCGGCGAGGAACGCCATGTCGGCGCGGCCGTACGGCGCGCGGTCCGATTCCGCCTCCTCGCGCCTGAAGCCGAGGATGTCGAACACGACGTATGACAAAAGCCTGCTCGACGCGACAGCGCCCGCAAGCGTCTTTCCCGAAAGGAGCAGCGGCACCGAGCACAGCATCATCACAACGCCGCTCACGAGCGCGTCATATTCCGCCGTAAGGCTCGTGGCTACCGCCTTGATCGCGAATATCACCGAGGCGTAAAAGCCGAACGAAAAGAGGAACGATCCGTATGACCGCATCGTCAGCCACGGGAGCGCCGACACAAACCTCCGGACCGCGCGGATCACGACGCTGCCCTCAAGAGAGCGCGCAACGCCGACGCGGATCCGCGACGCCGCCCGCGAGCCTCCGGCGCGCGAAAACATTCCGTACACGGCGCTCTTCCGGAACAGCGCCTCGAGCGCCCCGTACGACGTGAAGAGCCGTCCGAAAAATCCGCCTCCGAGGCTGCCCTCAGCCCTTTTGGCTGTTCCGCTCCTGCCCATGGCGTATACCTCCTTTCGTTCCTTCGATTTATATTTTTTTACTTTTCGTCTCCGCTTTCAAAGAGAAGATCGGGTCTCATCCGCTCCGTCGTCCTCTTCGCTTCCTCCGCGCGCCACGCGTCGATTTTCCCGTGGTGCCCGGAGAGCAGGATCTCCGGTACGGCAAGCCCTCTGTAAACGGGCGGGCGCGTGTACTGCGGATATTCGAGCAGCCCGTCCGACAGGCTCTCGCTCTCGTAGCACTCGGGCGAGGCGAGCACACCGTGGACGAGCCTTGCCGTCGCGTCCACGAGCACGCAGGCGGGGATCTCGCCGCCCGTGAGAACATAGTCTCCGATGGAGATATATTCGTCGACCGTGAGGTCGAGCGCACGCTGATCTATGCCCTCATAATGCCCGCACAGGATCACGATGCAGTCATAGCGCGAGAGCTCGCGCGCCTTTTCCTCAGTGAAGAGCTTTCCCTTCGGCGACATATACACGGTCCGCACCGACGCCCCCTCCGGGATCGACGCCCGCACGGCGTCGTAGCAGTCGCAGACGGGCTGCGGCGTCATCAGCATGCCCATCCCGCCGCCGTACGGCGTGTCGTCGACGCGGCGGCGCCTGTCCGCAGAATAGTCGCGGATGTTGTATGTGTTTATCTCTATTATTCCCGCAGAGACGGCGCGACCTATGATGCTTTCGTTCAAAACGGCGCGCACCATATCCGGGAAGAGCGTCATTATATCGAATCTCACTCGTCCAGCATCCCCTCTATCGGGCGGACATAGATCGCCTCGTCCGTTATCCGCGTCACGAATTCCGGGACAGCGGGCATCATCCGCTCGCCGAACCGTGTCTTCACGACATAAATGTCGGAGGCGCCCCTGTTGTATACGTCCGTGAGCTCGCCGAGCGTCTCCCCCGTGTCCTCGTGTATGACGGGGAGTCCGATGAGGTCCGCGATAAAGCGGTCGCCCTCCTCCATGAATTTCATAAGCTCCGCCCGCTCGGCGTATATGTCGCGCCCCTTCAGCGCGACAGCCCGGTCGAGGTCGTCCACGCCCGAAAGCGTCAGCAGCACAAACCCCTTCTGGAGCGACGATGCCTTTATCTCATACGGCGTATACTCCTCCCCCTGCCGCGTGAACACGCGCGGGAGCGAGGCGAGTATCTCCGGGGAGTCGCAGTCGGAGCGCGCCTTGACGACGCCGCGGACGCCGTGTGTATTTATTATCTGTCCGCACGGAAGAAACCGTGACCGTTCCATATTCTTCACCCCCGGGAAAAGCGACTGTAAGCAACTGTACGGATATTTTATCATGAAAAAGCCCCGATTACAAGTATAGAGGGCGTAAAAGTGCAAAAGTGCGGTTCATGCGGGGGGCAGATCAGCCACCCCTCCCGCCCGCGATAAGCGCCTTTGCCTCGAAGAGATCGCGGCAGACGGCGAAAACCTCGCCGCGCGTCTTTTCGTCCGGCTGCCAGAGATCGGGCACCGCGATGACGCGGCACCCAGCCGCGAGCGCCGAGCGTATGCCGGAGCGCGCGTCCTCGAGCGCGTAACATTCCGCCGGCAAAAGACCGAGCTCCCGGCACGCGCGGGCGTATATCTCCGGGTCGGGCTTTGAGTGCGTGACGTCGTCACCGCAGACGAGCGCGTCGAAAAATTCAAGCGCCCCCGCCTCCCCGAGCTGGCGAACGACGGTCGAGCGCCCGGTCGAGCTTGCGACCGCGAGTCCCATCCCCTCGCCGCGGAGATACGAAAGTATTTCGCGCGCGCCCGGCTTGACCGGAATTTTGTGCGTTTTATAATATTCCGTCCGAAACTCACGCGCAAAGGAGTCTATCACATACGGGTCGCACCCCGCGCCGAACTCCGCCTGCCACACCGGGCGCGACGCCTCGACAGTCAGCCCGAGCAGGCGCTCCGTCATATATCCCGCGCGCCCTATCCCCGCCTTTTCGCCGGCGTAGTCAAATGCAAGGACGGCGACGCGCTCCGTATCGAGCAAAAGACCGTCCATATCGAACACGGCTCCCTTCATATCGCGCATGCGGCACCTCCCTTACGTTTTCTTCAAAAAGTATACCACGGCGAGGTCCTCTTTGCAAGAATAAAAGGGCGCGCGGAAACAAAAACTGCCGAAAAAGTGTTTACAAAACGCGCGCCGTCGTATATAATATAGTGTAATATAGATTTTGAATACGAAAAAGACGTTGACCGGAAAGAAAACGGAAAACGCCCGCGGAAAGAGACCGCCTCCACGGCTGAGAGGGGCGGACGCAGGGCTTCCGTATGTGCGTCCGTGAGTCCCGGCTGAATGCCGCGTCGCCGCACGTTATACGGAACAAAAGCGATAAATCGGAGTGGAACCGCGGACACACCCGCCTCCCGTGAAACTGTCACGGAGAGGCGTCTTTTTATTTTTATATTCAGTTTAGGAAAAGGAGACACATTCAAAGTGAAATACACGGCAACGTTCGGCGGAGCCGTCCGCCGCAGCGTCGCGCGGGCGGTGCTTACCGTCTCCGAGCGCGCGGAGCGCGCCGCAGACGAGGTTCGGCTCGATATAAAAGCCGTCCGTGAGCGGGACCCCGCCGCTAAATCCGATCTTGAAGCGGCGCTGCTCTATCCCGGTGTCCACGCCATATGGGCGCACCGCCTCTCGCACGCGCTGTATGAGCGAAAGCACTACATTTCCGCGCGGGCTTTGAGTCAGGCGGCGAGATTTTTCACCGGGATCGAGATACACCCGGGCGCAAAGCTCGGGCACGGGCTCTTTATCGACCACGGCGGCGCCGTCGTCATCGGCGAGACTGCCGAGATCGGCGACGGATGCACCCTTTACCAGTGCGTCACTCTCGGCGGCACGGGCAAGGACCGCGGAAAGCGCCACCCGACGCTCGGGCGAGGCGTAATTGTGGGAGCGGGGGCAAAGATACTCGGCGGATTCAGGATCGGCGACAACGCGAAGATCGCCGCCGGCGCCGTCGTGCTCGGTCCCGTCCCGGACAACAGCACCGCCGTCGGTATTCCGGCGCGCATCGTCCGAAGCGGCGGTGTCCGCGTCGTGGACCGGCTCGACCACGTTCACGTCCCCGACCCGGTCTCGGCAGGGATGAAGCGCCTCGAGGACCGGATCGAAGAGATCGGCTCGCGGCTCGAAAAACTCGAGGGGTCCGGAAAAGAAACGAAAAAAACAGAGCCCTGAGGCGCAAAAAAGCCGAAGAGGAAAGGCACAAAAAAATAACGGAAAGTCCAACGAAAGCAAAGAAAGGAACAGAGATCATGATATGCAAACGCTGCTTCCGCATGTCGGATGACGGGTTTGAATACTGCCCGTACTGCGGCAAATCGTTTTCCGACGATTCGGAGATCGAGGTAAAGCCGGAGGAAGAAGAGACAGGCGGCAAAGACGCCGAAAACGTCAAAGAAAAAGACGCACCCGAAAGCGATCCCGACCGCGCGGAGGGCGGCGGCTACGGCAGGAAAGGCGCGCCGGAAGGCGATCCTCTCCGCAGACCGGACTCCGTCCCGCAGGGCTGGGGCGCCCCCTACGGATACACGATGCCCCCGCCGCCGTACCCGTATTACACCCAGCCGCGCAGGGTGACGCCGGCGCAGAAATTCTTCTCCGCCGTCGGGCACGCGATACTTTATTTTCTCCTCTTCATGTTCTGCCAGGCAATCGTGTCGGTGATATTCATGTATTCCGCAATTTTCTCGTCGGAAGAGGTCATGGGGATCATTTCGGAGTACGCGTCGAACCCGTATTTGACGAGGCAGGACTATGACGAAATGACGGAACGCATCACTGAGGCGGCGATGGATGCAATGGACGGCAACCTCTTGAATTCCGTCAGCATCGTTTCCGCCGCTTTGACGACGCTCGCGGTATTCCTCGTCGCCGTCGCGAAGCACCGCCCGTTCTCGGCGCACGTCGGGCTTTATCCCTTCCACTCGTGGCTCGCGCTGCTTCTCATCCCCATCGGCATATCGGCGCAGTTTTTGATATCAATGGTCATAAACCTGATACCGTGGCCGGACGCGGTCGTCAACGACTTCAACGGGCTTTACTCGTATATGGGGAAAAGCGACGGCATCTTCGCGTTCGTCCTTGAGATACTCGCCGTCGCCGTATTCGCACCGTTCGTCGAGGAGCTGATCTTCCGCGGCTGCATATACACGCGCCTGCGCCGCGGGATGCCGGCTGCTGCCGCGGTCATCATAGCCGCGTTCGCGTTCGGCATGGCGCACGGTGCCCTGATCGCCGTGTTCTACGCCTCCCTGCTCGCGCTGCTGCTCATATTCATGTACGAAAAATTCGGGACGATACTTGCGCCGTTCCTCGTCCACCTCGGCTTCAACGCCGCGAACTACATCCCGCTTCTGCGCGAGGATTCCTCGACTGTCGAGATAGTCGTGACGCTCGTCGTCTCCGCCGTCGTCTTCTCCGTCTGCCTCGCCGTCATCGCCGTCTCCGACGTCGGAAAGCGCGACCATAACGAGGACACGGTCACGCTCCCTCCGATCCCGCCCATGCCGCCGACACCGCCCGAAATGTAAGGAGTGAACAATGCTTTATCTATACAATTCTCTCTCCCGTGAGCGCGAGGAGTTCCGCCCGCGCGTCGAAGGGAAGGTCGGCATGTACACGTGCGGTCCGACCGTCTATCACTTTGCCCACATCGGCAATCTCCGCACTTATATCATGGAGGACATCCTTGACCGCTATCTGCGCTATTCCGGTTACGACGTCAAGCGCGTCATGAACATCACCGACGTCGGTCACCTTACCGGGGACTCCGACGACGGTGAGGACAAGATGGTCGAGGGCGCGAAGCGGGAGCACAAGACCGTGCTCGAGATCGCGAAATTCTACACCGACGCGTTCTTCGAGGACTGCAAAAAGCTCAACATCCGCCGCCCCGACGTCGTCGAACCGGCGACGCACTGCATCGGCGAATACATCAAGATAATAAAAAAGCTGCTTGAGAAGGGCTACGCCTACGTCTCCGGCGGAAACGTTTACTTTGACACCTCAAAGCTCGAAAACTACTACGTCTTTAACCGCCAGAACGAGGAAGACCTCGCCGTCGGCGTCCGCGAGGGCGTCGAGGCGGACAGCGCCAAGCGCAGCAACTGCGACTTTGCGCTCTGGTTCACGAAGAGCAAATTCGAGGATCAGGAGCTCAAATGGAATTCCCCGTGGGGGCTCGGATATCCCGGCTGGCACATCGAGTGCTCCGCTATCTCGATGAAGCACCTCGGAGAATACCTCGACATCCACTGCGGCGGCATCGACAACGCGTTCCCGCATCATACGAACGAAATAGCGCAGTCCGAGGCGTATCTCGGGCACGAGTGGTGCCGGTACTGGTTCCACGTCCTGCACCTCAACACGCAGAGCGGCAAAATGTCAAAGTCGAAGGGGGAATTTCTCACTGTCTCCCTGCTCGAGGAAAAGGGGTTTGCCCCGATCGTGTACCGCTTCTTCTGCCTCGGCTCGCATTACAGGAAAGCTCTCGTCTTCTCCTGGGACGCGCTTGAGAACGCGCGCGGCACGTATGACAAGCTGATCTCCCGCGTCGCACAGCTCACCCCGTCCGACAGCGCGCCGGACGAAGGGATCTATACCGAATACAAGCGCCGCTTTACGGACGCGCTCGACTCCGACCTCAACACATCCCTCGCGATAACCGCGCTCTACGACGTGCTCAAGGCAGACACCGACGACGCGACAAAGCTCGCCCTGCTCGGCGACTTTGACCGCGTCCTGTGCCTCGACATACTGAAAAACGCCGCCGCCCGCCGCCGGGCGGACGAGCTCGCGGATCAGGCGGCGAGCGGGGACCCCGAGATACTTTCCGCCATCGCGCGCCGCGCGGAGGCGAAAAAGAACCGCGACTTTGCCGAGGCGGACCGCATCCGCGCCGAGCTCGCCGCGCGCGGCGTCACGCTCATCGACACGCCGAACGGAACGACGTATAAGCTCTCGTAAATAATGAAAAAATCGAAGAAAAAGAAATTCCCGTCACCGGCGCCGTGGCTCTACTACCCCGCCGCAGCGATAGTGTCGCTCTTCATGCGGATACGGTACCGCGTCACCGTCGACAAAAGCGGCGTCCGCGATATAAAGGGACCGGCGCTCGTGCTCGCGAATCATCTCTCCGATCAGGATCACTTTTTCGCGGCAATGGCGCTTTTGCCCCACCGCCCGACGTTCGTCATGAGCGCTCACTTCATGACAAAGCGTTTTCTGCGCCCGATCCTGCGTCCGCTGCACGTCATAACGAAGCGCATGTTCGACTCGGACGCCGGAACGGTGCTGAACATAATGCGCGCCGTGCGCGACGGGAGGATCGTCGTCCTCTTTCCGGAGGGGCGCCTCACGTGGACCGCGCACTCGATGCGCATCACGGAGGGGACAGCCGATCTCGTAAAAAAGCTCAAAGCCGACGTCTACCGCCTGACCCCGACCGGGGCGGCGCTGACGTTCCCGAAATGGGGACGCGGCTCCCGCCGCGGACGCATCAGGATCGAGACGGAAAAGCTCCTGACCGCGGACGAAGTGAAGGCGATGTCGAAGGACGATATATACACCCTCATCTCGGACAAACTCCGCCACGACGACGAGGCAGCCTGCCGCGGAATACGGTTCTCCTGCCGCGACACGACAGCCGGGCTCGACGGCATCCTTTATAAATGCCCCGTCTGCGGCTCGGAGGGGACGCTCACTGTGGGAGGGGACCGCATTTTCTGCTCCGCCTGCTCACTTGACGCGGTCCTTTCCCGTGACTATACGATGTCGGGCACGCCGTTTTCAACCGTCAACGAGTGGTACGCGTGGCAGTATTCTCAGCTCGACACAGATGTCCCGCTCGAATCCGATTTTTCCGTCGCCTCGCCCGACGGGCGCGGCAACATCGTCCGCGGAGCCGGGCGCGCGCACTGCACGCTCGACCGGGAGCGCTTTACGTTTGACGGAGAGATCTTCGGTCAGCCGCTCGCCTTTGAGGTCCCGGCAGCGGACATTCCCGCCGTCCCGATAACGGTCTCAAAGCGATTCGACATATACCACGACAAAACTCTGCTCCAGCTCACCCCGCTCCCCGATCCGCGCGTCACGGTGCGCTGGGCAATATATTTCGACCGACTGACGGACGAACGCATCGGGACGAGGGGAAAATGATCCGCCGCCCGGGCATTATGACCTTGTTTTTTCTTGAATTTCGGATAAACCGCTGAACCGATCCCGCAAAAGCGGGAGATATCGCCGGAGCTTTTCCGGGATCTTATCGGGAGGGACTGAAGCGTATGACTCGTAAAAAAGCGGCGCTGCTGTCGGCAGCCGCGGCTCTCTTTGCCGTTCTGGCAGGGATCTTGATCTATATCGGCTCAAAACCGCTGAGGATCGTCTTTTCCGAGGACGACGAGGTCGCTCTGTTTGAGGGGGCTGACAGCTACGACTTTGTCGAAAGCATCGAAAACGGAAAGATCGTAACGGAAAACGAAAGGATAGACACCTCGACCGTCGGGGAGAGGAGCATCATCTTTAAGGTCAAGCCGACGTTCGGTCCCGAAAAGGTCTTCTGCCGCACCATCTTTGTCGTCGACAGCGAGGCGCCCGAAATATCGTTTAAGGACCGCATAAATACGGACGCCGGCAAAGATGTCGACCTGCTCGCGGGCGTCACCGCCTCCGACAACTCGGGGGAGGACGTCACGGTCTCTGTCGAGGGAGAATACGACATCGGCAAAGCAGGGGAATACAGGCTGAAATACGTCGCCGAGGACCGCAGCCGCAACCGAGCGGAGGAGGAATTCATCCTTACCGTCACCGACAGCGAGGGACCGGTGATCACGTTTTCGGACCGCATTGTGACGGAGGTCGGGGATGATGCCGACCTGCTCGCGGGCGTCACCGCCTCCGACAATTCGGGGGAGGACGTCGCGGTCTCTGTCGAGGGGGAATACGACCTCGGCAAAGCAGGAGAATACACGCTGAAATACGTCGCCTCCGACAGGAGCCTGAACAGAACGGAGGAAGAATTCACACTGATCGTGAAGGAAAAGCTTCCCCCGCCCCCGATCATGCCGGAAGGGAGCGCCGGGGAGACCTTCACGACAGAGAAGGGATATTCCGGCGCCGTCATAGACGGAGTTACGTATATTGAAGGATACCCGATCGTAAACAAGACATATTCTCTCCCCGAGGACTACGGCTCGGGGCTGACGGCGGAGACATACGCGGCATTTACGGAGATGGCTGCCGCCGCCGCGGCTGAAGGCTATAATATCTATATTGTGAGCGGCTTCCGCTCATATATCACACAGAGGGATCTATACGGCTATTACGCCATTGTCGACGGCGCCGAGACTGCGGACACATATTCCGCAAGACCCGGACATTCCGAGCATCAGTCGGGGCTCGCTTTCGACCTGAACACGACGGACAGATCGTTCGGCGAAACGCCGGAGGGCATCTGGCTCAATGAAAATTGCAGCAGATTCGGATTTATCCTCCGCTATCCGAAGGGGAAAACGGACGAAACGGGGTACATATATGAGCCGTGGCACTTCAGGTTCGTGGGTACGGGTCTTGCAGGCATGCTCTATAACGGCGGAGACTGGATCACGCTCGAGGATCTTTTCGGCATCACGAGCGAATATCCGGGATGACATTCATACGTAAAAAAAACAGCAACGGAAAAAACGGTCCGCGGGACCGTTTTTTCTGTTCGCATATTTTTTGAGCGGCTGCTCCTCCCGGTAAATATATAGATCGGTCATCTGCCTTTTTCGCCTTAGATCTCCCGGCTTTTTATACGGTCATAGGGCTCACAAGGTACATCAAACGCTCCCCGGAGATATGATAAGCAGCATATTCCCCCGACTTTTTCTTTCGGTCCGCGGCTTACGGCTCCGGGCGCGCAGTCCCGCCGACGAGCCGTTCAAACTCAGGGTCCGTGCAAAGAAAGCCGTACCGCCCGTCCGATCTTATCTCGCCGCGCCAGTACTCAGCCTCGGACCCGTCCCTCTCCCCGATCTCGCACGACGCGGACGAAACGAATATGCTCGTATACCGCCTTTTCCCGGGCGCCTCCGCATCGTATGCCTCCGCGTGCCGCAGCGCATCTTTTATGTGTGAAAGCGTCCTTTCGGCGTCGCCGACGGACGCGCACGATTCCGCCGCCTGCATGTGCGCGTATGCAAGATCCTGATGATGGTCAAGGCAGTTCCCGTCACATAGGACCGTTTCCCACAGGCGTATAGCCGCCTCGCACGCAAAGATCCTCTCCTCCGCGGAACCGTATTCGCCGTCAAGTATGTTTATGGCGGCAAGATCTATGTACGCGAGCGTGTTTTTGTGCTTCCGCTCCCTGCCGAGATGCTTGTTCTTCTCCGTGAAATACGCGCCCTCGAGCAGTTCCTCGCGGCACGCGAACAGCGTTCCCGCCATGTTCGCGTACCTGACCGCGGCATCCTCGTCGGCGCACGGGTACCCTTCCCGCCCGTATGTATATGTCAGAAGCTGTATCGCTCCGGCGCGTATGTCGTTGTCCGTACAGTCCTCGAGTATCCGCTCGCATATGTCGATCACGCGGCGCGCGCTTTCGGCGTCACCGTCGGTCGGCTCCGACGTATACGGCAGCGACCGCCACAGCGCGTGCGCAAGGCTGTGAAGGCAGCGGAAGCTGCCCGGATATTTTGCCGCCGCTTCCTCCCACAGCGCGAGGTCGAGTTCGAGCTCGCCCTCGGCGACGAGACGCTCGCTTCTCGCGATATATGCCTCTGTCTCCGCCGCTTCGTTCGCTGCATCCCGGTCAAACAGCTCGTCCGTCGTGATGCCGAAAAAATTCGCTATCGGCACGATAAGCGAAACGTCCGGCATGGCGTTGTTGTTTTCCCATTTCGATATAGACTGCGGCGATATCCGCAGATACGATGCCAGCTTTTCCTGCGTCATGCCGTGCGCCTGCCGCAGCTTTTTTATTTTTTCACCGATAGTCAACGGCAATACCTCCGCAAGAAATTGTATTTACGGCTTTATTATACACCTCCCCGCCGCCGAAGGCAATATCGGAATATACCCGTGACCGAACAGGCAGGGCGTACAAAACCGTCCGCATAAGACACAGGGCGCCGCGAGGGCGCCCTTTTTCGTCTGGGATAGCAGGATTCGAACCTGCAATGAAAGAGTCAAAGTCTTTTGTGTTGCCATTACACCATATCCCAATGTTTGAAGAACATTGTATTTTCGAAGAAAATTGTATGTGCGAAGAAGATTGTATGTGCGGAGAACATTGTATCACAAACGGCGGTCCGTGTCAAGATTGTCTATCCTGACGCGCGGGAGGCTCCAGCGGAACCGCGCAGCCAAAAGACGTATCGCGACCACCGCCGTCATCGCCGCAAACGTAGACACCGCCGTCTCTGCACCGGCACGCCCCGCGGCGTAGTATATGACGCTGCCCGCTATGGACGCGAGCGCGTATATGTGCTTTCTGAACACGTACGGCGTCGAATCCGTCATCATGTCGCGCAGTATTCCGCCGCCGACTCCGGTCAGCATACCGATGCATATCGCGAGGACGGGATTGTCCCCGTAGCCCGCCGCGATCGCGCCCTCTGTCCCCATGACCGAAAAGGCGGCGAGTCCGACGGCATCGAATATGCCGTTGACGGCTTCTATATGGTCCCGCAGCGTGTGATACGTCTTCCTTTTGCAGTACGCGATCACGAAAACGGTGACGGATGTGAGCGCCGCCGTGCCGAGCACATACAGATTTAAAAATATCGCCGGCGGCGTCTGCCCGATAAGGACATCGCGCAAGATCCCGCCGCCAGTCGCCGTGATGCACCCTATGAACAGCACTCCGAACGCGTCAAGACCGCGGTCTATCGCCGTCAGCGACCCGGAAACGGAAAACGCGACCGTTCCGATCAGCTCCGTTATAAGTAATACGATCTCCGTGACAGACATGATGCGCCCCCGAATTTGCGTTCCGTATATATTCTAATCAAATGCGGCGAAATGTCAATATGTCAATCATTTTTTCTTTTTGTTTCTTTCCGTGATTTTATTTCCGGTGGTTTTATTTCACTCATTTCCTCTCCTCTTCGGCTTGATTTTTTGTCCGAATACGGTTATAATATTTTCGCATCGGCAAAAAAAGAAAGCGAAGCGTGATTTTATGTTTACCGTAAGAGTACCCGCGACGAGCGCCAATATGGGTCCGTGCTTTGACTGCGCGGGCATGGCGCTCTCGATATATAATGAAATAACCGTTCTTTCCGGCGACGAATGTACGTCCGACGCACCGTTTCTGATCCGCAGCGAGAGCTGCATCGACCCGCGCATCGAGGCGGAGCAGCCGATCCCCTGCGACGGGACAAACCTCATTTACACAACGATAAAATGGTTTGCCGAGCACACCGGTGTAAATCTCCCGAAATTCGAGCTTCGTCAGCGCGACAGCATCCCGCTCGCGCGCGGACTCGGCAGCAGCGCCGCCTGCATAACAGGCGGACTTCTGATCGCGAACCGTCTGTGCAAAACGCAGCTTCCCGTCTCCGAGCTTCTTGACATGGCGGTAAGGCTCGAAGGGCACCCCGACAATGTCGCCCCCGCGTTTCTCGGCGAAATGGTCGTCGGCGCGCTCGAGGGGAAGCGCTTCGAGTACATACGCATCCCGCTGCCGGAGGAACTCGAATTCACCGTCCTTGTGCCGGATTTCCCGCTCCTGACGGATGAGGCGCGCCGCGTCCTGCCCGCGTCATACAGCCGCGAGCAGGCTGTCTTCAACACGTCGCGCTCGGCGCTGCTCGTCGGCGCACTCCTGACAAAGAGGTTTGACGTTCTGTCCGCCGCGATGCGCGACAGGCTCCATCAACCGTACCGCGGACGCCTCGTCCACGGCATGGACGGCATAATAGACGCGGCACAGAACGCCGGGGCATACGGCGGCTTTCTCAGCGGTGCCGGTCCCTCCGTCATGGTCGTCTCCCCGCGCGGCAAAAACGTCGCCTCCGAGCTCGAGCTCTACTGCCGCTCGCTCGGTCCGTACTGGTACGTCTCCCCCGTCGCCCCCGACCGTCACGGCGCCGTTGTCGAGGAGAAATAAAGAATATTTATATAGCTTTGGAAGAAGTTATTTGATTGCCTCCGTTGTCAGCTTTTTCGGAATCGTTTCTTTCTCCCCGCGAGGCTCCGCAGGCTTCATTCACCAACCTCCGCAGTAAAAAATGAGGTCGCCCTTTAGGCGACCCCATTTTTTACTGCGGAAGAAGGGATTTGATTGCCTCCTTGTTGTTAGCTTTATCGGAATCGTTTCTTTCGTCCCGCGAGGCTCCGCAGGTTTCATTCACACTCTTCCGCAGAAAAAGATAGGCACCGCTTCGCGGTGCCTATCTTTTTCTGCGGAAGAAGGATTTGAACCCTCACAAACAGAGTCAGAGTCTGTCGTGCTGCCATTACACAATTCCGCAATATTCTCTTGACGTGTCTGTTATTATATCACGGTGTATCTTTGTTTGTCAATACGTTTTTGCAAAAAATCTTCGCTTTTCCGATCGTGTCGTCTGAATAAATTTTTTTGCACCCCCTCTTGACAAATATTTTCTTGTGTGATATCATTGTGATATCATAAGAATAGCAAGGGTCAAATGCGTGGAATTTATATTTGAACTGCTGCTCGACATTTTCTTTGAAGGCACGGAGGAGGTCGCGAAAAGCCGCACCGCACCGGCGGCGCTGCGCGTCGCCGCGGTCGCCGTTTTTTCGGCAGTCTCCCTCGCGTTCGTCGGGCTCATCGTCTTTCTGACATTTCTGCTCGCGGCGGCGGGGCAGTACATGTTCGCGGTCATCATCGGCGTGATCGGAGCCGTTTTTGCCTTCTTTGCCGTCAAAAAAATCGTCACTTTTATTCATCCGCACACCTGAAAGGAGTTTTTATGGAGCTTGAATTCAAGGATATCAAAAAGAGTTTTGGCGAAAAACTCGTGCTCGACGGCGTGTCGTTTTCCGCCGCGAGCGGGCGCGCATTCGGTCTGCTCGGCAGAAACGGCGCCGGTAAAACGACCTCGATCCGGATACTCATGAACGTCTTCCCGGCGGACGGCGGCATGATCCTGCTCGACGGAAAACAGATCGACTACAAGTCGGTGAGCTTCGGCTACCTTCCCGAAGAGCGCGGGCTCTATCCGAAGAAGAAAATTTCCGACCAGCTCGTCTACTTCGCGCAGCTCCACGGGATGTGCCGCACGGACGCCGTCCGTGCCGTCGACTACTGGCTCGGCAGGCTCGGGATGACGGAATACAAAACGAAGCGCCTCGACACGCTCTCAAAGGGCAACCAGCAAAAAATACAGCTCATAACGGCGCTCGCGCACGACCCCGACATCGTCATCCTCGACGAGCCGTTTTCCGGGCTCGACCCCGTTAACGCGCGCCTTTTGAAGGACGTCGTCCTCGAGGTCATAGAGCGCGGGAAGCTTGTGCTGTTCTCGAGCCACCAGATGAACTACATCGAGGAATTCTGCGACTCGATCGCGATACTCCACGGCGGGCGCGTCGTTCTGGCGGGCGAGCTGCGCGAGATCAAGCACTCGTACCCGCGCAACCGCCTGACGGTCCGCTCGCGGGACGCCGAGCGCATCCGCGCCGACCTACGGCTGAGCGGTGACATCGCGGTCGACACCGACGAGAGCGGCGCGCTCACCGTCACGCTCCCGTCGCCCGAGCTGAAGGGCAGCGTTATGGCGCGCCTGACGGAAACCTACGACATCGACGGGATATACGTCACCGAGCCGTCGCTCGGCGACATCTTCGTCGAGTACGCATCCTGACAAGGAAAGGAAGGCAAAAGGCAAATTTATGAAACGCTTCCGCACGATACTCGGCTTTGAGCTCCGGGGATATTTCGCAAACAAGGTCTTTATCGGCGTGACGGTCGCGCTCGCCGTCATCATCGCTGCCGTACTGTTTTTCCCGCGCGTCGCCGGATTTGTCACCGACCTTTTCGGCTCCGAGGACGAGACGCCGGACGACGGCACAGTCGACCCGGGCGATCTGCCCGTGATGCTGATCTCGGCGCCCGACGAAATAAAAGATACTTTCCTCGGCGCATTCTCGTCCGCATTCGCGGACTATAACGTCACGCCCACAGACGCTGACGCGAAAAAGATCGAATCGGCTATCTCGGACGGGAATGCAGAGTGCGCGTTCGTGCTCGCCTCGCCGACGAGCTTCACATACTATTCCGCCACGGAACCGCTCTTTGACGACAACCCGTACATGGCGGAGGAGCTTATGCGCTCGCTCTATATCACGGGCACGATGGTCGGCGCAGGTATCTCTCCGGAGGACGCCGCACAGGTGCTTTCGGTTCCGATAGAGCAAAACACTGTGACGGTCGGCGCATCCGGCGGGGACTATTTCTCCAATCTGATCTACACATACATCATGGTCTACGCGCTCTACATCGTCATATTGCTGTACGGTCAGATGGTCGCCTCCTCTGTCGCGACGGAGAAGAGCTCGCGCGCGATGGAGCTCCTCGTCACGAGCGCGGACCCGGTCTCTATGATGTTCGGAAAGGTGTTCGCCGCATGCATCGCGGGGCTTTCGCAGATCGCCGCCATCTTCGGCACGGCGCTCGTCTGCTTCGCGATAAACGAAGATCAGTGGGGCAACAACATGATCGTGCGGTCGATCTTCGACATGCCGCTCTCACTCTTGCTCTATATGCTGCTCTTCTTCCTGCTCGGCTTCCTCGTCTTCGCGTTCATGTTCGGCGCGATAGGATCCACGGTCTCAAAGCTCGAGGAACTGAACACCGTCTCGACGCCCGTCGTGATGCTGTTCGTCGTCGGACTGATCGTCGTCGTTATCGCCATGTCGACCGGGGATATAGACTCGCCTCTGATGCGCGTCTGCTCATACATCCCGTTCACCTCGCCGATGGCGATGTTTACCCGGATCGCGATGAGCACTGTTCCGTCGTGGGAGATAGCCGTCTCGGTCGCGATCCTCGCCGTCTCCGTCTTTGTCATCGGATATATTTCCGCAAAGATATACCGCATGGGCGTGCTTTTGTACGGCACCCCGCCGAAGCCCTCGGCGATCATCAAAGCGCTGCGAAATCAGTAAAACAAAAAAGGCGCGGGGAAAATTTTCTCCGCGCCGTATATTTTTATGATTCCCTTTCGGGATCATCCTCTCGGGATAAATCCGGAGAGCGCTCCGGCGACCGCGTTTATCGGCATCGACTGGATATAGACCGAGCCGGGTCCGGTCAGGACCGTGTTGAAGAACCCTTCTCCGCCGAGCAGCTTGTTCTTCAGTCCCGCAACCGTCTGGATATCCATAGACACGGAAGCCGTCATCGCGGCGAGATATCCCGTGTCCACGATAAGCTGCTGCCCCGGACCGAGGTCGTATCTCTTGCAGAATCCGTCCACCTCTATGAACGCCGTCCCCATGCCGGACAGCTTCTGCATAATGAATCCCTCTCCGCCGAAGAAGCCCGCGCCGAGCCGCCTCTGAAAGTGTACCGAGAGCTCAACGCCCGCCTCGGACGCCAAAAATGCCGACTTCTGCGCGATTATCTCGTTGCCGGGCGTGATGTTGAACGCCATTATCGTGCCGGGAAAGCTCGAAGCGAACGCGATCATCCCGCTGCCGCCGACGGCGGTATATCTGTTTTGGAAGATCGCCTCCCCCGAGAACATACGTCCCATCGCCTTGCCGAAGCCGCCCGCCGATGTCTCCATCTGCATATTCGGCGACATCCAGCTCATAGAGCCCTTTTCGGTGATGAGTGTTTCGTTCATGTCGGGATAGCAGATCACGACAGGGAGCGGTTCGCCCAAAATTTCGTATCTCATATTGCAACTCTCCTTTATACTTTTTATGAAGCTATCATATCACAAAAAATCGTCGCTTGCAATAGTTTTGGTACAAAATTATCGTGTGGGACCGTGTTTTGCAGATGCGGTCCCGCACGTTTTTCATTTATTCAACATTTATTTCTTTGCCGCCCCTGCCGTGTCCAACACCGTGACCGAAACGGCGTTTTTCGCGATGCCGATGTCCTCGTCCGCAAGGGCTCCCGGTATCTTCAAAAGCAGGTCGAAGCGCAGCGGCCAGTAGTCGTCTTTGCCGCACCATACGCGCAGCTCGAAATCATAAGCTCCCGCCGAGAAGCCGACAAGCCTTGCCGCCGGAGCCTCGCGGTCCGTGATCCGCCCGTCCTCGCGCGCAGCCTTCAGAAGCGCCGCCTGTACGCGCTCTATATCCGCCTCCGCCGGGACGCTCACCGCGATGTCGAGGCGGCGGTCCGCCTCTGCCGAGACGTTCGTGATCGTTTCGTTTGACACCGTGCTGTTCGGCACGACGATGCGCCTGTTGTCCGGCGTCAGGAGAGTCGTGTAAAATACGCTCACCTTCGTGACCGTGCCCTCGACGCCGCTCGTAACGATATAGTCCCCGACGTCGAACGGGCGGAAGATGAGTATCATCACGCCGCCGGCAAAGTTCGAAAGCCCGCCCTGAAGCGCGAGACCTATCGCGAGCCCGGCGGAGCCGAGCAGCGCGACGATCGACGTCATCGGCACGCCGAGCACGGAAACTATCGTCAGCACGAGCACGAGGTCCGCCGTGATGTTTATGCAGCTCGAGATGAACCCGACCGCGGACTCGTGCATCGTCTTCGCCGCGCGCGACCGCTCGAACATCCGCTTGACGAGCTTGATGAGCTGCCGCCCGACGACGTAGATGATGACGGCGAAGACGAGCCGCCCGACTATCGACACCGCCGTCTCGGACACGCCCGTGAGTATCTCCTTTAGTATCTCCATAAAATCCATATCTCACCTCCGAAATGCTGAAAAATCAAAGCGGGGGAAAGCGCCGATGCGCGGCGCTCTCCCCACGTTTTACCCGTTTATTCGCTCTCTCCCCGGATCACGTTCCGGCGGATCTTTCCGGATATCGTCTTCGGGAGGCTGTCGACAAATTCCACGATGCGCGGGTACTTGTAGGGAGCCGTGTGCTCCTTGACATAGTTCTGGATCTCGCGCTTCATTTCCTCGGTTCCGACGGTGCCGCGCGTCAAAACGACGGACGCCTTGACGACGTTGCCGCGTATCTCGTCCTTCGCCGCCGTGACGGCGACCTCGAGCACGTACGGGAGCTCCATTATGACGGACTCGATCTCGAACGGTCCTATGCGGTAGCCGGACGACTTGATGACGTCGTCGACTCTGCCGACATAGTAGTAGTAGCCGTCCTCGTCGCGCCACGCGGTGTCGCCCGTGTGGTACATGCCGTCGTGCCATGCTTCGCGCGTGAGCTGCTCGTTGCGGTAATATTCCTTGAAGAGTCCCATCGGCACGCCCTTGTCCGTGCGGATGACGATCTCGCCCGTTTCTCCGAGCGGGACGGGGTTGCCGTCCGGGTCGACGATGTCCATGTCGTACTGCGGGTTCGGGCGACCCATCGAGCCGAGCTTTATCTTCGATCCGACGAGGTTGCCTATCGCGAGCGTCGTCTCCGTCTGACCGAAGCCCTCCATAAGAGAGATGCCCGTCGCCTCGAGGAACTTGTTGTAGACCTCGGGGTTCAGCGCCTCGCCCGCCGTCGTCGCGTATTGCAGCGACGAAAGATCGTACTTCGAAAGATCCTCGCGGATCATGAAGCGGTACATCGTCGGCGGCGCGCAGAACGTCGTGATCTTATACTTTTCGATGACGGACAGGATGTCGTCCGCGTGGAAGCGGTCGAAGTCGTAGACGAAGACCGCGGTCTCGGACAGCCACTGACCGTACAGCTTGCCCCATACCGCCTTGCCCCAGCCCGTATCGGATATCGTAAAGTGGATGCCGTTCGGGTCGACGTTGTGCCAGTATCTCGCGGTCATATAGTGACCGAGCGCGTATGTGTATGCGTGCGCGGCGATCTTCGGGTACCCCGTCGTGCCGGACGTAAAATACATTATCATCGTGTCGCTGCCCGCAGGCGTGTCCGCCGTGCGCGGGAACTCGCCCGAGTAGCTGCCGGACGCGAGCGCCGCGTCAAGGTCGAGCCAGCCCTCCGGCGTCGGGACGTCGCCGCCCGCCGCGATGCGCAGCGTCAGCGTCGGGGACTCGGGGACAGCCTCGTCGATGTGACCGGTCACCCCGTCGAGCCGCGTCGCTATAACGGCGGAGATGCCCGCCGCGTTGAAGCGGTAGACGTAATCCTTTTTCAAAAGCTGCGTCGTCGCCGGAATGACTATCGCGCCGATCTTGTGCAGCGCCAGTATAGTCACCCAGAACTGATAGTGGCGGCGCAGTACGAGCATCACGCGGTCCCCCTTCTTTACCCCGAGCGAGACGAGGTAATTCGCCGCCATGTTCGCGTCGCGGTCAACGTCCGCGAACGTGTAGCGGTGCTCGTTCTTGTCCGCGTCAAGGTGGATGAGGGCGAGCTTGTCGGGCTTCTCCTTCGCGAGTCTTTCGACCGTGTCGTAAGCGAAGTTATATCTTTCGGTGTTCTTGAATTCGATATGTACGGGCGTGCCGTTTTCGTCGCAGTCAACGCTGACGAACTCGTCCGCGACGGACGGGCGGCTCTCGCGCTTCTGCGTCCTCGGTGTGATCGTTATGCTCGCGTTCTCGTCGTATTCGTATGCGAGCCCCTTCGCGTTCATCACGATAGCGATGAATTCGCAGTCCCCGCCGACGGCGATCATTCCGTGCGGCATCGAGCTGTCGTAGTATATCGTGTCGCCCGCCGACACGTATTCGATATGGTCGCCGATCTGCGTCTTGAGCTGACCCTTTATGATGTAGTCAAGCTCCTGCCCCTCGTGCGTCGACAGATGTATCGGCGCCTTCTGCTCCGCCTCTGAATATCTCGCCGTGACGTAGAACGGCTCGGCGATCTTGTTTTTGAAGAGAGGCGCCAGATTGTTGTACGAAAAACCGCGCCTGCGGACTATCGGGAGCCCGCCCCCCTTCTTCGTGACCGAATATTCGGACAGCTTCGGGCTCGACCCCTTCA
Source organism: uncultured Clostridia bacterium (assembly GCA_947624995.1). GTDB lineage: Bacteria > Bacillota > Clostridia > Oscillospirales > CAG-272 > DTU064. Next base: position 45,888 of record CANQMS010000010.1, read on the forward strand.
GGATATCCGTGACGTCGACGCCGAAGAGCTGCGCGCACTTATATATGAACGTGAAGGAGTAGTCGAGCTCCCCGCGCTCATATGCGCGGTACTGTTCAACGGTCGTGTCCGTTTCCGCCGCCGCGCGTTCCTCCGATATGTCAAGTATCTCGCGCAAATCGCGAATTCGAAGAGCGACCTCCCTGATTGCATTTGAACTTTCCATTTTCTCCACTACCTCCTTTTTACTTTTTTATACAGTGAAAATGTATTACGCATATTCTATCACTAAAGACGAGCCCGCGTCAACCGAATAAACGGCGCAAACGATTTTTTGTCCGATTTATACAAATAAGTGTTGCAATTGCACACGGGGCGTTGTAAAATTTAATGGAGGACGACAGAAGTTTTTTCGCGAAAGGGACTTATTTTAATATGGAAGACAGCAAAAAAAGCTCCGTTATATATCCGTCGGAGCCGCCGGCGCAGCCGCCGATGCCCGAATTCCGCAGGCGCACCCCGCCGCCACCGCCGCAAAACGGTGAAAGCACGCCGCCCCCGCCCCCGCCGAAGCCCGATTTTTCAAAGCTCGGGCTCTGGGGCGCGCACGACCCCGCCGTCTACCGCGACCCGGTCTCGGGCGACTATTTCGCATACTGCACGCATCAGAACGTCTACCGCTCCCACGACCTCATAAGCTGGACCCACATAGGGCGCATCATCGAGGAAACTCCGGAGGAGGCGTTCGCGTGGACGAACAGCCGCGGGCTCTGGGCGCCCGATATCATCAAGGTCGGCGACGAGTACCGCATGTACTGCTCGAACTCCTCGTTCGGAGTCCGGCTCTCATGCATCTACCTCGCCGTTTCGGACAGACCCGAGGGTCCGTATAAATACCGCGGCATCGTCATAAAGACGAACTCGCACTCCCCCGTCAACGCGATAGACGCAAACCTCATCGAGGACGTGAGGACCGGGGAGCAGTATATGGTATTCGGCTCGTTCTGGGGAGGCATCAGGATGCTGAAGCTCGACCCCGAGACGGGACTCGCCGCCGACAGGACGGAGGCGGAGGACGGCAGGACCGCGGATTCGGCGCTCGGCATCAGTCTCGCGTGCCGCCCGAAGTGGTGCGACGGCGGCGTCGAGGGCGCATATGTGAGGTATAACCCGGAGACGGACTATTACTATCTCTTTGTCTCGTACGGCTCGCTCTCAAATGATTACAACATACGCGTCGGCAGGAGCCGCGACATAAAGGGACCGTATCTCGACTACAGCGGGCGTCCGATGACGGACACAGAAGACTACGAGTGCAGGACGGGCACGATGATAATGTGCGGCTACAGGTTCGAGAACTCGCGCGGCTGGATGGCGCCCGGGCACAACTCGGTCATAAACGACGGCGGCGACTGGTTCCTCGTCTGCCACATCCGCCCCTACGCCGTTTACGGGTTCGTGTCATCAACGATGCACATCCGCCGCATCGCGTGGGTTGACGGCTGGCCCGTCGTTTCGCCGGAAAACTACGCCGGCGAGCGTCCGCAGCCGGTCCCGCACGACGAGGTCGCGGGGAGATACGAGTGGATAACGCTTTCGCCGACCGTGCCGCAGTCCGTCATAGGCTCGGCGCCCGCAACGCTGACTGTCTCGGGCGCGATGCACATTTCGAGCTACACGCGGTGCAAGTGGCACATGTCGGGGGACGACGAAATATATATTGACATGACGGGAGGACACTCCATCCGCGCCCGCGTCCTGCCGGCGTGGGATCACGAAAACGCGCGCCCGACGCTCGTTCTGACCGGGCTCACGAATGACGGCGTCGCCGTCTGGGCAAAGCGCGTCGGCGACATTCCCGTCCGCCGCCTTCCGCCCGGAGGCGGAGGTCCGACGGTATAAGACCATAATAAAATAGAAATGAGAGATCGGCAAAGGGTCCACCCCTTTGCCGATTTTTTTGGCAGCCTGCTTGACAAAGCATAGCAGACGTGGTATATTTATGTCGGAACTACTTAGCGACACATAGTAGGAGGCGATAACATGGGGAGTATAGATGACTCGCAGCTTCTGCGCGGTATACTCGAGGGCTGCGTGCTCTCCGTCATCGCGGAGGGCGAGACGTACGGATATATGATACTTTCGCGCCTCGGCTCGTGCGGATTTGAAAATCTGCTCGAAGGGACGCTCTATCCGGTACTGACGCGCCTCGAGGTGAAAAAATATATCGTCTGCCGCCGCGAAAAGTCGCCGTACGGTCCGATGCGGAAATATTATTCCGTCACCGACGAGGGGCGCTCTGCGCTCGCACTCTTCAGAAAAAATTACGAACGGATAACGGCGGCGGCGGACTCCGTTCTCGGGAAGGAGACAGGCACAGCGAAATGAAGGACAGCTACGTTTTCTACAAGGATAAGCTCGGCGGGGAGTATGCCTCCGCATTTGAAAAGATCGAGATGTACGTCCTCACGCAGAATTTTGACGAGGCGGCGCGCGAGGAGCGGCTCTCCGAGCTGCTCGACATATTTTTAGCCGCAAAGGATGAGGGCAGACCGATCGAGAGGATCACCGGCGGCGACATCCCGCGCTTCTGCCGGACATTCTGCTCCGATCTCGGGATGAAAAACCGGCTCCTTGCCGCCGTCGATTATATTTACCGCATTGCGTTCTGGCTGCTCATTTTTTCCGCAGTCGATATTTTGTTCCTCCTGATCGGTCGGGACACGCGGACGATAGCGGAAGTCTGGTCGTCATACTCGGGCATAAACATTTCCGGTCTCATCATCGGCGCCGCCGTCTCCGGGATAGTCGCCGCCGCCTCGGGCGTCCTGATCCGGCGCGCGATGTTCAGGGCGAAAAAAATCTCAATGGGCGCGCTGAAGGCGGCGCAATATACCGTCGCGGCATCGACTTTTCTGATCCTTCTGTCCGCAATGCTGATGACGGAGACGGAACTGTTCACCGTCCCGTCGTGGATCATCATCGCTCTCACCGCGCCGATCGTCATTTTATATTACGTCTTCCGCGGCAGGCATATAAAGCGGGATCGCGTCAGCATGTCGGCGCTCGTATCGGAAAACCTCGCGGTCACCGCGGCGGGGACAATGGAGCGGAAATACGCGAAAAAGAAAAAGCGCCGCGAAAAGCGCGGCGGGAGCTATGATATGAAAGAATTTCTCGAAAAGGAGGAGGCGGACTGCGTATGGACCGAGCGCAGTCTGTGGCTGTATTTAATAATCCCACCCGCCATAACCGTTTTCGATGCCGTAAACCGGCTCGGAACCAGCTCCCCGAAGGATATCATTATCCTGTCCGCGATCACGCTCACGGTCGAATATGCCGTTATGATGTGGCTGCGAAAAGCCGCCGTCGAGGGCATCCGCGCGCGCCGTGCATGGATCGCGCAAAAGCGGGAGGAGCTCGCCGCCGCGGACGGGCGCGAAGATGAAGACGGTGAAGATATAGAAGATATGTAAGGGAGTCGACATCCGGTCCCCGGGCAGTCATCCCTTCAATGGCGCGGCGGCGGGAAGTCCGGTCCGTTACACCAGAGATTTTCCGTAATATTCCACGTCGATCACGGTTCCGTCCGGAAAATATTCCCTGCCGGATTTAATTGCCTCGGTAAAGCCGTAGTGGGCATATATCTCCTTGTTTTTCACGTCGAGCGGTTCTACGCCGAGTGTCGCTTTTGTAAATCCTTTTTGACGCAGATCGTCAATCATGAAATGAAACAGCCTTGAAAAATATCCCTTCCCCCGAAGCCTTTCGACCGTTCGAAAGGCGGAGAGATAAACTGTCCGACCGTCCACCAAGCCGGCGCTGTTCTGCACCGCTTTGGGATTTACCATCGCAGTTGCCTCGCAAATGGCAGTGCCGTCAAGTATTCCGTAGTATGGGACTGTATAGCCCTGTTTGAAGTATTCTATGTGCTGCTTCTTCCACACGACCCAGTTCTCTCTGTCCTCTCCGCTGTGAGCAATCTCATAGTCCCATTTTGCGTCCATTTCCTCAATAGATGCGATTTTGCATATGTAATGTTCAGCCATTTGCAGCCTCCGTTTCAAACGCGTTTTTCGTGAGCAGATCCGAGTATGCGCCGCGCAGACTCGAAAGACGTTTTCATTGACCCTACGTTCCATATATCAAAAGGGCACCCCTGTGGGTACCCTTTTGATATATGGAGCATACGGGATTCGAACCCGTGACCCCCACACTGCCAGTGTGATGCGCTCCCAACTGCGCTAATGCCCCGGTTGTGATGATATCATACCACAAACAAATGTGTTTGACAAGTACTTTGCACGAAAAAAACTTTTGCCTCCCACTAAAGGGGCAGACATCATATCATTATAGTGTACGGACTGCATCCGTACATCAACCCGGTTACATCATCTTCGTGACAAAAATGAAAGGTATCAAACGCAAAATGAATGACAGTAACAGGACTGTAAAGATCGCTGTCATCGACGGCGACGCACGGCAGAGATATCTCGCCTCGCTCCTTGCGGAGGACGGCTACGACGTCAGCTCGTTCTGCCCGGGCGACACATCCGAGCCCGTGTCGGATGCGCCGTACCGCGCCGTGATCTTTCCCGTCAAACCAAAAGAAAATATAAACGATCAGATCAAACGTTTTCGCGCCGACAACGGCGCCGTGATATTCTCGTGGAGCCCGTGCTGCGACACGATCGCGGAAATGACCTCCGACGGATGGGCATCCTTCGACTTTGCCGCGGACGAGGCGCTTGCAATAAAAAACGCGTACCTCACGGCTGAGGGCGCGCTCTCCCTTTATATGAACGAAACAAGCACCGCCGTGCGCGGGTCGCACATCCTTGTCTTCGGCTCCGGGCGCGTTGCGAAATGTGTCTCCGGCGTTTTCGCCGCGCTCGGCGCAGATGTTACGATGGCGGCACGCTCAAAGGGCGAGCTCGCGTGGGCGCAGTTAAGCGGCATACACACCGCCCATATAAGGGACGGCGGCGCGCTCAGCGCACTGTTCCTGCGCGGCGTCGACGCAGTCATAAATACGATCCCCGCCCGGGTCCTCCCCGCCATGCCGAAGGGGATCCTCATAATCGACCTCGCATCGGCGCCCTACGGGATCGGCGAATACGAAGCCGAAACGGTCGGCGCCCGTCTCATCAGGGCGGGCGGGCTGCCGGGGAAATACGCACCGGAATCGGCGGCATCCCTCATCGCGGATGTCGTCCGACGCAGGATCGGAGGAGCCGGAAGATGATAGGATATGCCATCTGCGGCTCGTTCTGCACGCACAGGGCGTCTCTCGACGCGCTGCGCGCCGTCGCCGAAAAATATGACGTGCTCCCGATTTTGAGCTATAACGCCGCCTCGACCGACACGCGGTTCGGAACAGCGTCCGCTCTCGTCGACGCGGTCACATCCGTCACCGGTCACGCACCGGTCATGACCGTGAAGGACGCGGAACCGCTCGGTCCGAAGACGCCGCTCGACGCGCTCGTCATAAGCCCCTGCACCGGGAACACGCTCGCAAAACTCGCCTGCGCGATAACGGATACGCCCGTCACGATGGCGGCGAAGGCGCACCTCCGCACGGACCGCACGCTTTTGATCGCGCTCGCCTCGAACGACGCGCTCGCGGCGAATCTTTCGAACATCGGCTCCGTGCTCGTGCGGAAAAACATCTTCTTCGTCCCGATGCGTCAGGACGACGTCGTCTCGAAGCCGCACTCCCTCGTCGCCGATTTTACGCGCGTCCCGGAGGCGCTCGACGCGGCCATTCGCGGACAGCAGCTCCGCCCGCTGTTCATATAGACCGAAAAAAGCGTGCAAGGTCCCGACGGGATCGGAATATCCGGAATCCCGCCGGGACCTTTTTCGTTTATTTTCGTTTTTGCACTCGGGCAGGATATGTCCCGAGCCGTATGTCCGCCGCCTCGCGGCGTCACTTTTTCTTTCTGTTGCCTCCGATGAAGAACAGGCATACCGACGCGATGATCCCGACGGCGCTCACGGCGAGGATTATTATCCACGGCGTGAAGCGGTCAATGTCGCCTGTCTGCGGCGGCGCCGGCAGATCTGCGGCGGACGCGGGCAGAACGGCAAAAACCGAAAGAAGCAGCGCTGCCGCCGCGATAAATGTCACTATTTTTAATATTTCCCTTTTTTTCATAAAACGCTCTTCGTTCTTCCTCTCCGGGACCGGGTGAGATGCGGTCCCTTTCGGATATTGTACCACAAGGCGCGCGTTTTCGCAACACCGGACACGGATTTTCGCATTTTTCATTGACACGCCGCCCCCTCGGTGATAAAATATATATCTGTGCTGAAAGAAAATGTGTAAAAATGATCGCCGAAAGGAAAATACTGAAAATGGAATGGCAGTCACTCAACACTTTACGTGAAAAATATCTCTCGTTTTTTGAATCAAAGGGGCATCTGCGCCTCCCGAGCTTCCCGCTGGTCCCGCAGGGGGACGGTAGTCTCCTTCTCATCAACGCCGGAATGGCGCCGATGAAGAAATACTTCACCGGTGAGGAGGAGCCTCCGCGCCGTCGCGTCACAACGTGTCAGAAGTGCGTCCGCACGCTCGACATCGACAACGTCGGCAAAACCGCGCGCCACGGAACATATTTCGAGATGCTCGGCAACTTCAGCTTCGGCGACTATTTCAAATCGGACGCCATCCCGTGGGCGTGGGAATTTTTGACCGGCGTACTCGAGATACCCGCGGAGCTTCTCTATCCGTCCGTCTATGAAGAGGATGACGAGGCATACTCGATCTGGCACGACAAGGTCGGCGTTCCCGAATCGCACATCGTCCGCCTCGGGCGGGACGACAACTTCTGGGATCTTTCCGGCGGTCCGTGCGGTCCCTGCTCCGAGATATACTTCGACCGCGGCGAAAAATACGGCTGCGGCAAGCCTACGTGCGGTCCCGGCTGCGACTGCGACCGCTACATCGAGATTTGGAACAACGTCTTCACGCAGTTCAACAATGACGGGCACGGCAACTACACCGAGCTCCAGCAGAAGAACATCGACACCGGCATGGGGCTCGAACGCCTCGCCTGCGTGATGCAGGGCGTGGACAACCTCTTCGAGGTCGACACGATACGCAAGATCCTCGACCGCGTCTGCGAGATATCAGGCAAAAAATACGGTGAAAATTACAAAAACGACGTCTCGATACGCGTCATCACCGACCACATCAGGACGGCGACGTTCCTCATCTCGGACGGCGTTTTACCCTCGAACGAGGGGCGCGGCTATATTCTCCGCCGCGTACTGCGCCGCGCCGCGCGCCACGGCCGCCTGCTCGGGATCGAGGGCTCGTTCCTCGCAGACCTCTGCGGCGTCGTGATCGGTGAGAACAAGTCCGCGTACCCGGAGCTTGCAGAAAAGGCGGAATATATAAAGAAGGTAATAAGCATAGAGGAAGAGCGCTTCGACGCGACGATCGACTCGGGGCTTTCCATCCTCCGCGACATGATTGCCGAGGCGAAGTCTTCCGGCGCAGACACGCTTTCGGGAGCCGATATTTTCAAGCTCTACGATACGTTCGGCTTCCCCGTCGATTTGACGCGCGAGATAGCGTCCGAGGCGGGGCTCGGCATAGACGAGGACGGCTTCACGGAGCTGATGAAGGAGCAGAAGACGCGCGCGAGAGAAGCGCGCAAGCTCGGTCACGGCTGGGACGATATGGCAAAATCCCTCTTCTCCGAGCTTCCGAAGACGGAGTTCGTCGGATATGACACACACAGTTCCGAGGCGCGCGTGATCCTTATCTGCGTCGGCGGGCAGTCCGTCAGCGAGTGCTCCGACGGCGACGACTGCATCGTCGTGCTCGACAAAACGCCGTTTTACGGCGAGGGCGGCGGTCAGGTAGGCGACCGGGGCGTTATCGAAAACGACACCTCTGTCCTCACCGTAAAGGACACAAAAAAGGAATCGGGTGTGTATCTGCACTACTGCACGGCGGGCGCAGGCACGCTCTGCGTAGGCGACACGGTCAGGGCTCAGGTGAGCGCCAACCGCGAAGACATACGCCGCAACCATTCCTCCGTCCACCTGCTTCAGGCGGCGCTGCGCCGCGTCCTCGGCGACCACGTCGAGCAGCGCGGCTCCTACGTCGACGATAAGCGCGCGAGATTCGACTTCACCCATTTTGCCGCGATGACGCCGGATGAGATCGCCGAGACCGAAAAGCTCGTCAACAGCTATATTCTCGCCGACTACGGCGTAACGACACTTGAAACAGACGTCGAGACTGCGAAAAAAGAGGGCGCTATGGCGCTCTTCGGCGAAAAGTACGGCTCCGTCGTCCGCATGGTTTCGATGGGCAGCGGCGACGAATGCGTCTCGCGCGAGCTCTGCGGCGGCACTCACGTCGCACACACGTCTCAGATAGGGCTCTTTAAGATCATATATGAGGGCTCCGTCGCCGCGGGCATCCGCCGCATCGAAGCCGTCACGGGCGCAAACGTCCTCGACCTCATTGCGGAGCGCGACGCGCTCATCGCCGAGACCGCGCGCGAGCTGAAGGCGAACAATCCTGCCGACATCGCAAAGCGCGCCTCCGCGCAGTCCGAAGAGCTGCGCCGCGTCAAGCACGAGCTTGAAGCCGCGAATTCAAAGCTCGCCGCCGCACACGCGAGCGAGTATATCGCCTCAGCACTTGATCTCGGCAGCGTGAAGCTCATCGCGGTCGATGCCGAAGGCGTTGACCTCACCGCCGCGCGCGAGCTCGGCGACAGGCTGAAAGCCGAGATATCAAACGTCGTCGCGGTCCTCTCCGTAAAGACGGACGGCAAGCTCAACTTCGTCTGCGTCTGCGGTCCCGACGCGGTCAGGTCCGGCGCTCACGCCGGAAAGATCGTCGGAGCCGTCGCCGCCGTCACCGGCGGCAAGGGGGGCGGACGTCCCGACTCCGCCGTCGCCGGCGGCTCGGACGCCTCAAAGGTCAAAGATGCCCTCGATGCCGCAAAGGATATCGTCCTCGGCTTTGTAAAATAAAAAGCTCCGTGAGAGACTGCGTTTCTGCCGTCTCTCACGGATTTTTTATATATTTCGTCCTCCCCGTCCTTCGTCGGGATCGCTCCTTCGCAGCCGGTCATCCCGCCTGCGGCGGAGTATAGACGTTTTCTGGCTTGGCGGTCCCGGCGACGGTGAATATTTTCCCCATATCGGCAGACCAGAAGGCGGCATACGACCCTTCCCACACGGTGAAGGTCGCGGAAGCGCAGTCCATGAAGGCGGACGCGTCTATCTTTGTCACCCCCTCATGTATCGTCACGGACGAAAGAGACGTGCAGCCCTGGCAGAAAGAATTCGGTATCGACTTCATTCCCTTCGGTACCGTCAGCTCGGCGAGCGATCTGCATTCTCTGAACACCGACACACCCGCGCTCGTTATCCCGTCGTGGAGCTCGGCGGACGCGAGCGAATGACAGCCCTCGAACATTCCCTTCGGCAGCACGGTCAGACTTTCCGGTATCTTCACTGCGGTGAGCGCGCGGCAGTCCGAAAAAGCGTTATCGCCGACGGATGTGAGTCCGGACGGAAGCGTTATCCCCGTGAGCGCGAGGCAGTACGAAAATGATTCCTCTCCTATCGAGACGACCGACTCCGGGAGGATGCATTCCGTCATGGATGAGCATTTGTAAAACGTCTGGTCGCGGATCTCGGTCACCCCGTCCGGGACCTCGATCTTCGCAAGCCCCTCGCATCCCATGAACGCGGAGCCGCCTATTTTTTCCACCGTTGACGGGATCGAGAACTCCGCGAGTGCCGCGCAGTCTATGAACGCACCGTCGCCGATCTCGGTGACGGCGCCGCCCGTCTTAACGGAGGCGAGCGCCTCGCATCCCCAGAAAAGACCCGCCGGGATGACCGTGACGGAATCCGGGACCGTGACGGATGGGAGGGAGGTGCAGTTATAGAACGTGCGCGAACCGAGGGAGGTGAGCGTTGAAGGCAGCGATATCTCCGTGAGTGCGCCGCAGAATTCGAATGCGCCGTCGCCTATTTTTGTGACGCCTTCGGGCACAGTCACGGACGGCAGAGACGTGCAGTTTGAAAACGCGCCCTCTCCTATCTCGCGAAGACTTGAGGGGAGGTTTATGACGCGGAGGTCTTTTGAGCCGCGGAACGCATATTTGCCGATGCGGGTCACGGTGTCGGGCAGCGTGACCTCCTCGACTATCTCGTCCGCAAAAGCGTCGTCCGCGATCTCGGTCACGGGCACGCCCTCATATTCCGCCTCGATCGTGACTTTTTTTGATTCACCGACGTATTTGACGACGGTGGCGTGATCTCCGTTCACTTCGAATCTTACGCCGAACGTCCCGCCGCTGCACGAAGACAGCACGATCACGCATGCCGCCGCCGCGGCAAGAAAAAGGAACGCGCGCAAACGCGGGTGCATATTATTTTTCATATACTGAAGCCCTCTTTTAAAAAACTGTTTACGGAAATTATATCAAAGCCCGCATTCATTTTCAATAACGCAAGGAAAAAATTCACATTCATTTCATATTTTTATGCTTTGACGTCGTGTGCCGCGCCGTGCGCTTGACCAAAGGCGCAAAGTGAGATATAATTATACGCGTAAAACGCAAAGGCGGGCACAAATCATGGAAAATAAGAAAAGCGCGAAGAAAAAAGCAGTCACCGTATGCTGCGAGGACTGCGTATACTATGATTATGACGAATATACGGACGATCTCTCGTGTCAGATGTCGCTCGACGAGGACGAGTCGGAGCGATTCATGCGCCGCACCGTGAGCGACTGTCCGTACTACAAATTCTATGACGAATACAAAAGCGTCAGGCACCAGAACTAAAACGCCGCGGGGGTACATCATGAGAGAAAAAGGAGAAAAAATATTAAAGCGCGCAGCTGACGGCGGAGCCGTCGTCCTCGGGTTCGGGATCTCGAACGTCCCGCTCGTCGATTTTCTTACTGCGCGCGGAACTCGCGTCGAGGTTCGCGACGGGATGAGCCGCGAAAAGCTCGCGGAAAGAATAAATATAGAAGAATACGAGCGGCGCGGGGTCCGCTTCGTTCTCGGCGACGGATATCTTGATAATATTCCCGACTCGGTGATATTCCGGACGCCGGGCATCCGCCCCGACGCCGGAGGCATCCCGGACGCGGTGTCCCGCGGAGCGCTCCTGACGAGCGAGATGGAGCTTTTCTACGCCCTGACGCCCGCGTACAAGATCGCCGTCACCGGCAGCGACGGAAAGACGACGACGACAACGCTCATACATAAGCTCGTCTCCGAGCTCGCCGGAAAAAAAGGTTCCAAAGCGGCGCTCGGCGGCAACATCGGCGCGCCGCTCCTGCCGCGCGTATACGAGCTCGGCGGGGAGGACTACGCCGTCACCGAGCTTTCGAGCTTTCAGCTCATGACGATGAAGGACGCGCCCGAAACGGCTGTCATCACGAACATCACGCCGAATCACCTCAACTGGCACACGGGGATGGACGAGTACACGGACGCGAAGCTGAACGCGATAGGTCCCGGCTGCCGCCGCGCCGTGCTCAATTACGGCAACGAAAAAACGCGCCTCGCCGCAAAGCGCACGGACGCGGACGTAATGTGGTTCTCATCCGCCGGCGCGCCCGATGCGGGAGACGCCGTATATCTTGACGGCGGCGACATCGTCCTGCGGCGCGGCGGGGAGCTCACGCACCTTCTGTCGCGCGGCGACATAAAGCTGCCGGGGCTGCACAATGTCGAAAACTACATGGCTGCCCTCGGCGCTGTAATCGACCTGTTCCCGCTCGAAGATATCATCCCAGCCGTCCTCGACCTTGCCCGCAGCTTCGGCGGTGTCGAGCACAGGCTCGAATACGTCCGCACGAAGGACGGCGTCGACTTTTACAACGGCAGCATCGACTCAACACCGACGCGCACGGCGGCGGCGCTCTCGGCGCTCCCGGAGCGCCGGATCGTGCTGATCGCGGGAGGTTACGACAAGCACATCCCGATGGAACCGCTCGGCGAGGCTGTGCTCGCGCACGGCGGCGTCGTCCGCATCATTCTGACAGGGGCGACATCAAAGCTGATCGCGGATGCGTTCGCCGCCGTCGGCGTCCCGGACGGGATGTACGAGTCGGTGCCGGGATTTGATGACGCCGTCGTCACGGCGTTTGAAGATGCAAAGCGGCTCGGCGCAGACACGGTCCTGCTCTCGCCCGCGTGCGCGAGCTTTGACGCGTTCCGGAACTTTGAGGAGCGCGGGAACCGCTATAAATCAATCGTAAATTCGCTTTGAATTTACGGGGATCATAAATAAGCGCAGAAAACGCCGGGAAAGCTCTTCCCGGCGTTTTTCAATAAATGTCAGCTCGCCTCAGCCGCCTATGGCGGCGGCGCCCTTTACAATCAGACCGATATCGCCGACGCGTCCGAGCGCGCCGTTATAGTCGAGCGAGGACACGGTCACCGTGTCGCCGACAACTGTAAAGCTGCCGTTCCAGCCGTTCACAAGTATCGGGGTCCCGTCAAATCGCACGCTTATTTTCCAGGCGGAGATGCTCTCCCCCGATACATTCTCAAGCGTCAGCGAATACTGATACACGGGGACTCCACCCTCCTCCCACGAATTCACGAGCGACGCCGTGACGAGGATCCCGCCCTGCCGCCACGAAAGCGTCGGGCTCGGCGGCGCATCCGTTTCGGGCGGCGCCGTGTCGGGCGCGGGTGTCGTGTCGGGAGGCGGCGTCGTATCGGTCGGACGACCTCTACCCGTCAAAAGCTCATAGAGCCACTGCCCGGACGGTGACAGGTCGCCGTATACAAAGCCTCCCGTCTTCGTGCAGCTAGGCGAGAGGATCGAGGACGTTTCGTTTTTGTTTGAGAGGTTCCACATGACGCAGCTTATGCCGAGCGATTCCATACAGTCGACCCAGCGCCCCGCCTCGGCATAATCTATGCCTCCGCTGCCGCTCGCGTCGCATATGCCGAATTCGGAGACGAATACCGGCAGCCCGGCGCGCACCGCGTTCTCCATTTTCCGACGCAGGTCGTCCTTGTGCGTCGCCGCATAGAAGTGCAGCGTATACATGATGTTATCATATCCGCTTATCGGGTCGCGCGCCGCCTCGTCCACGTACTGCGACCAATTCGGCGTCCCGACGAGGATGACGGCGTCGGGATCGTTTCTGCGTATCGCCGCGATGACGTCGACCGCGTAGGACTTTATCCGCCCCCAGCCGACGCCGCCGTTCGGCTCATTGCATATCTCGTATATTACGTTGTCGGAATCCTTATAAAGCGCGGACATTTCCGAAAAGAAAGACACGGCATCGCTTTTGTGCGTATTCGGATCGCTGTCGGAGAGGATGTGCCAGTCGATTATGACGTACATGTCGCACGCTTCCGCGTATTTTACGCCGTTTTTTACGAGTGCTGCAAGCGCTGCCCTGTCGCCGCCGGTGCAGTAGCCGCCGGACTCCGCCGTATACATCGCGAGCCTTATTACGTTCGCTCCCCACGAACGGAGCGTGGAAAAGCACTGCTCGTTCACGTACTGCGGAAACCACGAAAGCCCGTGCGTGCTTACGCCGCGCAGAATGACGGGCTTCCCGTCCTCACCGCAGAGCCGCGCCCCGGAAACGTGCAGCTTGCCCGAGACGGACGGCGCCGAGATGCCTCCCGCGGGAGATGATGTCTCGGGCGGGCTATCCGTTGTTTCCGGTGGCGTTATAGTTTCCGGAGCCTCCGTCGTTTCCGGTGCCGCCGTCGTTTCCGAGTCTTTCACGGTTCCCTGTTCCTCCGTTGTGTCAGGCGCATTCTCCGTGTCGGGAGCGTCCGTGACAGATGCAGTCTCCGTCCCCGACGCCCCGCCGACTTTTTCGGTGTCGGAGGCTTCCCCGCCGGGGGTAATATCCGCTGCCGCGTTGTTTCCTCCGTGCGTCGGCGAATCCGTACTGCCGGCTGCGCCGACCCCGCCGCAGCTTTTTGCCGCGAGCATGACGGCAACGATCACGGCGACAGCCGCGACCGCCGAACATGCGATCAGCAATATGCGCTTTTGTTCGGTAGTAAGTTGCAATTTTTTCATCGGATGTATTCTCTCAAATAATGGTTGCGTATGAATTTCGCTTGCATATTCCGAAACGTAAAAATCCCGCTTTCAGCGGGGTATGTAAAAATGCGTCCCCCGGACGGCGCTTCGCGCCTATCGTAAGTTCGATTTCATATTCACATGCCGGCGGCATATGAAAAAACGCATTCATTTTCTAATTAAACGGGCAAGATAAAAGCAAATATTTTACGAGTTGGTTTTCTTTGCCGTGTTCAGAGAAGCGATCAGGATCCGCTTTATCTCGGAACACTGTTCAAGCAGCGTCCCGTCGCCGTAGTATCCGCTCTCAAGGAGCAGCTCGATCCAGTATTCTGTCTCGGAGCATTCTTTCAGAGCAATTTGCAGCTTTGCAATGAAGTCTGCCCTTCCGTGGGCGTAAAATGCCTCGCGGATATTTGCGCCGATGCTTGTTCCCGCACGCAAAAACTGATTGATAAGTGCGCTCTCACATTTTGCGGAGCGCAATGTTTTGCACGCACGGATCACATCCAACGCAAATATCTTGGATTTCTCAATCAAAGGACTTCTTGCCATAATTCTGCCGCCTTTGCTCTTTCTCCGTCCGCGGAGCGGACAAAACCTATTCACTCTTCACTATTACCTATTACCTCTTCAAAAATCGGCTCTGTAGGGCGAAGTGAAGAGTGAAAAGTGAAGAGTGAATAAGTAAAAATCGGCAAAGCTCTCGAGAGCCTTGCCGATTTTTGAAGGCGCCACCCGGAATCGGACCGGGGAATAAAGGTTTTGCAGACCTCTGCCTTACCGCTTGGCTATGGCGCCTTATTAAGAAAGCAACATCCGAGGGTGTTGCTTTCGTTGTACTATGAAGCGGATTACGGGGATCGAACCCGCCACCTCGACCTTGGCAAGGTCGCGCTCTACCAAATGAGCTAAATCCGCATATGCCTCCGATCGGAATCGAACCAACGACACGGGGATTTTCAGTCCCCTGCTCTACCAACTGAGCTACAGAGGCAAGTCATCAAGTACCTCGACCGCATACGGTCGGGAGCGACCCGGATGGGACTCGAACCCACGACCTCCGCCGTGACAGGGCGGCGTTCTAACCAACTGAACTACCGGGCCATGTTTTTGATTGGGAACAACAGGGCTCGAACCTGTGACCCCCTGCTTGTAAGGCAGGTGCTCTCCCAGCTGAGCTATGCTCCCATACCTGATGTGCCGTCCTGACTGCCTCGATCCCGCGACGGCAAGACGTATTATAACACAGCGGCACCGTCTTGTCAACATCTTTTTTGAAAGTTTTTTTCGCTTTTTTTGCACGGTGAATTCCCGGAGTAAATTCCACGGCGGAAATTACGATGGATTTCAGTCCGGAAATTCACGGCGATTTTTGCGCTTAAAACGTGCAAAAAAGTTTTATCCGAACAGCGCCTCCGCTTCGCGGCGGTCAAAGACATATTTTTTCCCGCAGAACCGGCAGCCGAGCTCGATTGATTCGGGTTCTCCCAGCTCGCGCTGCTCCGACAGTATTCTTTCCACCTCGGCTCTGCCGAGGCTGTAAAGCGCCCTCGCCGTTCTCTCGCGCGAGCAGGTGCAGCGGTATTCGACCGGGATCTCGTCGAATATGTCGTATTCGACGCCGGACAGCGCCGTCGCCATTATCTCCTCACAGCTCATCCCGTCCGCAAACATGGACGAGATGCGCGACAGACGCCCGGCGTTTTCCTCGAGGCGCGCTGCCGTTTTGTCGTCGTAAAACGGCAGCATCTGTATGAACACGCACCCGGCGCCGAGGCACGAAAGATCGCGCCCGATCAGCACGCCGACCGCGCACATCGTCGGTATCTGCTCGCTCTCGGCGAAATATGAGGCAATATCCTCGCCTATCTCGCCCGATACGAGCTCGGTCACGCCGATATACGGCTCCTCACCGCCCGCGTCGCGGATGACCTGCAAAATGCCGGAGCCGACAATGCCGCCGACGTCGAGCTTGCCGCGGTCGTTGAGCGGCAGGTCCGCCGCCGGATTCTCTATATAGCCGCGCACGTTGCCCTCATAGTCCGACACCGCCGTGAGTATGCCCGCCTGTCCGTCGCCGCGCAGCGTTACCGTGACCGAATCGCCCGGGTCGCCGAGCATCGAGCCCATCACGGACGTGACGGTCAGGAGCCGCCCTATCGCCGCGCCCGCCGTCGCGGACGTCTTGTGTATCTCCACGGCACACCTCACGATGTCCGTCGAATCAATTACATGTATGCGCGCGCTGCCGTCGCGCGTCATCGCACGGAGTATTCTTGACATAACTTTACTGCGGGAAAATTTCGGGCAGGTTTTCCCGCGCCCCCATTCTTCAAAGCTTTTTTACATAAATATTATTTTGCCCGCCATTTGACCGACTGCAAAGCAGACTATGTATATCGCGGTCTGTATGAACCAAAACAGAGGCTTTCTTTTTCCCCAATATTCGGCGACGGAGCCGAAAGCGAGCGCGCTGACTATGACGACCGGAAATCCGGTGATGAGCCAAATTTCATACGACATGATGGGGATGAGAGAAAAAAGCACCCAAAACAGGTATATAGGCGCGGCAACGAGCACAGAGACTCCGAACAGTCTTTTCGCTGTAAACGTGTTTGAGCGGTAATAAGTGACGAGCTTGATTTCGCCGAGACGGCATACCGCCATCGCGCCGCTGTAAAGCGCCATAAAAATCGCGATTGCCGCCATCGTCGGGATGTCGGTGAGATTTTTGTAGCAAATGAACAGCACGGCGTACGGCACAAGTCCGACAATGCACCGACGCGCGAAGTCCTTTACGCTGTCCCACAGCTCGCGCAGCCATCCGGTTTCATAAATTTGCGTAGAAAGCATTTGCATGGAGATGTTCTCCCCGAAATTACAGTTCTATTCTTGCCGCTTTGTCTGTCATTATTCTATCACACTCGCCATCGCTTTTCAAGCGACAGACTCACATCCCGTTGTTGCCGCTCTTTTCCGTTTTTTTAACGCGGGCGGCGAAAGAGATCCTTTCGACCTCTCCCGAGTCCTCGTCGCCGTCGCCGAGAGGCGTCCCCTCCGTGCCGCGGAACACGCCGAGCGTCTCAAATCCGGCGCGCGAAAGTTCGTTTTTTATGCTCCGCACCGAGCGGCACCGCTGGCGCTGGACCTCGTCGTATCTGCGCCAAACGTCTCCGTCGCGGAGAAAATACGAGAGGCAGAACGTCGCCATTCCCGTTCTGTCGTTGTACGAATTCTGCCAGCCGAGATAGACGTCGCCGCCGTCGACGACGAAGTCGCGCTCGCCGTATACGTGCCTGTATCTGCCGCGCGAAGCGACGTCGAATACGAAGATGCCGTCCGGCACGAGATAATTGTGGACGAGCGAAAGGCACCGGCGCAATTTCTCCGTGTCCGTCAAATAGTTGAGCGAGTCGCACGTCGAGATCACACAGTCGACCGTGCCGTAGAGCTCAAATGCGCTCATGTCCTGACAGAGCCACAGAACGCCGCCGTCCCCTACCGCCTCGGCGTTTTCGCGCGCACGCGCGAGCATTTCCGGGGAGCTGTCCGCGCCCGTCATATCGTAGCCGCGCCGCGACAGCTCGAGCGTCAGCTTTCCCGTGCCGCAGCCGAGATCGAGCACAAGCTCCGGCTTTCTCTTGCAGTACCGCCGGAAAACCTCTTCAATAAAATCCGCCCACCCCGAATAGTCGACGTGCGCGTTGATGCGATCATAAAATTCCGCCGTTATCTCATATTCCGAAAACATTTCGCTGCCCTCTCCGCATCCGCCCTCTCTCTAAAAAAGTTAATGAAAGTTTTTGAAAAGAGGGGGTGCAGGGGGAGGAAAACTTTTTTCTAAAAAGTTTTCCTCCCCTGCCCTGAAAACCTTATTTCTTAAATCTGATGACATTCCATGAAGC
>CANQMS010000011.1 GCA_947624995.1 uncultured Clostridia bacterium
GCGCGTCTATGAATTTTCGCATCAGGCGGGGCACGTTGCGGCGGCGCTGTACTCCTCGGGAAAGCTTGACCTCCTTGATTCGGACTCGCCGTTTGCGGCGTTCCACGTTTCTGGCGGGACGACGGATATCCTGCTCGTGACGCCGGGCGCGGGCGGCATGAAGATTGAGCGCATCGGAGGCACGACCGACCTGAACGCGGGGCAGCTCATCGACCGCATCGGCGTCATGATGGGCGAGCGGTTCCCGTGCGGTCCGGCGCTTGAAAGGCTGGCAGCGGAGCTGCCGTTCACGGAGGGGATAAAAATATCGGTGCGCGGGCTCGAATGTTCTCTTTCCGGCGGAGAAAATCAGGCGCGGGAAAGATTTGAAAACGGGGGCGACGCCTGCGCCGCGGCAGCTTACACGCTCGATTTCATTCTGAAGACTGTCGACGCGCTGACGTATGAGCTCCGCGAAAAGTACGGCGCGATCCCCGTAATATACGCGGGCGGCGTCATGAGCTGCAAGAGAATGCGCGGCGTGCTCGGGGAAAGGGACGGAGTCTTTTTCGCGGAGCCGGAGTTTTCGGCGGACAACGCCGCCGGCGTCGCGCTGCTCGCATACAGAAAGCTGACGGAGGTGGATTGATGGAGGATTTTTCTCCGATACCGATGACGATGACGGTCACCGAGCTGAACAAATACGTAAAGGCGATGCTCGACGCGAACCCCGTCTTCGGAGACATATATGTGAAGGGCGAGATATCGAATTTCACGAACCACTATAAAACGGGTCACTTTTATTTCACGCTCAAGGACGAGGGCGGCAATCTCCGCGCCATAATGTTCCGCTCGAATACGCAAAAGCTCGTATTTAAGCCGGAGAACGGGATGAAGGTGATCTGCCGCGGCAGGATAGAGGTCTTTGTCCGGGAAGGGCAGTACCAGCTGTACGTCAACTCGATGCAGCCGGACGGCGTCGGTGCGCTCTATATCGCGTATGAGCAGCTGCTTTCCAAGCTGCGCGCGGAGGGGCTCTTCGATGAGAGCCGCAAGCGCCCGCTGCCGAAGATACCGACGCGCGTCGGCATAATCACGTCCCCGACCGGCGCCGCGGTGCGCGACATGATAAACATTTCCGGGCGGCGCTTCCCGCTCGCAAAGCTGATACTGTACCCGGCGCTCGTGCAGGGACCGGACGCGCCGCCGCAGCTCATCGCCGGGATCGAATATTTCAGCCGGACGCACTCTGTCGACGTCGTCATAATCGGGCGCGGCGGCGGCTCGATCGAGGATCTGTGGGCTTTCAACGACGAGGGGCTCGCGCGGGCGATAGCCGCCTCGACGGTGCCGGTCATATCCGCGGTCGGTCATGAAACGGACTATACTGTCTGCGATTACGTCGCGGACAGGCGCGCGCCGACGCCGTCCGCGGCGGCGGAGATAGCGCTGCCGGAGGCGGGCGAGCTTCGCCGCCGCCTCGGGAACATAATCAAGCATAACTCATTGGCGCTTGAAAAGCTCGCCTCGTCAAAGCGGAGGCGGCTCGAGGCGCTCTCATCGCGGCGGTGCCTCTCGGATCCGCACGTGATAACGGACGAGCGGCGTATGCTCACCGTCTCGCTGACGGATAAGCTCTCCGCCGCATCCCGCGCGAAGACGGACAAAAACCGCGTTCTGCTCTCGGGCATCGCGGGCAAGCTGTCCGCGCTCGATCCGCTGGCTGTCCTGTCGCGCGGATATTTCGCGGTTTATGACGGGGAGGGCGCCGTTATAAAGAGCGTTGGAGACGTTTCGGTCGGAGATACGGTGACGATGCGGGCGTCGGACGGAGAGATAAAGGCGGAAGTAAAGGAAACGAAAGGAAGGTCATGAATATGGCTGATGAAAAGATGAGCTTTGAGGCGGCAATCGCCCGCCTTGAGGAAATAGTGCGCGCGCTCGAAAACGGGAACACTCCGCTCGACGAGTCGCTTTCGCTCTTTGAGGAGGGCGTCTCGCTCGTCAAGCTGTGCAACGACAGGCTCGACGGCGCGGAGCAGAAGATAAAGATGCTCACGTTCGCCCCGGACGGGACGGTATCTGAGACAGACCTCGTGTCGCGCGGATAAGGCGGAGCGGCTTTGGAAGACAACAACAGCAGCATGGATAAGGTCATAGGCGAGATGGAAGACGCGCTGCGCGGCGCTGTCGAATCGCTCGGTACGAATGAGACCGAGCCGACGCCGATAGAGGCGGAGCTTCTGCGCAACGCCGAGCTCATAGAAGGCGCGCTCGACAGCGTTTTGCCGAGCGGGGACGCGCCGCACAAGATCATATACGAGGCGATGAGATACAGCGCCGAGGGCGGCGGCAAGCGCATACGCCCGTTTCTGACGCTCGAATTCTGCCGTGCCCTCGGCGGGGACACGTCCGCGGCGTTGCCGTATGCGTGCGCCGTCGAATGCATACACACATATTCGCTCATTCACGACGACCTCCCGGCTATGGACAATGACGATATGCGCCGCGGAAAGCCGTCGTCGCACCGCGTCTTCGGCGAGGCGAACGCGCTTTTGGCTGGCGACGCGCTTTTGACATATGCGTTCGCGCTCATAGCAGAGAACCCGTTCGCGGACGCCCGGCAAAACTGCCGCGCCGCGTCCGTGCTCGCCGCGTCCGCCGGGCACGACGGGATGATAGGCGGTCAGGTGTGCGATTTGCAGTACGCCGGGCAGAAAATAACGCCGGAGCAGCTTTTTGAAACGGAACGGAAAAAGACGGGCGAGCTGATAGCCGCCGCCTCGACGCTCGGCGTCATAGCCGCGGACAGGGGCGGGGAGATCCCGGACGAAATATACAGGGCCGCCCGCATATATGCGCACAGCGTGGGGCTCGCGTTTCAAATAATCGACGACCTTTTGGACGGCGGTGAAGGGGAAGCCGACGAGATGTCGGTCCTCTCGATAATGGGGGCGGACGAGGCAAGGATGCTCGCGGAGGAGCTGACCGCGGAGGCGGTCGCCGCTGCGCACCGCATACCGAACTCGGAAAATCTGGTCGCGCTCGCCGAATACCTCTGCGGACGGCGCGCGTAAAAATCATGAGACTTGACGTTTATTTGGCGGAGCACGGCTACGCCGAGAGCCGGACGCGGGCAAAATTTCTGATCGCGGAGGGCGCTGTCACACTCGACGGGAAGACGGCTGGAAAGCCGTCCTATGAGATCGACGAAAACGCGCCGCACGATATATCGGTTATGACTGTCTGCCCGTTCGTCAGCGTCGGCGGGATGAAGCTCGAGGCGGCGCTCGACAGGTTCGGCGTCTCGCCCGAGGGGCTCGTGTGCGCCGATATCGGCTCGTCGACGGGCGGATTCACCGACTGCCTCATAAAGCGCGGCGCCGCGCATGTTTACGCGATAGATTCGGGGACGTCGCAGCTCCATCCGGAGCTCAGGGGCGACAGCCGCGTCACCGTCATGGAGAACAGAAACGCGCGCTATCTTACGAGGGCGGAGATCGGCGAGGCGTGCGGGCTTGTCGTCTGCGACGTGTCGTTTATCTCGCAGAGGCTGCTGTTTCCGGCGATCTCGGCGATCCTTAACGAAGGTGGGATGTTTATAACGCTGATAAAGCCGCAGTTCGAGCTTGACAGGCAGAGGGTCGGAAAGGGAGTTGTAACCTCACCGTCCTCAAGGGCGGATGCCGTGACCTCGGTCGCCTCCGCGGCGGAGCATTTCGGGCTGTTTATCCACGGGATTACGGTCTCACCCGTCGCCGGCGGCGGTATCTCGGACGAACGCTCGGCAAAGCGCGGGAACCGCGAATACCTCGCGCTCTTTGACCGGCGCGCTATGGGCGCCATGAATAAAAAAGAATTAGAGAGCTTTATTCGGAATGAAAACAGTATCAATACTGCCGTACGGCGTCGGTGACGGCGGCGACGCACGGCTCTCGGAGATAATATCCGCCTGCCTCGGCGCCGGTTTTTCGGTCGCGATGCCTTCATCGCTCCCTCATCCGGAGAGCGGCGTGACGGTCGTCGACGGCGACGGCGTCCTGCCGGAGTCGGTGCTTGTCATATCGGTCGGCGGGGACGGCTCGGTGCTTTATGCGGCGGCGCGCGCGCGCCCGCACGGGCTGCCGGTGCTCGGGATAAACACGGGCAAGGTCGGCTACCTTGCCGAGCTGTCGTTTGACGAGATATATAAGCTCGGCGACATATTGAACGGCGGCTTTGAGATCGAGGAGCGGATGATGCTCGCCGCCGAGATATCGGTCGGCGGAGAACTATATAAAAAAACGGAGCCCGCGCTCAACGATTTTGTGATATCGAAGTCGTCCGTTTCAAAGATAGCGGCGATAGCGCTCGACTGCGGCGGGGATGACGCCGGCAGGTTTGACGCGGACGGGGTCATATTCGCGACGCCTACGGGCTCCACGGCTTATTCGATGTCCGCGGGCGGTCCGCTCATCGACCCGTCGCTCCGGTGCATATGCGTCACGCCGATATGCCCGCATTCTGTCATGGCGCGCCCGTCCGTTTATTCGGCGTGCAGTGTGATCGAGTGCCGCGCAGGGGAGTGGCGCGAGAGCGAGCTATTGCTCGTGCGTGACGGGCTTGAGACGCTGCCGCTGCCGGGAGGAGCGGTTGTTAAGATATACGCCTCGGAAGAAAAAACGCGCCTTGTCAGCGTACGAGGCGGCGGGTTCACCGGCGTTTTCCGCAGCAAGATGACGGGAAGATAACGATGATAACGAAAACAGCAGGGATAAAGCAGATAATGCGGATAACGCATGTAATAAAGATTTTAGGACGGTAGATTCAAAGTGAAGGAAAAGCGTCAGGAAAAAATACTTGAGCTGATCGGCAAATACGAGATCGGCACGCAGGATGACCTGATCGAGCGCCTGCGCGCCGCCGGGTTCCCGGCGACACAGGCGACGGTGTCGCGTGACATACGCGACCTCCGCCTGACAAAGGTGCAGTACGTGGGCGGCACGTACAGGTATGTGCCGCAGTCCTCCGGAAGAGATTCCGAAATAACCAAGCTGAACGTGCAGATCTTCTCCTCCGTAGTAAACGCCGATTACGCGGGGAACAACGTCGTCATAAAGACGATCCCTTCGATGGCGTCCGCCGTTGCGGCGGGCATCGACGAAATGAAGATACGCGAGGTGCTCGGATGCGTCGCCGGGGATGACTGCATAATCGTTGTGACGAGGACGGAGGGCGACGCTTCCGCAATCTGCAACAGGTTTCGTGAGTTCATCAGGCTCATGTGATCATGCTCTGTTCACTTTATATTGAAAATATAGCCGTGATAAAGTCGCTCTCCCTTGAGCTCGGGGGAGGGTTCACGGTGCTGACAGGCGGGACAGGCGCCGGAAAATCGGTCATAATCGACGCGATCTCAATGATATCGGGCGCCAAGGCTCAGCCGCAGCTCATAAGGACAGGCGAGGAGCGCGCCAAAGTGTCGGCGCTGTTCACCGGAATAGATGAAAGGACGGCAGCACTGCTTTCCGAGCTCGGCGTCAACGTGACGGACGGGGAGCTTGAGGCGGAGCGGACGTTTTCCGCGGACGGAAAAAGCACGGCGAGGCTCGGCGGAAAGAGCGTTTCACAGTCGACGATGCGCCGCGCGATGGCACACATCCTCTCGATCAACGGGCAGAGCGAGAGCCTTTCGCTCAAGACGGGGGAGGCGCAGCTCGCGCTGATCGACGACTATTCCGAGAGCGGCGCGCTGCTCGCGGAATACGGCGCCGCGTATGCGGAATATACGGAGGCAAAGTCCGAGGTCGAGGCGGTCGAGGCGCTGTCGCGCGAGGGCGCGCTCGCGGCGGATCTTTTGTCCTATCAGGTCAAGGAGATAGACGCGGCAAGGCTCCGCGCCGGGGAGGAAGAGGAGCTCCGCATGGAGGCGGGCAGGCTCCGCTCCGGCGAGAAGATAACGAAGCTCGCAAATTACGTTTACCGCGCCTCTTACCGCAACGAAAAGGGGGCGTCCGCGTCGTATCTTGCGGAGCGCGCGGCGTCCGCGCTCGAACAGCTCACGGAATATTCGCCGGACGCCGCGTCCGACGCCGAAAAGCTGCGTTCGATCTCGTATGAGCTCGAGGATATCGCGAGGAGAACGTATCAGACGTTCGATCTCGGCGGCAGCGCCGACATCGACCCGGCGGAGAGGCTTGAAGAAATAGAGGACAGGCTCGACATTATCCGCCGCCTTGAGCGGAAATACGGCGCCGATATCCCGGCGGTGCTCGCGCACCGCGCTGAGGCGGCGAAAAAGCTCGACGCGATAGAAAACAATGAGGAGCGCATCCTTGAGGCGAAGGCGCGGCTCGAACGCGCCGAGGCGCGCGTTCTTGCGGCTGGAGGAGCGCTTTCGGCGCGCCGCAGAGAGGGCTCCGGGAGAATGACGGCGCGGATCTGCGAGGTGCTCGAGGGGCTCGACATGCCGAAGGTGAAGATCGAGGTTCGGTTCACGGACTGCGGTATAACGCCGTCCGGTCTTGAGAACGCGGAGATATACATCTCGGCAAACGCGGGCGAGGACGTAAGACCGCTCGCGCTCGCGGCGAGCGGGGGCGAGCTGTCGCGCGTGATGCTCGCGATAAAGAGCGTCGGCAGCGACAGGTCCGGAGAGTCGACGATAATATACGACGAGATAGACACGGGCGTTTCCGGCTCGACATCCGGAAAGATCGGGCGGCGCCTGCGCGAGTGCTCGAAGGCGGCGCAGATAATCTGCGTGACCCACTCGGCGCAGATAGCGTCCCTTGCGGACACGCACCTTTTGATTTCAAAGCACGAGCGGGACGGCAGGACCGAAACGACGGTCACGGAGCTCTCCGGCGAGGCGCGCATAGACGAGATCGCGCGCATCATCGGCGGGATAAACGTCACGGAAACACAGAAAAAGGCAGCCCGCGAGCTCATCGCCGAGGGCAAAAGCAGCACAAACACAAAGTAAAGCAAAAGAGGTACATCCGAAATGGGGATCTATGAGGAACTGAAAGCGCGCGGGCTCATCGCGCAGGTGACGAACGAAGAAGAAATAAGAGATATGGTCAACGCCGGGGAGGCGACATTCTATATCGGCTTTGACTGTACCGCGGACAGCCTGACCGCGGGTCACTTCATGGCGCTGACGCTGATGAAACGGCTCCAGGAGGCGGGCAACCGTCCGATAGCGCTCATCGGCGGCGGCACAACGCTCATCGGCGACCCCTCCGGACGCTCCGATATGCGCCGCATGCTGACAAGGGAGGACATCGCCCACAATGCGGAATGCTTCCGCCGCCAGATGGAGCGATTCATCGACTTCGGCGAGGGGCGCGCGATGATGCTCAACAATGCAGACTGGCTGACGTCGCTCAACTATATCGACCTTTTGCGCGACGTCGGCGCGTGCTTCTCGGTGAACAACATGCTGCGCGCGGAGTGCTACAAGCAGAGGATGGAGAGGGGGCTCTCGTTCCTCGAGTTCAATTACATGATAATGCAGTCCTACGACTTCTACTATCTCTACAAAAACTACGGCTGCAATATGCAGTTCGGCGGGGACGATCAGTGGTCGAACATGCTCGGCGGCACGGAGCTCATCCGCCGCAAGCTCGGCAAGGACGCGCACGCGATGACGATCACGCTGCTGACAGATTCTCAGGGCAACAAGATGGGCAAAACGGCGGGCAACGCCGTCTGGCTCGATCCGAACAAGACGAGCCCGTTTGATTTTTATCAGTATTGGCGCAACGTCGGTGACGCGGACGTGCTCAAGTGCATCCGCATGCTCACGTTTTTGCCGCTCGAAGAGATCGACGCGATGTCCGGCTGGGAGGGCGCGCAGCTCAACCGCGCGAAGGAGATACTTGCATACGAGCTGACAAAGCTCGTCCACGGCAAGGAGGAGGCGGACCGCGCCGAGGTGGGCGCAAAGTCGTTCTTCGGCGGCTCCGGCGAATCGGAAAACGTGCCGACGACTGAGCTTTCGGATGAGGACTTCACGGACGGGAGGATCGGCATCCTCGACATGATGATAAAGGCAAAGCTCGCCCCGTCCCGCAGAGAGGGGCGGACGCTCATCGTCCAGGGCGGCGTGCTGCTTGACGGCGAGAAAGTCACAGACCCGAATCTCTCCCTGTCGCGGGAAGATATCGGCGACGGCGTCGTCATCAAAAAAGGGAAGAAGACATATCATAAATATACGGTAAAATGAAGCGATACGATATAATCTTATTTGACGCGGACGGGACGCTCTACGATTTTGAAGCGTCGGAGGCGCGCGCCGTCTCCGAGGTGCTAAAGGTGTGCGGGCTGCCGACGGACCCCGAGACGGTCGGGCTCTATCACCGGATAAACGACGCCGAGTGGAAGGCGCTCGAGCGCGGGGAGACTACGCGGGAACGGCTCAAGGTCGAAAGATTTGAAAAGCTGCTCGCGGCGCTCTCTGAGAAGAACGTGTACGGCAGTGAGTCCGCCGAGACGATGTGCGGGCTGTATGTCGAGCGCCTGTCAAGACAGTGCATACTATTCCCGGAGTCCGAGCCGGTCTGCGCGGCGCTGTCACCGCACGCCGACCTATACATCATCACGAACGGGATAACGGACGTGCAGCGCGGCAGATTCGCGCGCTCACCGATAACGAAGTATTTCCGGGACATATTCATCTCGGAGGCGATGGGCGCCGTCAAGCCGGAGCGGCGGTATTTTGAGCTCGTGCTCGCATCTGTCGGTATCACGGAGGCTGAGGCAAAGGAGCGCGTGCTCGTCGTCGGCGATTCGCTTTCGAGCGACATCAAGGGGGCGGTCGATTTCGGTCTTGATTCGTGCTGGTTCGCGCCGAAGGGCGGGGAGCCCGTCGGCGTCACGCCGACATATACGATAAAATCGCTTTATGAGCTCTGCGGCATCGTCATGCCGGGGACAGTTGCGGAGGGTGAGCTTGGACAAGAAACACGTACTGTCATTTCTGAATGATGCGGAAAAATACGAATACACGGTCGACACGCCTGCGTCGGAGCTGACGAGCTTTCGGGTGGGCGGTCCCGTCTCTGTCGTCACATATCCGAGGGACAAGGGGGCGTTCTGCGCCCTTTTGCGCTTTTTGTCTGATAACGGCATAAAACATATCGTTTTAGGCTGCGGCTCAAACGTGCTCGCGCCGGATGAAGGATATGACGGAGTCTTCGTCCTCACCTCGAGGATTGCGGAGATTTTGATCGAGGACAATATCATGACCGTCGGCTGCGGGCGCGGCGTGACCTCCTGTGCGTCTGCCGCGCAAAAGGCGGGACTTTCCGGGTTCGCGTTCGCATACGGGATCCCCGGCAGCGTCGGCGGCGCAATCTATATGAACGCGGGCGCATACGGCTCCGAAATAAAAGATATAATCGTTTCCGCCGAGTGCTTTGATCCCGCGACCGGCGGCGTTATTGAGCTATGCAAGGACGCGCTCTCGCTCGGATATCGGGATTCCGCCCTGCGCCGTAACGGGATGACGGTGCTCTCTGCCCGTTTCCGGCTCGCGCCCGGGGACCCGGAGGCGATAATGGCGGAGATGGCGGATTACATGTCGCGCCGCCGCGAAAAACAGCCGCTCGAATTTCCGAGCGCGGGCAGCGTTTTCAAGCGCGCGCCCGGGCACTTCACGGGAAAGCTGATCGAGGACGCCGGGCTAAAGGGCACGCGCGTCGGCGGGGCGGAGGTCTCGGAAAAGCACGCCGGATTCATCGTCAACCGCGGCGGCGCCACAGCCCGGGACATAAAGGCGCTCATCGACCTTGTGTGCGAGCGCGTTTACGCGCTGTACGGCGTCCGCCTCGAACGGGAACTGATATATATATGAGCGACGGTATCTCATACTCAAGGTCCGTAAAGCGCGAGATGATCGTACACACGCCGAAAAAGCAGTGCTGCCGGAAAAATATCCTCCGCGCGATGCGCGCCTCGGCGGACTGTTCCGCGCTCCGCGACCGCGACGCCGCGGAATATTATAATAAGCTCCTCTCCGAGGCGGGGGCAAAGCATATTTTGATAGAGGACGCGCCGGATCTCGGCGACGTCAGGGCGCTTTCATGCGCCGGGTGCCGCCCGGCGATCTTGCGCGGGATATTCTTGGCCGTTGGCTCCGTTTCGGACCCGGCGAGCCGCGAGGCGAATCTTGACTTGTCGTTTCGGTCGGAGGCGCGCGCGGACGCGGCGGAGGCGTATCTTTTATCCGTCGGCTTCGGGTTCCGCCGCCGCGTGAGGCGGACGAGCCATGTGCTGTATCTGAAATCGGGTGAGGCGATCGGCGATTTTTTCGCAGAGGCGGGGATCAACCGCGTGCTTTTCGACGTTTCGAATTCCGGGCTGATCTCGGACGTTGCGAACTTCGCGAACAGGCGCTATAACGCCGACATATCGAACCTCAAGCGGTCGACGGACGCGTCCGAGCGCGCATGTGACGCGATACGGTATCTTGCTTCCGAGGACAAGCTCCACCTGCTCGATGAGGAGCTGCAAAAAACCGCGCAGCTCAGGCTCGAGTACCCGGAGCTTACGCTCTCTCAGCTTGCGTCCGTCTCGCCGACGGCGGTGAGCAAGCCGACACTCGCGAACAGGCTGCGGCGCATAATGTCGCTCGCGGAAGAATTGAAATCGAAAAACGGATAAACCGCACGCTCGGTGACATAGAGAGCGGATGAAAAAATGAGGGGAGGGTAAAAACGTGGCAGGATTCGTTCATCTTCATCTTCACAGCGAATACAGCCTGCTCGACGGCGCGTGCAGGATATCCGAAATACCGAAGCTCGCGCGCGAGATGGGGCACAGCGCCGTCGCCATCACGGATCACGGGGCGATGTACGGCGTCATTGATTTTTACCTCGCCTGCGAACGCGAAGGCGTAAAACCGATCATAGGCTGCGAGGTATACGTCGCCCCCGGCTCTCGCTTTGACCGGGACGGCAGGACGTCCGGGCTTTCGCACCTTGTGCTGCTCTGCAAAAACGAGACGGGGTACAAAAACCTCATCCGCATGGTCTCGCTCTCATGGACGGAGGGCTTTTATTCAAAGCCGCGCGTCGACCGGGAGCTTCTGCAAAAATACAGCGGCGGACTCATTGCGCTGTCCGCGTGCCTTTCCGGCTCGATACCGAAGGCGATAATCGCGGGCGACTTTGAGGGCGCGCGGGCGGACGCGATGTTTTATGCGGAGACGTTCGGCAAAGAGAATTTTTATCTTGAGCTCCAGGACCACGGGATAGAGGAACAGCGGCAGGTCAACTCAGCCCTTATAAAGCTTGCCGCCGAAACGGGCATCGGTCTTGTCGCTACGAACGATGTCCACTACGCCCGCCGCGAGGACGCGGAAACGCAGGCGGTCCTCATGTGCGTCGGGATGAACACCGTCATAACGGACGGCAGACCGCTCGGCTTTGAGGAGGACGAGTTTTATTATAAATCGACGGACGAGATGCGTCGCCTGTTCGGGAATATAGACGGCGGCTCGCCGATATCGAACACGGAGAAGATCGCGGACATGTGCGACCTTCACTTCACCTTTGATAAAATATATATGCCGCGCTATCCGTTCACAGATGGCGTCGACCCGACGGAATACCTGATAAACAAGGCGGAGGCGGGCTTTTCAGATCGCATATCGCGCGGGCATATCACATTTGACGAAAAATATTCGGAGGCGGACTACCGCGAGCGGATAAAGTACGAGCTTTCCGTCATCACCGGGATGGGCTACAGCGAATATTATCTCGTCGTTTCTGACTTTATCGGATATGCGAAGTCGCAGGGGATCCCGGTCGGACCCGGGCGCGGCAGCGGCGCCGGGAGCCTCATAGCGTATCTTATAGGCATCACGGATATCGACCCTATACGGTACGGGCTCCTGTTCGAGCGGTTCTTAAACCCCGAGCGCGTAAGTCTGCCGGACTTTGACGTCGATTTCAGCTATGAGCGGCGAGGCGAGGTCATAGATTACGTTCGCGGGAAGTACGGAGAAGAGCATGTCGCGCAGATAATCACGTTCGGCACGATGGCGGCGCGCGCCGCCGTGCGCGACGTCGGGCGCGCGCTCGGAATGTCGTACGCCGACACGGACGCCGTCGCTAAATTGATCCCGCGCGACCCGAAGATCACGCTCGATGAGGCGATCAAGGGGGAAGAGCTTTCCGAGCTGTATACGTCCTCTGCGAAGGTGCGCCGTCTGCTCGATCTTTCGCGCGCGGTCGAAGGTATGCCGCGGCACGCCTCAACACACGCGGCAGGCGTCGTTATCACGAGCGAGCCGCTTTCGGATATCGTGCCGCTCGCCAAAAACGGCGGCACGGTCGTGACGCAGTTCGAGATGAACACGGTCGCAAAGGTCGGGCTCGTCAAATTCGACTTTCTTGCGCTGCGTTATATAGCGATCATAGAAAACACGGTCTCCCGTATACGCGGTCGCGAGCCGGGTTTTGATATCAGCCTGATCCCGAAGGACGACAGGGAGACGATGGCGATGATAAGCGCCGGGGACACTAACGGCGTTTTCCAGCTTGAGAGCCCCGGGATGAAGCGGATGCTGACGCGCCTTCTGCCCGAGAACCTGACGGACACGATAGCGGCGATATCGCTTTACCGTCCGGGACCGATGGAGAGCATCCCGGAATATATCGCCGTCAAGAACGGGGAGGCGGAGCCGAAGTACAAATCCCCGGAGATGAAAGAGATCCTGCGCGACACATACGGCTGCATAGTCTATCAGGAGCAGGTCATGCAGATATTCCGCGCGCTCGCCGGGTATTCGTATGCCCGCGCCGACCTTGTCCGCCGCGCGATGTCAAAGAAAAAGGCGGAGGCGCTCGAGGCGGAGCGCGGAGACTTCATTGCCGGAGCCGAGCGCCACGGCATGACGGCGGACGAGGCGAACGAACTGTTCGACAGGATGGCGGCGTTCTCGAATTATGCGTACAACAAGAGCCACGCGACCGCCTACGCGGTCATAACTTACGAGACGGCGTATCTGAAGCGCCACTACAAAAAGGAATATTTCGCATCTCTGCTTGATTCCGTCCTCGGCTACGAGGCGAAGACGGCGGAGTACATCGCCGAGTGCGAGAGGGATGGAATTGCTGTTCTCCCGCCGGATATAAACGAAAGCCTCGCAGACTACACCGTCGGCGACTACGGGATCAGGTACGGTCTCGCGGCGCTCAAGGGGCTGGGGCGGCAGTTCATCGACGAGATCGCGGAAGAGCGCGGAAAGTGCGGGAGGTTTTCCTCGTTTTACGATTTCGCGCGGCGTATGAGCGAATACGACCTGAACCGCAGGCAGGTCGAGGCGCTCGTCAAGAGCGGCGCGTTCGACAGGCTCGGGACGAGGCGCAGCCAGCTCCTTGCGGTCTATGACCTGATCCTTGACGATCTGCACGAAAAGCGGCGCCGCGGCGTTTCGGGGCAGATGGATATGTTTTCCGCCGCCGCGGACGAAGGTGACGGCAGCGGCGGTGACGGCAATGACGGCGGGATCGCGGCTGAGGAATACGATTATCCCGACATCCCGGAGCTGCCGCGCTCGCGGCTGCTCGAACTCGAAAAGGAGGTCTCCGGCATGTATTTTTCCGGTCATATTCTCGACGACTACGAGGACGCGTGCCGCGCCGTCGCGCACACGAATATAGGCGAGATCGTATCGTCGGCAGTCATTGACGGTGACGGCGGCGCGGATGAGTCGGAGGAGAGCGGGGATGCGGGTGTGCCCGCGGGCGCGTCATTCTCGGACCGCGACCGCGTGACCGTCGTCGGCATCGTCACGGGGCGCACGGTCAAGGAGACGAAGCGCGGGGACCGCATGATGTTCGCGACGATGCAGGATAAAACGGGAGAATTCGAGGTCGTCGTCTTCCCGAAGATGCTCGCGCGGTATGAAAAAATGCTCGGATCTGGCGAGCCTGTCTGCGCGTCCGGCGAGCTTTCGGTCGAAGAGGGAAAAGCTCCGAAGCTGCTGCTCGGCGAGCTCTCTTTGCTGACGGAAGCAGCGTCCGGGGGCGCGGATGCCGGCAGAATGAAGAACCGCCCCGCCGCCGAAGTGCGCGAGGGGCGCGAAGGAAGTCGGGCGGAAAAGACTGCGGATAGAGCCGCGGCTGCGCCCGGGCGGATATACATCCGCGTGCCCGGCAGGGATTCGGAGGAGTGCCGCCGCGCGGCGGCGCTCGTTGAGATATTCTGCGGCGCCGTTCCCGTATTCATATACGACAGCAAAACGGGTGTGTACGAGCGCTTTGCGCGGACCGGGGCAGACGGCGCGTCCGCAAGGCTGATGCGGGAGCTCCGGACCCTGCTCGGGGACGAAAACGTTGTTTTACGTTAGCTTTATCCGGGGTTAAAGACCGCGCACGGGAACACGGGGAAGACGCTTTTTCCCGCTCACGGCTCGCTTTGTGACAGGATTTGAAGCGATTTTTTCTCAAAGCAGCGAAAAATATCCGTGTTTATTCACAGTTTGTTCATAACACGGGTGTATAATATACCGGTAAAGCGGTTAATTTCATTTGACGGTGGTGACAGTATGACGAACGGCGGCAAAATAAAAACGCTTGTAGCGAACCTTAAAGATAGGTTCACCGCATATATTGAGAAGGCGTACGGCAGCGTTGACCTCGGCGAGGAGTTTGCCTCCGCGATGCGCATAATAGGCAGGGTGGTCTATTCCGCGCTCGCGATAGTGCTCGATATCGTTATAACGCTGCTTCTGGTATGCGCTATAACAGGGATAATCGTCGTTGCTGCCTTTGCCGTTTATGTCAACAACTATATAGACCCGACGTTCGACACGGACCTGATCATAACGGATTCCGAGCAGACCTCTCAGCTCTGGTACATGGATTACTCGGACCGCGAGCACAGGATAGGCGAGCCGGTCGAGGTCGACGATCAGGTGCTCGTAGGCTCGGAATACAGCCTCTGGGCGAGATACGACGAGCTCCCGGAGGACCTTATAGATGCGGTCATTGCGATAGAGGACCAGCGTTTCAGGAGCCATCATGGCGTTGACTGGTTCCGCACCATTGCCGCCGCGGCAAACCAGGTCCTGCACCTGAAGTCGACGTTCGGCGGCTCCACTATAACGCAGCAGGTCGTGAAAAACACGACGCATGACGATGACTTCACGATACAGCGAAAGGTGCAGGAGATCCTGCGCGCACTGAACCTCGAGAGCAAATACAGCAAAGAGCAGATAATCACGATGTACCTTAACATCATCTCGCTCTCGCAGAACTGCACCGGGGTGCAGAGCGCGGCACACACGTATTTCAGCAAGGACGTCAAGGATCTCACGCTGATAGAATGTGCGGCGCTCGCCGCGATACCGAAGTCCCCGTACAAGTACGATCCGCTGCGCCATCCCGACAACAATACGGACCGCAGGCGCGACGTGCTCGACAAGATGCTCGAGCTCGGTTTCATCACGCGCGAGGAATACGACGAGGCGTATTATGCCGATCTTGAGCTGAATATTTCGCGCTCGTCCGGCATGCAGGGAGTCACGTCATGGTATACGGACGCCGTGATAGAGGACGTCATAAACGACTATGTCGAGAAATACGGAGTTTCGCGCGAGCTCGCGAGCCTGAAAATATATACGGGCGGCTGGAACATTTACAGCGTCATGGACCCCGATATGCAGGAAACGATCGAGCGCATATATCTTGACGACCAGTATTTCCCGGCGTCCGATACGGGCATAAAGCCGCAGTCTGCTGCGGTCATAATCGACCCGACGACGGGCGATCTTCTCGCGATCGCGGGAGGCAGGGGCGAGAAGACGGAGAGCCGCGGGCTCAACCGCGCAACACAGGCAAAGCGACCGTGCGGCTCGGTCATAAAGCCGCTGTCCGTTTACGGTCCCCTGATCGACTCGGGGCAGCTCACGTGGGGCTCGGTATTTGACGACGTCCCCGTCAACTTCGGCAATTATGACGATCCGAAGGATGCGCGCCCGTACCCCATGAACGCGCCGAACGTATATGACGGGCTGACGACCGTATATGACGCGCTGCGCGTCTCGAAAAATACGTGCGCCGTGCGCGGACTGCAAATGCTTGGGCTCGAAAATTCGTATGCGTTCCTGCACGACCGCTGCCACATGGAATCGGTCATAGACAAATACGAGACGGAGTCGGGAGAAGTGAAGACCGACATACTGATAGCGCCTCTCGCGCTCGGTCAGTTCACGTACGGGATCACCGTCCGCGAGATCACGGCGGCATACCAGATCTTCGCAAACAAGGGACTTTACAACTATACAAGGACTTATATTAAGGTCACGGATCAGGACGGAAACGTCATCCTTTCGACCGAGGACAAGCCGAGCGAGGTCGTTATCTCCGAGCAGACGGCAACGATCATGACAAAGCTGCTCGAGGGCGTTGTCGACGGCGGTACGGCTGCCGGGCTCCCGCTCTCGTACACGATGGATGTCGCCGCTAAAACAGGTACGACGAGCGCCGACTATGACCGCTACTTCATCGGCTACACTCCGTATTACCTCTGCGGCGTGTGGTTCGGGTACGATCTGAACCAGACCCTGTCGGGCTACTGGACGAACCCCGCCATGACGATATGGAATTCGATCATGACCGAGGTACACTCCGATATAATCGCCGATGTAAATTCCGGAAAGACGACGATGCGCCGGTTCGAGGACGCGTCCGGCGTCGTTCAGGCGACGTTCTGCCGCGACTCGGGCAAGCTCATGACCGAGGCGTGCAAGAAGGACCCGCGCGGCAGCCGCGCGATGACGGGATATTTCACCGTCGATACGGTGCCGACCGAGACGTGCGACGTGCATGTCCTTGTGAACTACGACAAGACGACGGGCGGCGTTGCAAGCCAGTATTGCAGCGAGGACGACATCACGCAGTACGGGCTCATAAAGGTCGAGAACCGCAGCTTCCCGATTGAGGTCTACGTCACGGACGCTCAGTACGTCTACCGCGAGCTTCCGAAAAACATCAAGCCTGCGGGCTGGAGCGGAGACCCGTTCTTCGTAAATATGCTGCGGAAAGACGAGTTCTGCGGAAGATCGTGGGTGACGACGCCGTTCAATCACTTCTGCTACCAACACTATAACTACGATAAATCGACGGGAATAGACACGTCTCACTTCGACGAAGGGAAGGAGCCCGAGCCGCCGGTTACGGAACCGCCGGACACCGAGCCGCCGGACACCGAACCGCCGGATACGGAGCCTCCGGAAACGGAGCAGGGCGACGAGCCGCAGGGAAACAGAAACGGCATGACGCCGCCGAGAAGAGAAGAAGTGAGCGAGGCGGCGAACGCCCGGACATCGGAATCAATGCGAATGTGAGATCCTATAATATAAAAAGAGGCACGAAAAATGATTTTTTGTGCAAACTTTACGTCTTTTTTCGGAAAAGCAGTTGACAAGACGTGCATTTTGTACTATACTGAAGCTGTACAGGAATTACCAATAAGCCATATGGAGGATTTTAGGGTATGAAAAAGCGTATCGCAAGGATACTTGCTTCAGTCCTCGCGGTGGTCATGCTTGCCGCTGCGATGTGCGGGTGCAGCAAGTCGATGAAGGTCAAGGTGAGCGTCAAGCTCGGGCAGGATTACATTGACTACAAGTACGCGGAAGCGAAGAGAGACGGAAACGATGACTTTATCATTCCGCAGAACGAGCGTACGATCCTCAACGATATCGAACTCAGGATCAATTACGATGACGATGATCCTGTGACGGTGCTCCGCGCCCTGCGTGAGGTCTGCGCAAACACCTCGATCGACTTCAAGATGAACGCGTCCGGTCAGTCCATCGAGACGATAGGAAACTATTCGTCGTTCCTCTACACGCCGGATAGCAAAAAGCCGATCGAAGGCTTTGACGAGACGCTCAGCTTCTTCTGGGCATTTACAGTCAACGGCAAGGAGCCGGAGGAAGGGCGCGTAAATAATTATGAACTCAAGGACGGCGACGTTCTCGTGTTCACGCTCAGCGCTCAGGGCATAGAAGAAGAAGCGACCGAATAAAGATTCTCAAAGAGCACGGAAAAGTATCGGGCGGATCTTGATCCGCCCGATCTTCTGTTTGACAAAGCGGCGCGTCCGTGGTATACTTCATATAAAAAACAAAGGAACGGAAAAATGAAAAGACAAGGCAGGCGTGATATGCAGTCGTTTCTGCCGCTGCTGACGGTGATAGGAACGTTCATTGCCGTGGGGATAATTCTGTTTTCCATAATGGAAAAAAAGGATTCGGCGCCGACGGGCGGCGGGACGGATGCCGTTCCCGGCGTGCAGACGAACGCTGCTGTTCCGACGGAGCCCGAGAGCGACAGCGCAGCCCCCGGACCGGATGCGACCGCGACAGCTCCCGTGACGGAGTCCGAATCGGAAACCGAACCGGAGCCCGAGCCTCCGAAGCAGACTGTGCCGATCGGCATATATACGGAGACGAACAACAACTGCAAGCGCGTCGACAGTTTCAACGGATATTTCCCCTCGTCCGACGACGACGCGAAGTGGGTCGTCGATACATGGACTTACAGCGATCACTCGAATCTTATATGCGACCTGACGCAGTTTGCGATATTTACCTCGGATGAAGAGGAGATCAACGTCACGAGCTGGGACGAGACGTGGGTAGACAGGTGGAAGGCGTGCGGGCTCGACGACACGTATAAGATCGGATTCGAGTTTTTGATCGTGACAAAAGACGGGGAGAGCCGCCGCTTTACGGTGCTTTCGCCGTCGGACACGTTCAAGGAGGAGGAATTCTTCGAGCTTTATATGTATGACAGCGTCGCGCATGCTCACGACTCGTGGTACTATCACATAACCGAAGAGACGAACTACGCGGACACGAAAAACATCCTCATAAAGATCACTTTGAGGCGCGGGTGCTACGATATAGATCATATCGAGATGACGGCGTTTGTGTACAACAGCACAGACGAGTTTGACGCAGACGGGTTCTATACCGGCGCCAACCGCGCAACGGTAATGATCGGAAGGGAACAGTAAATAAGGCGTATATATAACCGCAAAAAAGGTGCGCGGAAAAGCCGGGTTAAGGCTTTTCCGCGCACCTTTTTTCGTGATTCGGTTAATAGAAGACCGGCAGCCGGACGCTATGCGTAAATCGGTTCCGCGTGATCGCGTATGACCGCCTCTGTCACCGTGACGGAGGTGATGCCCTCCTTTGACGGTGCGTCATACATTATCGGCTCCATCGCGCTCTCGAGGATGGAACGAAGCCCGCGCGCGCCGGTGTTCCGTTCGAGTGCGAGTGACGCTGCGGCGCGCAGAGCGCCTTCCTCGAAGCGGAGCTCGATGCCGTCAAGCTCGAGCAGTTTTTTGTACTGCTTCGAGAGGCAGTTTTTCGGCTCCGAAAGGATGCGGACGAGCGCGTCCTCGTCAAGCTCGTCGAGCGCAACCATGACGGGTATTCTGCCCACGAGCTCGGGGATCAGCCCGTATTTGACGATGTCGTGCGGCGTCACGTCGCGGAAGATCCCGACGTCGTGCTTTTCCTTTTTGCTCCTGACCTCGCCGTCAAATCCGATCGAGCTGCCGCCGCGGCGGCGCTCTATTATATCGGCGAGCCCGTCAAAGGCGCCGCCGCAGATGAACAGGATGTTCTCCGTGTTGATCTCGATGAATTCCTGATTCGGGTGCTTGCGCCCGCCCTGCGGCGGAACGTTCGAGACCGTGCCCTCAAGTATCTTTAAAAGCGCCTGCTGAACGCCCTCTCCCGAGACATCTCTCGTGATGGAGCGGTTCTCGCTGCGGCGGGAGATCTTGTCGAGCTCGTCTATATATATGATGCCGTACTCGGCGCGCTCGACGTCGTAGTCCGCCGCCTGAATGAGGCGAAGGAGGATGTTCTCGACATCCTCTCCGACGTAGCCTGCTTCCGTCAGCGTCGTTGCGTCTGCTATTGCGAACGGGACCTCGAGCGTCTTGGCGAGCGTTTGCGCGAGATACGTTTTCCCGACACCGGTCGGACCGAGGAGCAGTACGTTAGACTTTTGTATCTCCACATAATCGTCGTCGCTCTTTTTTGATTCGCGGTGAAGGATGCGCTTGTAATGATTGTACACGGCGACGGAAAGCGCGCGCTTCGCGGCGTCCTGCCCGATGACGTATTCGTCGAGCGTTTCCTTGATCTTTTGCGGCTTCGGCAGCGTGTCAAACGAGAGCCCTGCGCCCCTGATGTTCTTGCCGGTGTGTTCGTCTATGATCTCGTTGCAGACCTCGACGCAGCTGTCGCAGATATAAATACCGGTAGGGGAGGGGATCAGGAAAAGGACCTGATGCTCCGTCCGCCCGCAGAAAGCGCAGCGGCGCTCACCGCGCGCTCTGTCGTTACTGTTCTGTGGCATAAAGGTTGCCCCTTTTTGTTTATTGTATAGCGTCAGGCGCGCTTTTCGTAGACCTTGTCGATGAGCCCGAAATCCTTTGCTTCTTCAGCCGTGAGGAAGTTGTCGCGCTCGGTGGCGGCGGCGATTTCTTCAAGCGATCTGCCCGTGTTCTTCGCAAGGATCGTGTTGAGCCTTTCGCGCGTGCGGAGGATGTGATCCGCGTGGATCTTGATGTCGGATGCCTGCCCCTGCATCCCGCCGAGGGGCTGGTGTATCATGATCTCGCTGTTGGGCAGCGCGATGCGCTTTCCCTTCGCGCCCGACGAAAGCAGGAACGCGCCCATGCTCGCCGCCATGCCGATGCAGATCGTCGACACGTCGCATTTGATATAGTTCATCGTGTCATAGATCGCAAATCCCGCGGAGACAGAGCCGCCGGGAGAATTGATGTAGAGAGAGATGTCCTTGTCGGGATCCTGCGCTTCGAGGAAGAGAAGCTGAGCCACGACGAGAGACGCCGTGACGTCGTTGACCTCGTCGGCGAGGAAAACGATCCTGTCATTCAGAAGGCGCGAGTATATGTCATACGCGCGTTCGCCTCTGTTTGTCTGTTCGATTACGGTAGGAACGAGTGCCATTGTGATACCTCCATTTGTTCTTTTGTACGCACAACAGTATATTATATACCCGAAGCGGGTGAAATTATATACGTGTGCGCGGAATTTTTATATGCAAATGACCGCCGCCGTTGTCGGCGGCGGTCGATCCGATCCGGAATTTCGGTCATTCGGCGGGAGAATCCGTTTTTTCGGTCTCCGCGGGCTTTTCCTCGGGCGCCTTCTCGGTGATGACTGCCGCTGACTTGACAAGGTCAACAGCCGCTTTGAGACGGAGGTCGGCAGCGATGTCTTCCTTAGCTATGGCGGACTTGACGTTTTCGACGTCCATGCTGTACATTTCAGCCATGCGGGTGTATTCCGCCTCGACCGCGTCGTCCTCGACCTTTATGTCCTCTTCCTTCGCGATCTCGGTCAGCGCGAGGCGAGTCTTGACCTGACGCTCTGCCTGCGGGCGGACCTGCTCGCGGAGCGTGTCAAGCGTCTGGTTCGTATACTTCATGTACGTGGAGAGGTCAAGCCCCTGGCTGCGCAGACGCATA
This sequence comes from uncultured Clostridia bacterium, assembly GCA_947624995.1. Classification (GTDB taxonomy): domain Bacteria; phylum Bacillota; class Clostridia; order Oscillospirales; family CAG-272; genus DTU064. The sequence goes on from CANQMS010000011.1 coordinate 21,499, forward strand.
TCGTAGTCGCGGACGATATTTTCAGCCTCAGCGTCATACATGGGCGCGGGAATGTCCGCCTCGATGTGAGCGACGAGATAATCTATGAGCTGTTCCTCGACCTCGGCGTCGGCTGCCTTTTCCTTGCGCTCGCCGATCTTTTTCTTCATATCCTCGCGGTATTCCTCAAACGTGTCGAACTCGGACACGTCCTTTGCGAACTCGTCGTCGAGCTCGGGGAGCTCGTCGTGCTTTATCGCGTTGAGCTTGCACTTGAAGACGGCTTCCTTGCCGGCGAGCTCTGCCGCGTGATATTTCTCGGGGAATGTGACGTTGACATCGAATTCGTCGCCGACGTTGTGACCGGCGACCTGCTCTTCAAAGCCGGGAATGAAGCTGCCGGAGCCGAGCTTGAGGTCGTGACCCTCGCCCTTGCCGCCTTCGAATGCGACGCCGTCGCAGAAGCCCTCATAGTCTATATTTGCCGTGTCGCCTTCCTCGGCGGGGCGGTCGGTGACGTCTATCTCGCGTGCGTTATGCTCGCGGACGTGCCCGATCTCGTGGTCGACTTCCTCGTCGGTCACGGTGTATGTCGTTTTTGTCGCCGCGATCCCGCGGTAGCCTTCGATCTTTACTTCGGGTACGACGAAAGTGACCGCCTTGATGACGACACCGTCGTCCTCGATAGAGACGACGTCTATCTCGGGCTGACCGACGATCTCGATGCCCGCTTCCTTTACCGCTTCCTCGTAATTTTCGGGGATGAGCTCGTTCAGCGCGTCCTCATAAAAAACGCCTTTTCCGTACATCTTTTCGATGATGGCGCGCGGAGCCTTGCCGCGGCGGAAACCGGGGACATTGATCTTGCCCTTTTCGCGGTTGTAAACGCGGGTACACGCGTCGTCAAACGCGGCGCGGTCGAGCTTGAATTGCAGCTCGTACTTGTTCGATTCGGTCTTCTCGTTCTTGATAAGTTCCATTCTTGTGCTTTTCCTCCGAAATGGTCAGGGGTGGTATGGGGGATTTTCCCGCGGTGCAACGTTCCCGCGGCTTCACTCGGCTATTATATTATTTTTTTTTCCCTTTGTCAACAGCAAAGCGCCGCCTTGAGGATAATTCGTTGAAAAATACGGTCCGATTTTGCTCTATACAACGAGTCTCGGCACAAATCCGAGGTAATCCGCGGCGACAGAACTGTGTAAAAGACCGCCCGCCTCGTATGTGCTCGGGTACGCGTAATTCCCGTGGACGTGACCGAAATAAACGTGCCCGATCCCGCGCGCCCGCAAAACGTCCGCTATCGGTCTGCAGCTCTCGCCGCCGAATATGGCGGGAAAGTGCAGAAACACGCGCAGCGGCGAGACGTCTCCGCCGGTCAGACGAAGACCCGCGTCAATGCTTGCGGAGAGGCGCATCGCCTCACGGCGCGCGATTTTGCCGTAGTCGGCGTTGATCGCCGGGCTCATCGCCGATTCGGACGAGAACCATCCGCGCGTCCCGCAGATGACGAGTCCGTCCGCCGCCTCGGCGCCGGCGCGGAGCGCCATAACTGTCTTTATGCCGTTTTCGGCAAAGAAAGCGTCGAGCTTGGATGCGGTCTGCCACCAGTAGTCGTGATTTCCCTCGATGATCACCTTTCTGCCGGGGAGCGATTCGAGAAATAAAAGATCGGGCTTCGCGTCACCGAGCGTCATCGCCCATGAGATATCGCCCGCGACGACAACGGTGTCCGTCGGGGACACGACAGCTCGCCACGAACGCTCGAGCTTTGATACATGGTCTCGCCAGCGCGGACCGAAAATATCCATTGTTTTATTGATCCCGGAGCCGCCGGGAAGATGCAGATCGGAGATAGCAAAAACTGACACACGGGCTCCTTTCGTCTTTACCGTATTACGAGTGGGACTGCGGTTAAAATAATAATGTGACCGCACTGAAAAAGAGGTGATAAAGATGGCACTTTTCGGACCGAACGAATATTTCAACGTCGAAATGGGCGAAGGACGCCCGCCGCAGCATATACGCGGGATCGTATGCGACGTTAAAAACTGCGCGTATCACGACGGAGACAGCTACTGCACGGCTGACCGCATACAGGTCGGACCGACTGTCGCGAACTGCTCCGCAGAGACCGTCTGTGCGACATTCAAACCGAAAAACAAGATATAAACGGGGGGAGACCCCCGTTTTTTATGTCCGGGCGCGGGAACAAAAAAGCAAGACGGCAAAATGGCAAAAGAGCAATAAATCAACAGCGCAGGGAAAAGAGCAAATACGGCTCAGCGCCTTCTGCCGCGCCTGTTGTAACCGTTCTTCGCCGTGACGGCGGAACGGATGTGATGTACGCGCGGCGGCGCTCCGTCTTCAAGATAGATCTCGATGACGTCGATGCGTACGCTGCGCCCGACGAACAGCTCGGGATATTCTTTCATATATCCCTCCGCCGCGAATATGAGATTTTTCTGCTTTTTCGGACCGACGGACGACGCCGGTCTGCCGAATTTCTCGGCGACCTCGCGCGCTCTCGTCTTTACCTCGACAAAGACGACGGCGTCGCGCTCCGGCGAGAGTGCGATCAGGTCGAGCTCCGCGTGGCTCGTGTAGTGGTTCCGTTCGATTATTTCGTACCCCTTGGAGCGCAGAAAGTCGGACGCGGTCTGCTCGCCTATGTCTCCCGTCTCGCGTGAAACGTTCATCTGCGCCGCCTCCCCTCGCGGGTTAAAAACGACATAAACGTTTTTCTGTGACATTCGCTTATGCCGTATTTGCGGATCGCCGCCTCGTGCTCCGCCGTGCAGTAGCCCTTGTGCTTCGCGAATCCGTACTCCGGGTATTCGGCGTCAAGCTCCTCCATCAGCCTGTCACGCGTGACCTTTGCAAGGATAGACGCCGCCGCGACGGAAGGGGAGAGCGCGTCCCCGTGGATTATAGGGACGGCTCGTACGGGAAATCCGCGGGCGACGTTCCCGTCGACGAGAATGAGATCGGGGGCGGGGGAGAGCTTTGCCACGGCACGCCGCATCGCAGTCAGCGACGCTTCGAGAATGTTCATTTCGTCTATCTCCCCGACGGATGCGGACGCCACGGCGTATGTGACCGCGTCCTCCGTTATGGCGTCGTACAGCTCACCCCGCCGCTTGGGTGAGAGCTTTTTCGAGTCATCAAGTCCTTCGATGATCAGCCCCGCGGGCAGAATACATGCGGCGGCAACAACGGGACCCGCAAGGCAGCCTCTGCCCGCCTCGTCGGTCCCGCATATGAGCCGGTATCCGTTCCCGGCGTATTCTTCCTCAAAAGTATACTTCAGCATTTTATTTTTCCGGCGGCATCTCAGCCGTTATCCTGCCGATCTTTGCCGAGCGGAACTCGTCAAGCAGCATGAGCGCGCAGCGCTCCGTGTCGACCTCGCCGCCCGAAATGAGAAAGCCCCGCTTTTTTCCTATCACCGAGAGCAGCTCGTGGTCGCCTGTGCCGTCGTACTCCGACATGTCGCCGAGCTTATATCTTGCGGACAGCAGGGCGGGGTACATACGCCGCAGCCTGCCGAGCAGCGCGGCGGCGAGCGTTTCCGTGTCGAGTATCTCATCCTTTATCGCGCCTGTGAACGCGAGCGATTCGCCCGTTTTCCTGTCCTCGAATTTGGGCCAGAGCACGCCGGGCGTGTCAAGCAGATTGAGCCCCGTTTTCGTCACGACCCACTGCGCCTCGCGCGTCACTCCCGGGCGATCCTCGGCTTTTGCCTTCTTTTCGCCGACGAGCCTGTTTATGAGCGTCGATTTGCCGACGTTCGGTATGCCGAGGATCATGACCTTGATCCGCCTCCCGGTCATCCCGCGTTCAGCCCATCTTGCGAGCTTGTCCGCGAGCAGCGAGCGCAATGCAGGCGTGATTTTCCGGATGCCGTCCCCGGTCACCGAATCTATGAGGAGCGGATTTTGCCCGAGGGACCTGTAATATCCGATCCAGGCTTCGCTCGCCTCTGGATCGGCGAGCGACGATTTATTGAGCAGCATCAGCGAAGGCTTGCCGGCGAGCAGCTTTTCGATCTCGGGGTTCCGCGACGATGCGGGAATGCGCGCGTCGAGCAGCTCGAGGCAGGCGTCGACCTGCTTCAGATCCTCGGCTATCAGGCGGCGCGTTTTCGCCATGTGCCCCGGGAACCACTGTATGTTTTCCCCGGGCATTACGAAAACCTTCCGAACACTCTGAACTGCGAGAGCGGCGAGATTCGGAGAATGACGCGCCCGAACACCGTCCTCTCGTCAACGATACCGACATCGAGTTCGCGGCTGTCCGTCGAATGATTGCGGTTGTCGCCCATGACGAAGAGTTCGCCTTCGCCGAGCGTTACGGGAAATTTGATCTCCGACGTCCTGCGGGCGTCCGCCGCGAGGTTAAGGTATTGGCTCTCGTCTATCACCTTTCCGTCGACCGTGACAGTCCACGTGTCGAAGTCTATGTCGATCGTCTGACCGCCGGTCGCGATAACGCGCTTGACGACGGCTTTGTCCCCGAGCAGGGAGCTGCCGAGCTTCTGGAAGACGACGATGTCGCCGTATTTCGGCTCGAACGCGACATCGGAAACGATCAGGATGTCCCCGTTTGAGAGCGTGTGCTCCATAGATTCGCCCGAGACCATCGCGACGCGGAACAGCAGCGCGAAGAGCAGGACGATCGCGCAGGTCGCGGTTGTCAGCGTTTCGACGATGTCATAGATAAGAGACGCGATGTCGACCGTTTCGTCTTTATTTGCGCCGCCGTCATCCTCGTCGTCATCGTCATCGTCGTCATCGTCGTCATCGTCTTCATCTCCGCTGCTTTCGCGGACTTGAGTGACGCCGATGTCTTTGATCTCTTTGCCGGCACCGCCGGCGTAGTCTTTGATATCTTCAGCATCTCCGCCGTTTTCATCGCCGGAGGACGACCCGCCGGAGGCGGCGCCGCTGCCTTCGATAAGGCGGCGGAACGCCTCCTCTGCGCTTTTTTCATCATCTATTATATTTGCGGCGTCCGAACGCTTGCCGGCGTCGATCTTGCTTTTTTCATCTTCAGCCAAAATGCCGTACGCTCCTTTCACCCTTGATGCCTGATGCCGATGCTTATGCCAATCATATAAGATATTTTATCATACGGAGGGAAAAAATACAATCATTTTTTCGGTTTATGAGCAAAGAAACATCAAATTTTTTTAAGAAAGCTCTTGCCACGCGGAGCTTTTTATGATATAATCTTCAGGCGTGTGCGGTGTATGCACGCCGAGACGGTCCTCTGCCGCTCTGCACGAACGTTTCGATATTGCAAAAAAGGATAGGTCAGAAAAATGAACAACAAGATCGACATGCTTGTCAATGAGCAGATGAAGACTGAGATCCCTCAGTTCAACATCGGAGACACCGTAAGGGTCTACAACAGGATCAAAGAGGGACAGAGGGTCCGCACCCAGATCTTCGAGGGCACGGTCATCGGTCGCCGCGGCGGCGGGATCTCGGAGACGTTCAAGGTTCGCCGCGTCGCATACGGCTGCGGCGTTGAAAAGACGTTCCCGATCCATTCTCCCAACGTGGAAAAGGTAGAGGTCATCAGGCGCGGTAAGGTTCGCCGTGCAAAGCTGTACTACCTCCGCGACAGAGTCGGCAAGAGCTCCAAGGTCAAAGAGCTCATCTGACGATCCGAAAAGAGCGGCATCGCTTTGCGGGTCGGTCATAAAACAGAATGTTGTTTGAGCCTGTCTGTAAGACGAGCCGGGACAGCGGATAGAAAAGCTCCGAGCGATGACAAAATCGCCGGGGCGTTTTCTATTCGAGACGGGTAGAAACTTCGGAAAAATTTCGATTAACTGTCTTAACGGACAGTAGATTTCTTCATATTCGGATGGCAAAATGCTAAATGCCGAGCGGGCGAATATCTAAGAGACTTATGGTAAGTTAAAACTCGAAATATGAGAAATGGAGGAGTGGAGGAAATATGGGAAAGTCACTTTTGGATTTAATAAAGAACCTTCCAAGGAATATTTGGCTGTCTGAAACCGTTAGAATCAGAAAAATTGAAAATGACGACGACCTTTGGTACGCCGTTGCAGAGTGCAACATCTTCCCGGAGCAGGAGGAGCTTGTCAATCCAGCCGGGTTTTCCATAGGCAGAGCATATCTTGCTCCCAACGACAATATCCCGTGCGTGATTTGCAAAGCCGACGGTGAACGGATCGGGTTTATTGTCTTCAGAAAATGGAGCGGCTCTGATCAGGGATTTAATTGGAGCTACTTCATTGATCAAAAATTTCAGGGCATGGGTTACGGGAAAGCTGCCGCAAAGCTTGCGATAAAAATATTGAAAGCCGCCGACCCCCAAATGCCGATCAAGCTTTCTACGGAAGCTCTCAATACCAATGCTCAAAATCTTTATCAAGCTATTGGATTTACAAAATCAGACGAGCTTGATGGCGATGACTTAGTTTTTATACTTCATTGAGAAAAATAATGTCAATGACTATTATTTACGATAACCTCTAAAACCCTAAAAAGACCGTTGAAACACCGACCTCCCGGTAAAAGTCAACGGTCTTTTTGATACTGTTTTATGGCTACCGGTCAATCACGCGGTGCCTTTTTTCGTGCGTTTTTTCGCCGCGCGCTTGCCGTATCCCGTATTTTGTGGTAGAATCTTTTCGGGACGGGTCGGCAAGCACGCCGGTCTGTCAAATGACGCCGATCTGTCATATTAGTGCGTGCGGCGTCAATATAATTGACAGTGTAAGGACGTTTTAAACGGAGGCAGGACGGAACGGATGGGAAAAAGAGCGCTTTCACTTATACTTGCCGCCCTCATGCTTTTGCCGCTCGCCTCATGCGGCGGCAGCGGCGGGACCGAGGAGACGACGACGGACGCCCCGGCTGACAGTGCCGCCGCGGAGCCCGAGTACGGCGAGCCGGTCGAGGAACTGCGCGGGATCTATATAGCGACCGTATGCAACATAGATTTTCCGAGCGGCCGCGGGCTCGACGCGGAGTCGCTGCGCCGCGAGCTCGACAGTATAATAGATACGACGCTTTCCGTCGGCTGCAACGCGATCTACTTTCAGGTGCGCGGCGAGGCGGACGCGATGTACGCATCCGAAATTTTCCCCGTTTCCGAATATCTGACGGGAAGCTCCGGAGGCGCGCTTCCGGACGGATTCGACCCGCTCTCATACCTTGTCGGGAGCGCCCACGCGCGCGGTGTCGCCGTGCATGCGTGGATAAATCCGCTGCGCGTGACGAGCGGCGGCAGCGCCGGAGCGCCGAAAACCGCGGACATGCTGCCGGAGGGCAGTCCCGCGCGCACCTCGCCCGAGCTCACGGCAACATACGCGGGGAACATATATTTCAACGCCGGCGAGCCGGACGCGAGGCAGCTCGTCGCGGACGGGGTCCGCGAGGTCGTCGAGAATTACGATGTCGACGGAGTTTTGTTCGACGATTATTTTTACCCATATCCTGTCGCCGGCGAGGAATTCGACGACGCGGAGTCGTTCGCAAAATACGGCGGGGGAGAGGAGATTTCGGACTGGCGGCGCGAAAATATAAATAAAATGGTAGAGCTCTGCTATAAGACCGTAAAGAGCGCCGACCCGGACTGCGTGTTCGGGATCGCGCCCGGCGGGATCTGGCAGAACGACGACGGCGAAAACGGCGGCAGCGCAACATCGGGATTTGAAACGTACGATTCCGTATACTGCGACCCGCCCGCGTGGGTGCGCGGCGGTTACGTCGACTATGTCGCGCCGCAGATATATTGGCATTTCGGGCACGATCACGCGCCGTTCGCCGTCATTGCGGACTGGTGGTGCGCGCTGCTCGACGGAACCGGTGTCGGCTTCTGCATAAGTCACGCCGCGTACAAGTACGGGACGGACGAGTGGAGATTCGCCGAAGCGGTCGGGGAGATGACGGAGCAGATCAGGTACGCAAGGGAGCTCTGTTCGTTCGACGGCAGCATTTTTTACGGGTATTCGGCGATAAAAAACGACGCGGACGGCGTTGCCCGCGAGATCGCGGACGCCTGCCGGGAGCCGATAATATACAGCGAGCCTGTAAGCGGGGAGGGCTTTGTCGAGATAACCTCGCCGGAGCCCGACAGCGTGATAGACGGGGAGACCGTGAAGATACGCGGCAAAAGCTCGCCGGGCGTGCCGGTCACCTGCAACGGGGCGCCGGTGTGCAGGAAGCGCGGGGGCGACTTTACCGTCACGGTCAGGCTCTCGCCGGGGAAAAATACGTTCATCTTCAGGTCCGGCGGGGCAAAGGTTCGCCTTGTCCTGAATCGCCCGGAAGCGAAACAGCGTTCGTAATACGTCATTGCATATATGAAAAGACCGTGTGCGGTCCCGCCGACAGGCGGGACCGCTTCCATTTTAAGGAAAGAAAAGCTTTCGATGGAGCAAAAGGCGCCTTTTATTTTACGAAACCCAGTAATTAAACGTCAAAAAAGTGTTGCATATTTTCGGGAAGTATGCTATACTGAAATATACATGGGGTCACGCTAAAAAACACGGAAGAATGCTTATCGGCTTCTGCCGCGTGATTTTTTGTCCCCAATTTTCGAAGCAAAAAGGATCGGACATGGACAACAACAAAATACAGGAAGAAGACAGTATCGACCTGCTTGAAATATTCGAGGTGCTGCGCCAGCACGTGTGGATAATCGCAGTAAGCACGGTCGCCGCGGCGCTCATAGGGTTTATTGCCGTGCGCTTCTTCGCCACTCCGAAATATCAGGCGTCGTCAAGCATGATAGTCAACGCCCGCCAGGAAAACGTCGGGAGCATCACGAGCGACCAGCTCAACTCGGCATCGAGGCTTGTCGGCACATACGGCGTCATCATCCGCAGCGATGCGGTCCTCCAGAAGGTTATCGACGATCTCGGGCTCGACTACACATGTAAAGAGCTTGCCGAAATGGTTTCCGTTGCGGCGATCAACGATACGCAGGTCATGGGCATCACGGTGACGAGCACGGATCCGCGCGAGGCATACAGGATCTGCGCCAAAATCGCGGAGGTGGCTCCGGATATAGTCAAAGAGAAGGTCGACGCAGGCTCCGCAAGCTTAGTCGACGGAGCAAAGCTCGAGGAAGATCCGGTCTCGCCCCACGTAACGCGCGATGTCGTTATAATGGCGCTTCTCGGCGCGGTCCTTTCGATCGGCGTCATAATAGTCGTTCACCTGTTTGACAACAAGATAAACACCGAAAGCGACGTTGCAAAGTATCTCAACATGACGGTTCTCGGCGTCATTCCGTTCTATGATAAGGAGAAGAAGTAATGCCGGCACTCAAGTCTCATCATAAGAAATCCTCGCACAGAGAGCTTCTGCGTGTCGGAGACGACGCGCCCTTCCAGTTCACGGAGTCGTATAAGTCGCTCCGCACGAACCTCGAATTTTTGTCCGCAACGTCCGAGTGCAAGACGATGATTGTGACCTCTTCCGTCCCGAACGAAGGGAAGAGCAACGTGGCTGTCAACCTCGCGATCACTATGGCGACGGCGGGAAAGCGCGTTATCCTCGTGGACGGCGACCTCAGAAAAGGCACGCTCTCGCGCTACCTGCATCTCGGCAAATCCAAGTCTCACGGCGGCATCACGAGCCTTCTGACAGGTTCGGCAGAGTGGAGCGACGTGCTTGTAAGGCTCAACGATCAGAACCTCATCTTCGTCCCCGCCGGTCCCATCCCGCCGAATCCCGCGGAGATTCTCGCGTCGGAAAAGATGAGAACACTCATCGGCACCTTCAACAAATTTGCGGACTGCGTCATCATAGACACGCCGCCCGCCTCCGTCGTGACGGACGCCGCCGTACTCAGCCGCTTCTGCGACGGGGTCATCTTCGTCGTCAGACCGGGAGTCACGACGATACAGGGTGCGCAGCTCTCAAAGAAGAGTCTTGAGGCTGTCAACGCGCGCATCCTCGGCGCTGTCATAAACGGCTACGACACGAAGAAGAGCAGCCGCAAGGACGGATATTACTATTCCTACTCCTACGACTATTACAGCACGGACGCGGGAAAGAGCAGAAAATAAATGAGCTCACCGCTTGTTGATCTTCACTGCCATCTTCTCCCCGGAGTTGACGACGGCGCAAAGAATATCGAGGTGACGCTTGAGCTCGTGCGGCAGCAGCTCGCGGGCGGTGTCACCGGCGCGATGCTCACGCCGCACTTCTACTATGAGCGGGACAGGCTCGAAGCTTTCGCCGAGAGGCGGCGCGCCGCGTTCAACATCATGTGCGAGTCGCTCAGCCAGAACGGGATCGACTTTAAGTGTAAGCTCGGCGCGGAGGTCTATTTCTCCCCCGCGATCCCCTCGCTCGACCTTGACATTCTCTGCTTTGAGGGAACGAACTATATCCTGATCGAGCTACCGACGAACTATCATCCCGGCGGCATCGACGAGGTGCTTTACGACATACAGTGCCGCGGATATACGCCGATAATCGCCCACGTCGAAAGGTATGCTTACGTCGCTAAGGATCCGACGCTGCTCTATGAATGGGTCAACGGCGGCGCGCTCGCGCACATAAACGCGAGCCCTCTCATCCGCGGAGGAAAGACCGCGCATCTTGTGAAAAAGTATATCGAATGGGGTCTTGTGCATTTCGTCTGCAGTGACGCTCACTCGCCGGACCACCGCCCCGCAAACATTCCGGCGGGGTACCGTGCGCTCGGCAAGGATGCATCACAGCCGCTCATAAAGACCGCGGCTGAGATATTTGAAGGTTATGACCCGTATATCCCCGAGCCGAGGTGCCCGAAAAACTTTTTCGGAAAGTGGATCTGAACCGTCAGGGATCGCAAAACAGCATAAAAAGCTGCCGGAGGCGCATTTTGGTCGCGCCTCCGGCAGTTTTTTATTCTTCCGTTTTGCGTGTCTTTCTGCCGCGCTCGCTCTCCCGCCATCCGTCGATGCCGGAGCGCTCGATCGCGCCGAAGATGCGCGTCCTTATCCCGCGGTACTCGCTGTCAACGGAATCGAGCAGCCGCTTCATCGACTCGCGCTCCGTGTGCTTGTCCGCAGGGCACGCGCTTTTCACGACGGGCAGCCCGAGCGACTCGGACAGCCGCCGCGACTCGTATTCGCGGACGTATATGAGCGGGCGTATCATATATAGGTCGCGGCGGGAGAGATACGTGACCGGCTCAAACGTGCCGATCCGCCCCTCGTGGATCAGATTGAGCATGAACGTGTCAACGACGTCGTCGAGGTGGTGCCCGAGCGCGAGCTTGTTCCCGCCGTGCTCCTTTACGGCGCCGTGCAGCGCGCCGTGCCGCAGCTTGGCGCAGAGGGAGCAGGGGTTCTTTTCGCGGCGGACCTCGAAAATCAGCTTGCCGATCTCGGTTTTTACGGTGTAATACGGGACGCCGAGCGTGCGGCAGAATTCGTCCACCGGGGAAAAATCCATGCCGTCAAAGCCCATGTCCACCGTGACCGCGAAGAGCTCGAATCCGCCCGAGATGCGGCGCAGATCGGCGAGCGCCGAGAGCAGCAGGAGAGAATCCTTCCCGCCGGATATACCGACGGCGACCTTGTCGCCGCGCTCTATCATGTCATAATCCGTGACCGCGCGCCGCAGGGCGCCGAGCACGTGCTGATATTCGTCCATATTTGCTTTCCTTTATGTATTCCGTGTCCGCAGCCTTGTCGCCCATCCCGCGGTTTTCGCATATCATGTAAAAAAGAGCAAAAACAGAAAGGTGAGCGAAAAGGTGATAAAAATATTCATTGATCAGGGGCACAACCCGCAGAATCCGAATTCGGGGGCGGAGGGGAACGGCTACCGCGAGCAGGACCTCGTATATGAGATAGGGATCATGACGGCGGATCTTTTGCGCGCGAACGGGAACTTTGACGTCCGCGTCTCGCGCCCGACGCCGACGACGCAGCTCGGAACGAGCAACGCCTCCAGCCTTCGCGCGCGCGTCGACGCCGCGAACTCGTGGGGCGCGGAGTGGTTCATCAGCCTGCACGCGAACGCGTCCACGGACGCGTCGGCGACCGGTACGGAGGGGTACGTTTATTCGCTCGGCTCCGAGGCGTATCCGCTCGCGGTCGATATAGTCGAAGCTGTCGCCGAGGCGACGGGCGAGCCGAACCGCGGCGTTTTCGCGCGACCGACGCTGTATGTCCTGCGCCGCACCGCGATGCCCGCGACGCTGATAGAGCTCGGATTCATCACGAATTACCGCGAGGCAACTCTTATGGCTGAGAGCCCGGGACTGTACGCCCGCGCGATATACCGCGGGATCCTGCGCTTTTTCGGTCTCGACTGAGGCTCAGCCGATCATTTCCTTCAGCGCCGCCTCGTCTATGACGGGGACGCCGAGCGCGTTTGCGCGGTCGAGCTTTGACCCCGCCGCCTCACCGGCGACGACGTAGCTCGTCTTTTTCGATACGGAGGAGGCGACCTTGCCGCCCGCGCTCTGTATGAGCGCCTGTGCCTCGCCGCGCGTCATGCTCGGCAGCGTCCCCGTCAGGACAAACGTCAGCCCGGACAGCCTGTCGGATGTCGGCGCGCTGTCGGCAGCCTCCATGACGACGCCGGCGGCGCGCAGCTTTTCGATATATTCAAGATTTCGCGGCTCGGAGAAGTACTCGCGGATGAGCGCGGCTGTGACCTCGCCTATGTCGTCGACCTCGCGGAGCTCCTCCTCCGACGCCGCGATGAACGCGTCGATCGTGCGGAAGCGCTCGGCGAGCGCCGCGGCGGCAACGGAGCCGACCTGCCTTATCCCGAGCGCGTATATGAGCCTAGAGAGCCCTGCGGATTTCGATTTTTCTATCGCGGCGAGCAGGTTCTCGGCTGATTTTCTGCCCATTCTGTCGAGGGCGGCAACGTCCTCGGCGCACAGCGAGTATAGGTCCGCGGCGTCGGAGATCAGCCCGGCGTCGATCAAAAGCGCCGTCACGGACGGACCGAGCGATTCGATGTCCATTGCGGCGCGCTCGGCAAAGTGCTCGATATTGCGCGCGCGCTGGGCGGGGCAGAGCGCGTTGATGCAGCGGACGAGCCCGCCCTCGCTGGCGTCCCCGTCCCCGCCTTCGTCAACGGCGTCGTCGCGGACGAGCGGCTCACCGCACGAGGGGCACGTCTCGGGCATGTTCCATATTTTTTCGTTCCCGGTCCTCTTCCTGACGACCGCGCCGACGACCTCGGGGATGATGTCGCCCGCCTTCTGTATGATGACCGTGTCACCGACGCGTATGTCGCGCTCACGGATGAAGTCGATGTTGTGCAGCGTCGCGCGCGAGACCGTTGAGCCGGCGATCCTGACCGGTTCGAGCACGGCGGCGGGCGTTAAGACGCCTGTGCGCCCGACGGCGGTGACTATGTCGAGCAGCTTCGTCTCTTGCCGCTCGGGCGGATATTTGTATGCTATCGCCCACTTCGGCGTCGTCGTCCCCTCGCCGAGCGTGCGGCGGAGGGCGAGGCTGTCGACCTTTATGACCGCGCCGTCGATGTCGAACGACAGCGACTCGCGCAGGCTGCCGATCTTTTCGATGTGCGCCGTTATCTCCTCATCCGTCCCCGCGAGTATCTTCAGCGGCAGGACCTTGAACCCGAGCTCCTCCATGCGGGCGAGCGTTTCGGCGTGGCTTTTCGGCTCGTGCATGTCGGCGTAAAGGGAGCCGCCCTGAAAGTTGAAGACGAATATGTCGAGCCCGCGGGACGCGGCGATCCTTGAGTCGAGCTGGCGCAGCGAGCCTGCGGCGGCGTTCCGCGGATTTGCCATCAGCGGCTTGCCCTCCGCCTCGCGGCGGGCGTTGTGCCGGTTGAACGTCTCGCGCGGCATATAGACCTCGCCGCGTACCGTGAGCGACAGGGGCTCGGGCAGGGAGAGGGGGATCGAGCCGACTGTTCTGAGATTTTCCGTCACGTCCTCGCCTACGGTGCCGTTGCCGCGCGTCGCGCCGACGGTGAAGACGCCGTTTTCGTACGTGAGCGAGACGGACAGCCCGTCTATCTTCGGCTCGACCGAGAACACGGCGTCCGGCGCCTCCTCGCGGACGCGCGCGGTGAACGCGCGCACCTCGTCAAACGAGAATGCGTCCGTCAGGCTGCGGAGCGGGTATGTGTGGCGCACCTCGCGGAATCCGTCGAGCACCGCGCCGCCGACGCGCTTTGTCGGCGAGGTCGGAGAATCGAGCTCGGGATGCTCCGCCTCGAGGCGCAGAAGCTCCGAGAACATCGCGTCGTATTCGAAATCGCTGATCTCCGGCGCGTCGAGCACGTAATATTTGTGCGCGTGGTATTCTATCTTCCGCCGCAGCTCTTCTATATGTCGTGTAAGCTCGTCTTTTTCCATAAACAAATACCGCTTCTTTTCAAAAATGAGACCGGGGAGCGCAGTATAAAGGCTCCCCGATTTTTTCTTCTTTGATACGTCCCCGATCAGCCGAGCGGCTTGTTCGTCGGCTTCGGAATGACGTCGTGCGCGCCGCCCTCGACGATGCTGACGGAGGAAACGAGCGTGAGCGTCGCCTTTTCCTGGAACTCCGGTATCGTGATGGCGCCGCAGCTGCACATCGTCGACTTTATCTTCGCGAGCGTGCGCTCGACATTGTCGGAGAGCGAGCCGGCGTAGGGAACATACGAGTCGACGCCCTCCTCGAAGCTGAGCTTCGCGGCGCCGCCGAGGTCATAGCGCTGCCAGTTGCGCGCGCGGTTGCTGCCCTCGCCCCAGTATTCCTTCATGAGCGTGCCGTTGATGTTGACCTTTTCGGACGGGCTCTCCTCGAAGCGGGCAAAGTACCTGCCGAGCATGACGAAATCCGCGCCCATCGCGAGCGCGAGCGTGATGTGATGGTCGTGAACGATGCCGCCGTCCGAGCAGACGGGGATGTATATGCCGGTTTCCTCGAAATATTCGTCTCTCGCGCGGCAGACCTCGATGACCGCCGTTGCCTGACCGCGACCGATGCCCTTTGTCTCGCGCGTGATGCAGATGGAGCCGCCGCCTATGCCGACCTTGACGAAGTCCGCGCCGCATTCCGCGAGGAAGCGGAACCCGTCTCTGTCAACGACGTTGCCGGCGCCGACCTTGACGCTGTCGCCGTAGCGCCCGCGGATGAACGCAAGCGTGCGGCGAGTCCACTCGGTAAAGCCCTCGGAGGAATCTATGCAGAGGACGTCGACCCCGGCGTCCACGAGCGCGGGGACGCGCTCCTCGTAGTCGCGCGTGTTGATGCCGGCGCCGACGGCGTAGCGCTTTTCCTCGTCGAGCAGCTCGCGCGGGTTCTTCTTGTGGCTGTCGTAGTCCTTGCGGAAGACGAAGTGGCGCAGGTGCCCGTCTGCGGAGACGATGGGGAGGGAATTTAGCTTGTTGTCCCAGATTATGTCGTTTGCCTCGCGGAGCGAGGTGCCCTCGGGCGCCGTGATCAGGCGGGACACGGGCGTCATGAACGATTCAACGGGCAGGTCGGGCGACATGCGGCTGACGCGGTAGTCGCGCCCGGTTACGATCCCGAGCAGGACTCCCGTGGCAGTCCCGTCATCCGTGACGGCGACCGTCGAGTGACCGGTCCGCTCCTTGAGCTCGAGGATGTCCGCGAGCGTCGCGCCGGGCTTGATATTTGAGTCGCTTTCGACAAAGCCCGCTTTGTAGCTCTTGACCTTTGCGACCATGCTCGCTTCCGACTCTATCTTCTGATTCCCGTATATAAACGAAAGCCCTCCCTCACGTGCGAGCGCAACGGCGAGCCTGTCGCCGGAGACGGACTGCATGATGGCGGACACCATCGGAATGTTGAGGGAGAGGGCGGGTTCTTCACCGCGGCGGAACTTTACGAGCGGTGTTTTCAGAGAAACGTTCGACGGAATACAATCCGCCGAGGAATAGCCGGGAATAAGCAGGTATTCGTTAAATGTACGCGAGGGTTCGTTGTAATATTTTGCCATGATGCTCCTTTTGCCGAGAGACGGACGCGTTTTTGCATACGGAAATTCTATACACACTTATTATACTTCCGTTATCGGGACAAGTCAACACGCAAAAAAGGAAAAATCCCGGCGGTCGCCGGGATTTTTTTGGTTTATTTGTCCGTCTTCGTCTTTTTCTCGGGAGGGAATCTTTTTTCGTTGAGCTCGCGGACCGCCTCGGCTGCCTTGTACATCGCCTCGTTGAATTCGTCGCGCGTTATCACCTCCGTGTACAGCAGCCCGGAGAGTATGTTCAGATCCTCGCCGAGGAAGAAAACGACCTCGCTGATGTCGACATTGTCGGGCAGGCGGATGTCCGGCTGGAGCATGGGCGGGTAGCGACCGTACAATTTCTTCAGCTGCTCGTGCCCCTTTTCCCACATTTCCGTTCCGTATTTGAGCATACGCATATATTCCGTGACGTATTTTTCGCGGGCTACGTGCTCTTCGTACAGCATGTTTACGATTTCCTCGTATTCCTTAGGGTCCATCGCGTAGGTTCTCCTTTGAAGAATAAAAGAATAAAAAAATGCGCCCCATCCGGGGCGCACGAAAAACGTATCCCCGGATGTTGCCACACATCTCCACTTGAAGGATCACCGACGGGCACTATAAGCGCAGCCGCCGCAATGCCTATTCCAAGCCTCGGGATACATTTTTACCAAATATATCTTTGGCTGGGAATAAGCAGAATTATTCAGTTGACGACGAATTGCGCGCAAACAGAAAGAGGGACAAATCCCCCTTCAAAAAGGTCGGTGATCCGTAATAGAGATATGTGGCAAAATAATAATATCACAAAGAGCGGAAACTGTCAACCTTCACACACAAATGTTTTTTCGCGTTTTCGAAAAAAATTGAAAATAACACTTGCAATCGCGCGCAAGTTATGTTATAATAACAAAGCGCTCGCAGATAGAGCATGTGAGCGTGTATGATTCGGAAGCGTAGCTCAGATGGTTAGAGTGCTTGGTTGACATCCAAGAGGTCACTGGTTCGACTCCAGCCGTTTCCAAAGCAGAGCGGCGAGCCTATATCGGCTCGCCGCTTTTTTCAGTAAAGTGACTCAGCGCCGCCCGACCCGGGCGGTTTTTTCTTGCTTATACGGCTTTATTATGGTAAAATATCCTATGGGAGATGATGAAATGGCAAGACTTTATCATATTTTCGGTCCCGTATACGACAGCGAAAGCGAGATACTCATCCTCGGCAGCTTTCCGTCCGTGAAGAGCCGGGAGGAGTCGTTTTATTACGCGCACCCGCAGAACAGATTCTGGCGCGTGCTCGCCGCGTGCTTCGGCGGGGACATACCCGTGACGACCGAGGAAAAGCGCGCGTTTTTGCTCGAAAACAAGGTCGCGCTGTGGGACGTCGTCGAAAGCTGCGAGGTCAACGGGTCGAGCGACGCGTCGATCCGCGGCGCCGTGCCGACGGATATCGCGCGCATCTGCCGGGAGGCGCCGATACGGCGCATCATCCTGAACGGTCGGACCGCGGAGCGGTATTTCCGCCGCTTCTTCGCGGAGCTGCCCGTTTACGCGATCGCTGTGCCGTCGACGAGCCCGGCGAACGCCGCGTGCGGGATAATCGAGCTGACGGATGCGTGGCGCGCGGCGATTTTTTCATAAATTTACCGCCCCCGGTGTTTTGTTTGCCGCGCGGGCGGCTATAATCTTTAATGAAAAGCAAAAAGGAGAAACAGGAGCATGAGGATCGCATTTTTTGACACGAAACAGTACGACGTGGGACCGTTCACGCGCTGCGGCGAGGCTGCCGGCGTCGAATTCAAATTTTTCGAGCCGAAGCTGACGGCGGACACAGCGGGGCTCGCCGCCGGATATGACGGCGTCTGCATTTTTGTGAACGATACCGCGGACGCCGAGGTCATCGACAAGCTGTATAACGAGGGCGTCCGCTTCATAGCGCTGCGCTGCGCCGGGTACAACAACGTCGACGTGAAGCACGCGTTCGGCAGGCTGCACGTCTTTCACGTCCCGGCATATTCGCCCTACGCCGTCGCGGAGCACGCAATGGCGCTGCTGTTGACCTCGATCCGCCGCATACACAAGGCGTACAACAGGACGCGAGACTTCAACTTCAGCCTGTCCGGGATGACGGGGTTCGACCTGCACGGCAAGACCGTCGGCGTCGTCGGCACCGGGCGGATAGGCAGAGTATTTATCGACATCTGCCGCGGCTTCGGGATGAACATCATCGCGTACGATAAGTTTCCGGCGAAGGACGCGGGAATAGATTATGTAGGCTTATCCGAGCTCTACGCGCGCTCCGATATCATATCGTTCCATTGCCCGTTAACGGACGAGACGTATCACATGCTGAACTCCGAAACGGTGAAGGAGCTGAAGCGCGGGGTCGTGATCATCAACACGTCGCGCGGCGCGCTCATCGACGCGGAGGCGCTGCTCGCGGGGATAAAATCGCGCGTTATCGGCGCGGCGTGCCTCGACGTTTACGAGGAGGAGTCGGACATATTCTTCGAGGATTTCTCGGGTCACATCGTCGACGACGACACGCTCGCACGGCTCATCTCGATGCCGAACGTCATCGTCACCTCGCATCAGGCGTTTTTGACGGAGGAGGCGCTGCACAACATCGCCGAAACGACGGTCGGGAACATCACGGATTTCGGTGTACGCGGCACGTGCGACAACGAGCTCTGCTATCACTGCGGCAACACCGAGACATGCAAAAAGCAGCGCCTCGAGCGCTGCTTCTGATCCGGTTCATTCGTTCTCCTGCGGCGGCATGACGTCCGCACCGGGCTCTTGCGTTTGCGGCGGCGCGGTGTCGGCATCCGCGTCGGAACCCCGCTTTTTGCGTCCGCCCCGCACCCTTCCGTATATGAGCATGGCGGCGAAAAAGATGCACATCGCGGTGACCGACCCCGAAAAGTCGAGCATCACGTCAAAAACGGAGTTTCCCCGCCCGGTGAAAACCTGGATCATTTCGTCCGTCGACGCGGCGAGCAGGCACCCGAGGCACGGGAACGCCGTATGCGACCACGTCCGCGCAAGGTCAAGGTCCACGATGAAATACAGAAGGCAGATAAACAGCGCGCCGAGACAGAAAAATTCAAAGAAGTGCGCGCATTTGCGGACTATATGCTCGAGCGTGTCGAAATCGGCGTCCCTGAAGATCCCGGCGAGGAGCGACGCGATAAACGAGCTCTTCTTCGAGGAGTCGTCCCTTGAGAGCAGGGAGTTGCCGAAGATCACCGCGAGGTTGCAGAGCGACAGTACAGAGAGCACCGCGACGGCGCGTTTCCTTTTTTGTTCATCCATATGGTCATATACCGTCCGTAATTCCGTTTGCGTTATATTATAATATACGCCGCGCGCTTTGTCAATCGCCTGCAGGCGCCTTTTCGCCGTCATAAAAATGCTCATATGTCCCGACAAAATACGCGGGCGATTTAGTTAATCTCTCCATTGAAAATTTACATTATCCGGTATATAATATATGTAAGATATAATGTGCGCCGAGTGTTGCCTTCGGTGCCTTGGCGGGGATCGGTGATGCGGTATGGGCAGAGCTAAGACGGGTAATTCGAGGAAACGTTTCATGCGTGAGCATGACTGCCGGTTTTGTCTTTATTACGGCACGTGCTCGCACAAGGAATGTATGTTTGACGGGTCCGGCAGCCCGAATTCGGGCGAATGCGGGAAGGACAGCGTGACGGATGCCGCCGAGCGCGGCACCGACACCGAAGCGATCTGACGGGGTTATTTTTTTAGATTATGTGTGCAAAGTATTCAATAGGAGAAAAGATCATTTACAGTCAGTCGGGCGTTTGCTCGGTCGAGGACATAACGGAAAACGAGTTTTACGGGAAGCGCACCGAATATTACGTTCTTCGCCCGCTTTATGACGCGGGCTCGCTCGTCTATGTTCCGACGGATAACGAAAAGCTCACCTCGCGCATCCGCCTCGCCATGACGGAGGATGAGGCGAACGGCATCATCAATTACATGTCGAGCGCGGAAAATATCTGGATCGAAAACGACAACAAGCGAAAGGAAGCTTATTCCGAGATACTGCTCGAAAACAAGCCGCGGCAGTTGACGGAGCTGATCGGGACGCTCCGCGCCCGCAGGGAGGAGCAGATCTCGAAGAAAAAGCGCCTGCACATAGCTGATGAGCACATCCTCGAGCGCGCGCAGCGCATCCTCTGTGACGAGCTGTCGTTCGTTCTCGGAGTCGACCGTTCGTCGGTCGACGCGTTCATCGCCGCAAGGATAGGCAGCGCCGTCAAATCCGGCGGTCCCGAGGCGAAGGAAGCATAAAAGCGAAAGCGGCATATATAGACCGCAGCGGTCGGAAAAGCGCCCGGGGAGAGCCCTCCCCGGGCGCTTTTCGGTATTGCAATTTTCGGGAAAATATTGTATACTTGATAGGTGGACCGAAAGGAGATCACACTATGTTTGACAGCAAAGAAGCGGCGGGCAGGCTCACCGCGTTCATAAAGGATTGGTTTCAAAATAACGGCTCCGGGTGCAGTGCCGTCATCGGCATCTCCGGTGGGAAGGACAGCTCCGTCGTCGCGGCGCTTTGCGTGAAGGCGCTCGGCAGAGACCGCGTCATCGGCGTGCTTATGCCGAACGGCGAGCAGAGCGATATCAACGTCGCGTACGACGTCGTGAATTTTCTCGGCATCCGGCACATGGAGATAAACATCAAGTCCGCGTATGACGCGCTCACGGCGGAAGTAAGGCGCAGCGTCCCCGAGCTCTCGGCGCAGTCGACGATAAATCTCGCGCCCCGCATAAGAATGGCGACGCTGTATGCCGTTTCGCAGTCGAACAACGGCAGGGTGATAAACACGTGCAATCTCTCCGAGGACTGGGTCGGCTACTCAACGCGCTACGGTGACGCCGCCGGAGACGTAAGTCCGCTCGCGGAATATACGGTGACGGAGGTGCGCGCCGTCGGGCGTGAGCTCGGGCTGCCGCCGCACATCGTCGAAAAAGTCCCGTCCGACGGGCTTTGCGGCAAGACGGACGAGGACAATCTCGGCTTCACGTACGACACGCTCGACCGCTATATCAGGACGGGCATCTGCGAGGACGCGGAAACGCGTGCCCTCATAGACAAAAAGCACCGCGCAAACAAATTCAAGCTTATGCTGATGGACAAATGCGAGTCCGGCGAGCCGAAGCTCGCCGCGGACTGAAAGGATACGGGATATGGATATAAAAACGGCTGAAAAAACATACAGGGACTACATGCGCCGCCTGCGCGCGTATTCGCACGCGATGGGTGTCATGACGTACGACAAGGTGACGGCGGCTCCGCGCGGAGCCGAGGCGCGCGTTTCGGAGTCGCTCGAGGTGCTGAACGAGGCGTCGTACAGGATCGAAATGTCAAAGGAGCTGTCGGATGCCGTCGACCTCCTTTACGACCGCAGGGAAGAGCTCGATCCGAAGACAAAGCGCGAGATCGAAGTGTACAGGCGCGGGATAGATTACGTGCGCAGCATCCCGGAGGACGAGTATATCGCGTATATGGCGCTGACGAACGAGGCGTCCGACGTGTGGAGACGCGCGAAAGAAGAAAATGATTTTGCGTCGTTTTTGCCGTATCTGCAAAAAATATTCGACACTAACCGCAAATTCGCGCTTTACTATAAGCCGGACTGCGACCCGTACGACACGCTTCTCGATTTTTACGAGAGGGGGCTGACGTCCGCAAGGTGCGACGCGTTCTTCGGCAGGCTCAAGGAGGAGCTCATCCCGCTGATCGCGCGCGTCAGCGCCGCCGAGCCGATCGACGACGGCTTCATGCACGCGCGTTTTCCCGTGGAGACGCAGCGGAAGCTGTCGGACTATCTCATGGAAGTCATGGCTATCGACCGCGGCAGGTGCGCCATCGGGGAGACGGAGCATCCGTTCACCGAAAATTTCGGCAAAAACGACGTCCGCATCACGACGCATTATTACGAGGACGACCTGACGGATTCGATGTATTCCGTCGTCCACGAGGGCGGGCACGCGCTGTATGAGCTCGGCTCGGGAGACGAATACGAGGGCACCGTTATCGCCGGCGGCGCTTCAATGGCGATGCACGAAACGGTGTCGCGGTTTTACGAAAATATCGTCGGCAGAAGCGAGTATTTCTGCCGCCTGATCTTCCCGCGCGTGTACGAGCTGTTCCCGGATGTGTTTTCCGGTGTGACGGCGGAGCAGTTCTACCGCGCCTGCAACGTCAGCGCGCCGTCGCTTATCCGCACGGCGGCTGACGAGCTGACGTACCCGCTGCACATAATCGTGCGGTACGAGATCGAGCGCGATATGATCGCGGAGAAGTACACGGCGGCGCAGATACCGGAAGTGTGGCGGCGGAAGTATAAAGAATATCTCGGCGTCGACGTGCCGGACGACACGCGCGGTGTTCTTCAGGATTCGCACTGGTCGGGCGGTTCCGTCGGTTATTTCCCGACGTATGCGCTCGGCTCGGCTTACGGCGCGCAGATCTATTCCGTCATGAGCCGCGAATTCGATGTCGGCGAGGCGATAATGACCGGGTCGACAGCTCGGATCAACGGCTGGCTCGGGGAGCATATCTTCCGCCACGGCGCGATGTACGATCCGGACACGCTCTTCAAAATGTGTACGGGCGAGGAGTTCTCGCCGGAATACTATATCTCGTACCTCAAGGAGAAGTACTCGCGCCTCTATGCGCTGAAGTGACGGAAGTAACGGAAGGGATATCAGTCAAGTAAAAGTTGCGTAAATTGAGCTGAAAAATTCGGGCGGACCGCCGATTTTGGCGTCCGCCCGCGCTTTTTGTGCCGTGTGCAACTGAAATTTGCGAAAAAATTCAAATACATATTGGTTGCAAATGCCCTTTGATGCGTAATATAATGGTAACGTGTACAAAGTGTAAAAGTGTGAAAGGTTATTGAATCATAGATGAAGATCGGAGACAAGATAGCATATTACCGTTCCTCGCTCGGAATGTCGCAGGAGGAGCTCGCGGACACGCTCGGCGTTTCACGTCAGGCTGTTTCAAAGTGGGAGGTAGGGCAGACGGAGCCGAGGCTCGATAAGCTGCCGCAGCTCTGCGAGCTGTTCCGTATTTCGATGGACGATCTCATAAGGGAGGATGCCGAGCTCCGTGCGCGCGATGCCGCGCCCGCAGTCGGAGCCGAGCTCAAGGCGGGAAAATATTTCGGTACAGACGGGTTCCGCGGCGAGGCGAACGGAGAGCTGACGGCGGAGCACGCGTTCCGCATCGGGCGCTTTCTCGGGTGGTACTTCGCGTCGCCCGTTTCCGGCTGCCGCGACCGCAACTACAAGCCGCGCATAACGATCGGTAAGGACACGCGTCTCTCGAGCTATATGCTTGAATACGCGATCGCCTCCGGCATAACATCGTCCGGCGCGGACGCCTATATGCTGCACGTCACGACGACGCCGAGCGTTTCATACGTGACGCGGCAGGACAGCTTTGACTGCGGAGTAATGATCTCCGCCTCGCACAACGCGTATACAGACAACGGCATCAAGCTCATAAACAAATACGGCGAGAAGATGGATGACCGGACGCTCGCTCTGATCGAGGCGTATATTGACGGCGATATCGAGTCCCTCGGCGTCGAGGGCAGCGACATCCCGCTCGCGCACAAGGAGCGCGTCGGCGCGATCATAGACTATTCCGCGGGCAGGAACCGCTATGTCGGCTATCTGATCTCGATCGCCGCGCACTCGTTCCGCGACGTTAAGGTCGGGCTCGACTGTGCAAACGGCGCGTCGTGGCAGATCGCACCGTCCGTGTTTGAAGCGCTCGGCGCGCAGATACGCGTCATCAATGGTCAGCCGGACGGCAGGAACATCAATCGCGGCGCGGGCTCGACGCATGTAGAGGAGTTGTGCAGATACGTCCGCGAAAACCGTCTTGACGTCGGATTCGCCTTTGACGGAGACGCCGACCGCTGTATCGCGGTCGACGAAAACGGCAGAGCCGTCGACGGTGACAGGATAATGTACATACTCGCCAACAGGCTGAAAAGGCACGGCGCGCTCGAAAAGAACACAGTCGTTACGACGGTCATGTCGAACGCGGGTCTGTACCGCGCTCTGCGCGAGGCGGGGATCGACACCGTCCAGACGACGGTCGGCGACAGATACGTATACGAGGAGATGCTGCGCAGCGGATATTCGCTCGGCGGCGAACAGTCGGGGCATATAATAATACATAAGTATGCGACGACAGGCGACGGCATCCTTACCGCCATAATGATAATGGAAGAGATCCTCGAGCGCAAGACGACGCTCGGCAAGCTCGCCTCGGCAGTGACGATATATCCGCAGATACTGAGGAATATAAAGGTGACGGACAAGGCGGCGGTCATGAACGATGAGGACATCGCGGCTGCCGTTGCAGGCATCACCGAGCGGTTCGGAGACGCGGGACGCGTCCTCCTCCGCAAGAGCGGGACCGAGCCGCTGATACGCGTCATGGCTGAAGGCGAGGACAGCGAAATGTGCGAACGCGCCGTGGAAGAGCTGCTCGCGCTGATAAGGGAAAAGGGCTACGAAAGCAAATAATATGCAGCTGCATAACCGACCTGAAATTTATGCGAGAGGATAAAATGCAAATGACTAACAAATCGCTCGGAATAAATGAGCTGTTCGATCTTACTCATACGTCTATATCGGGCATTTTTGACGGATGTATATATCCGTGGGAGGCGCTTCCGAAAATAGCCAACTGTGTAAGATCGTACATTGAAGAGCTGAAAAAGCTCGCAGGTGACGAATATTACAGCCCCGCGCTCGATGTCATGATCTCGCGTGAGGCGACCGTTGCGTCGACGGCGAGTATTTCCGGACCGTGCGTGATAGAGGCAGGGGCGGAGGTGCGTCACTGTGCGTTCATACGCGGATCGGTGATCGTCGGCAAGGGTGCCGTTGTGGGAAATTCGACCGAGCTGAAAAACGCTATACTGTTTGACGGCGTTCAGGTTCCGCACTACAATTATGTGGGGGACTCGATCCTCGGGTACAAGGCGCATATGGGCGCCGGTTCGATCGCGTCGAATGTTAAAGGCGACAAGAAAAATGTTGCCGTTCACGTCGGAGAAGAGCGCATAGAAACGGGGCTGCGCAAGTTCGGAGCGATCCTCGGCGACCGAGCCGAGATCGGGTGCGGCAGCGTGCTGAATCCGGGCACCGTCGTCGGTCGCGGCGCGCGGGTTTATCCGCTTTCATCGGTCAGAGGAGCGGTGCCGGCTGATTCGATTTATAAATGCCGCGGCGAGATCGTAAGCATAGCGGAATGAGGCGATAAAGAAATCGGTGCAAAGGCGCGGCAGGGAGAGCCTTTTGGGATCTTCTTTCCGCGCCGCGCATTTCAAAAAAAGTGGAATTTTTCTATTGACAACAGAATGAGGCTGTGATATAATACTCCGTGCTGAAGGAGAAGCATGCCGCTGTGGCGTAATCGGCAGACGCAGCGGACTTAAAATCCGCCGGAGTAAAATCCGTACCGGTTCAAGTCCGGTCAGCGGCAATCAAATATCGCGGAGTGGAGCAGTCTGGTAGCTCGTTGGGACGCGTTGCCGAGCGCCGCCGGTGGCGGGTGCAGCGAGGCAAAAGCGGGCGCAGCGGTCGAAAAAGCCGAGGATGTGGCGCGGCAGCGCCCCGAGAGCTTTTTCGGGCACCGCAAGCGGGGAGCAAACGCTTCGAACGCGGAGTATTTAGCTAACAATCAAATATCGCGGAGTGGAGCAGTCTGGTAGCTCGTTGGGCTCATAACCCGAAGGTCGTAGGTTCAAATCCTTCCTCCGCAAGCAAAAAACACACCTGATTTGGTTTGATCAGGTGTGTTTTTTTGCTTTTTCGGGGTCAAAATGGGGTACGCATATTTTTCCTGACCCCTGCTGACCCCAAAATGGCGTCAAAATATTAACAATAATCAGCCGAGCGATAGTGCAAATATCACAAAATATGCTATGTCAGCAGTTTTCACGTTCGCATAATGCATCTATAAGCTGTTCTATCAGCTTTCTGTGTGGCTCCGACAAAGATGAAAGCTTTTCATTTATCCCTGTCAGTTCCGTTACGGTGTGCTTTCCTGTCAGAAGATAATCTGCGCTTATGTCAAGGACATCACACAGCTTGATCAGATTTTCGGGGCGGATCGCTTTTTTGCCGAGCTCAAAATTGGATACCATCTGAACCGAAACATCCATTGCCTCGGATACATATTCCTGCGTGTATCCGAGGTCTTTTCTTCGGGAAGCGGCGCGCAAACCGATTTCCTTCAAAACAGCAGACTCGCCCATATTGATCCGTCCGTTCATTCAGCTTTAGGTGCTATTTGCATCACTTATAGATAGATTATATTGAATAAAAAACGGAAATCAATCACTTATAGATTGACATAATAATCTCATAGATGTATAATCATTTTGCGAAACAAAAACCGAAGAAAAAATATATTATTTTATGTTTTTTTGTTAAGCGGACAAACGTCTGTCTGATTCACTAACTATAATTGATATTGAAATGTATAAGTAGACAAATTTGACGGAAATTCAACAAAATGATGAATTCTAAGACAGACAGAATGCTTGAAATATTTTTCCGCGCGCTGCGCGGAGAAGATATATCTGTGAGGGAACTTTCACACAAATATGAAGTTTCTCCGAAAACTATTACGCGGATAATCAACGATCTGAAAGCATTTCTGGCGGATCACCCCGAGCTTGTCGGCAATACAGAGTTCAGGTACAGTCATCAGGACAAATGCTACCGCTTGACCGTCGATGATTTCTTGACGGATAAGGAGCTGTTCGCCGTGATAGAGGTCTTGATCGGTTCGCGGGCGTTTTCCAAAGAAGAACTGAATACATTGGTTGAAAAAATGCGGAAACTGACCACCGTCGGAGACAGAGTGAGACTTAACGCTTTGATCCGCAACGAGCTCTATAACTATTCGGAAGTGAAACACGACTGCGGCAGCATTCAGGACAATCTGTGGCAGATGTCAAGATGCATTATGGATCGGCGGGAGATCCGTATAGATTATTACAGATCTGACCGCACCTTTGTTTCTCATGACTTGAGGCCCGCGTCGATTCTACTTTCGGAAATGTATTTTTATCTCATCGCGTTCCCGATAGAAGGGGATACATCAAAACCGCTGTATTTCAGAATCGACAGAATCAAAACGATCGTCGAACACAGGAAGAGATATTCAGACAGCGATATTCCCGCATTTGATGAAGGACTGCTGCGAAATCGCAGCATGTTCATGTGGCCCGGAAAGCTGCGGACCATACGTTTTGAATATACCGGTCCGTCAGTACAGGCTGTGCTCGATAAGCTCCCGACTGCAAAGATAATCGGGCGTGAGGATGATAAATGTACGCTTGAGGCGGAGGTCTACGGAAACGGCATAAAAATGTGGCTGCTCAGCCAGGGAAGCTGGATAAAGGTTATTTCGCCCGACGACTTTGTAGATGAAATGAAAGCGGAGATCGAAAGCATGATCGGAAAGTACAGGCAGCAGTGAATTAAAAACACGGTTATAAAGACATACTTCATGAAAAAAAGCGAGGACTCAGACATTGGACTATAAGACCATATACGCAAACGCACAGATAATTTCCAAAAACCCGATAAACAGGGAAGACGAGAAAAGCAGGAGCTGTTATTTTTATACGATCAACAACATAGTTCGTCTCATAGGATGGCAAAGGCGTAAATACTCGCACGCGCAGGCTGAATTTTATAAAAAGCACCTTTTGCACGGCGGCGCAAAAGCCCCGAAAGAACTGAAGATAAAAAAACGGTATGCATTCCTTCTCCCTTTTGATATAGCTGCCTTTGCAGCTTTTGACGCTGGCGCTATGAAAAAGGAACAGATTGCCCTGGCAGCCGATCATATTTGCAAAACGCAGAACTTAGACGAGGGCGAATGCGCTTTGATACAGAGGTCTTTCAAAGCCGCAGCCGGGGATGATGAGGCGTGGAATGCTATCCTTGAATGTGAAGCGATGGCGTGGTGCCTGAAATATCTTCGGTATGTAAGGGATAACATATACTTTATCAGAAAAAAGCCGTACAATATACTGATAACCGCAACGATGAGCGCGGGCAAATCCACGCTGATAAATTCCATTGTTGGGAAAAATATTTCGCTTGCGCGGAACATGGCATGTACGAGCAAAATGCACGTCATTGTTTCAAAACCGTTTGAAGACGGTGTTTCGAGCGAGTATGACAACGAGATCCACCTTGACGCCGCAAAGGATACTCTTCTCGATGACAACGAGCAGAATTTGACAACGCGAATAACGGTCGGAACGTATTTTAAAGGGATGCTCGGCGGGGAGAGGATAGTCCTTCTTGATTCTCCCGGAGTCAATTTCAGCGAAAACAAAGAGCACCTCAAGATCAGTGATCAGATGATAAGGTCCGGGAAATATCAGATGCTCATATATGTACTCAACTCGACGCAGCTCGGAACGACCGACGAAGAAGAGCATCTTAAGTTTGTCGCAAAAAATATCGGGAGAAAAAATATCCTCTTTGTCATGAATAAAGCCGATCAGCTCATTTCGGACGATGAAGATATATTCGAAGTCATTGAGAGGCAGAAAAAGTTTTTGATCTCAAAGGGTTTCCGTTCACCGGTCGTTTGCCCGTTTTCGGCGAGAGCCGCATTTTTGGCAAAGAAAAGTATGTCGGAAAGCCTCAGCCGCACGGAACAAAGAGAGTTTGACAATTATTATGACAAATTCATTCAGACCAATCTGTCTCAATACTATGAAAAAAAGCTCCTGTGCGGCGAGATAAAGAAACCGCGCAACGAGGCGGAACGGCTGCTTAAAAACAGCGGAATGACGTATTTGGAAAAGATAATCAAAGACATAAAAAACGGAGGAAAGCCAAATGTCACAGCTTTACGTTAAGTACAATCCCTACAGACTGAGGACCGAGGTCACGGTAGACGGCGCAAGCATACCCGAGGACAGCATTATTTACAAGGTGTTGTCGGGCAAAAGACTGCAGGAATGGATCGCCGATTTTCCGAAGATGATCCGTGACGCTACAAATTCCATGAATTTTTCGGTGAAATTTTGTGGAATGGCGCTTGACTGGGATGACTTTGAAGAATCGTTCCGGCAGGCAAATAAAAACGGCATTTTGAATGTATCGTCGCTCGATTTCATAAAATGCGGTGACAGCGAAGATATCACCGGCAGGATCGTTGATATATTTACCGAGCTGCAAAAGGGTCCGGTGGAGGATTTTCATGATCCTAAATTAGCTAAAGCGTTCAACAGCATTAAAGACGCCGTTTTCCCAATCAATGTCATTGCTACAATGAGCTCGGGCAAATCAACATTGATCAACGCGCTGCTCGGCCGCAAGCTGATGCCGTCAAAAAATGAAGCATGTACCGCGGTGATCACGGAAATACTTGATACTGACGAGACGGATTTCAGCGCCGAAGTACTGAATGAAGACAAAAAAGTTATCGATAATGTTCCTAAGCTCACATATGAGATTATGAGCGCTTTGAACGATAACAGCGAAGTTTCAAAGGTATCCGTAAGGGGCAACATACCGTTCCTTGACTCCCAGTGCACCGCACTGATGCTTGTAGACACTCCCGGCCCGAACAACTCACAGAATGTGGCGCATAAGGAAACTACATATAAAGCCATAAACAACGATTCGAACAATCTGATCCTCTATGTTCTGAACGGAACGCAGCTGAGCACGAATGACGACGCTAATCTTCTGCGCTACGTCGCCGAACAGATGCAGAAGGGCGGAAAGCAGGTCCGCGACAGGTTCCTCTTTGTCATCAACAAAATGGACCAGTTCAATCCGGAGGAGGAGAGCATTGAGAAAGCGATCGATTCGGCGAAGAAGTATCTCGCGGGATATGGGATCAATGATCCGCAGATATTCCCTTGCTCTGCTTTTACCGCTCTGAGTATCCGTACATATCTTTCAGATGTCGACATAGACAATCTGACAAGAACGCAGGAGCGCATGCTCCCGTCAGCGGCACGGGACACGCTGCCGATGATCGACAAATTTGTCGAGCATGAGCAGATGCATCTGGAAAAGTATACGACGCTCTCCCCGAGCGCTCAGCAGGAGCTTGATTTCCGTCTCAGACAGGCGATAGAGAGAAACGATACGAAGGAACAGGCGCTTATCCATTCCGGCATATATTCGATAGAAGCCGCAATAACGGCATATGTCAAGAAGTATGCGAAAACGAAAAAGGTCAAAGACCTTGTCGAATCATTTGAGGAGATCCTCGAAAGCAAGCGAGTGCTGGCATCCGTAAAGGAACAAGTGGAGACGGATGAAAGCGCCGCTGCGGCTTGCCTCGAGCGCGCGAAAATCGTGCGTCAGAAGATCGACAACGGTGCCGAGGCAAAGAAATTCAAGGCAAAGATCGAGGCGCTAGATCCTATCCCAGAGATTGAAAAAGAAACACAGAGCCTAAGAAAAACTGCAATTGGGGAGGCGACCCGGATCTTCAACATGTACGGTGATAGTGATACGATCACAAATCGGGAAGATGCCGAGCGCTTGATAAAGCTATTCATGGCGTCGAGCTCTGATGCGATCGCAAAGCTTTCGACCGAGCTTGAAAGCAAGATAAACAGCGAAATAATCGACGCGGGCGAGCACATTCTCATCGAATATCAGAGGAAGCTCGCAAGCATTGACGAGAGCGCCGCTGACGACCGGCTTGATTTTCAGACCGTCGACCTTATCAAGGGCGCACTGAGGAATATGCGTGAAAACACCGAGCAGTGGACGAATGAAGAATTTGCCGTCGAAACGGCAGGCAGTATCGGCGAAACCACCGAGGAAGAGCGAGTCTACTATGAGAAGGTCGGTGAAGAAGAGGAAGATGTGATCAAGGGCATCAGAAAAGAGAAGGTAGGTACAGAAAAAGTATTCGTCAGAAACGAGAGAAAGTGGGTCGGAGAGAAAGAGGTAAGAAATCCCGACAAGAAATGGTGGCAGATATGGAAACCGCGATATATAACAGAAGATGTTTATGAAGATGTTCCGGTTTTCGAGGAAAAAGATGTCTTTGTTGATGTGGAAGAACATGAAACGGTCGTGCACGATGTATTTGAAGAGAGGCGTGAGACTGTAAAAAAATACGCTGTTTCGATTAGAATGCTCCAAATCAACCTGACAACCAAGATCGAACGAAATCTTGACGAGGGAATATCCGGCGCGCTTGAATATGCGGAGGAACAGGTACGCACTATGAAGGAACAGTTCAAAGCCATATTCGCTCATCTTGATGAGCTTGTAAAGAGCATATATGACGAGCTCGCGAGGTGCTCTTCCGACCGTGAAGAGATAGACAAGCGGTTGGAAGAGAACCGCAGGCTTCTCAATTGGACAGAAGGGTATATCGCAAAGATCGAAGATATTATAAATATTTGAAATGAAAGGGGCAAAAATGGATAGAACAATAAAAGATCTTGCCGACAAAAGAGATCTCAAGTCGCTAAAATATATTTTTTCCGGCGCACTTGATGCCGACCCGACGTTTGAACAGTATGCAGAAGATTTCGATTATTGCCGCTCGATCCCGGGGCTTCTTGAACCTCACAGAGAGCTGACCCCTTTTGCCAATGACAGTAACCTTTGGGATGATGAGTATTGGGTGAACCTCAAAATGGATCTCATCAGCAACTTTTCCGAAAAACGGATGGAGCACATGATAGAAGTTGCGAAGGTCTATATGCGTGACAGAATAGAACGGATCAGAGCGTCGCGCGCTGCAGCAGAATCTGCAAAAAACGCGAAGCCTCGGATGGAAAGCAATACCGGGACCGTTTCCGGCAGAAGGATCACCGGTACGTATTCGAAAGTCGACCCCGAAGAAGTAGAGAGAATAAAGGAGATCGAACGTAGAAACAGGGAGGCTGACGAACGCGATAGGGAGGCTGCTGAACGCGTAGCTGAAGCCGAAAGAAAGAACGAAGAGGCAAAAAACGCCAAAAAAAACAAAAAAACGTCAGACTCAAAAAAAGCACTCGGGGTTGCGGCGGTGCTCCTGGCAGCGGTGATAATTATAATAATCCTGATTATCCTACTAAGATGAAGCCACAGCCCCGGAATAAAGAACAAAACGAGGGAGCAGAACAGAAGAGAAAGAGCTACAATATAACACGCAAATACATATACAAAGGAGAGACGTATACATTCACAATAAATAAACCGCGTTATAATGAGCTCTACAGAAAAAAAGTCGGAACAGAGGAGACCGATATATTTGTAAAGAGCGGTCAGATAAGTACAAGTAAATGCAATAAAGTGGATTCGAGAGTGGGATCTTACAAAGATATTTTGTATAGATTTACTTTGTACGAAGTAAAAGGGGAAAAGGACAAGTATGCATTAAGCATAGAAGAAGATCCGCCTCACATATCTTTAGATTTATCTCTCAATAGAGACGTTGATTTATTCGTTAAAAAGCAGGAAGGAGGCGGCAGGAGATGACAGATCACGAAAAAGCAAGAAACGAAATTTCTCTCAAGCCGTATCCCGAAAACGGAACGGCGGAGGGAGGCGCGGTTATATATACCGGGAGCCCTGAGGTATCTACTCTTGATATACTGCGGAGAAATCTTGACAACTGTCTTGATATCATTGACAACGAAGTGCTGAAAAGGTATGTCCCCGAGCTTCACGACTGCGAGATAATTCCGCTTGATGAAGAAAAAATAAAAGCGTTTCAGGGGATGCACTTTTTCCGTATCACGGAGCTTGTATATCAGGAGGACGAGTTTTCGGTTCACAAGCTGGCAACGGTTTTTAATTCGCTTTCAAATAAACCTTGCACACTGTCGCTTATGATCAGGAGCAACGGCAATATCACGCATTTTTATATCGGCGTGCGGTCGCGTGACCCGAAGTATTCGACAGGGACGATGAGACGCCTGCTTGAGCAGAGTCTTTTAGGGCTTTTCCCTGGCAGCAAAACCGAAGAATACCTGAATGAAACGCTGAAAAACGATCTGAGCAGGCTTTGCGTTCACAGCGTTGCAAGCGTCACATGCGTTGCCGATTACAAGCAGGAAGACAATGCGCCCGACAATCAAAAGTTTATCCAGGGCCTCGAAAAATTCGTTTACAGCATGCAGGGAAAACCCTTTACGGCTGTGTTTATAGCGAATAATCTCAGCAGCAATGACATTTCCGAGGCGCGTTTGGAGTACGAGCGGATATATACCATGCTGTCTCCTTTTGCAAACATGCAGTATAATTACGGCGGCAGCAGCAGCGTCGGTACATCGTCGAGCAGTACGACCGGAAGCTCGGAGACGGAACAGAAGGGGAGCGTGACAACTTTGTCCTCTTCCGAAGGATCGTCAATGACAGATACGACCGGGCAGAACGCAGCGGCAAGTATTTCCGAGACAAAAGGGCAAAACAGATCCATCGGCACTTCAACCGGGAAAACTTTTACAAAGACTGATGGTACAAATGAATCCGAGACAGACTCTACTTTTGCATCGACTACATATTCCGTGAACAGAGGATCCGGAGTAAGTTTTTTTGGCGTGCAAAGCTCCAGGAACTTCGGGATGTCGTTTACAGAAGGATCATCTCATTCTAAAACTCACGGCACTATGCACTCAGAATCGATGGCGGACACGATCTCAAGAAACCTTAATTTCGGTTTTTCGGAATCGCTGGCTCAAAGCTCCACTTTGGGCGCATCGCAGAGCAGTTCATACGCAGAATCAACAACGAAAGGTGAGCAGTTCAGCGAGAATGAGAGCAGAAGCATAGGAACGAGTTCTTCAAAAACCGATGCTCTGACGGAAACTTTCGGCAAGTCTCAGGCGGTTGTCCTCAATATTCAGAACAAGGCCTTGACGGACACGCTGAAAAGGCTTGAAAAGCAGCTCGATCGCCTTGATGAATGCGAAAGCATGGGAATGTGGGATTTTGCCGCATATTTCCTCGGCGAAAGCTCTGCCGAATCGGATTCCGCCGCCGGCGTGTACCGTTCACTCGTGTCAGGCACCAAAAGCGGCGTTCAGATGTCGGCGGTGAACACGTGGAACGATGCCGAAAAGGTCGGGTCTCTGACAAAATATATTTTCAATTTTATACACCCCGAATTTTTATATAAGCTCGCCGAATGCGCGGAAACACGCGAAGTTGCCGTTAATGCGGCATCATTCGTGAGTACAAACGAATTGGCGATACATCTTGGGTTGCCGCGCCGCTCGATATCCGGCTTGTCGGTGATCGAACATGCCGCATTCGGAAGGGAGATCGTGCGATATGACCGCAAAGAAACTTCCGGCGCCGTTCGGCTTGGAAAGATCTTCAATATGGGGCAGGAGGTAGATCTTTCGGAAGTATGCCTTGATATAGACAGTCTCGCGATGCACACATTTATTGTAGGGGCAACCGGCAGCGGAAAGTCGAATACCGTCTACACTCTGCTTGATAAGCTCACAAAATCGTCCAAAAACGATATTAATGTAAACTACATGGTCATTGAACCGGCTAAGGGTGAGTACAAAAATGTTTTCGGACACAGAAAAAATGTTTCCGTGTTCGGAACAAATCCCGAATATACGGCACTTCTGAAAATAAATCCGTTCAGGTTCCCGAAAGGGATCCATGTGCTGGAGCACATTGACAGGCTGATCGACATTTTCAATGTATGTTGGCCGATGTACGCAGCCATGCCCGCAGTTTTGAAAGATGCGGTACTCGGCGCGTACAGCGCCTGCGGCTGGGATCTGGAAAAATCCGAGAATACCGTCTTTGATGGTCTTTATCCGACGTTTCAGGATCTGCTCGAACAGCTTGTCAGAGTTATCGATGAGTCGGCATATTCCGATGAAGTAAAGTCAAATTATGTCGGATCCCTGACGACACGTGTGCGTTCTCTCACAAACGGTCTTAACGGACAGATCTTCTCAAGCAAAGAGATCGATAACGGCGTCCTCTTTGACAGCAACGTTATTGTGGATCTTAGCAGGGTCGGCTCTCAGGAAACAAAGGCACTGCTCATGGGCGTGCTTGTAATGAGGCTTTCGGAACACCGCATGAGCGGCAAAAAAGAGCCGAACAGCAGGCTGCGCCACATCACGGTCCTGGAAGAAGCGCACAATATTCTCGGCAAGGTTTCCGCGGATGCCGGTCCGGAAGGTGTGAGTATCGCCGGAAAGTCTGTGGAAATGCTTTCAAACGCTATTGCGGAAATGCGTACATACGGTGAGGGGTTCATTATCGCCGATCAATCGCCTGGCGCCGTTGACATTTCCGCGATAAGAAATACGAATACCAAGATCATCATGCGCCTCCCGGAAGAGAGCGACCGCTATGTATCGGGCAAATCAGCTGCGCTGAAGGACGATCAGATCGACGAGATCGCCAGATTACCGCAGGGGGTCGCGGTCGTTTATCAGAACGATTGGGTCGAGCCTGTCCTTTGCAAAGTCGACAAGTTCGACGGAGGGGAGAGACCGTATATTTGCAGGATGTCCGCTCCGGATGAGTCGGCTGCCGCAAAAGAATCGGCAAGTGTTCTTATCAATTTTGTCCTGAATAACAGACTTGATGATCCCGGCGCGATCGAATGCAGCGAAGTTTTGAAAGCGATACAGTGCTCAGAATGCAGTGTCAGGTCGAAAATGTATCTGTATTCAATGGTCGAGGAGTACGGCTCAAGAAACAGGCTGAGCATATGGGATGACGACAAGGGGTTCTCTGTTCAGGCGCGCCTTGCCGCCGACATACTCAGATTGGAGGACGCGGTCGAACTTGTACGAAGGCAGTCGTTTGATTCGGTTGGGGATGTATTTACATGTCGACTGAATACTTTGATCGCACAGAAGATCAGCCGTGTTTCGGATGAGCTGTTGCTGACGCTGACACATTGCCTGCTCAAAGCGTACAGCGGATGTGCTCCCGACGGTGTTGTGTTCTATAAGAACTGGGTCGAAAATGTCACATCGGAAAGGAGAGCGGTATGATTCCATTTGAAAAACTCGGACGTGTTCGGAATGAGATCTCCGAATTAAAACCGCAGTCGGAAATTAAACCTGCCAATATCGAAAAACTGGATGAAAAGATCAAACCCGAAAAGGCAGGGCTGATTCCGAAGAGCGGAGGCGAATGGTCAGGTCAGCCGGGAAATTCGGTATTCACACCCGACAAATATTTAAAACCAGGCGATAGGAATGGAACAAATCCGGATCATAAAACATGGGGGGAAATTCAGCAGACCTACAAGTTTGAAGGAATCAATTTCAAGGACGGCAAGCCGGATTTTTCCGAAATAGCAAAAGGCGAAGTTAAAATCGATGACTTTTCTGATGACAGGGCATCAAATTTCGATCAGGCTGATGAGAAATTGGCTGAGCAGCGCGGATGCACTCCCGAAGAAGTAGAGCAGTGGAGAAAAGAAAACAAATACACCTGGCATGAAGGCTCCGATTGCTCGACGATGCAGAAGGTCCCGACGGAAGTGCATGGGAATATTCCTCATTCGGGTGGTATATCGGAATATAAAAAAGTCGGCAGCAATGCTGCCTCGTGAAAGGATCGGTTTTTATGGAAGTCAAATGCAGCGACCCTGTATTCGGAGAGATGAACTACAGGCACAGATGGTATAAGAAAGATACGATTTCGTTGTTCAGCAAAGAATGGAACGTGACCGTTGCGGCAAAAGCATATTCCGGGAAACCTATTTCGGATAGTCAGAGGGACAGCTATAAACAGTTTGTTAAGCAATACGGTTCATATGCCGAAAAGATCAGGTCGCTCATCACCGAGTATATCAACAAGAATTGTGTTGGGCTCGCCGCAACATGGTCAGGCGCCCGCATGGTCAAAAATGCGGAGGACTTGATCGGTATTGTTCGCCCGACCTCAGTCCTTTTCAAACAGGACGGTTCCGTAATTGTCCTGTTTGACTGCGTTTGGGATGAGGAACACGGCATTGCTGTTCAAATAATCCCGACCTTTGATATAGGCAGTCAGGATGTTTTTCTCTGATGATTTGAAAAAGCTTAGGATTTCGGCGGCAGATGTGGTTGATGATAATTCCTTATTGTACGGTCAAAAAAACATATTAAAACGTTTATTAAACGAAAGCAGAGTCCTGATGCGGAAACGCTGGGGACTCTGCTTTTGTCCTTGCCGTGATATGCTTTACGAAGCTGATATCTGCAAAACGAACTGCCCCGGCTTAAGATGGAATGCCGCAGGGGATGTCGGTGTTGGCGGTTCATTGCACATCAAAAGACTTTCATGCAAATTGTCACTCATTTCTGACAGTCCTTCCGTTAAATTGGTCGTTACACACGATATAAACGGAAAATCAGGAAAAATCAAACTGGTTACGCCCTGAGCTGACGGAGTGACTATTACAGGGTAAGTCAGGGATTGAGG
This sequence comes from uncultured Clostridia bacterium, assembly GCA_947624995.1. Classification (GTDB taxonomy): domain Bacteria; phylum Bacillota; class Clostridia; order Oscillospirales; family CAG-272; genus DTU064. The sequence continues at coordinate 58,874 of CANQMS010000011.1, forward strand.
CTGTGGAACAGTTGGAGACAGCAGTTCTTCAAGCAGCATCATACTTTCCTGTTTATGACGGTCAAGAACATGCGTATATGTATCCATTGTAAAACTTACCGAAGCATGTCCGAGAAGAACAGACAAAGTTTTCGGATCGACTCCTTGTTCCAAAGCTCTCGACGCAAACGTATGACGCAATGCATGAAATGTGAAATGATCGAGACCGGCTAAATCAAGAATTTGATCGTAATAGTCCTTGAAAGTGCGCGGCTCAATATATCCTCCGTTCGGATTGGTGACAAGCATCCCGCTGACAGTGTAATTTGTTCCGGCTGCAGCTGCGTCAGCCGTCTGTATATCCCGCCAATTCAGAAGTTCTGAAACGATCTGAGGAAGGAGGGGAATCGTTCGAATAGAGTTTTCAGTTTTTGGTGACTGAATCACGATTTCGGTCTTTTGTCCTTTCTGAATTTTTGACTGTTCTATCACCGGCAGTCTGTTAAGTGTCCTGCGTATATATAAAACATTCCCTTGCAGATCTATATCCTCCCAACGCAGTCCAAGCAGTTCACCTATTCTTATGCCCGTAAAAAGCGTAAGACGAATAAACACGCCATAACGATGACTGTAGCTTGCTTTTATAAGTCTTGTTTGTTCATCACGCGACAGTATCCTGATTTGCGGACGATCTCCCCTCGGCAAATTAACGTACGAGGCAGGATTGGAACTGATATATCCCTCACTGATTGCAAATTCTAATGACCGGTGAAGAAACAGATTGATGTTTTGAATAGTTTTTGCGGATAACTTTTCATAATCAAATATGAAGTTGTAAAAGTTCTGTAAAAGCCTCGGTGAAAGTTCATTCAGAGGAACATCGCCAAGATGCGGTATAAGGTGGTTTCTGATTATACCTTCATAGCTCACATATGTTGATTGTTTTATCCCTCTCCGAATATAAAATTCGAGGCTCGAGTTAAGCCATTCCCCGAGAGTGATGGGCTTTAAACTGTTCGGTTTCGTGTCATTCATAAATGACATTTCGTGAAGCTTTCGTACTGCTTCGTCTTCCGTTTCGGTGTAGAAAGAGAATCGTTTTGCTCCGCCTGTCTTAAAGTCGTGCCTAACAGAAATTCGGACTTCGTATCTTCCGTCCTTACGTTTTCGTATACTTCCTTCGTAATTTGAACGCTTCTTTGAATTAGACATTATTTTTCCTCCAACAGATATTACATACTTGCACAGTGATAATATGTAATCAGATTCAGACACTTTTACACTAATGTTAAGTGGGAAATAAAAGTGTAGAATCCTCTGCAAAGGGTTGACATGAAACTCAAATTAGCGTAATATTATATACAAGATAAGCATCAAAATGAGGTTATAACGTAATGCAGCGACTTTTCGTCAGCGACTTAATCGGAGATGATTATACCAATTGGAAAGGCGGAGACAATGTTCTGATATCAACATTGACCGGAAGCGGCAAGACAACATTTGTCTTTGAGAAGCTTTTGCCATTTGCCGCAGAACATAAGAAACATATCGTTTATCTGTGCAACAGAAAGTCGCTGAATGCTCAGATAACCAGAATAGTCGAAGAAAGTTTTAAAGCAAAAGTAAAGGAAGAACTCAGAGAATATATTCATATTCGGACCTACCAGCACTGCGAGGTAGTCAAAGATTATCCTGACATTAAAAAGCTTGATGAAGATAATAAAATAGTGACATTCAAAGTGGCGGTTTCGTATGGATGCGAGATAACAAAGTATGTTAATGATGTAACGGAAAAAGATGTTCTTTATTATGTTTTTGACGAGGCACATTATTTTCTTGCCGACTCATGTTTCAATGACAGAAGCGACTACTGGTTTGAAAAGATTGATATCGAACAACCGAAGAATTCCATAAAAATTTTCCTGACAGCCACTCCGGAGCCGCTATACTTGTTCCTGAGTTCAAAAAAAATCGGAGGTAGATTGTCATTTGATTTTCGTCCTTTTTTCGGGATACCGAAATTGTATAGATTTTGGCCAATGTATAAGCTTGCAAATTCCACAGATGAAAAAGCTCGTGGAAGGTGGGGCGGTGAACTTGATGAAAGCATCAGATTTTTTCACGATCAGATCGTTTGTATTAATCATTTAATTAATACAAACGAAATAATGCCTTATGAATGTAACGATAAATGCCGTTATTATCAAGAACAAATAAATTTGCGTGCGAACGAGTTATATGACCAAGTAAAGGACAATCCATTTGGTGAATTGTTCAATAGCATATCACATATATACGATGATCGGGATAATGTCTTCACGAAATGCTATTTATCAGAATCATCTCTTGCAGCTTGGTATGCTTATCTAAATGAATATTACTTTGATGATGAGGAGGAAATGTCTCATTATATTTGCAAAGATATTAAAGATAATCATTCAAAATGGCTGATCTTCGTCAGTTCAAAAAGAGATGGTGAAAAGATAAAAGGAATAATCGATGCATCCGGTTCCAAGGCAGTTTTTTTGACGAGTTCACATACAAGAAGCTTTTCCGGAAAAATAAACAAAAAAAGCAGCGAAGAGCACGAGCAGCTGTATTCGCTGATTGAAGATGAGAGCTTTACTTGCGATGTTTTAATTGCAACGTCGGTACTCGATTGCGGAATAAATATTTCATCAGAAGATATCTCTAATATAGTTATTTGTCAACCGGATAAAACATCTTTTCTTCAAATGCTTGGCAGGCTCCGTATAAATAGCGAAAGTTCAATAAATCTATATATAAAAGCTTACACGAACGTTTATATTTCTCAAAGGCTCCGACAAAGCATAGACGATTTCATCTTTCTATACAAGATCATTTACAGAAAAGAAGATAATATGGATATCCCGAGATATAAAAATAAAACCGGTGAATTATTTACAAACCACCATATCCGGGATAATCAAATCAGCAAACTTCCTTCGGAACTCAAAAAGTCAAATAGAATTAATTATGTGTCAGTTAAAAGAAAAGATCCATATAATCATCCTGAAGAAACGCCGAGATCTCTTATGGAATTTGAGGGAAGAAAAACCGCTTTGCTGAAATTACTTTCAGACATCTATGAAATATTCGTGGCAAGAGATAATTGCACCGTAACGACGCCGTTAGAACCGTATTATCTCAAAAGACAGCTTTCTTGGCTTGGTAAAACATACTCCCGAGATAAATGGATAGGATATTCATATGCTTTTGACGAACTTTATTCCTATCTCGAAGGATTGTATCAAAACGAAAACATTATAAAAAAAGAATACCGTGATACATTTTGTGATATATGCGAAGAGAACTGCAAAAAAATGCATATAGATTTCAAGCGTTATTTTGACAGTTTTGAGAGAACGTCTGAGTCGCAAAGACTATCTAAGCCCAAAAAGATGAATATTATATTTCATGATATCGGAATGCCCTTCTATATTGATGAATTTCAACGCTCACTTTCAAAAAAGAATATTAGTCGAGAACGATGCTGGAGAATTAAAAAACTACCGGAAGAATGATTAGGTATCTGAAAAGAAAAGAAATGTATCAAACTTCGGGTATTTCTTTTTAAGCATATTTTGTACTTTGAAAAAGCATCCCGAACCGTCGCTGTACTTATGACCGTCTATAAAGCTGACTGTATTCATGACAAAATGAAGGTGTATATTTCTTGTGTCCATATGTATACAATAAAGCATCTGGTATTCGCTAAATGTTTTGCCGACATTAAACCCTATATCAAGTATTTCATCAAGATCCATGCGCAGAAACTCATATTGTGAAAACGATATAATAAAATGCTTAAGTTGTACTCCTGAAGTTTTTTGATAAACAGCTTTCACAAAAGACATTTGTTCAAAAGCATATTCGGGATCTATTGCGGCTCTATCCCAAATTTTGTGTAAACACCTCATCATGGCATAATGCGTGTCTCGTGAGCGGTCGGCTTCGTCGACC
>CANQMS010000012.1 GCA_947624995.1 uncultured Clostridia bacterium
GACCGATGCCGGCAGCGAGCACAAAAAGACGTGCAGCGTCTGCGGATATACGGAGACCGCCGCGCACAGCTTCGGCGCGTGGATAAAGACGAAGGACGGGCATAAGCGCACGTGCGCCGACTGCGGCGCCGTCGATGAAGGCAAGCATACCTTCGGCAATTGGACCGATGCCGGCAGCGAGCACAAAAAGACGTGCAGCGTCTGCGGATATACGGAGACCGCCGCGCACAGCTTCGGCGATTGGACGGTGACAAAGGACGGGCATGAGCGCACGTGCGCCGACTGCGGCGCCGCTATGTCGGGCGCACACGAATACGGCACATGGACCGATGCGAAGGACGGTAAAAATCATACGCACACATGCTCCGTTTGCGGCGATAAGGCGGAGGAGGGGCACACATATAAGGACGGCGCCTGCACGGTTTGCGGCGCAAAGGATCCGAGCTACGTGCCTCCGACGCCCGACACGACGGACACCGATAAGCCCGGCGCCGGCACAGATACGAACACACCGGGCACCGGATCCGTTCCGCCTCAGACATCAGACGGTACGGGCGTGACCTTGTGGATAGTCCTTTTGGCAGTGTCTGTCGCGGGAGCGGCATCGGCGATCCTCGCTTCTAAGAAAAGGATCTGAGCGGGCATGCCCTGCGGTAGGGATCACAGATCGGCGAAGCCGCAAAGCGGCGAAACGGCGAATAGGATTTGCGCTCCCGAATAAATAAAAATGAAAAGATCATGGGACAGCGGCGCTCGGGCGCACGGTCCCATGATCTTTTTTCCTTTATGTATTCCGCTTACTCCGCGTGCTCTCCGAGCACTTCGTGAAGCGTTTTTCTTACGGCTCCGGGCGAAAAGACCATTTTCCCGAAGTAGTCTGCTACGCGGGGGAACAGCGGCGTTTTTGTGACGTCGAGCCCGAAAACGGAGGCGTCCGATAAGATCGGGGCGAGCGCTCCCGTGAAGTCTCCGCTGTCGCCGAGGCCTATATCGGCGAGGTGCGCGCGCATCTCGTCATAGCGCGGATCGCTGCTCGGAGTGAACGGCGCGCCGCCGTCGTCAACGGCGAGCAGATAGCGGCACCATCCCGCATATACGAGCGGGACGGCGACGAGCGTCTCGGTCGGCAGCCCGCGGGATATATATTCACGGACGGTCTGCCCGAAGCGGACGGAGAGCTTTTGCGATGTGTCGGTCGCGATCCTCTGCGGCGTATCGGGCATGAACGGGTTCGGGAGCCTCACGTTGACGACCTCGTCGATGAACGCGCGCGGCGAGATTATCCCCGGGTCCGTGACGACGGGCAGCCCCTCAACGTATCCGAGGCGGCGTATTAGCGCCGAAAGGTCGGGGTCCGCGACCTCGCTGCTGATGAGCGTGTAGCCTAAAAGGCAGCCGAAGACGGCGAGCGCGGTGTGCAAGGGGTTCAGACAAGTCGAGACCTTCATGCGCTCCGTCTTAAAGACCGTTTCGCGGTCGGTGAAGATGACGCCGACGCGGTCGAGCGGCGGACGCCCGGCGGGGAATTTGTCCTCGACTACGAGGTATTCGGGCGCCTCGGCGTTGACGAACGGCGCTATGTATGTGTGCTTTTCGGTCACGACCGTGTCCGTGTCGCAGAAACCGTCGGCGCGCAGCATCCCGGCGATTCTTTCGTCCGGGCGCGGCGTGATCTTGTCTATCATCGAGCACGGGAAGCTGACGCACCCTTCGTCCGTGAGCCAGTCTGCAAACGGCTGCGGCAGCGCGCCGCGTGCGATCCATCCGCGCGCATAGGCGAGGACTGCGGCACGGAGCCTGTCCCCGTTGCCGGAGCAGTTGTCCATCGAGAGCAGCGCTATCGGCGGTGCGCCGGCGCCGAATCTTTCATAGAGCAGATACGTGAGCTGCCCCATGAAGCTGTACGCGTCCGAAGGCGAGCGCTCAAGGTCCGGTATTTCGTCCGGTATCGCGTAGCCCTTCTCCGTTATCGTGAAGCTGACGAGGTGCAGGGAGGGGGATCTGAAAATTTCCTTCAAGCGCGGGATGCTGTCCGCAGCATAGAGCGATTCGGCGACGCAGCCGATGGGGGTCTTTTTCACCGTACCGTCGCCGCAGAGCGTCACGAGCAGCGACAGGTCATCGTGCGGGCGGTAGATCTTCTCGATTATTTCGGGGTCGAAACCCTCGGCGGCGATTATACCGCGGTCGGTCAGCCCGTCCCCGAGCATACGCTCTGCGAGCGTACACGGGAACGCGCGGAATATGTTCCCCGCGCCGAAATGGAGCCACTCGGGCTCCTCCCGCGTCTTCTTTCTCATTGCCTCGCGGTCGTACGGAAATTTCATGTCCCGGAGCGTCATGTGATTTACCTCTTATAAGATGTTGAACGTTTTAATATTTCGCGATCGGAAGCGAGTCGTCGTCCTGTCCCTTTTTCACCGATACGATCTTTATCGGATATGTGATCCCGTCCCTGACGTGAACGGTCACGGTCTCGCCCGCCCTGCGCCCGAGGACCGCCTTCCCGACGGGGGATTCCTTCGATATGCAGTCGTTGAAGACGTCGCGGCGCAGCGTTGTCACTATGCGGATCACGCGCGTCTCGTCGTCCTCCGGGTAGTATACGGTCACCTCGTCGAACAGACCGACAACGCCGTCCGCAGAATCCGTTTTGATCACGACTGCGGTGCGGATCATGTTTTCAAGATATCGGATGCGGCTGTTGTTCTTGTTCATTTCACGCTTTGCGGAGCGGTACTCGTCGTTCTCGGAGAGGTCTCCGAGCTCGCGCGCGGCGCGCACGTTTTCCCGCAGCTTTGCCCGGGCGGCGACCCTTTCGTCGATCTCCGCGCGCATCTTTTTGATATCCACTTCAGTCAGCTCGTTGTGCATTCTCCGTCCCTCTATTCGCTGTCCTGCTCGTCGGAGAGCTCCGTCACGAGGTTATAGATCGCCTCGGCGGAGTTGAAATTCTCCGGCGTGACCATGTCGGGCGTCACGTCGACGCCGAAATTGTCTTTTATGTCCGATATGAGCGATTCGATGTCGGCGTCGTCGAGGATCCCGTCCGTCAGGAGCGAATCCTCCTCCTCAAAGTCGATATCCTCGTGCAGGTTCTGTAAAAGCTCGATAATAATGTCCATAAAGAATTCCCTTTCGGATGTGTCAATATGCTTCCGGGTCTCGGGCGGCATCAGTCGTCCCCGCCGTCTTTGTAATAGGAGGAGGAGCCGCGCGTCGGGTACTTGGACCGGTCGTATCTGTAATAGTATTCTATGTTGTACTGTGTGCAGTATGCATCAAGCTCCGCGTCCGTCCTCATGAACGGCTCGTAGCTGCGCCCGGTCGGCGTCGGGTCGAAGTGGTAAAAGCCGTCTCCGATGTCAACAAGGAGCCAGTAGTGCGCGCTCTCGCCGCTGTATATGAGCCGCTCGATCTGCCTGTTGCTTATCCCCGCGGTATTGAGCAGGGCGCGGGCGGCGCACATGCGCACAAAGCTGTCGCCCGTCCTGTCGAGAAGACCCGCATAAGCCGCGCCGGTAGGATCGGTAGTGTCATACGGCGTATCGGACGCGGATATCCTGTCGCGCGTCCATTTGAATATGGCGTACGCGATGTCCCATTTCGTCATGTCGCCGGAGGTGTGTATGCTGCCGTCGTATATCTCCTTCGCGAGCTTTTCGACGTCGGCTTCCGTTACCTTCGGCTTTTCAACGATGTATACGGTGGCGTGAACGACCGTCTTGTTGCCGGAGGTGTCGGAGGCGCTGTACGTTATTTCGTATGAGCCGATGACGTTCGTGTTGACGCGGCTGACATCGACCTCGAGGTGCGGGACCTCGCCCGAATCGTCTGTGACCGTAATGCCGTCGCGGTACTTAGGCGACGTTCCGACATAGGCGGTGATGTCCCGGACGCCGTGGATCTCCGGCGCGATCGTGTCGACGGCGCACGTTGCGAGCGAGGAGATCTCCGCCGTGTTGCCCGCTTCGTCCGTGAGGATTATGACGACGGGGACGTCGACCGTCGTGTTGAAATCGTATTCTTCCTTGAAGGTGCAGGCGACGGAGGTCGCATCCTTTATATCCGCGACGAAGTCTTCCGCACGCGGCGTCCCTGTCTGAGCCGTGATATGGACGGTGACGGGGGAGGCGACGGGCGGCGTCGTGTCCTCGAGTATGAGGGACGAATATTCAAGCATGCCGTCGACGAGGATGCCTATCTTGTATGTCCCGATGCCGTATGACGCAACGGTCAGCGGGTCGTCGAATTCAAAGACGCGCCCGCGGTACGAATCTATGTCCGTGTTTATGAATTTTTCGACTGTCACCGGGTTGCCGATCTCGATGCGGACCGAGTCGCGCAGATAGGAGCGGACGGTGTATGTACAGCGGTGAGTACGCTCGAACCCGTGCCCGTCCGTGACCGTCACCGAGACGTCGTGCGGACCCGGTTCGTCTGTCGGCGCCGCTTCGTTTATGGTGACGTCGTATTCCGAGCGCGTGAAGGCGGAGGTTATTATGAAATCCTCGCCGCTGAGCACCGTCCCGGGGTCGACGACGGGTGAGATGATCTTGTAGTCGTCGCCCTTGCTGCCGCCGCACGATACGAGCGCCGCGGCAAAGATCAGAACGAGCGCCGAAACAAAGAGCTTCGATATATTCCTGAAAGACATGATGCCTCCCGATCTTGTCGTTGTCTGCGCAAAATACAGTATAACATAAACTTCCGCCGTTGTCACTATGATATTTAAATTTTCCGCGCGGTCCGAGCGCAAAATAGTTGTTGAAAGCAGCGCTCTTTTGCTGTATAATAACCGATGAGAGCGTTCTTTTGACAGTAAACGATGCAGCGAAAGGAAGCGTCTTTATGGCAAATTACAGACAGAACAAGATCAACAGCGCGGTCGAATGCGAGATGGCGTCGATTCTGCGCGAAATAAAGGATCCGCGCGTCGCGGACGCGTTTGTGACGATAACGGCGGCACGCGTATCCGCGGACCTGAAATACTGCAAGCTGTATTATTCGTCGCTCACGGGCGACAAAAAGGAGATCGGAGCGGGGCTCCGCTCCGCCTCCGGATTTATACGTTCGAGGCTTGCCGAGCGGCTGAACCTGCGAATAACGCCGGAGCTGACGTTTGAGGCGGACGGTTCGATCGAGCACGGGGCGCATATTGCCGAGGTGCTGCGCGGGATCGAGGAGGAGCGCCGCGAAAGAGAATCCGCGGGCGGAAGCAGAACCGATGAGACCGGCGAAAAGGACGAAAACGGCGGGAATGGCGAAGATGAATGAAAATGAATATAAATCGTTAACAGAGCGCGAGGCGGCGGAAATTCTCGCGGGGATGACCGCCGGGCGCGTCGACATAGTGTCGCACACGTCGCCGGACGCCGACACCCTCGGCAGCGCGCTCGCGCTCGCGGCAGTCATAAACGAAAACGGCGGCGACGCCGAGGTCGTGTGCTCGGACCGCGTGCCCGAGTATCTCTGCTTCCTGACGGAGGGCGTGTGCATCCGCAGCACGCTGCGGGAAGGCGCGCGCCGCGTCTCTGCGGACGTTGCCTCCCCATCTCAGCTCGGAGCATTCGAACGGGATGCGGGGACGTTCTCTCTCATGCTCGACCATCACGGTACGGGAGAGGCGTTCGCCGACAACGTGACGGAGCCGGGCGCGGCGGCGTGCGGCGAGGTCGTTTTCCGCATCGTCGAAATACTCGTGTCCGAATACGGGATGAGGGTGCCGAGGTGCGTTTACTCGTATATATACGCTGCAATCAGCGGAGACACGGGCAGTTTCCGGTTCTCGAACACGACGGCGGAGACGCACCGCATCGCGGCGCGCCTGCACGAGGAGGGAGCCGACACGGTCCGCATAGCGCACAATCTGCACGCGGTCAAGACGCTCGGCGAGATCGCGGCGCTGAAGCTCGGGCTTACAAATATGAAGCTTCTTTGCGGCGGCAGGCTGGCGATGACGTCGGCGACGCTGCCGGAGATGAAGGCGTGCGGCATCAAAGACGGCGATTTTTCGGAGGCGGACGAGATGAGATCCGTGCTCGGAGTTTATGTCGGAGTGTCGCTGCGGGAGAGCGAGCCCGGCGTCTGGCGCGCGTCAACGCGTGCGAACAACGGCATAGACTGCGCTGCGGTCTGCGCCGGGTTCGGCGGCGGCGGTCACAGGGAAGCCGCCGGATGCACGCTGCGCGGCGTCGACAGGGACGGCGCGGAGGCTGCCATGGCGGAGGCATTCGGCAGGGCGATCGCGGAATTCGGATCGGACAAGAAAGAAAAAGATGAATGAGAGCGGATATGCAGGCGCCGTCGTGGTCGACAAGCCCGCGGGGTGGACGTCGTTCGACGTCGTCGCGAAGCTTCGGCGCGCGTACGGGACGCGGCAGATAGGGCATACGGGGACGCTTGACCCGATGGCGACGGGAGTTCTCGTCGTGCTCGTCGGCAGGGCGGCGAAGGCGGCGGAATTCGTGTCCGCCGGGAGAAAGCTTTACGAGGCGCGCATACGGCTCGGCGTCGTGACCGACACGGAGGACATAACGGGCGAGGTGCTCGAACAGAAAGCCGTCGATGTGCCTGAGGCGGCGGTGCGTGCGGCGGCGGAGAGCTTTCTCGGGGAATATATGCAGACGCCGCCGATGTATTCGGCGCTGAAGCGCGGCGGCGAAAAGCTCGTCGACCTCGCGAGGCGCGGGATAACGGTCGAGCGTGAACCGAGGCGCGTGCGGATATATTCGATATCCGTCGGGAGAACGGAGAGGGCGGATGAGTTTTCGCTCACGGTCGGCTGTTCCGGCGGGACATATATCAGGACGCTGTGCGCCGACATCGGGGAAAAGCTCGGCTGCGGAGGCTGCATGTCGTCGCTGAGGCGGCTCGAAACGTGCGGATTTTCCGTCTCCGACGCTCATACGATAGAGGAGATAACGTCGTCTCCGGAGTCTTACATAATGCCGACGGAGCGTCTGTTTGACAGTCTGCCGGCGCTGACGCTCGACGCGGACGGTGAGCGCCGCATCAGGTGCGGGCAGCGCGTGAGGGCGGACGGCTTCGGCGACGGGGAACGCGTCAGAATCCGCGGAGAGGGAGGCTTTTTTGCGCTCGGGGAGACGGAGGGCGGTCAGGCGCGCTCCGTCAAACTGTTCGTTCTGTGAAAGCGGTGGATCATGTTCTATAAGGAAGAAAAAAACGGCACGGTAATATATAAGTCGACGGTCCTTGACGGCGTGCGTCACGGGTTCTCGACAAGGCTCGGCGGCGTATCGTCGGGACCTGCCGCGGGGCTCAATATGGGCTACGAGCGCGGCGACAGCGAAGAAAACGTCAATGAAAACAGGCGCATATTCGCCGCGGCGTGCGGGATCCCGGAGGGTAGCTTTGCCGGAATGCACGTGTTCGCGTCCGCAAAGCAGATACATTCGTGCCGCGTCGAATATGTGACTGCCGAGACGGCAGCCGGGGATTTTGCGTGCGACGGATTTGTCACGGACAGGGCAGGCGTGCCGCTCGCGGTCAAGTCGGCGGACTGCGTGCCGATACTGCTCTATGACGGCGGCGCCGGAGTTGCCGCGGCGGTCCACGCCGGGTGGCGCGGCACGGCGGGCGGCATAGCTTCCGTCGCCGTTGCGAGGATGTGTACTCTCGGCGCCGAGCCGCAGCGGATCAGGGCGGCGATCGGACCTGCGGTCTGCGGGGGGTGCTTTGCCGTCGGGGAGGACTTCGCGGAGCAGTTTTCGGCTCTGTCGGAGTCGTCGCCGGACGAAATAACGAGGGAGCACTCGGCGCGCCTCGCGGACGAATTTATAGTGCGCGGCGCGGACGGCAGGCTTCATTGCGACCTATGCTCCGTGAACGCGCGGCTGCTCAGTCTCGCCGGCGTTTCGCCGTCGCACATCGACCGCGCCGATATATGCACAAAGGAGCATAAAGACGAGTTCTGGTCGCACCGCAGGGACGGTGATGCGCGCGGCGTCATGGCTGCTGCGATAATGCTCTGAGGCGCCCGTCACAAACAATTCACGAAAATTTCGTCAAAAATCCTCCCCGGAGCACAAAAAGGGGAAGATTTTTTGTATGAACTGTGGTATAATACTCTCGCCGGTTTGCTTCGCAAACCCCGAAAGCTCCGCTTTCGGCAGGGCTTCGCCCTGAGCTCGGTATTGACGGCTTCGCAAAAATGCCCTTGCAAGCAAGCATTTTTGCTCATGGTATAATGTCTTCGTGGATTTTAGGATCAAGACTTGCATGGCAAGTCTTGATCCTAAAATCCCAAAAGCTCGCGCTTTTGCTGTGGCTTCGCCACAGACTCGACATTGACGGCTTCGCAAAAATGCTCTTGCAAGCAAGCATTTTTGCTCATGGTATAATGCTCTCGTCGAGGCGCTTTTGCGGGTTTCAAGCGCGGCGGCTGCGAGGCTTGGGCGGATCGGGTTGTGATGACTTTGAATGTATATATAAATGAATGAAATAAGGGAGAATTCCTGATGGGAAAGACGGAAAAGATCGGGGAAAACGAAATGGGGAAGGCGGCTGAGCCGGAGTATATGATCGAGGTCGAGAACCTTGTCAAGTGCTACGGGGACAAGTATGCCGTCGACGATATCAGCTTCAAGGTGAAGCGCGGGGAAGTTGTGGGGTTCCTCGGACCCAACGGCGCCGGAAAGTCAACGACGATAAACGTCATCACAGGCTTTTTGTCAAGCACGTCCGGGACTGTGCGCGTCGCGGGGCACGACGTGCTCGAAGAGTCCGGCAAGGCAAAGCGCATGATCGGGTATCTGCCTGAGCAGCCTCCGCTGTACCTTGACATGACCGTCGACGAATACCTGAATTTCACGTACGAGCTCAAGGACTGCACGTACAACAGGAAAAAGCACCTTGACGAGGTCTGTTCGGTGACGAAGATCGCGGACGTGCGCGGGCGCCTCATAAAAAACCTTTCAAAGGGCTACCGCCAGCGCGTCGGAATAGCGCAGGCGCTCGTGGGAAATCCCCCGCTCATAATCCTTGACGAGCCGACGGTCGGTCTCGACCCGAAGCAGGTGATCGAGGTCCGCTCGCTCATAAGGGCGCTCGGCGAGAACCACACGGTCCTGCTCTCGACGCATATCCTCTCCGAGGTCGGCGCCGTCTGCGACAGGATCGTCATCATAAACAAGGGCAAGATCATTGCCGACGAGAACAGAAACGATATAATCAGGGTCGCCGAGGACGGCAGATCGTATGTCGCGAAGATCTGCGGACCGTCGCGCGAGGTCACGGCGCTTCTGAAGTCGAGGCAGGGCGTGCGCCGCGTGGAAAGGCAGAGCGAGCGCGACGGGGATGCTTACAGCTATCTGATCGAGAGCGAACCGGGCGTCGACATCCGAAAGACGCTGTTCTTCTCGCTCGCGCAGAACAACTGGCCGCTCGTCGGTCTCGAACCGGTGGGGGAGAACCTCGAAGAGGTCTTCATCAGACTCGTTGACCGTTCAGATACGAAAAAGCCGGGGCGCGAGCGCCGCCGCCCGCTCGTCGGCGACGGTACCGCACCGTCGGAAAAGATGCCGACGGCGGAAGAAAAGTAAAGAAAGGACAGATGCGAAATGGGAGCAATATATAAAAAGGAAATGAGGGCGTATTTCACGACGCCCGTCGGATATATATTTATAGCCGCGATGCTTCTTATATCTGCCGTCGCGTTCTCATTCACGACGCTGCGCCAGGCGAGCTGGCAGACGAACTCGTACTTCACGGCGATGGTATTCGTGTTCATAGTCCTCGTCCCCGTACTTACTATGAAGTCGTTTTCGGAGGAGCGCAGGACGCGCACCGAGCAGATGCTGCTCACCTCGCCCGTCAGCTTAACGGGCATGGTCATGGCAAAGTATTTTGCGGCTATGACGATGATGGCGGGCGTTATCCTTCTGACGGCGCTCTATTATATCCCGTTTTATATGTACGCCGAGCCCACGACGGCGATCCTCGCCGGAAATCTTATCGCGCTTCTGCTTGTCGGCAGCGCGTTTATAGCGATAGGGCTCTTTGTTTCGTCGCTCACGGAAAATCAGATGGTTTCATGCGTCGTGACGATCGTGATAATACTCCTGTTCCTCGTCGTGAGCATGGCAAATCAGTATATAAACTCGTATTTTGTCCGCGCCGTGCTGAATTGGCTTTCGGTCTTCACGCGGTTCGGCGACTTTACGAACGGCATCTTCAATTTCAGCGCGATGCTGTACTATCTGTCGATCACCGCGATCGCGATCTTTCTCACGGTGCGCGTCTATGAAAAACGCCGCTGGGGCTGATTTTGACCGTAACACGTCTGAACTAAAAATAGGAGTGGTTTGCACAAGATGAAAAAAAGTGTCGGCAGTATAGTGAGGGGAAAGAAATTCCGCTACGGAGGGACGGCGGTCGCGTTCACCGTCGCGTTCATAGCGCTCATTATAGTCGTCAACGTCATTTTTACGGCGCTGGCTGAAAAATACAGATGGTATATTGATATGACGGGGGATGAGATCTTCTCGCTGTCTGATGCGGCGAAGGATGCGCTCGCGCCCCTGAGAGAAACGGACCAGAAGGTCACGATCACGTTCTGCATGGACAAGGACGCGGTCGAGGGCGACAGGTCGATGTATTACATCCACAACACGGCGCAGAACATAGCGGCGGAATTCGACAACGTCGAGATCGAGTACAGGGACGCGCTGCGCGAGAACAAATATCTTGAAAAATTCACCTCCGCGATGTCGCCGTACGTTGCGACGACGAACGTCATCATTTCGAGCGGTACGGAGTACCGCAAGCTCGCGTACACGAAATTCTTTATCATAGACTCCGAGGGCACGGGCGAGGTCTGGGCTTACGAGGGCGAAAACACGTTCACCTCGGCGATCCTTCAGGTGACCGCGGATGAAATGCCGATAGCGTATTTCACAACGCAGCACGGCGAGAACACGTCGGAGGAATCCGACGCGGGCGCCTTCAAGCAGATAATGGAGGAAGCAGGCTTCGAGGTGCGCGACATCGACCTCTCGAAGGAGGAGATAGACGAGGCGGGACGGGTACTCATAATAAACGACCCGAAGACGGATTTCGGCGGAAAGGACGACGAGCACGTCGGCAAGTCCGAGATAGACAAGATCGACGCCTTCCTCGACGGGCTCGGAAACCTCATGGTATTCGTTTCTCCCGAAAACGCCGGCAAGCTCTCGAACCTCGAGGAATTTCTCGAGGAGTGGGGCGTCGGATTCACGCCGGACGTCACGGTGAACGATCAGGAAAACTCCGTTTCGACGAACGGGTATTCTGTCGTCGGTCAGTACCTTACGGGGGAAGAGAACCTTTCCTCGTCGATATATAAGGAAATAACGAGCATGTCGAGCCAGCCGAAGGCGATCTTCCGCAACTCCATGCCCCTGCGCCACACGTGGGACACGGATTCGTACACGACGCCGGACCAGTGCCGCCGCACCATATGCGATGTGTTCAGGTCGTCCGACTCGGCGCGCCTGAATGAAGACGGCGAGCTCGGCGAGAGCGGGACCGAATACAGCCTAATGACGATAACGCAGGAGTACGGCGTCAAAAACAACCTCGATTACAGCAACTATGTCATAGTCGCCGGGACATCGGATTTCGTCGCGTCCGAATATATATTCAGCAACGTATTTACGAACCGCAGCGTCATTCACTCGTGCCTGATAACGCTCGGCAAGAAGAATGTCCCCACGGGGATCCAGTACAAGGTGTTTGAGGACTACGACCTCGATATCACGACGGCTCAGGCGGAGACGTGGTCCCGCATCCTCATAATCGCGATGCCGGCGGCGACTGTTATCGCCTGCATCGTCGTCACCGTCAGGAGAAAATACAAATGATAAAGCGGCAGAGGATACTGATAATCGTGCTCGCGGCCGTATTCGCCGTTGCCGCGGCAGTGTATTTTATCGTGATCCGCCCGCTGACGCAGCCGGATGAGCCCGCGGACACGGGCATCACGGTCGACCCGGGAGAGGGAACGAGCGGGCAGAGGATGCTCATGTTCCCGCAGGCGAGCCGGGATTCGATCGAGTCTATCGAGGTGGAGAACCCGACCGGATCGTATAAATTCGTATACAGCAGCGATTCGGACGACTTTGTGCTCTCCGGATATGAGACGCTGGCGTTCAACCCCTTGATGTTTTCAAGGCTTGTCGTCAGCACCGGCACGACGTACGTCCTTGCGAAGGTGACAGACAGCGCGACAGAGGACGAGCTGACGCAGTACGGCTTCAGCGGTAAGGACGCGGCGCCCGCGCACTTTACGGTTACGCTCAAGGACGGGACCGTTCATCGCGTCACGGTCGGGAACAAGGTCATCTCGGGCGGCGGATATTATGCCATGTACGAGGGGCGAAACGCCGTTTACGTGCTCGATTCGAATATCGAGGCGACGGTGCTCGCGGGCGTCGAGACGATGCTGATGCCGATAGTGACGGCGGGCGTAGATGTCTCGAACTATTTCAGAGTCGATAATTTCACCATAAAGCATTACGGCGAGGACTTTCTCTCCTGCCGCAACCTCACGGCGGATGAGCTGAAGGAAACGGAGACGACGGCGCAGGCAAAGGCGATCACCGTCATACCGAACGGTTATTCGCTTGCCATGTGCTATGACGAAACGCTCCAGAACATCGTCTCGTACGAGGGAGAGTCCGTTGTCGCAGTCGGGCTGACGGACGAGCACCTTGAGGAATACGGGCTGACGGACGAGCCGTATCTCATCTCATATGAGTATGACGGCTTCAAGTTCAGTCTGGCGGTGAGCGAACAGACGGATGACGGCTACTATTATGTGGCGACAAAGATGTTCGACACGATCGTAAAGGTGCCCGCCGAAGATTTCGAGTTCCTCACGTGGGACCTCAAGCACTGGATAGACCCGTTCGTGTTCTCGCGCTCGATCGCGTATGTCGAGAGCATCGCCATAGAGAGCGAGGAGCTGACGGAGACGTTCAGGCTCACGCACAGACCGAATGACGACCCGAGCCTCATAGTCGTCGGGGACGAATGCGGTCAGATACGCGACATCCCGAACTTCCGCGAATTTTATAAGACGCTTCTGTTTACGAGCATATATGATTATGCGCCCGAGGACCTCGAAGTAACGGAGGATGACTGCGTCCTTAAGTTCACGGTCAAAACAATGAGCGGCAGCACGACGGAATACGCGCTTTACAGATACAGCACGCGCCGGTGCCTGCTCAAGATAAACGGAGACGGAGTATTCTACCTGTTCATCGACGCCGCAAACAAGATAATAAGCGACGCCGGCAAGGTGATATCCGGCGAGCCGATAGACTCGCTCGGGAAAAATTAAATAAAAGAAGGGGACCCTCCGGTCCCCTTCTTACGAATAATGCGGAAAATAAGGAGATTTTTATGGTCATAAACGGCATGCAGAAGCTGACGCTGCTCGACTTCCCGGAGCACGTGGCTTGCACGGTGTTCCTCGCGGGGTGCGATCTTCGCTGCCCGTTCTGCCACAACGCATCCCTTGTGACGGGCGTGCCCGAGGCGGTGATGAGCGAGGAGAAGTTTTTTTCATTCCTCGACAAAAGGCGCGGAGTCCTCGACGGAGTTGCGATAACGGGCGGAGAGCCGCTTTTGAGGCACGATATAAAGGAATTCGCGCTGAAGATAAAGGAGCGCGGCTTCGCGGTAAAGCTCGATACGAACGGCACGCATCCGGACGCGCTCGCGGACATTATCGGCGCGGGAGCCGTCGATTATGTGGCGATGGATATAAAAAATTCGCCCGCGAAGTACGCGGTGACGACGGGCGCGGAAGATATCGACCTTGAAGCGGTGCGCCGCTCGGTCGGGATCCTTCTCTCGGGGAAGGTCGGGTACGAGTTCCGCACGACCGTCGTTCACGAGCTCCACACCGCCGACGATATAAGAGAGATCGGGCGCATGATAAAGGGCGCCGGGCGTTATTTTCTCCAGCAGTTCCGCGACTCGGGCGAGATCCTCGGCGGGACGTTCACGTCCCCGGCAAAGGAGGAGATGCAGGAAATGGCGGACGCCGTCCGCCCGTTTGTCCCGTCCGTTGCGCTGCGGGGCGTATAGAGTCGCGCGGATTGGTAATAATAGACTAAAAACCGCGGAGATTTTTGTGACACTAAATTTGAGAAAACAGCTTGACAACACAACATATTGTGTGATATAATTTCTCCTGCACTACAAAATGTGGCACCTGCGCGTACGGTCTCCCGTACGCGCGGCGGCTGTATATAACGGGAAAACGGGAAAAGGAGCAAGAAAAAGGATGTATCAGGTCAAAAAGCGGGACGGCAAGATAACGGAATTCGATATCTCAAAAATAAGCACGGCGATCGAGAAGGCGTTTCTGGCGGAGCACGTGAACTATCACCCGTCGGTGATAGATCTTCTGGCGCTCAAGGTCACGGCGGACTTCGCGCCTAAAATAAAGGACGATATGATCTCGGTCGAGGACGTTCAGGACAGCGTTGAGAAGGTCCTCTCCGAGGCGGGCTATGCGGACGTCGCAAAGGCGTATATCCTCTACCGCAAGCAGCGCGAGAAGATACGCAACATGGGCTCGACGATCCTCGACTACAAGGACCTCGTCGACAAATATGTGAAGGCGGCGGACTGGCGCGTCAAGGAGAACAGCACGGTCACGTATTCGGTCGGCGGACTGATCCTTTCGAACTCCGGCGCGATCACGGCGAACTACTGGCTCTCCGAGGTCTACGACAAGGAGGTCGCGGACGCGCACAGGAACGGCGACTTCCATCTGCACGATCTCTCGATGCTTACGGGCTACTGCGCCGGCTGGTCGCTGAAGCAGCTCATAAAGGAAGGACTCGGCGGCGTCGTCGGACGTATCACGTCCGCTCCCGCGTCGCATCTCTCAACCCTCTGCAACCAGATGGTGAACTTCCTCGGCATCATGCAGAACGAGTGGGCGGGCGCGCAAGCGTTCTCCTCGTTCGACACGTACCTCGCCCCGTTCGTCAAGGTGGACAACCTCACGTATAAAGAAGTCAAACAGTGCATACAGAGCTTCATTTTCGGCGTCAACACGCCGTCAAGATGGGGCACTCAGGCGCCGTTCTCGAACATCACGCTCGACTGGACGGTCCCTGCCGACCTTGAAAACCTGCCCGCGATCGTCGGCGGCAAGGAAATGGATTTCACCTACGGCGACTGCAAGGCGGAGATGGACGTCATCAACCGCGCGTTCATAGAGATCATGATCGAGGGCGACGCGAACGGGCGCGGCTTCCAGTACCCGATACCGACGTATTCGATCACCCGCGACTTTGACTGGTCCGAGACAGAGAACAACAAGCTGCTCTTTGAGATGACCGCGAAGTACGGCACGCCGTATTTCTCGAACTATATAAACAGCGATATGGAGCCGTCCGACGTGCGCTCCATGTGCTGCCGCCTGCGTCTCGATCTGCGCGAGCTCCGCAAGAAGTCCGGCGGCTTCTTCGGCTCCGGCGAGTCGACGGGGTCTATCGGCGTCGTGACGATCAATATGCCGAGGATAGCGTATCTTTCGGCTGACGAAAAGGAATTCTACGAGCGCCTCGACCACATGATGGATCTCGCGGCGCGCTCGCTCGACACGAAGCGCACGGTCATCACAAAGCTGCTTGACGCCGGGCTCTACCCGTACACGAAACGGTACCTCGGCACGTTCGCGAACCACTTCTCGACGATCGGTCTTGTCGGTATGAACGAGACGTGCCTGAACGCGAAATGGCTGCGCTGCGACCTGACGGACGAAAGGGCGCAGGATTTCACGAAGGACGTCCTCAACCACATGAGAGAGCGCCTCTCCGACTATCAGGAGAAGTACGGCGACCTCTTCAATCTCGAGGCGACGCCCGCCGAGTCAACGTCGTACAGGCTCGCAAAGCACGACAAGGAGCAGTTCCCGGACATCATCACGGCGAACGAGCGCTGCGGGACACCGTACTACACGAACAGCTCGCACCTCCCCGTCGGCTTCACGGACGACGTCTTCTCCGCGCTCGACATACAGGACGAGCTCCAGACGCTTTATACCTCGGGGACCGTGTTCCACGCGTTCCTCGGCGAGAGGCTGCCCGACTGGCGGTCGACGGCGGCGCTCGTCCGCAAGATCGCGGAGAACTACAAGCTCCCGTACTATACGATGTCGCCGACGTATTCGATCTGCCCCGAGCACGGGTATATAGTCGGCGAGCACTTCGAGTGCCCCGAATGCGGCGCCGAGACCGAGGTTTACAGCCGCATCACCGGTTACTACCGCCCCGTCCGCAACTGGAATGACGGCAAGGCGCAGGAATTCCGCGACAGGCTCGAATACGACGTGTCCGCGTTCATACAGAGCGATGTCGCGCCCGCCGCATCGACGCCGCTCGAGGCGGAACTGGTGCCCGAGCAGCTCATGGCTTCCGGCGGCGAGAGTCTCTACCTCTTCACGACGGCGACGTGCCCGAACTGCAAGATAGCTGTCTCGCTCCTCGATCGCGCGGGAATAGAGTATGAAAAGCTCCTCGCAGAGGAAAACCGCGAGCTCGTGTCCGATTTCGGGATCCGTCAGGCGCCGACGCTCGTCGTCGTACGCGGGCAGGACACCGAAAAGTACGCAGGCGTCGCGAACATCAAGCGCTACATCGCAGGCGAGCCCGCGAAAGCGTAAAGACACCGTAAAAAAGCGGGGGAAGGAACAAAATTCCTTCCCCCGCGCCAAAGTATTAAAAATTTTGGAAGTGGGGGTCCGGGGGAGGGACCTTTTATAAAAGGTCCCTCCCCCGGGAAAATTTCTATGTACGATATAATCATAGTCGGCGCGGGTCCCGCTGGGCTGACGGCGGCGATATATGCGCGGCGCGCGGAAAAGAGCGTGCTCGTGCTCGAAAAGGGAGCGTTCGGCGGGCAGATGACATATTCGCCGAAGATCGAGAATTATCCCGGCGTCCCGGCGTCGTCCGGAACCGAGATCGCGGATATAATGGTCGGTCAGGCGCTCGACCTCGGCGCCGAGATCGAGCCGGCGGAGGTCACAAAGGTCGAGGACGGGGACGCCCCCGACTACAAAAAGCGCGTTTTGTGCGCGGACGGAACAATGTACGAGTGCCGCGCGGTCATAATCGCGGCGGGCGCGGAGCACAGGCGGCTCGGCGTTCCGGGCGAGGACGAGCACATCGGAGACGGCGTATCGTTCTGCGCCGTCTGTGACGGGGCGTTTTACCGCGGGAAGAGCGTCGCCGTCATCGGCGGCGGAAATTCCGCGCTCGCGGAGGCGCTCCTGCTCGCGGACGGATGCGCGCACGTCACGATAGTGCAGAACCTTGATTTTTTGACCGCCGAGGCAGCGCAGCAGCAGGCGCTGACAGCGCGCGAAAACGTGACGGTCATCTGCGGCGCGACCGTTTCGGAGGTTTTGAGCCGGGAGGACGGCGCTTTCCGCGGCATTCGCATAAAGCATACGGCGGACGGGGATGAGGAGGAGATGGAGTTTGACGGGATGTTCGTCGCCGTCGGGCTCGAGCCGAAAAACGCGCCGTTCGCGGACGTTACGAGCCTTGACGAGGCGGGGTACATTATGTCGGACGAGACGTGCTTCGCCGAGACTCCCGGAGTGTTTGTCGCCGGGGACTGCCGGACTAAGTCGGTGCGGCAGATCACGACCGCGACAGCGGATGGGGCAGCGGCGGCGCTCGCGGCGTGCAGATATCTTTGAGATTTACCTTGTGGCTTAGGGGGACTTTTGGGAAAGTCCCCCTAAGAACCCTTCAAAACCTTTTATTATCGCGGCGTTCACAAAAGAACGCCCGTTTTTTCATTTTGCGTTCACAGTAAGCTCAAGATGATTTAAGATTGTTCCGATAAAATTATCGGCATAAAACAGAAGACGGAGCTTTTTGATGATGAAAAGACTGTTTGTATTGCTCCTTTCAGCTATGATCGTGCTGTCGTCATGCAGCGGCGCGGGCGGCTTGGGCGGCGCGACATCCGAAAATGAAGACAAAACCGGCACGTCGGCGCCGGATAACGGCGGCGCGAACGGCGCGGCTGCTGCCGACGGGCTTGATGAGGACGATTTTTTCTCCTCCCGCGACCTTTCGGGCGAATATGATGCGGACGGGGCGGTGACGGTGGAGCTCTCGGGCGAGACGGTCACGCTCACGGAGGCGGGCGTATACATCCTCTCCGGGAAGATAGGGAACGGCTCGATAATTGTCGAGGCAGACAAGAGCGATAAATTACAGCTCGTGCTCGCGGGGGTCGATGTGGCGTGCGAGGGGAGCGCGGCGCTCTACGTTAAGTCGGCGGACAAGGTGTTTTTGACGCTCGCGGAGGGCACCGAAAACAGCCTTTCCTCGACCGGCACGTTCGTGCCGGACGGCGACGTCAATGTTGACGGCGCGATATTCTCGCGCGAAGATATAACGGTAAACGGCAAGGGCGCGCTGACTGTCACAAGCTCCGACCATGGGATCGTGTCAAAGGACGATCTCGACATCACCGGCGGGAAACTCACTGTTGAGGCGGAGTCTCACGCGCTGTCCGGCAAGGACAGCGTCGGTGTCGCGGGCGGGGAGCTTTTGATGACCGCGGGCGGCGACGGCATCCATTCCGACAACAGCGAGGACGCGTCGCGCGGGAACATCCTCATCTGCGGCGGCAGCGTCACCGCACGGTGCGGCGGCGACGGCATCGACGGCAGCGGAATCGTGCAGATAACGGACGGGTCGCTCGATATCGTCTCCGGCGGCGGCAGCGAAAACGGCGAGCAGCATACAAGCGATATGTGGGGCGGCTTCGGCAGCCGGGAGACCGGCGAGACGGACACCGTAAGCAAAAAGGGGATCAAATCGGACACGGCGCTCATCATCGCGGGCGGCGAAGTAAAGACAGATTCGGCGGACGACGCGCTCCATTCAAACGGCGCGGTCACGATATCCGGCGGGACGGTCGATGTCGAGTCCGGCGACGACGGCATACACGCCGAGGCGGAGGTGACGGTATCGGGCGGCACGGTAAATGTGCGCGTGAGCTACGAGGGGATCGAGGGCAAGTCGATCACCGTTTCCGGCGGCGAAATTGATGTGACCGCGTCCGACGACGGATTCAACGCGACGGACGGGACCGGCGATATCGGCGGCATGGGCGGTCCCGGCGGGTTCGGCGGATTCGGAGGATTCGGTCCGGGCAGCTCAGGCGGCAACAGCGACGGCAGTAATGACAGCGGCGGCAGCGACGGATACGGCGACGTATACCTTCTCATCTCGGGCGGAAAGATACACGTTGACGCGGGCGGAGACGGTCTTGATTCAAACGGCGGGCTGTATGTGACCGGCGGGGAGACATACGTTGACGGTCCGACAAACAGCGGAAACGGCGCCCTCGATTACGGCAGCGAGGCGGTGATTTCTGGCGGCGTCGTCGTGGCTGTCGGCGCGTCCGGCATGGCGGAGAATTTCAGCGCCTCGTCGACACAGGGGGCAATAATGTATAACGTGACGGGCGGCGGTGACATCGTGCTCACGGACGAGGACGGCAAAACGCTCGCGGGATTCTCGCCGTCAAAGTCGTATAACTCCGTCGTTGTGAGCGCGCCGGGAATCGAGGTCGGCGGGACGTACACGCTCGCGGTGGGCGGGTCGAGTTACAGCATAAAGATGGACTCGATCGTTTACGGCGCCGGCGGCGGTATGGGCGGCGGCATGGGAAGACCCGGCGGCGGCTGGGGCGGCGGTCCCGGCGGCAGAAGATAAAAAAGCGCTGTCAAGATCCGGTCTTAAAAGTTTTTGAAGAGAGAGGTCCGGGGAGAGGGACTTTTGCAAAAGTCCCTCTCCCCGGGAATTTTTATTTTATCCGCCTCACGGTGTTACGGGTTCTGTCGTATATATCCATTCGACCGTGTCGCCGGGCGATAGGGCGAAGTCGGCGCATGAGACGTTCGGGTATTCGCCGTTGACGCGGAAGACCCAGCCGGAGAGCGCGCCGAAGTCGCGCTCCGATATTCCGTCGATCCCGCGGATATATGTCCCGGCGGCGTCGATATCGAGCACGATCTTCGCCCGCCGCGCCGCCTCCTCCGTCACGGACAGGACCGTTGAGCCGCTGCCGATCCCGACGGCGCACGGCGGGATGACGGCGCCCGCGTCCACTGCCGAGGCGTCGACGGAGAACGTGACCGTGCCGGTTGTGTCGGCGGACGTGCCGGGGGCAAAGTGCTCGCTCGGAGACTCGATTTTTATGAAGAACACGGCGGCGAGCAGCAATGCTGAGACGAGCAGCACTATGATATAGTCGCGGACGTTTCGGCTGCGGCACGCAAAGAAAAGGATCGCGGCGGCGGCGACGGCGGCGACAGCGATAACGGCTGCCGCAATCGGCTTATAGTCTATGTGAGATGCGGCGGCGTCGGTATCTGTATCTGCTTTTGCGGTCTCGGTATCGTCCGTGTCCCCGGCGATTTCGACCGTGGCGGGCGGGGGTGCCGGTGCGTCGGCGTCAAAGACAAACAGGGGAGATTTACCGTCGATATATCGCCTGTACGCGGTGAGCGCGAGCAGCGCCTGCACCGTGGCGATGCGATTTCCCGCGCCGTCCGCGGTGTGGCGGTATGTGCCGTCCTCCGTGCGGAAAGCGGCGAGCGAGCCGAACACGGTATGTCCATTCTTCGTGAACGCGGGGTCGCCGTCCGGATCAATTCCGAGCGAGGCGAGCGCTATTATGACCTGTGCCGAGCTTTCGCAGTTTTCGGTGCCGAAGCTCGAAAAGCCGCCGTCTCCATTTTGGCGCGAGGACAGATATGCGAGCGCGCCGTCTATGAGCTTGTCGGCGGCGGGGTCTCCCTTGCTCGGCGCGAGCGCCGACAGCGCCATCGCGGTCACGTCCACGTCTGAGGCGGAGCCGAAAACGCTCCATCCCCCGTCGCCGTTGCGGCGGGCATCGAGCTCGGCGATGATATCGGCTGATGCGCGCGCGCCGATGACGCCGTTGTTGGCGAGGTGGAGCCCGAAGATGTACGACATTATCCCGTTGTCATCGGAGACGGTTTTGTCCGGCGTGTCCGCGACATAGCTCTCGCCGCCGTGCCCGAGCGCATAGAGCGTCAGCGCGACGCGCTGGCGCTCCACTGTGTCACCGACGGCGTCGCCGCCCTGAAGCGCGCGCGCGGCGTATGATTCAAAGTCGGCGGGGATGCCCGCCGTGCGGAGCGCGAGCACGGTCCATTCGTCGCCGACGCCGAGCTCGTTCGCGTTGGCGCCGACAAGTGCCGAGGCAGTGCGGGATATGTCTTCGTCGAGCAAGTCGGCGGCAAATGCTATTGATTGGAGCGAGAAAACAGCCGCGAGCAAAAGCGCCGCGGCTGCGGCAAAAAGCTTGCGGCTGTGAGTTTTCATGATCATTTTTCCTCCGTTTCCGCGCACTTGATTTTATCATACGGCGCGCGCGATGTCAAGCCGAGTGTGCAAAGCGTGAATACGTGAGTGCAAGTTGTGCCGGAGGGATTGAAAAGGTGCGCGGGGACGGATATAATAAAATCGGACAAAAGAGAGGGGGACGCGCGAATGCGGGTACGGCTGCTTGTCGGCGAGGGGAGCTACGCTGAAATAAAAGCGGAGCTCGAATCGCTCGGAATAGAAATAGACGACGACGCGGAGCTTATCCTGACGGAAAAGGACAAATACGCCGGTTTTATTCCGGCGAAAAGCCCCGGGACGGGGGAGAAGCTCCACATCGCCGTCGACGAGATAATATACATCGAGTCCTTCGGGCACACGGTCGAGATACACACGGACGGCGGCGTTTTTGAGACGACCGACAGGCTGTATCAGCTTGTCTCGGCGCTCGATCCGGAAAAATTTTTGCGCGTTTCGAATTCGGTCATAATCGCGCGCCGCCGCGTTCGCCGCATCAACCCGGCGCTGTCGATGAAATTCACGCTCATCATGTCGGACGGCGCCCGCGTCGACGTGACGCGCAGCTACTATAACATCTTTAAAGATGCTTTCAATATTTAGCGGAGAGAAGGAGAAAATAAAAATGGTGGGTGCATCTTCAACTGTCGGCGCGGTGATCGCGATGATCGCGGCGGGGGTCCTGCTGCTCGCGGGTATAGGGCTCGCGGTCTATTTTTTCACATATAAGCGCCATATCAATAAGACTCTGTCGAACGGCGGACAGGGAACGGGCGGCGGGCTGCGGATGCCGTCCCTCGGAACGGCGGCGGTCGTCATATGCGTGCTTGCGTTCACGGTCTATTCGGTGCTCACGGTCTCCTCGCTCGGAGACAGGATAGACGAACTGAACGGACGGCTGAACAACCTTTACAACCAGCTCTCGTTGATGTCCAATCATATCGACGAGGTCGACAAAAAAGCGAACAGCATTGTGACGTCGGCGACGTTTGAGCTCGGGGAGTGCGACATGGAAACGCACCGCGCGGAGGTGAAATTTATAGTTGTCCCGAAGTCGACGGCGGGCGAGGCAACGCTTTCGGTAAACGTCGGCGGCGAGACGGTCGCGCTCACGAACACGGGCGGCGGCAGGTACGAGGGGACGTTCTCTGCCGATATTTTTGCCGATTACGGCGAGGTTATCCTCTCCGTCGACGACGGCAACGGTATGCGGACAGAGCCGCTCGACATTGAAATTTACAGACTTTTCTACGCCTACATGCCGACACTCGGCATTGAATTCGAAAGCAAATCGCCGGGACCCGGGGCGGTCCTTCATATCACGACGTCGGATGCAAAGATGGGAGGCAGGTTCGTCTCGGCAAAGCTCGTAAAGAAAACGGACGGGGAGGACGCGGGCGAGGAGGACATCACATCGCTGATACGGGAGCCCGGAAAAATCTCAGACGTGGAGGTCGACGTCCCGAAGGACGCGGGAAAATACAGCGTATATAGCGTATATGTGTACGCGGAGGACAGCGCGGGGTATACGTATGAGTACCTTGCATTCAAATACAGCTACAGCGATGGGATATACAGCCTCGTCGCCGACGGCGTGGGACCCCTGAGCATAAGGGACGCGGACGGGAATGTGATATACGGCGGCGAATAAAGGCGCGGGGACCGGGATATATTTTAAAAAAGAGGCGGCAGACAGCACAAAACCGCCTCTTTTTCGTTGATATAGCCGAAAAAGTATGATAAAATAAAAAATAACGACAAAATCGAAAGAGGAAGATCAGAAGATGCTTTCGGCGGTTTTTTGCGCGGGAATATCGGGAATAGACGGCTACATCGTCACGGCGGAATGCAGCGCCACGGGCGCGATACCGTGCTTTGAGCTCGTCGGTCTGCCGGACACGGCGGTCAGGGAGTCAAAGGAGCGGATACGCGCGGCGATAGAGAACTCGGGGCTCCGGTTCCCGGAGCTGGCGCTGACGCTGAACCTCGCGCCGGCGGACAGGAAAAAAGAGGGCTCCGCATATGACCTCGCGATGCTCATCGCGATACTGCACGCGGGCGGCGTCATAAAGCGCGAGACGGTCTTTTCGGACAAGTGCTTCACGGGGGAGCTCTCGCTCTCCGGGCAGATTCGCGCCGTGCGCGGCGTGCTCTCCATGTGCGCCGCCGCAAGGGACGCGGGGCTGACGGAGTTTTACACGTCCCCGGACAACGCGGCGGAGGCAGCCGTCGTCGAGGGGATGACGGTGTACGCGGTCGAGGACGTCGGCGCGCTCGTCCGCCATCTGAACGGGGAGGCGGCGCTCGAACCGTTCATACCGGAGCCGGAGAGCGGTGCGCCGGTCGACACGGGGCTCGATTTTGCCGACGTGAAGGGGCAGGAGCGCGTCAAGCGCGCGCTCGAGATCGCCGCCGCGGGCGGGCACAATATCCTTCTGATCGGACCTCCCGGCACGGGCAAATCTATGCTCGCAAAGCGCCTGCCGTCCATACTGCCGCCGCTGTCGTTTGAAGAATCGCTCGAAACGACGAAGATACACTCGATCTCGGGGACGCTGCCCGCCGGATCCGGGCTTGTGACGGTGCGCCCGTTCCGCTCGCCGCACCACACGATGTCGGCGCCGAGCCTTGTCGGCGGCGGCAAAAACCCGATGCCGGGCGAAATATCGCTCGCGCACAACGGCGTTTTGTTCCTTGACGAGCTGCCCGAGTTCGCAAAATCAGTGACTGATTCGCTCCGGCAGCCGCTCGAGGACAGGCGCGTCACGATCACGCGCGCGAACGGCAGGGTCACATATCCGTCCTCGTTCCAGCTCGTGTGCGCCATGAACCCGTGCAGGTGCGGATATTACGGGCACCCGACGCATCCGTGCTCATGTTCCGAGGGGGACATACATAAATATTTGTCAAAGATCAGCGGTCCGCTGCTCGACAGGATAGATATACAGGTCGAGGTCCCGTCCCTGTCCTACAACGAGCTTTCGGGGACGGAGACGGCGGAGCCGTCCGCGGTGATAAGGGAGCGCGTCGTGAAGGCGCGCGAGCGCGCGGAGGCGAGGATCGCGGAATACAGGGACCACCCGGACGGGGATATGCCGGCCGGAGGCATCCGCTGCAACGCGGATCTGACGCCGAGGCTGATACGGCGGTTCTGCCGCCCGGATGATGCCGCGGCAAAGATACTCGAGGGCGCGTTCCGCCGCATGGGGCTGTCGGCGCGCGCATACGACAGGATCCTGCGCGTCGCGCGGACCATCGCCGACCTCGACGGGGCGGAGAACATCGGCGCCGCGCACGTCGCGGAGGCGGTCCAGCTCCGTTCGCTCGACAGGAAATACTGGTAGCGGATGTGGAAAAAACATCTCCGAAAGCCGTAAAATCAAGGTATATATCAACATTTTCAACAATACGGCATGTGGATAACTCGGTTGAAAAACGTTTTTTGAGGTGTTTTCTGTGAAAAAACTGCACATAATCAACCCGACCGCGGGCAAAGGCGCGGGAAATATCGAACCCGTGTCGGACGGAGAAGTCTACGTTACAAAAGCTCCCGGAGACGCTGTCGAATACGTAAGATCCCGCCTTTCGGAGGATGGCGGCGAATACCGCGTCTACGCATACGGCGGGGACGGGACGCTGAAGGAAGCCGTGACCGGGATAATGCGCGCGGAAGCGGGCAGCCGCGTCATTCTTTCGCCCGTCCCTGTCGGGAGCGGAAACGATTTTGCGAGGATAACGGAGGAGATCGGTGGCATTTCTCCGTGCGACGTCATAAAATATAACAGCGACTATGCGATCAACGAGATAAACACGGGCTTTGACACCGGCGTCGTCGTGAGGACGAACGGCATAAAGAAGTGGCCCCTCGTCGGCGGGACGCTCGCGTACATACTCGGCGTTGTCGGCGAGCTCGCCGCAAAGCGTGCGACGGACCTGCGCCTGACGGCTGTGACCGCGGACGGGAGAGTCGAGACGTTTGAGGGCAGATATCTGCTATGCCTCTTTTCAAACGGCGTCTACTACGGCGGCGGCTTCAAGGCGGCGCCGACGGCGAGGATCGACGACGGCGAGCTCGACCTCATCCTTGCGGACGACATGAGCCGGCGCCGCTTTATCGGTCTTGTCGGCAAGTACCGCGCAGGCGAGCATCTGACGGCGGGCGGCGCCGTCATCCCGGAAGCGGAGGACATCCTCATATACAGGCGCTGCCGCACGCTGCGGCTTGAAGGGGTGACGCGCTTTTCCGCCGACGGCGAGGTCATGGAGAACGACGGCGTCATAGAGGCGTCCGTCATACCGTCCGCGCTGCGCGTCGCGCCGGTCGGATGGGAGCCCGGAACAGACGCGGAGCCGGCGAATAATACAGCGGAGAGAATTGTGGAAACGGGGGAACTGTATGTATAAGATCTTCGATCTGCACTGTGACACGGTACATAGGATAAAGGACGGCGGCAGCCTCCGCCGCATACCGGAGGCGCACGTCGACCTCGAACGCCTCCGCGAGGCGGGCTACGGGCTCATGACGTTTGCGGCTTTTGTGAACGCGGGGTATACGGACGACCCTTACGGCGAATGCCTCCGATTGATAGCGAAGATAAAAGAAGGGATAGCGCAGAACGGCGATCTTGTCGGCGCGGCGCTCTGCCCCGCGGACATAGCGAGGAACCGCGCTGAGGGAAAGATATCGGCGCTGCTCTCGGTTGAGGAGGGCGGCGTCATCGAGGAGGATCTCGGGCGCGTCGCGGAGCTGTACGACCTCGGCGTCCGCATGATGACGTTCACGTGGAATTATGACAACGATATCGCTGGCTCCGTCGGAGGGACGCGCGGGGACGGGCTCACGGAGTTCGGGCGAGATTTTCTCTCGGAGCTTGAAAAATACAGCATAATCGCCGACGTCTCGCACCTCTCGGACGCGGGCTTTTACGACGTTGCCGCCGCGGCAAAGCGCCCGTTTATTGCGAGCCACAGCAACGCGCGCGCCGTCTGCCCGCACCGCCGCAATTTGACAGACGACATGATCCGCATCATCGGGAACAAGGGCGGCATCATCGGGCTCAATTTCTGCACGGATTTCGTCGGCGGGGACGGCGGGCTCGGGATGCTGTGCCGCCACGCGCGCGAGATCGCGGACTGCGGGGGGATCGAGTCCGTCGCCGTCGGCGGCGACTTTGACGGGATCGAAACGAACCCGGCGCTGCCGGACTGCACATATGTGCCGCGCCTCGCGGAGGAGCTGCGCGATTTCGGATTCACGGAGCGCGAGGTAGACATGATAATGGGCGGCAACGCCGAGCGGTTTTTGAACGATAATATGTAAATGCATTATAAAGACGCGGGGGGACTTTTGGGAAAAAGTCCCCCCGCGTACCCCTTCAAAACCTTTTAGGACCTTTTATGGCGCGGACGATCAGACGTGCGAGCGGGGATATATTGCCTCTTCGGGCTCGGGCGGGAATTTGCCGAGCAGCATCCCCTCGCCGATAACGGAGCCGGACGGGATGAAGACGTCCTCTCCGATCACGGCGCCGGGACCGATGCGCACGCCGTCGCCGACCGTGACGCCGCGGCAGAGGACCGAATCGCGCGCGGTGACGTCGACGCCGACGGTCACGCCGCGCCCGAGAACGCAGCCGTTGAGCGTCGAGCCCATGCCGGCGCGGCAGTCCGCAGCGACGATGGCGCCCGTCGGCGAGACTGATGCCGAGACGCCGCGTATCATGTTTTTGGCGGCGTCAAAGCACGCGCGGCGGTACGAGGCGGGCGTTCCGATGTCGCACCAGTACCCCGGGGCGACAAAGCCGTCGATGCGGCAGCCCTCGGCGATCATCGCCGGAAAGAGGTCGCGCCCGAAGTCGTATTCCCCGTCCGGGATGCGGTCGATGACGGCGGGGGAGAGGATATATATGCCCGTGTTGACGAGCGCACGCTCGCGCCTGTCCGGCTTTTCGGCAAAATCGAGGATGCGGCTCCCTCCGCGCTCGAGCCTGACGCAACCGTAGTTCCACGGCTCGTCAGAATAGGAGAGGACGAGCGTTGCGAGCGCGCCGCCGGCGCGGTGCATCGAGATCGCCGGGCGCAGGTCGAAGTCGCAGACGGAGTCCCCGGAGAGGACGACGATCTCGTCCGGGTCGCCGGATTCGAGAATGACCGAGCGAACGCTCCCGGCTGTCCCGAGGGGCTCCGTTTCTATTCTGTAATCGAGCGACACGCCGTCGTATTCTTCGCCGAACATGTCAGAGATCATCTCGTATCTGTATCGTACGGTGACTGCCGCCTCGCGTATGCCGGCGTTTTTCAGCATCGAGACGGCGTAGCCGAGCGCCGGCTTTCCGCCGACCTCGAGCATCGGCTTCGGCATCGTATCCGTTATCGGGCGCAGCCGTTCGCCCCTGCCGCCCGCCATTATGACGGCGGCGGTCTTTTTTTCGGTCATGTCTTTTTCCTGCCGCAAAATTTTTTCGCACGGTTATTTTACGGCAGAAAAGTTATTTTTATTCAGTGCGTGGGGGAATGTGAATATGTTTCCGCGGAAGGGCAATAATAGTAAAAAAGCATGACGGAGCAAAAAGACAGTATGATAAAGGGCTGCGAGAGACGGATGATAAAGATCGAGAACACGGACAGCGACCTGTTCGAATCGGCGTATTTCATAATAAGGCAGAACGTACAGCTTCCGAAGAAGAAGCGTCGCGACGATATGCTCCGCGAGGCAGCCCGGATCGTCAGCGACAAGACGGTGCCGACGCGGAAAAGAGACGTGTCCTCCCGCCGGCTGTGGCTCGAACGGGCGGGGATATTTGCCGCCGGTGCGCTGCTCTCGGCGGTGCTCGCGTTCCTCTTGTGGATTTTGTAACAATGAAATGCGCCGCAGGTCTTTAAAAGTCGCCGGGACGTACAATTCGGGACCACAAAGGTTAAATATTCTTGACAAAGCCGAGGCGCTTGTGCTAATATTATAATCGGGTCTCGGTGTTCGCGGGTGCGGGTCCCCTCTTTGATACGGCTTTGAGGCGCCGCGGTAAGGGCGCCTTACATATATTTATTTCCACATAATACGTTTCGGGGAATGGAAAGCGTTCCTCCTTTTCCGCGTTATCGGCGCGGGAAGCAACATTTGAGAGAAAGGACATTTATGGCAAAAAAGAAAAAGACAAAACTTGGCAAGATCAAAGTCGCCGCTCTCGGAGGACTTGACGAGATCGGCAAGAATCTGTACGTTATCGAATACGAATCGGATATAATCGTCGTCGACTGCGGGCTCGGTTTCCCGGACGAGGAGATGCCGGGCGTCGACCTCGTCATACCCGACGTTTCGTACCTTGAAAAGAACGCGGACCGTCTGCGCGGGATTTTCATCACGCACGGTCACGAGGATCATATCGGAGCCCTCCCGTATGTGCTGCGGACGCTGCACGTCCCGGTGTATGCGACGAGGCTCACGATTGGCATCATTGAAAGCAAGCTCGCGGAGCACAAGCTCGATTGGAAGCCGGAGCTCAACTGCGTTGCCGCCGGAGACGTCATCAAGGCGGGCGAGCTCTCGGTCGAGTTCATCCGCGTCAACCACAGCATCGCGGACGCGTGCGCGCTCGCGATAAAGACGCCGCTCGGATATATCGTCCATTCGGGCGACTTCAAATTCGATCTCTCGCCGATAGACGGCGAGGTCATGGACGTAAAGCGCCTCGCCGAAATCGGCGCTGAGGGCGTGCTCCTTCTGATGTGCGACTCGACGAACGCGGAGCGCCCCGGGTATACGCCGTCCGAGCGGACGGTCGGAACGTCGTTTGACCACATCTTTGCCTCACACACGATGAACAGGATCATCGTCGCGACGTTCTCCTCGAACGTTCACCGCGTTCAGCAGATAATAGATTACAGCGTCCGCTACGGGCGCAAGGTCGCGATCACGGGCCGCAGCATGCTGACCGTCGTCGGCGCGGCGACGCGGCTCGGATATATGGATTTCCCGGACGGGGCGATCATCGACATAAACGAGATAAAGAATTATCCCGACAACAGGCTGACGATAATCACGACGGGCTCGCAGGGAGAACCGATGTCGGCGCTTTACCGCATGGCGTTCGGCGACCACTCGAATGTCTCGGTCGGAAAGAACGACATCGTCGTCATCTCCGCGAACGCGATCCCCGGCAACGAAAAGCTCGTCGGCAAGATAGTGAACGAGCTGTACCGCTGCGGGGCGGAGGTGTATAACGACACGTCCTCGCCGATACACGTTTCGGGGCACGCGTGCCAGGAGGACCTCAAGTTCATGCACGCGCTGACAAAGCCGAAATACTTTATGCCGATCCACGGCGAGCGCCGCCACTTAATGGAGCACCGCAAGCTCGCGATGTTCATGGGCGAGCGCCCGGAGAACATATTCGTCCCCGAGCTCGGAAAAGTTCTCGAAATAGATGAGAGCGGCGCGCGCTTCAACGGGACGGTCCCGTCCGGGCGCCTGCTCGTCGACGGGACGGGCGTCGGAGACGTAGGCAGCGTCGTCCTCCGAGACAGGATCCTGCTCTCGCAGGACGGGCTCATCGTCGTTTCCGCGGCGATAGACACGCTCGCGCGCGACGTGGTGACGCCGCCCGATATATTCACGCGCGGGTTCATATACGTGAAGGAATCGGAGGAGCTGATGGAGGAGATGCGCGGCATCGCGAAGGATGCGCTCGAGCGCGCCGTCCTCGACTACAAGTCCGACATTTCCGACATAAAGAACGAGGTGCGCGACGCACTCGCGAAATTTATTTCGCGCCGCGTCAAGCGCCGCCCGATCATTTTGCCGATAATTATTGAAGTCTGAGCAGTCGCTCGGACGGGAGGGAGAAAATATGGTCAAGCATGTTATCCTTTGGAGGCTTCGCACGGATCACGACGAGGCGGACATGAGGCGCAAGATAGATTTCTGCGCAGAGGCGTTTTCGCGCCTGCCGTCCGTCATACCGGGGCTCATTTCGATAAAGCTGTATAAGGATCCCCTCGCGTCCTCGACGTGCGATCTCATGCTCGACGCCGTCTTCGAGGATGAGGCGGCTTACATAGCATATAAGACGGCGCCGGAGCATCTTGCCGTCGCCTCCGTTATCCGTCCGCTCGTGTCGGAGCGCATCTGCATGGACTGCGAGGCGTAAGTGACGCGCTTTCGCGCGGACGCATATAATGAGATCGGGAAATAACCATACCCGGAGGATTTTTTATGAAGATAGTCATCGTGCGTCCGCCAAAGCTGTTCATTCCGTTTCTGAAGCGTATATTCGGCGTCAAAAACAAATAACGGCAAAAAAATCGCGTGGGAGCGCTCATTCGGCGCTCCCACGCTTTTTCATTGTATTTTATTTGTTCCACGGGCGCTTGTCCTTCAGCGTTTCGTAGAGGGCGCGGTAGCTGTCGTGGCGCTCGCGCGCTATCAGCCCCGAGTTGACGGCGGCGATGACGGCGCAGCCGTCCTCACAGACGTGCGTACACTTCGTATACCGGCACTTCCCGTGATACGGCTCGAATTCGCGGAACGTGAACGGCAGCGCCTCGACCGAGAAAAAGTCAAAGCGCTCGAAGTCGAGCAGAGAAAACCCGGGCGTGTCGGCTATGTATGCGCCGGTGCCCGTCGGGAACAGCTCGACGTGGCGCGTCGTCTGCCGCCCGCGCGATATCTTGCGCGACAGCTCCCCTGTCCCGAGCGAGAGCGCGGGATAGAGCCTGTTCAAAAGCGTTGATTTTCCCGCGCCGGAAGCGCCCGCAAACGCGGTCAGCGCGCCGCCGCCGAGCGAGGCGATATAGTCCGAGAGCGCGCCGATCCCATCGCCTGAGACGGCGCTGACGGGAAAGACGGGGTACCCCGCCTTTTTGTATATGTCGGCGACCCTGTCCGCGGCGGGCGGGTCAAGCTCGCACTTTGTGATTATGACGGCGGCGTTTATGTCCGCGTGCTCGGAGATCGAGAGCATCTTGTCGACGGATGTGAGGTCCGGGGCGGGACGGCACGTCGGGATGACGGCGAACATGACGTCAAGATTTGCGAACGGAGGTCGGATCAGGAGATTTTTGCGCGGTAGGATCGAATCTATGACGCCGTCGATGTCTGTGTCGCCCGCTTTTTTTATTTTCTCCCCGATGTCCGCCTCGTCCCCGATGACGGCGACAACGCTGTCACCGACCGTCGGCGAGACGCCTTCATGGCGGAAGTGACCGCGCGCGCGGCACGCGTACGCGGTCCCGCCGTCCGAAAGGACGGTGTAGAGCCCGCCGACCCCCTTTGTTATGAGACCGTTTACAGTCACGGTTCAGCCTCGGTATCGGGCGCCGTGTCCGGTCCCGTCACATCGTCCGTCTCGGTTTCCTTCGGCTCCGGTCCCTTGCTGACGACGAAGTCGATGACGGTCCCCTCCGTGACCGACGTGTAAGCGACGCGGCTCTGCTTTATGACTGTGCCCTCGGGCTCGTTCGAGTATTCGTACTCGACCTTGCCGACGACGAGGTTGTTGTTCTCCATCTCGACGCGGGCTGCGCCCTCTGTCTTGCCGCAAAGGTCGGGTACGATCTTCGTCTCGATCTTCTGCCCGCGGCTGACATAGAGGGTGACGGTGTCGCCCGGCTTGACGGTGCTTCCGGCGACGGGGTCGGTCCTGTATATATATCCGGCGGTGACGGCGGTGTTGTATTCCTCGACGACCTCGACAATGAGCCCGTATTCACGCGAGAGTCGGCTCTCGACCTGCCTGTAATCGTTCATCATGACGTCCGGGAACGTGAACGTCTCCGAGCCGCGGCTGACCGTCAGGTATAGGTCGCATAAGAGCCTCCCAGGTTCGACGCGGCAGCGTTCGTTCGGCAGCGGTTCCTGCTCGATTATGGTTCCGAACGGCATGTCCGTGTTGTATACGTATTCGACGTGGACTACATAGTTTTTCGATTTCAGCTCCGATTCAAGCGATGAGGAGAGCTCGGAGCCGACGAAATTTTCGACTGTCAGGATGTACGATTTTTCGTTTTCGAAATTGAACAGCACCTCGGTCCAGAGGTAATACGCGCTTATGATGCACGCTATAAGGAACGCGAACGCGACACCGAGGATTATCGGTAGCATGGACGAGTCAAGATAGTTTTTCCCGGGTCCCGGGGTTTTTTCGTGCTTTTTCGCCGTCTCGTCCTTCGTGCGCTCCTTCTCTATCGGGGACGGGAGCGGGCGGAAGACGACGGAAGGATTGCGCTTCAGCGCCTCGACCCAGCGCAGCATCTGCTCCGCCGTCGCGAAGCGCTGCTTCGGCGATTTCTCCATCGCGGTCAGGATTATCTGCTCAAGCCCGCGCGGGACGGAAGGGTTGACCTCGGAGGGCGGCGTGGGCTTTTCCTGCACCTGCATCAGCGCGACCGAGACGGGCGAGTCCGCCGTGAACGGCAGCTTCCCGGTCGCCATTTCATAAAGAAGCACGCCGGTCGAATAAATATCCGAGCGCGCGTCGATAGGCATGCCGCTCGCCTGCTCGGGGCTGATGTAGTATACGGTGCCGATCGCGCGGTCCGTCATCGTGACGGTGTCCGCGTTCGGCAGCTTCGCGATGCCGAAGTCGGCGACCTTGATAAGCCCGTTTTTGAGCAGAAGAATGTTCTGCGGCTTTATGTCGCGGTGAACGATGCCGCGGCTGTGCGCGTGCGTCAGCGCGCGCAGCAGCTGCTCGCAGTAGCTGAGCGTTTCCGGCAGCGGGAGCGCTCCGCGCTTCGACATGTAGCTCTTGAGCGTGATCCCCTCGATGTACTCCATGACGATGTACTTTGACTCGCCGCTGACGGAGACGTCATAGATCGAGACGATGTTAGGGTGCGAGAGCATCGCGACAGCCTTCGATTCGTTTATGAATCGCCTCACGGCAGCCTCATCCTTCGCGACGTCCTCCTTCAGCATCTTGATCGCGACGGTGCGGTGCGTGACCGAGTCCGTCGCGCGGAAGACGACAGCCATTCCGCCGATGCCGACGACCTTTTCTATATAATATCTTCCGTCGAACGTCTGTCCGACGTATCTTTCAAACGATTCCATTTGACGTGACTCCGATTTTTCAGTTTGCCGGATCGGTCTCTGCGAGAACGACGGTGATATTGTCCCTGCCGCCGTTTTCGTTTGCCGCGTCTATGAGAGAGGAGACTTTTTCCTCTATGCTGCCGGGACCGCATATGATACGCGCCGTTTCGGCGCGATCTACCATCGTCGACAGTCCGTCCGAGCAGAGCAGGATGTAGGAGTCGGGCTCGAGCGTCACGGTATATGTGTCCGGATCGACAGTCTCGTCGGTGCCTATGGCACGCGTGATTATGTTGCGCTTGGAGGAGGATTCCGCCTGAGTGCTCGTCATGACGCCGAGGTCGACGAGGTACTGCACGTACGAGTGGTCGCGCGTTATCTGGTTCGCGGACCCGTCCCTGACGATGTAGAGGCGGCTGTCTCCGACGTTCGCGGCATAAAGCGTGCTGCCGTAGACAACGGCGCCGACGAATGTCGTCCCCATCCCGGAGAGCTCGGGCTTTTCCTGCGCGCGGTCGTAGACGGCGAGGTTCGCCTCCCGCGCCGCGAATGCAAGGATCTTCGGGATATATTTGTCGGTGTCGAGATCCTTGTCGTGAAGGACGAGGTCGAGGTCGCGCTCGATGTTCGCCGTCGCGATCTCAGCGGCGATCCGGCTCGCTTCCTCTCCGCCGTTCGCGCCTCCCATCCCGTCGCAGACGAGAAAGAAATACAGGTCGTCGGCGATCTTGAGCGTCGAGAACGTGTCCTGGTTCGAGTGCCGGGATCTGCCTATATCCGTTTTCGCGTGATACAGCATAGGTATACCTCCTTGTTGCTGTTTTATCTGCCGTTTCCGGCGCTGTTTATTCGAAGCTGACCGCAGGCGGCGTTTATATCGGGACCGAGCCGTCGGCGCACCGTAGCGGTGATGCCGAGGGAGGTCAAAATATCGGAAAAGCGGCGCACCGAGTCCCGCGAAGAGCGCGAGAGTCCCGTGCCCTCGACGTCGTTGAGCGGGATCAGGTTGACGTGCATCGGCAGCGTCCGCCCGCCGTCGTTCATGAAGCGGCGGAGCACGTCGGCGAGCCTGCGCGCGTCCTCGGGCGAGTCGTTTTTGCCGGAAATGAGGGTGTATTCAAAGGATATTCTGCGCCCCGTCGTCAAAAACCAGTCCCGGCACGCGGTGAGCAGCTCGGAGATCGGGTAGCTGCCGTTCACGGGCATTATGGCGGAGCGCGTTTTGTCGTCCGCAGCGTGCAGGGAGATCGAAAGCGTCACCGGGAGCCCCGTTTTTGCAAGGTCACGTATCCGCGGCACGATGCCGCACGTCGACACGGAAACGTGCCGCAGCCCTATCCCGATCCCACCGGGGGCGGAGATTAGGCGCAGAAAGCGCACGGTCTCGTCGAAATTGTCGAGCGGCTCGCCGATCCCCATCATGACGACGTTCGAGATCCGCGTCCCCGTGTCGCGCTCGGCGGCGATTATCTCGCCGAGTATCTCAGAGGCGGAGAGGTCGCGAACTCTGCCCGACTTCGTGGAGGCGCAGAAGCGGCACCCCATCCGGCAGCCGACCTGCGACGAGACGCAGAGCGTGTTCCCGTGCTCGTATTTCATGTATACCGCCTCTATGAGATTCCCGTCGCAGAGGCGGAGCAGATATTTTATCGTTCCGTCGATCTCGGAAACGAGGCGGCGCTCGACGGCGGGCGTTTTGATCACGCAGCTGTCGGCGAGCGAGCTGCGCAGCGAGAGCGGCAGGTCGGTCATTTCCTCGAACCCGACACCGCGGTGCAGCCATGAGAAGATCTGACCCGCGCGGAATTTCGGCTGCGAGTACGGCGGGGATGTTATGAAGGATGTGAGCTCGTCCGGCAGAAGGCGGAGAATATCGGTCTTTTCGTTCATTTCTGTGGTTTTCTTCTGAATTTGGCGATGAAAAATCCGTCCGTTCCGTGCAGGTGTGGCATCAGCGTCAGCGTGCCGCCGTCGGCGGCGATCCCGCCGACCGTGAACGGCTCGGAACAAAAGTCCGGGTGTGTACGGAGAAAGTCGGAGGCGACCTCATCGTTTTCGGCTTTTCTCAGCGTGCATGTCGAATAAACGAGGACCCCGCCCGGCTTGACATAGCCGGATGAGGCGGAAAGTATCTGTGCCTGCACCTTCGGAAGACCGTCGGCGGCGGTCATGTCGCGGTACCGTATATCGGGCTTTTTGGCAATGACGCCGAGACCAGAGCACGGCGCGTCGCATATGACCGCGTCTGCACGCGAGAGCAGCGCCGGGTCCGACTCGCGCGCGTCGCGCGCCGCGGCGGTAATGATGCCGAGCCCGAGCCGTTCGGCACCGGCGCGGATGAGGGAGAGCTTGTTTTCGTGCAGGTCGAATGAATATATGCTGCCTTTGCCGCGCATATCTATCGCGGCGGAGAACGATTTCCCGCCCGGCGCCGCGCAGGCGTCGACGACGGTATCCCCGGGGCGGACGCCGGAGGCGGCGACAGCGGCACGGGACGCGGCGTCCTCGACGAACCAGAGCCCCTCCTCATAGCCGTATATACCGGTGACGGCGGATGTATGCTTAAGATCTATCATGTCCGGGAAAAGCGCGTTCGGCGCCGCCTCGGCGCCCGAGTCTTCAAGCCGTCGGAGCAGCTCCGCCGCATCCGTCCGCTGTGTGTTGACGCGCAGCGTCACGGGCGGGGTGCGGTTCGCGGATTCGCACAGCGCGCGGGCAGAGGGACCGTAGTCCGAGAGCCAGCATTCAACGATCGGGAGCGGGACCGAATATGCTGCCGAAAGATATTCCGCCGAGCCGTCGTCGGGCGGGAGGTGCGGATGCGCGCCCTCGCGCAGACAGCGGCGCAAAACGGCGTTCACGAGCCCGCGCGAGCGGGCGGGAGCGGCATTTACGGTCTCATTCACCGCCGCGTGCGGCGGTATTTTGTCCATGTACAGTATTTGGAAGAGCCCGAGCCTCAGCGCGGCGAGCGTTTCGGGGTCGAACTTCCCGATCTGCCGCCCGGTGAGAGCGGTGATCTCGCGGTCGAGGGACAGTGCGCGCTCGCACGTCCCGTAGACGAGAGCGGTGAAGAGCGCGCGGTCCGCGTCCTTGAACTCTGTGCGCGTCAGCCTCGAGCCGAGTTCGAGATTCAGATATTTTCCGTCGCGGGCGGCGCGCACGAGCGTGTCGAGCGCGGTCTTCCGGACGTTCATGAGTGCAGCACGTCGCCGACGGCGAGCCTGCGCCCGTTGATGAGGTCTGCCGCCGTCATCCTCCGCTTCCCCTCGGGCTGACATTCCGTTATATAAAACGTACCGTGTCCGGTCGCGACGGAGATCCTTCCGCCATCGACGGAGACGACGGTGCCGGGAGCGGCGTTTTGGTCTTTGTCATTGTATCCGGCGGCGGCGAGCTTCAGCCTCTTGCCGTCCGGCATCAGTGTGTATGCGAGCGGCGACGGCGACAGGGCGCGGACAAGGCACCACAGCCGGCGCGCCGGCTGCGTCCAGTTGACGCGCATGTCGGCGTCTTCGATCTTTGCGGCGTACGTGGCGCCGCTCGGCTGAGGGAACCGTATCAGTGTCCTCTCTTTTATTCCGACGATCACGTCGGTCAGAGCCGCGGCGCCTGCGGCGGCGAGTTTTTTTTCTACGGACGCGAGGTTGTCGCAGTCCTCGATCGTGATCTTTTTTGTCAATATTATGTCGCCGGTGTCGAGTCCTTCATCCATATACATCGCGGTGACGCCCGTCAGCATCTCGCCAGCCATTATGGCGCGCTGGATCGGTGCGGCGCCGCGGTACTTGGGCAGGATCGAGGCGTGCGCGTTCACGCAGCCGTACCTCGGGAAGTCGAGGACGTTTTTCGGCAGTATTTTGCCGTATGCGACGACGAAAATGAGATCGGGTCGGAGCGCCGAAAGCTCCGCTGCGAACGCGTCGCCGCGGATCGTTTCCGGCTGGAGCACGGGGACTCCGAGCTCGAGGGCGCGGACCTTTACGGGAGGCGGCGCCAAAGTATAGCCGCGTCCGCGCGGCTTATCCGGCTGTGTCACGACTGCGACGAGCTGCTCGCCGGAGGCGGCGACGGCGTCGAGTGCGGGCACGGCAAATTCGGGCGTGCCCATGAAAAGTATCCTCATAAGGCGGGCTCCTGTTCGGTGTTATTCGTCCTCTGTGTCCTCGTCCCCGTCCGGATCGACCATCCTGACGAGGGTGCCGGGGTCGGTGTAGAGCTTGCCGTCGAGATGGTCTATCTCGTGGCAGAACGCGCGCGCGAGAAGACCCTCCCCCGTGTATTCACGGGAGTTACCGTTCCTGTCGAGGGCGCGCACCGTAACTTTGGCGGGGCGGCGCGTTATCCCCCATTCGCCCGGGATCGAGAGGCAGCCCTCCTGTTCGAGCTGCTCGCCCTCCTCGGATATGATCTCCGGATTTATGAGCTCGATAAGTCCCGTCTCGTCCGTTTCGACGAGAACGACGCGGCGGCGGACGCCGACCTGCGGCGCGGCGAGACCGCATCCGTCGGCGTCATGGAGCGTGTCTGCCATGTCGTCGAGCAGGGTTATTATGCGGTTCGTAATCTTGTCGACCGGTCTGCTGTGCGACCGAAGCGTCGGGTCGCCTTTTTTTCTGATCCTCAAAAGTGCCATGTGAGTCCTTTCGGTTATATGCTGTTTGGATTGAAATCTATCGTGACCGTGACGCGGCGCGAGACGCCGCGCCCGAACGTCCTCATGACGTCCGCGAACAGCTCGCGCGTCCGCCGCCCGAGCCTGCACTTGCAGACGACGCGCATACGGTATTTGCCGTTGACGCGGTAGACGGGCGCCTCGAACGGACCGAACATAAGGAGCGGAACGTCGGAAAACCTCTCCCCGGAAACGGTCCTTATATAGTCTGCGAGCCGCAGGACAGAGGACGAGAGCTCCGCCTCGTCGTCGCTCGAAAGC
Organism: uncultured Clostridia bacterium; assembly: GCA_947624995.1. GTDB lineage: Bacteria > Bacillota > Clostridia > Oscillospirales > CAG-272 > DTU064. The sequence continues at coordinate 38,393 of CANQMS010000012.1, forward strand.
GTTATCTGCGCGATGTCGCAGAACGGGGGAAACGTAAACGCGCGCCTGTTGGCGATCTCGTTTTCGTAAAAGGATTCGTAGTCCTGCCTGCACGCAAAGCCGAGATTTATGTTTTCCGGCGTGTATGTCTGAATGACGGCGCGCCCCGGCAGCTTTGACCGCCCCGCCCGCCCTATCACCTGGGTGATGAGCGAGAACGTGCGCTCCGCGGCGCGGTAATCGTCAAGGAACAGTGACGATTCTGCGAGCAGCACGCCGACGAGCGTCACGGACGGAAAGTCGTGACCCTTTGTGACCATCTGCGTGCCGAGAAGTATGTCGGCGTCGCCGCGCCCGAAAGCGCCGAGGATCTCGTCATATGACGATTTCGCGCGCGTCGTGTCGGCGTCCATCCGGAGTATTCTTGCGGCGGGAAAGCGCTCGGAGAGCTCCTGCTCGACGCGCTGCGTCCCCCACCCCATGTAGAAGAGGTTTTCGCCTCCGCACTCGGGGCACTTTTCGGGCGCGGGCGCGCGGTAGCCGCAGTAGTGGCACTCGAGCCTGCCCGCGGAGATGTGCTCGGCGCGGTAGTCCTCGCGGTTGTCGGTGGCGTTCAGGCGGCGCGTCGCGTGATATGTCAGGGCAACGCTGCACCTCGGGCAGCGAACGGCGGTGCCGCACGATTTGCACGAGAGAAAATTGTTGTAGCCGCGGCGGTTGAGAAAAAGTATCGTCTGCTCGCCGCGACGGAGGTTTTCTTCTATTTCCGAGAAGAGGACGGAGCCTATCGGCGAATCCGACCCGTCCGCCCTGTCGAGCCTCATGTCCGCGACCGTGACGCGCGGAAGCGTCGCGCCGCCGTAGCGCTCCTTCATCGTCAGGAGCGTGTAGGCGCCCGTCTTTGCTTTGTAGTACGAACCGAGCGAGGGCGTCGCGCTCGACAGAAGGAGCAGCGCCCCCGACCGCGCGCACCGAAAGCGCGCGACGTCGTGCGCCGTGTATTTCGGCGTTCCGTCCGATTTGTACGTGTGCTCCTGTTCCTCGTCGATGACGATCATGCCGAGGTCATTTACGGGCGCGAACACTGCCGAGCGCGTGCCGATCACGATGTCGGCATCCCCGGAGCGTATGCGCTGCCACGCGTCGACACGCTCGCCCTCGGAGAGGGAGGAGTGGATGACGGCGACCCTGTCGCCGTAGCTGCCGCAAAAGATATTGACTGTCTGCGGCGTCAGCGAGATCTCGGGGACGAGGATTATGACTGATCTGTGATCCGCCGTTACGGCGTCTATCATCGCGCGGATGACGGACGTCTTGCCGCTGCCGGTGACGCCGTGAAGGAGCGCCGCCTTTGCCTCGCCTGTCTTGTATAGACCGTACAGCGTGTCGAACGATGATTTCTGTGCGTCCGACAGCGTGAGCGGCGGGGCGTTCTTTTCAAGCCCTGCAAACGGATTGCGGAGCACACGGCGTTCCTTTATCGTAACGATGCCCTGCTCCGAAAGCTTTTTCAGCTGCGCTGCGCACTCGCCGAGGGCAGCCTTGAGCTCGCCAGCCTCAGACGTACCGTGTGATGTGAGGTATGAGACGATGTCCTTTGCCCGCTTCGACCTGTTCTTTTTGTCGCCGATGTATGCGTGTGCCGCATCATCCGTAATGGCGAGCGAAACATCGCGCACCTCGCGCGTGTTCGTCGGTTCGTGAACGTCGAGAGAGCGGCAGACGAGACCGGATCTTATAAGCGCGGACGCGATGTCGTATACGGCGTCGCCGTCACCGAATTCGGACCGCAGGCGGTCGGCGGTGACGGGTCCCTTCGTCTTGATAAAATCGTAAACGAAGACTGCCTTTGCCGTCAGCGAGCCGAGCGCCGATTCGTCCGCGCCCTCGACAGCGGAAAAAGATTCCCTTATGCGTGAGAGTGCGCCGTGCGGCACCGCGGTGCGGACTGCCTCGCCGTACGTGCAGAGCGTGTGCTCCGAAAGAAAGCGGCAGAGGTCGAGAAGCTCCGGTGTGAGCGTCAGGGTGCGGTTCGTTACGGACGATATCGGCTTGCAGGACTGAAGTTCCGTTTTGTCCGTGACGGACGTGACGACGGCGGTCTTTTTCCTGTTCCCGCCGCCGAACGGCACGGTGACGAACACGCCCGGCGCTATGTCGCCCGAAAGCTCGCGCGGTATATAGTAGGTGTATTCACGGTCCGCGTGAAACGGAGCGTCAAGTATACGGCACCCGGCGTATCCGGTGTTCATGTGCCTTTACGCTCAGTATTTTCCGTCGTCGGGGGTGACGACGCGGAATTCGCCGGCTGCGAGACGCGTCACCGCGGATTTGACGGCCTTTTCGTCGCGGAACTCGCGCTTTATCATAGAGGCGAGCATCTTGTCCGTCTCCTTGTTTGCGATGCGGGTCTCCGCGACCTCGCGCTGCTTGACGTATTCATTCGTAACGAGGCGCGCGCACTTCGCTGTCGCGATAACGAGCGTGTAGCGGTTGAACTGACCCTTTGTCAGCTCGTCGATGGAGGGAGAGATCATTGACATGTCGGATTGTCCTTTCTGTCTGTTTTTTAAGGATTTTATTTTTTCGCTTTTTTCGTGTTTATTCCGCCGTGTCCGCGCCGTCCGCCCGCCTGCCTATGGCGTCCGGCGAAAGGGCGGAGAGGATGACGTGGTCGCTGTCGGTAACGATGACGGACTGCGTGCGCTTGCCGCACGTGGCGTCTATGACGCGCCCCGCCTCCTTTGCCTCGCCTATGAGGCGCTTGGCGGGCGCGGTATCGCTGCCGATCACGGCGACGATGTGCTCCGAGGCGACGAGGTTCGAGTACCCTATGTTTATAAACGTCATAGACCGTCACTCCAGATTCTGTATCTGCTCGCGTATCTTCTCGACCGTGCATTTGATGTCGACGACGAGGTGCGCGATCTTCGTGTCCTGAGATTTCGAGCCGATCGTGTTAGTCTCGCGGTTGATCTCCTGAACGAGAAAGTCGAGCTTTCTCCCGACCGCCTCCTCGTTGCCGATGATCTCCCGGAATGCGTGCAGGTGGGAGGCGAGGCGCACGAGCTCCTCGTCGATCGAGGCGCGGTCGGCGAATATCGCCGCCTCGGTGAGGATGCGCTGCTCGTTTATTTCGACGCCGCCGCCCTCGAGCAGGGCGGAGATCCGCTCGGCGAGCTTCTGCGGGTATCCCTCGATGTTCGCCTCGGAGATTGATTTTATTTCGGCTGCCGCCGCCTCGATCTCGCAGAGCTTTGACTCCGCGTCTGCGGCGAGCCGCTCGCCCTCGGCGGCGCGCATCGCGAGAAAGCCGTCGAGGGCACAGGCGAGCGTCCCCTCGATCGCGGACCACTCGGCGTCGATATCCTCCTCTTCGGCGGCGACGCTGAAGATGTCGTGAAACGCGGCGACGCGCGAAACGGTTATATCGTCGCGCAGACCGAACTCGTCCCGCAGGCGGTAAAGGGCGTTGATATACGAGGCAGCGAGCGCGGGGTCGAGCGTCACCGTGACGCCGCGCTGCTCGATAACCTCGACGCCGAGGTAGACGTCGACCTTGCCGCGCGTGACGCCGTGCTCCGAAATATACGACTTTATCTTCGGCTCCGCAAAGCCGTATTGGCGCGGGCAGCGCACCGAGCAGTCGAGAAATTTTCCGTTGACGGATTTGAGTTCAACGGTATACCGTTTGCCGCCCGCCTCGCGGACGGCGCGCCCGAAGGCGGTCATTGAACGTATCATGATCGTTTACCGTTCTTTCATTATAATATGCCGCGCCGACGGAGTTTCGGGCGGTATTTTACGCTGTACAGGAGCGTGAGCCTGTCGGCGAGGATGTCTGCAAAGACGAAGACGATGTTGGCGAGGAGGATCACGGCTGCCGTCAGCAGCGGGGACTCCGCCTCGGGAGCAAACAGGGCGCGTGCCGCGAAATACAGGAGCACGACGGCGGCGTTGTACGCCGCGAGCTTGCAGAGCCAGCGGAGCGGCGCCTTTCCGATCCTGTCAAAGAAGGATTTGAACAGCGGGTAGAGCCCGGCGATCAAGGTGTAGATCGCCGCGACCGATTTGTCCGGCAAGAGGAGCCACAAAAGCACCGATACGACGCCGTAGACAGAGGCTGCCGTGGCTGTGCCGTACTCGATTTTAAGAAAGAGGATTATGAACGATGAAAGGAGGCATCCGGAATACGAGAACAGCTCCGACACGGTGCCGATGTATATCACGGCGACCGACATCGCGGCAAGTATTCCCGATACGGCGATCCGCTTTGTGTTTTTCATAGCGCCCTCAGCAACAGCGGATGAGATCGCCGCCCATACATTCGCAGAGGCAGTCCGCGCACCAGAGCGTCTGACACAGCCGGCATAGGTCGCTGTCCCCCCCGCGGCTGCCGCCGTAATACGGCGTACCGTAAGCGGCGGAGCGCTGATGGAGGTTGTCTCTCGTCCGCGCGTATTCCGCGTTGTCGGGGTCCATGTAGCACGCGGTCTCGATATAGCGCATCCCGTCGGCAAAGTTGCCGCAGCCGATCAGAACGCAGCCGTAGAGGTAGTTCCACTCGGCGTCGCGCCTGTCCGCGGGAACGGCGGAAAGGATCGCCATCGCGCGGTCGAAGCGGCGCGCGTTGATTAGCGCGCGGACCTGACCGTAAGTGCCGGTGTACGATCCGCCGCCGCTGTTGCTGCCGCCGTCGTCGTCATCATAGGCGTAGTCATATGCGGTGCCGCCGCCGGAGGCGCGCTGGCGCTCGATCTCGGCGTAAGCCTCGTTGACTTCCTTCATTTTTTCTTCGGCGACGTCGGCAAGATCGGAGCCCTGATAGTTGTCGGGGTGATATTTTTTTGCCAGCGTGTAATATGCCTTTTTTATTTCGGCGTCGCTCGCGTCCCGTGAGACGCCGAGCGTTTTATAGGGATCCTTCAATCGTCAAACTCCCCTCTTGTTCCATTTTGAAATGATCTTGTCAGCTTCTGCGGGCAGCCCTGCGTACAGCACGTTTCGGACGACCGCCTTCGCCTCGCTCACGCCGTCGAGATCCCCGATGAGCTCGGAGGCTGCGGCTGCGGACGTAAGCGTCAGCCGTACAGCGTCGCCGACGGCGGACTTTGCCGCCGGGAGAGGGAGCCCGCCAAACGCAGATGCGATCGGATTATACCTGTTTGCGCGCCTGTCCTCATCTATATCGTCGACGGCGTCGACGATATAGATGACGCGCCCGACGCCCGTGCCGATCTGCCGGGCTATGCGCGCGTCGACCCCGTCGAGCCCGTATGCGAATACGTCTCCGAGCAGCTCGCCGAACGGGATCTCGCCCGAGCCGCCGCCCTCCTCGGCGGCGGAGATCTCCGCGAGCCTGCGGCGCACGCTGTCCTCGAGCGCCCCCGCCGTGCCTGCGCGCTTCAGGTGGCGGCGAGCCGCCGGACGGACGGCGCGGCGGCAGATGCGGCGGGCGCCGCGCTCGTCGCGGATGTCGTCCTCGATCTTGCAGAGCGTCAGCAGCGCCGAGACGCCCGCGGCGTACTCGAGCGAAGGGCACGCCTCTATCATCGGCTTTGAGCGCAGCTTCGGGCACATATGGCGCCGAAGCGCGTATTTTTCGCCGGTGAGCGCCATGCGCACGGCGATAAGGAACACCATGTCGTATGAGAGCGCGGCGGCGGAGGTAAAGCCGAGTTTGCGCCGCATCGTGCGGCACAGCCCGCAGTACGCGGCGCGGTAGAATTCTGCGTCGCGGACGCGCAGCTCCGGGGCGTCGATCTTTACATATCCGAACATCGCGCCCTCCGCACAGCTTCACCCATGATAAAATTATACGTATACATAATATATTCTACATCATAAGGAAGATTTTTTCAAGTGCTTTTTTGACGGAAGGCGGATTTTGGCAGGGTACTGCCGCGTGGACGCCCTCTCTTTACCTCAGGTATTGCATATTCGTCAAAAAAGTAGTATACTTATGTAAATCGAAAAATATAGGAGACATTTAAAATGAAGATCACGGACGATATCCGCTATATCGGCGTAAACGATCACAAGATCGACCTTTTCGAGGGGCAGTACACGGTCCCGAACGGTATGGCGTACAACTCATATCTGATTAAAGACGCGAAGTGCGCCGTCATGGACACGGTGGACGGCAGATTCGTTCACGAATGGCTCGACAATCTCGAAGCCGAGCTCGGCGGCAGCGCGCCGGACTATCTCGTAGTCCAGCACATGGAACCCGACCACTCCGCGGGGATCGAGAAATTCATGTCGACGTACCCGTCGGCGACGGTCGTCTCGTCGGCAAAGGCGTTTTCCATGATGGACCAGTTCTTCGGTACGCAGTTCGAGGGCAGAAGGATCGTCGTCGGAGAGGGCGACACGCTCGCGCTCGGAAAGCACACGCTCACGTTTGTGACCGCGCCCATGGTACACTGGCCCGAGGTCATCGTCACCTATGACGCGTGCGACAAGGTACTCTTTTCGGCGGACGGGTTCGGCAAGTTCGGCGCGCTCGACGTCGATGAGGAGTGGGCGTGCGAGGCGCGCAGGTACTATTTCGGCATCGTCGGCAAGTACGGCGCGCAGGTCGGCGCGCTCCTCAAAAAAGCGGCGGCGCTCGACATAGAGAAGATATGCCCGCTGCACGGTCCCGTGCTGACGGAAAATCTCGGCTATTACATCGGGCTTTATAAGATCTGGTCGTCGTACGAGGCGGAGAGCGACGGCGTCATGATTGCGTACACATCCGTATACGGGCACACGCGCGAGGCGGTCGAAAAGCTCGCGGAAAAGCTGCGCGCAAAGGGCTGCCCGAAGGTGGTCGTCACCGACCTTGCCCGCTCCGACATGGCGGAGGCGGTGGAGGACGCGTTCCGGTACGGCAAGCTCGTCCTCGCGACGACGACGTACAACGCGGACATTTTCCCGTTCATGCGCGAATTCATCGGGCACCTGACCGAGCGCTCGTATCAGAAGCGCACCGTCGGCATAATCGAGAACGGTTCGTGGGCGCCGCTCGCCGCGAAGACGATAAAGAAAATGTTTGAGGGCTCGAAGAACATCACGTTCACGGACACGACTGTGACGATACGCTCCGCGCTGAACGCCGAGAGCAGCTCCGCGCTCGACGCGCTCGCGGACGAGCTATGCCGCGACTACATCGCGCAGCACGGCGAGACCGCGAACAAACAGGACTTAACGGCGCTCTTCAACATCGGCTACGGGCTCTATGTCGTGACGTGCAACGACGGAAAGAAGGACAACGGTCTTATCGTCAACACCGTCTGCCAGGTGACGAACACGCCGAACCGCATCGCGGTGACCATAAACAAGGACAACTATTCGCACCACGTCATAAAGGGCACGGGAAAGATGAACGTCTGCTGCCTGTCGGTCGACGCGCCGTTCTCGGTGTTCGAGAGCTTCGGCTTCCGCTCCGGCAGGAACGTCAACAAATTCGACGGGATCGAGCCGCTCTACTCGGACAACGGGCTCGCGTTTTTGCCGAGATATATCAACTCGTTCTTGTCGCTGACGGTCGATGATTACGTCGACCTCGGAACGCACGGGATGTTCATCTGCTCGGTGACGGAGGCGCGCGTCATCTCGGACGCCGAGACGATGACGTATACGTATTATCAGAAGAACGTCAAGCCGAAGCCGAAGACGGAGGGACGCCGCGGCTGGGTCTGCCGCGTCTGCGGCTACGTCTACGAGGGAGACGAGCTCCCGGAGGACTTCGTCTGCCCGCTCTGCAAGCACGGAGCCGCCGACTTCGAGCCGATAGAGAACTGAGAAAACGCATCCGCGGCGGGGCTCCGGTCCCCGCCGCGGTATTTCATATAAGGCTGAAAGCAGGGCATACAGGTTTTTTTCGGCACATCTTCCGCTCTTCAAAATTACCATATATTTTGAGTACCATTTTGCGCGCGTTTGGATTATAATGATAGGGAAGCGATGTTATGCGGGGGTCCCGGACGGGAAATGGAAACGATAAAGATAAGCGAGCGCAAGCTCAAGATAATGCTGACGGCGGAGGACCTCTCGGACTATGAGCTTTCGGTTCCGGTGGACGTCGCATCCGGATACGGGCGCGCTCGACTGCGGCGCATACTGCGCGACGCATGCCCGAGCGGCGGATTCGATCCCGGAGACGGGCATATCTTTGTCCAGATCTATGAGTCCGCGTCGGGCGGATGCGAGATGTTTGTAACGCAGTACGAAAAAAACAGACCCGGGGAGGCAGCCATGACGCCGAGAACAAATGTGCCGAAGACGAGAGCGGAGCGCGGCATATACGCGTTCCCGGACCTTGATTCGCTGCTTGCCGTCTGCGGGCGTCTGTCGCGGCAGGGGCGTTCCGGCTCGGCGGCTTATGCGGATCACGGCGGAGGATATTTTTTGATTACATATGAGCCGGAGCCGAGGCTCGACGCCATCGTCGGCGAATACGGGGGCGAGAGATGCGGCAGGGCGGCGGATGCGTACGTGTCGGAGCACTGCGACCTCATCTGCAAGGGTGACGCCGTCGGCGTGCTCGGGGCGCTCTGCTGAAACAGGACGGATCGGGACAAACGAAAAGATCCGGGAGGCGCTTTTATGCGCGCTCCCGGATCTTTTTGCGTTCCGTCTTTATTTTTTTGCCGGTGCTTCCGGCTTGAAGAGCCCTTTTATTTTTCTGATGAGACTTACATCGTGCAGTCCGGCGATGTAGGCGAGCGTTACGCATATGATAGCGGGCAGTGGGATCAGCGCGTAACAGAAATTCGGGACGTCGCCGATATTCGCGATCCCTCCGCTTATCATCCCCGTGGCGCCGATCAGAACGCCCCAGTACATCGCCTGAATTATGATCGCGATCACCTTTGACGTGCCGGCGATTGCGCCTGCCCAACCGATAGCGGGACCGGGATCGGCGCCGAGCAGACCGAAGACGTTGACCAAAAGACCGAGAAGAAGATTCGGCACGGAGGCGATCAGGACGATCTTCAGCCCGCGCCAAGTGTCGCGTTCGAGGCGCCCCGCGTCTATGCGGATCTTGTCCTTCTGCCCCTCCTCCTTTATGGCGGAGTAGTCGACGAACATATAAAAAATAATTGCAAAAACACTTGCCCAGATCATGCACGTGTATTGGATGTTCCCTTCTCCGGCGAGAGTATGGTCGATCGCCGCGGCGGACATCGACGTCATCAGACCGAACAGCGTCAGCCCCGTCTGGTTCAGCAGGAGCTTCCATATGAAGTGGGCGTTCTTTTTAATGAATTCGAGCATATAAGCCTCCGACGCGAGCATACTTCAAATTATTATTGTATATAATCCGCGTGTGAAACGCAATAGTTGCGCGATAAAGTTTACAAAATGTTCATTTTATTGTTTACAAAAGGCGAATAATTTTGTATAATAGAAAACGTATGGATGAGAGTGCGGTTTTACTTTTGAAAAGGGGAGGCTGCGATGGCGTTCGACCTTGAAGAGATGCCCGATATCGTGCGGGAATTCGCGTCGTACAAGAGCACGATACAGCAGTGCTCTCCGAAGACGGTGGAAGAATACTGCCTCGATCTGCGCACGTTTCTGCGGTTTATCAAGGCTGAGCGCTGCGGGTTGCCGATAACGGACGAGACGTTTGAGTCGCTCGATATCAGCGACATCGGGATGGATGTCATAAGAGATATAAAAACCACGGACATATACGATTTTCTGATGTACGCCGGCGGTGAGCGCGGAAACGGTCCGAGCGCCCGCGCGCGGAAGCTGTCCGCGATCAAGGCGTTTTTCAAGTACCTGACGGTCAAGACGACGCATCTTGACGTCAATCCCGCCGCAAACATCGAGTCACCGAAAAAGAAAAAGTCGCTGCCCAAGCACCTGACGCTCGAGGAGAGCATAGATCTGCTCGAGGCAGTCAAAAACGACGAGACATCGAAGAACCGCCTGCGCGACTACGCGATAATAACGCTGTTCCTCAACACCGGCATGAGGCTTTCCGAGCTCGTCGGCATATCGCTGCCGGACATCGACCGCGAGCTGCGCTCGCTGCGCGTCGTCGGCAAGGGCAACAAGGAGCGCATCATATACCTAAACGATGCGTGCCGCCGCGCGGTGGCGGATTACCTGCCCGAGAGGCAGGCACAGCCCGCGAAGAAGAAGGGCGAGTCCGCACTGTTCCTCTCATCGCAGGGCAACAGGATAAGCGTAAAGACGGTGCAGTGGCTCGTCGGCAAGTATCTCGGAGCCGCCGGGCTCGAATACAAGCACTTTTCGACGCACAAGCTGCGCCATACGGCGGCGACGCTGATGTACCAGTCCGGTCACGTCGACGTCCGCGTGCTCAAGGAGATACTCGGGCACGAGCAGCTCAACACGACGCAGATATACACTCACGTTTCAAATGAGGGAATGGAAGAAGCCGTCGCGGCAAATCCGCTCGCGGAATACGGTTCCGCGAAAAAAAGACGTGTCGCGAGAAAGGATCACGAGTGAAAAATACCGACAACACTAACATGAATACAAACCCGAGCGAGAACATGAGCGAGAACATGAGCGAGAACATGAGCGCGAACGGGGACGCGGGGGCGGAAAAGAAAAAATATCCCGTCATCAAGGGCAGAGCCAAGTCGCGGGACATTCTGACTCTGCCTAACGTGCTGAGCATAATCCGCATACTTCTGATCCCGCTGATCGTTTACCTCTACGTCTGGCGCCGGGATTATCTGCTCGCCGCGTGCGTGCTCGTGATCTCTTACGCCTCGGACGTTGCGGACGGGATCATAGCGAGAAAGTTCAATATGATATCCGATTTCGGGAAGATGCTCGATCCGCTCGCAGACAAGCTGACACAGGCGTCCATGCTCGTCTGCATCGCGATAACGCGCAGCTACGCGTGGATACTTTTCGCGCTGCTCGCCGTAAAGGAGATCGCAACGGCGCTCTCGGGCTTTTTCGCCGTCCGCAGGACGGGCGTCGTCTCCGGTGCGAAGTGGTACGGAAAGGTCTGCACGGTCGCGCTCAACGCGATGTTCGCGCTTCTGATGTTCATCCCGCTCGAATCCGAGGCGATAGCGCACGTCCTGCTCTGGATATGCGCCGGCTTCATGGTCGCCTCCGCGATCGCGTACCTCTTGTTCTTCACTAAGAATTACGACAAAAAGTAAAAGCCCGGCGCGGGACGTGATAGGAAAATCATCCGCGCCGATACCGGATCAAAACGGGGTAAGGACTGTCGCGTCCCGCCCCGTTTTTGCGTTTTATTGACCTTTTTGCGCAGATTCAACCGTCCGGTTATAAAAAATCAACCTTTGAGTTACAGTATTCCCCATCCGGTTTGTGTAAAGAAGGCGTGCCCGGGTTTAAAATTGAGGCACAACAAGGGAACATAATAAAAAAGGAGAATTTCACATGCTTGACACACTTGACGAACGCATTGCATTTTACCGCAAAAAATGCGGACTGACGCAGGAGGAGCTGGCGGAAAAATGTTCCGTCACGCCTCAGGCGGTATCAAAATGGGAAAATGCCATAACGTCGCCGGATATCTCGCTTTTGCCGCGGCTGTCGGAGGTTTTCGGCATAAGCTGCGATGAACTCCTGGGCGTGCGGAAGGCAGAGACCGTAGCGGTCGCGAAAAGCGACTTCGATCCGTCGCGCGCTATACTCAAAATACGCGTCATTTCGGACGATGCAAAGGTGAGCGTAAATCTGCCGCTCGAGATTGCAAAGCTGGCTCTGACGAGCGGAGCCGTTGATCTCAGCGGGAGCGACTCGCTTAAAGGCGTAAAAAGCGCGCTCGAGAGCATAGACCTCGACCGTGTGATCGCGCTCGCAAACGTCGGCGTCATAGGCAAGCTCGTTGAGGTCGACGTCACCGAGGACAACGCAGACAACACAAAAGTGGAGATCTGGGTCGAATGACTGTGCGGATCCGCGCGGAGGGCGTGCGCCTGCTGTTAATTTTCCCGCGCTTTCTTTTGCCGCTCGGGCTGCGCGCCGCCGTCCACATCGGAGGGGAAGATTTGAGCGAGGACAAAAGGGCGATCGTGCTCGCTCTGTCGTCGGCGGCTCGTAAAACACGTTGGCGCCGCTATCGCGGTCTCGAGCTCCTTCACGTCAGCACAAAAGACGGCACGGAGGTCGTCGTAAAGCTGTAGAAACGAATCTTTCGGACGGTGCGACAGATTATACGGCAGGCGTGATTTTTGCGCCTTGCATGCCGCCTGCAAAAAACGACCGTGGGGAGAGACTTATATAAGTCCCTCCCCACGGGGTTATTTTACACTTTTTTGCCGGTCGATCACTTATAGAGCTCGGAGAGCTTCTGGAGGTGAGCGTACTTCTCGGCAGCCTTGACCTTTGCTTCGTTGAAGAGCTTTTCGGCTCTCTCGGGGAAGCTCTGGACAAGACGGCTGTAGCGCGTCTCGCTCTTGATGAACTCGATGTAATCCGCCGTCGGCTCCTTGCAGTCGATGGTGAGCGGGTTTTCGCCGGTCGCCTTCTTCGCCGGGTTGTAGCGGAACATCTGCCAGTAGCCCGCGTCGACCGCGCGCTTCATCTCGAGCTGGCAGTTCGTCATGCCGCCCTTGACGCCGTGCATCTCGCACGGTGCATAGCCGATGACGAGCGACGGACCGTTGTAAGCCTCAGCCTCGGTGAGCGCCTTGATCGTCTGGTTCATGTCTGCGCCCATCGCGATCTGTGCGACGTAGACGTAGCCGTAGGACATTGCGATCTCGGCGAGATTCTTCTTGCCGATTGCCTTGCCCGCCGCCGCGAACTGCGCGACCTGACCGAGCTGGGAAGCCTTGGACGCCTGCCCGCCCGTGTTCGAGTAGACCTCGGTGTCGAAGACCATGACGTTGACGTTTTCGCCGGAGGCGAGCACGTGATCGAGTCCGCCGAAGCCGATGTCGTATGCCCAGCCGTCGCCGCCGAAGATCCATACGGACTTCTTGCCGAGCATGTCGCCGTTCTCGACGATGTATTTCGCCGTCTTGCCGACCTCGCAGTCGCAGTCGATCTTCTTCGCCTCTGCGAGCAGCGCCGCGGATACCTCGTCTGTCTTCGCGCTGTCGTCCTTGGACTCGAGCCATGCCTCAGCCGCTGCCTTGAGCGCGTCGGGGCACTTCTCGAGCGCGACGAGCGCCTTCACTCTGTCGGTGAGGACTTCGCGGCGATACTTCTGAGCGAGGTAAATGCCGTAACCGTGCTCGGCGTTGTCCTCAAAGAGGGAGTTCGCCCATGCCGGACCTCTGCCCGTCTCACGGTTGACGGTGTACGGCGTCGCGGGAGCGGAGCCGCCCCAGATGGAGGAGCATCCGGTCGCGTTCGAGATATACATTCTCTCGCCGAAGAGCTGTGTGATAAGGCGTGCATAAGATGTCTCGGCACAGCCTGCGCAGGAGCCGGAGAACTCAAGCAGCGGCTGCTTAAACTGGCTGCCCTTGACCGTGTTGTTGATGAGTTCCTTTTTCTCGGAGACGTTCGCGACTGCGTAATCGAATACGGGCTGCTGAGAAAGCTGCGTGTCGCGCGGGACCATTTCGAGCGCGCCGACCTTGCAGACCTTGACGCAGAGCGCGCAGCCCATGCAGTCGAGCGGGCTGACAGCGAGCGAGAACTTGTAATTCGTCTTGACGACGGGCTTCTCTGTGAACTTAGTGTCCGCGGGAGCCTTCGCAGCCTCTTCCTCCGTCATAGCGAACGGGCGGATCGTGGCGTGCGGGCAGACGAACGAGCACATGTTGCACTGTACGCACTTTGTCTCGTTCCAGACCGGAACGTTGACGGCGACGCCGCGCTTCTCGGATGCGGCAGCACCCTGCGGGAACGTGCCGTCCACATACTTTTCGAATGCGGAAACGGGCAGCGAGTCACCGCGCATTGCGTCGACGGGCTCGACGATATTGTTGACGAACTCGTCAAGCTCGGGGCGCTCGGACTTGAATTCGGGAGCCTTCGCGTCGGGCGTCGGGTTCTTCCAGGATTCGGGAACCTCCACCTTGACGTATGCGTCTCCGCCGGCGTCGATGGCGGCATAGTTGAGGTCAACCATAGCCTGACCCTTTTTGATGTAGGACTTGTACGCCATCTTCTTCATGTATTCGATGGCGTCCGCCTTCGGAAGGATGTTCGCGAGCGAGAAGAACGCGGACTGGAGGACGGTGTTCTTGACCTTCGCGTTGCCGATGCGCTCGGTCGCGATGCCGGTGCCGTTGATTATGTAGAAGTTGATGTTGTTCTCGGCGATGTACTTCTTCACCTTCGCCGGGATGTGAGCGTCGAGCTCCCCGACTTCCCACGGGCAGTCGAGGAGGAACGTGCCGTTCGGCTTGATGTCCTCGACCATGTCGTACTTCGTCAGATATGCGCAGTTGTGGCACGCGACGAAGTTCGCCTTCGTGATGTAGTAGGGCGCCTTGATCGGCTTGTCGCCGAAGCGGAGATGCGAGATCGTGATGCCGCCCGTCTTCTTCGAGTCATACTGGAAATATGCCTGAATGTATTTGTCCGTATGGTCGCCGATGATCTTGATCGAGTTCTTGTTCGCGCCGACCGTACCGTCTCCGCCGAGACCCCAGAACTTGCACGCGATAGTGCCTTCGGGAGCCGTGTCGGGGGCCGGTTTCTCGGTGAGGGAGCAGCCCGTCACATCGTCAACGATGCCGAGCGAGAAGCCGTTCTTCGGATGATCGGAGGCAAGGTTCTCGTAAACGGCGAATACGGATGACGGAGGCGTGTCCTTGGAGCCGAGACCGTATCTGCCGCCGACGATCTCTGCCTTGCAGCCCGCCTGAGAGAGAGCGGTGACAACGTCGAGGTAGAGGGGCTCGCCGAGCGCGCCGGGCTCCTTCGTCCTGTCGAGGACGGCGATCTTCTTTGCCGTCGCGGGGATGGCGGCGGCGAGCTTATCCGCGCAGAACGGACGGTAGAGGCGGACCTTGACGAGACCGACCTTCTCGCCCCTTGCGAGCATGTAGTCGATGACTTCCTCCGCGACGTCGCAGATGGAGCCCATGGCGACGATGACGCGGTCGGCGTCCGGCGCGCCGTAGTAGTTGAAGAGCTTATAATCGGTGCCGATGCGCTCGTTGATCTTGTTCATGTAGTCCTCAACGATGGCGGGCAGCGCGTTATAATACTTATTGGCTGCTTCCTTGTGCTGGAAGAAGATGTCGCCGTTCTCGGCAGAACCGCGGAGAACGGGGTGCTCGGGGTTCAGAGCTCTTTCTCTGAAGGCGCGGAGCGCGTCCTCATCGACGAGGTCTGCGAGCTGATCGTTTTCCCAGCACTCGATCTTCTGGATCTCGTGGCTCGTGCGGAATCCGTCAAAGAAATGAAGAAACGGCACTCTGCCCTTGATCGTGGAGAGATGTGCGACGGCGCCGAGGTCCATGATCTCCTGCGGGTTGGACGACGCGAGCATTGCGAAGCCCGTCTGACGGCAGGAATAGACGTCGCTGTGATCGCCGAAAATGTTGAGCGCGTGTGCGGCGACCGTGCGCGCCGAAACGTGGAAGACGCAGGGAAGAAGCTCGCCCGCGATCTTGTACATGTTCGGGATCATGAGAAGAAGACCCTGGGATGCCGTGTATGTAGTCGTGAGAGCGCCTGCCGCGAGGGAACCGTGGACCGTTCCGGCAGCGCCGCCTTCGGACTGCATCTCGGAGACCTTGACGGTGTTCCCGAAGATGTTCTTTCTGCCCTGCGCGGACCATTGATCGACAAAGTCCGCCATCGGGCTCGAGGGGGTGATGGGGTAAATGCCCGCAACTTCCGTAAACGCGTAGCTTACGTGAGCCGCAGCCTGGTTACCGTCCATCGACTGCTTGTTTCTTTTGATAGCCATTCTGTTTTGATATCCTCCTGCCAAATATATAGAAAATATATTTCTGACCACCCAATATAATAACACGAACGCGCCGATTTTGCAATCGGCAATTTATGAGTATTCGATTATTTTGTGAAAAATAGCGCGTTATTTTTCGCTTTTCGACGTCAAAGCGCCACGATATCCGCCGCCTTGATCGTCATCAGCTCGTCGCGAGTGACGGACGGCAGGGCGGCCAAGCGGTTAGCCTGCTCTATCAGGATGCGCTCGAAGATGTTGCGGACGCCGCGCGCGTTGCCGAAGTCACCGTCTTTCGACATGTCGGCGAGCAGCGAACGGAGCGCGCCGCGCGCGTCCGGCTCCTCGAGCACGTAGCAGTTGTTTTTGCACTGCAGCTCGAAGATGTCGAGCATTTCGTCGACCGTGTAGTCGTCGAAGTAGAGGTACCTGTTGAAGCGCGAGGACAAGCCGGGGTTCGAATCAATGAATTCCTCCATCAGGTCGGTATACCCGGCGACGATGACGACGAGGTCGTCCCTGTTGTCCTCCATCGCCTTGAGCAGCGTCTCTATCGCCTCGAGCCCGAAATCGTTCTCCGCCTTGCCGGACGAGAGCGAATACGCTTCGTCGATGAAGAGGACGCCGCCCTTCGCGCGCTCGATGACGGATGAGGTCTTGATCGCCGTCTGCCCGACGTAGCCGGCGACGAGCCCCGAGCGGTCGACCTCGACAAGGTGCCCCTTTGAGAGGATCCCGAGCGAGTGATAGACGCGCGCCATGAAGCGCGCCATCATCGTCTTGCCTGTCCCGGGATTGCCGGCGAAGACCATGTGCAGCGAGAGGTCGGGCGCGGGCAGGTCGTGCTCGCGGCGCATTTTCCAAACCGTCACCATATTTATGAGGTCGCGGACCTCGTCCTTGACGGCGGAAAGACCGATATATGAGTCGAGCTCCGTGCGCAGGTCGTCGATGTTTTCCTTCGGAGGCACAGGGACCTCTCCCGGCTTCGGGTCGCCCTGCCCCGTTGAGGCAGCCGTCTTCGGTGCATCCGCGGAGGCGTCCGCAGAAGAGGACGGCTTGCGGTCCCCGGCGGGTCCCGCCGCTTTCGTGCGCGGCGCGCCCCATATGTCGTCGCCGACGCGGCGCATGTTGCGCGCCGTCATCTCGCGGATGACGTCAAGCTGCTGCAAAATTATTTCGTCTTTTTTGTCCAAAACCGTGCCGACTCCGTACGATTCCCTTGCGTTTACACCGTATATTATATACGATAATTCCCGCCGTGTCTACATACATCCGCGACCTTTTTTGAAAAATAAAACGGATTTGCAATTGCGTGCGTTTTATGCTATACTGTAACGGTAAAAATGCGGACTCCGAAACACAGTCAAAAAGACGAAAAGGCGGGGAATATATTAATGAAAAATAAATTCTTGAAGATCGCGGCGGCGGTGCTCGGCGTGATTTTGCTCGCGTCCGGCATCGCGCTCACGGCGATGTCCTTGGCAGCGCGCGCGGACGCGGCAGGAGCGATAAAGGAATTCGAGGACGACTCGTATGTCAGGGAGGACGGCAAGTACGTCAATGATTTCGACATGTACCTCGTCATCGTGCCGGGCGAGGCGGAGTATGACGAGGGCGGAGCCGTCGACCCGATATTCGGCGTCAGCGCGGACTCGGTGCTCCTGTCGCGCATATCGGAGATGTATCAGTGGCTGCCGTCGGGCTCGGGCGGCTTTGAGAAGGGCTGGAGCGAGGAGCTCGTCGACACTGGAGACGCCGAGCACAAAAATCCCGCAGCTTATCCGGCGAGCACGGGTTCGGGCGAGTTTGCCGCCGCGGCAGTTCATATAGGCGGCTTTTACGTCGGCGACGAGCAGCTCTCCTGCCTGAAGGCGCGGGAGAGGATCGGCTCACTCCCGGAAACGGACGTACACGGCTTCCGCACGGAGGGAGAATATATTACAAATGCGGAGGACCTGTCCTCGCCGGAGATCGGGGACGTCAGGATCAGGTATGAATACGTTACCTCGCGCGAGATAACGATAACGGGAATGCAGCTTGACGGAAGGGCGCAGGACTGGACAAGGGACGGGCACACGTTCTACCACGGATTCGACGGCAGGCTTTCGAAAGCCGATGTCGTCGCCGAATATCGCCGCGCCGCGGCTCCGGTCGTTTATCCGATGCTCGCGGCTGGCATCGCCGCAGCGATATGCGGCGCCGTCGTCGCCGTGATTTCGCTTTCCGCTCTGATCGGGTATTCCGCATCGGTGACGCTGCCGCTCGGGAAGAAAAGGAAATTTTCAGCCGCGGGCAGGCGCGCGGAGGTGATATACGGCGTGCTGCTCGGCGCGCTCTCGTCGGCGCTGACAGCATCGGCGATGTTCGCGGGCTCGGTCGCAGTATGGCTCGTTTTGTCCGTCGCCCTGTTCGCAACTTTCGCGGTCGTGTTCGGCGTCAATATAATAAAGCACACGCCGAGGCGCGTGCGCGAGGAGACGCCGTACGTGCCGATCCTTCGCCGGAACGAAAAGCAGGACGGTCCCGACGTGCGCGGAAAGAACAGAAAATAATCGGCAAAAAATCGCGGGAGGGCGCGCAGTACGGCGCCCTCCCGCGACTGCTGCCCGATGCATTTGCGGCAGTTTGCGCAAAAAAGTTTTATTTTGGATCAAATTCATTGACACGGGCGCGGGATTAAAGTATAATCGAAAGTGAATACGATCTGTTCGGAGGAACATCATGGCAAAGCTTTCCGGTATAACGGTTAACGCCGGCAAAAAACTTTATCCCACGAACGACCTCTACGGCATTTTCTTTGAAGATATAAATCACGCGGCGGACGGCGGACTTTACGCCGAGACGGTCCGCAACCGCTCGTTCGAGTTCTCGGACGTCGACAACAGGGATTACACGCCGTTAACGGCGTGGGAGCTCATCGGGCGTGACGGCGGGGTCGTGCGCGGCGGCGTCGAATCCGTTTATCCGCTGAACGTGAACAATACGCATTATCTGCGCATCTCAAACGGGTCCCGCCGGGGGCTCGAGGTCGAGGGGACAGTCGGCGCCGTCAACTGCGGCTACAATACGGGGATCCCGCTCCGGGCGGGCGCGCATTACATGTTCTCGGTGTTCGCGAGGCGTGACATCTGCCTTCGCGAGCCGGTCGAGATCAGGCTAGAGAGCACGGACGGGGAACTCTACGGCAGGGCGGAGATCACGGTCGACTCGGCGGAGTGGAAGAAGTACACGGCGGAGATAGTCTCGGATTCGGAGGACTTCTCAGGGAGGCTCGTCATCCTCATCCACGGTGCGGGCAGCGTCTGCCTTGACATGGTGTCGCTCTTCCCGAAGGAAACGTTCCGTTCCCGCGAAAACGGGCTTCGTCCCGATATCGCCGGGTTCCTTGCGGAGCTGAAGCCGAAGTTCGTCCGCTTCCCCGGCGGGTGCCTCACGCACGACGGTGACGTCGACGAGCACGCGCGCGACGCCATGTACCGCTGGCGCAATTCTGTCGGTCCCGTCGAGGCGCGCCCGTCAAAGCGCGACAACTGGGGGTACAATCAGAGCTACGGCTTCGGATATTACGAGTTTTTCCTGTTCTGCGAGGATATCGGCGCAAAGGCGATGCCTGTGCTGCCTGGCGCATTCAATCCGCACAGGCAGTGCTGGGTCCCGATGGACGAGATGCAGCCGTGGATCGACGAGGCGCTCGAGCTGCTCGAATTTGCGAACGGCGCACCCGATACGAAGTGGGGCGCGGTCCGCGCCGAAATGGGACATCCCGAGCCGTTCGGCGTTGAATATATTGCGATCGGCAACGAGGAGGTCGACGAGGGGTTCTTTGAACGCTATCCGCTATTCCACCGTGCGATCGCGGAAAAATATCCGAACGTGAAAATACTCAACACAGCCGGTCCGGCTCCCGCCGGAAAGGGCTTTGACCTCGGCTGGGAGAGCGCGCGGAAGTGGGGCTCGTACGGTGTGGACGAGCACTACTACGTCGCGCCCGACTGGATGATACAGAATTACGACCGCTATTTCTCCGATTTCTACGATCCGAAGGGACCGAAGGTGTTCCTCGGCGAATACGCGAGCAGGAACAACACGTTCTATAACGCGCTCTGCGAGGCGGCGTACATGACGAGCTTTGAGCTCTGCGCCGACAGGGTCGCCCTGACGTGCTACGCGCCGCTTTTATGCAACGCCGATTACGTCAACTGGCGCCCGAACCTGATCTGGTACAACAACCACGAGGTCTTCGGCATTCCGAGCTACTATGTGCAGAAGATGTATTCGGTCAATCAGGGCGACGTCACGCTCGATGTCGCCTGCGACATCACGCCCGAGGACGAAAAGTGCGAGCCCGAGCGCATCGCAGGCGGGTTCGCGTTCGGAGCCGGCAGGGGAGACGCCGCGTTCCGCGGCATAAGGGTCAACGGCGAGCCCGTCGCCGCGTCCGACATCGAGGTCCGCGAGGGCGACTGGACGTACCGCGACGGCGATCTTGTCCGCGAGCATTCGTCCGAGTCGGCGGAGCCCGAGCCGCGCAGGCGCCGCTGGGGACCGCCGCGCGACGTGACCGTGAACGGCGCGTGGGAGGACTTTGACTTTGAATGTACCGTCACGCTGAGCGAGACGCCGGCGGAGTTCCCGCCGCGCCGCCCGGGCGAGCAGCCCGTGAGGTTCCGCCGCGGCGTGTCGATAGCGTTCTCGGTCGGCGAGGACGCGGAGTTTTCGTGGAACATCGGCGGCGGCAGAGACGGTGAGGGAGAATCCGCAATCGGGTGCCGTCTGCGCGGCTACGACAGCAGGCTGTCGCACGAGCCGTTCACGCTTGAGGACGGGCGCGCGTACAGACTGACGCTGACGCGCCGCGGACCGCATATCACGGCGGCGATAGACGGCGTCGTCATAAACGATGTCGAATACTGCCCGAAGCCGCCGAAGCGCATATACGTTTCCTCGACGCTCGACGAGAGCACGAGTGAGGTCATAATCAAGGCGGTCAACGTCCGCCCGACGCCGGTGACGGTGCGGATCAATGTCGAGGGCGCCGGGGACGGCGCGCGCACCGTGAAGACGGAGACGCTCACGGCGGAGTCGATAGACGACACGAACAGCTTCGAGGAGCCCGAAAAGGTCGCGACGAAGTACGGCTCGTTCGACGTCGACGGGCTGCCGTTCACGTACGAGTTTCTGCCGCGGTCCGTCAACGTGTTCCGCATACCGATAATAAAATAAAAAAGAAGTAAAAATACTTAAATCAGCTCACACTCGGAAGGAGACAGCATGAAAGCAAAAATCAGACTTGACCGCGATTTCACAGTCGGGAGCGTCGACCCCCGCATCTACGGCAGCTTTATAGAGCACCTCGGGCGCGCCGTCTACGGCGGGATATATGAGCCGAGTCATCCGACGGCGGATGACATGGGCTTTCGCCGCGACGTCATCGACCTCGTGAGAAAGCTCGGCGTCCCCGTCGTGCGTTACCCGGGCGGGAATTTCGTTTCCGGCTATAACTGGGAGGACGGCATCGGTCCGAAGGACAAGCGCCCCGTGCGCACCGAGCTCGCTTGGGGAACGCTCGAGACGAACCAGGTCGGCATCGACGAGTTTCAGGAATGGGCAAAGCGCGCGAACACGAACGTCATGATGGCGGTCAATCTCGGGACGCGCGGTCCCGCCGAGGCGAAAGATCTCATCGAATACTGCAACCACCCGGGCGGGACGTACTGGTCCGACCTGCGCGCCGCAAACGGTCACCGCGACCCCTACGGCATAAAGCTCTGGTGCCTCGGAAACGAGATGGACGGTCCGTGGCAGATGTGCGCGAAGACGGCGGACGAATACGGCAGGATCGCGAACGAAACGGCGAAGATGCTCAAATGGGTCGACCCCTCGATAGAGACTGTCGCGTGCGGCAGCTCGTCGAGCGGGATGGCGACGTTCGGCACGTGGGAGGCGACGATGCTCTCGCACTGCTACGACAACGTCGACTATGTCTCGTGCCACACGTATTACAACAATCACGCGCACGACACGAAGACCTTCCTCGCAAACAACCTCGACATGGACTACTTTATAAAGAGCGTCGTCTCGGCGATAGATTACGCAAAGGTCGTCGCCCGCTCGAAAAAGCAGGTCAACATCAGCTTTGACGAGTGGAACGTGTGGTACCACTGCAACGAGCCCGGCAACCATAAGCACATCGAGCGCTGGAGTATAGCGCCCCCGCAGCTCGAGGACGTATACAACTTCGAGGACGCGCTCCTGATCGGGTCGCTGCTCATTACGATGCTCCGCCACGCGGACCGCGTCAAGGTCGCGTGCATGGCGCAGCTCGTAAACGTCATAGCGCCGATAATGACGCGCAACGGCGGCGGCGCGTGGGCGCAGACGATTTTCTACCCCTATATGCACGCCTCCGCATACGGGCGCGGGACCGCGCTCGAAACGAAGGTCGAGTGCGAAAAGTACGACACGCGCAAGTATACGGATGTGCCGTTCGTCGACAGCGTCGCCGTTCACAACGAAGAGGCGGGCGAGCTGACCGTGTTCGCCGTCAACAAGAATCTTGACGAGGATATCGCGGCGGAGATCGACCTCGGCGGCTTTGAAGGGTACAGGCTCGTCGAGCACATCGCGATGCATCACGACGACGTCAACGCCGTCAACACCGAGGACGCGCCTTACACGGTCTGCCCGAAGAGCGACGGCAAAACGACCGTTGACGGCACGCGCGCGGAGGCGCTGCTCGGCAGGGCTTCATGGAATGTCATCAGATTTAAGAAATAAGGTTTTCAGGGCAGGGGGAGGAAAACTTTTTAGAAAAAAGTTTTCCTCCCCCTGCACCCCCTCTTTTCAAAAACTTTCATTAACTTTTTT
>CANQMS010000013.1 GCA_947624995.1 uncultured Clostridia bacterium
AAGCTGGGCGCGTGCGGGGAGATGCTGGCCACCGTCCGGGGCGTGGGATACGGGAGCGTCCCGTCCTTGCGGACCTCGGTGAGGCGCTTAGACAGCCTGTGCGCAAGCGAGATCGGCAGCGGCATGAGCTCCGGCGTCTCGTCGCAGGCGAAGCCGAACATCATACCCTGATCCCCGGCGCCGATGTCGTATTTGTCCGTTATCTCTCCCGCCTTCGCCTCGGCGGACTTGTCCACACCGAGCGCGATATCCGGGCTCTGCTCGTGTATCGAGCTGACGACCGCGCACGTGTCGCAGTCAAAGCCGTATTTCGCGCGGTCGTAGCCTATGTCGCGGACGACGTCGCGCACGATATTCTGTATGTCGACGTACCCCGTCGTCGTGACCTCGCCCATCACCATCACGAACCCCGTCGTGCAGAATGTTTCGACGGCGGCGCGGCTCTCGGGGTCCTGGCGGAGAAGCTCGTCAAGTATCGCGTCCGAGATCTGGTCGGATATTTTGTCGGGATGACCTTCTGTCACCGACTCCGACGTGAACAGCTTCTTTTTTTCCATAATTTATTTTCACCTCTTCCGGTTATTATGCAAGGAAAGACAAAAATCCGAGAAATCCGTACGATATCCCGCTCATAATAAATCCCGCGAGCAGAATTCCCGCGAATATCGAAATTATCGCGTATGAAAACTTCATGTCTAAAAGCGCCGCGATCAGCGAGCCTGTCCACGCGCCCGTCCCGGGCAGGGGGATGCCGACGAAGAGCGCGAGCCCGAGAGTCGCGTATTTCGTCACCCTGTCGGAGCGCTTCTCGCCGTGCCGCTCGACCCATTCGGCGATGGGAGCCAGCTTCGGGAACCGCTTCATAAACGAAAGTATCTTTTTTATAAACAAAAGTATGACCGGCACGGGGAGCATGTTCCCGAGCACGCTCAGCGCGAACGTCGCTGGGAACGGCAGATCCAGAATTGCCCCGACCGGGACCGAGCCGCGGATCTCGATGAACGGGATCATCGAGATAAAGAAAACGTATATATAATCCATTATCTGTAAGTTTGTCTCCGTATGATCGCTTGCCCTGCCGGTATTGCAGGATTTGCGTTTTTTCACCGATAAAGTGTCTACTCTCGCGCCGGTGATAATTTTACCACAATAAAGTCCCGATGGCAATAGGAAACTTCACTATTAAACGGTACCCGGCATAAAAAATCGGTGCGCGGTAAATCATATAGAGAGAAAACATATAAAAAAGGAGAAAACAGACAGTTGCCAACCGTCCTGATCCGCACTTTTATCATATACGTCATCCTCGAGCTGTCAATGAAGCTGATGGGAAAGCGGCAGCTCGGCGAATTCCAGCTCTCCGAGCTCGTGACGACGCTCCTGCTCTCGGAGCTCGCGGCGCTGCCCATATCCGACCCGGACATACCGCTCCTCTACATGGCGGCGCCCGTCGCGCTCATCATCTCGCTCGAGGTCATAACGTCATATCTCTCAGTCAAGAACAGCTTTCTGCGCCGCATCTTCGCCGGGAAACCGAGCGTCCTCATCCGGCGCGGCGTCATCGACCAGCGCGAGCTGCGCCGCCTGCGCATCAGCTGCTCGGAGCTGCTCGGGCAGCTCCGCCAAAAGGGCTACGGCGACATCTCCGCGATAAATTACGCCATCGTCGAGGACGACGGGCAGCTCTCCGTCTTCCCTAAAATAGACGACCGCCCGCCGAATATCGGAGAGTTTTCCGAGGTCACCTCCGGCACAACACCGCCCGACAGCGGGATCGCGCACGCGCTCATCGTCGACGGCGAGCTGATCGAGGCAAACCTCCGCTGCTCAAAAAAGACGCCCGCGTTCGTAGAACACCAGCTGCGCATGGCAAAGTGCCGGGCAAAGGACGTGCTCCTTCTGCTCTGTGATGACACGGACAAGGTGACGCTCATAAAAAAGGAGAAGACATGAAATCGTTTATAATCTCGCTTTTGCTCCTGCTCGCCGTCGTCTCCGTTACGGTCATCGCGGCGGTCACGACGAATGAATACGCGGACAGAATGTTATCGGCAACTGTCGAAGCATATTCGGCAACTGCCGAAACTCGTGACGACGCCATAGAAGACATCGCCTCGATCTGGGAGGAGGCGAAATCGACCGTGTGCGTGACCGTACACCGCAAAGAGGCGACACGGACCGAAACGCTCATTTCGGCGCTCGAGGAGCTCTGCCGCCGCGAGCACACGGACACGGAATATTTCGGCATCTGCCGCCAGCTTGAAGAGGAGCTCCGCCGCATCCGAGAGCTCGGGATCCCGTCGTGGAGAAATATAATGTGACCGAGTGAGCAGGTCCGGCACAGAACCGCTCAAATCTTTTTTCGGGCTTCCCGGCTTCACTGCTTTTCGGGTCCACTGCTTCCCGGGTTCACTGCTTCCCGGGTTCACGGGTTCCCGGCGCGGCATCGACCGGAGCCCGGATGCCTTGCCTTATCTGAAATCCTCGCCGGCACCGTCAAGTATGCGCGTCCGCATGATCGAGTATGTGTCGCCGCCGGGCGAGATGTCGTCATCCTCTGTCCCGAGCGCGCGGCGGACGGCGCGGACGACGTACTCCGGGTTCAGGTAGTGCTCCGCGTCAGCACACAGCCGCGTTTTTATATAAAGGTTGCCTTCGCACAGCTCGGCGGTGAGGGCGGCGATATATTCGCGTATGTCGCACTCCGCCTCGCCGGATTTCGTCCGCTTTGTGAGCACGAGCGGCGAAGCCGTCAGCGCGTTCACGCGTTCGGCGGCGTCCTCCGGCATACACTTGTGATGCATCGTGATGTCGTATTCCGCGAACGCGATGTCGCGGAACTTGCGCGACGGTACATAGACCTCCCGTATCGGCAGCTCGGGCGGCGCCTCACGGCGCAGGCGCGAAAGTATGAGCCCGCAGTCCGGCTCTCCCTCCACTTTTATGTCGAACAGCTCGGAGACGCTCTCCGCGCCGACCGGGAGCGGCAGCGCGAAAACAAGCTTCGGGTGCGGATTGAAGCCCTCCGTATAATATATCCCGATGTCTGCGCGGATCAGCATCCGCGACACGGTGCGCATAAGGTCGAGGTGCGAAATGAACGATAGCGACCCCGTCTTGGAAAACGCGACGCGCACGGGCACGGGCGTCATTATCCTCTCATCTTTCGGCAAAGCGTATCACCTCCGTAAACGAGCGCGCCGCAGCCGGAACATCCCTCGCGGCAGTTCTTTGACGGGCGGCTCACCTTTGCCGCCTCGTATTCGGAAAGCAGAAACTTTTTCGTGACCCCGATGTCGATCACGTCCCACGGCAGGATCTCGCCCGGCGCGCGCTCGCGGCGCGTGTAAAAATCGGGGTCGATACCGGCGCTCTCAAACGCCGTCTGCCATCTTTCGGCGGAAAAATATTCGTCCCACGCGTCAAAGCACGCGCCGAGCCGGTGCATCTCGGACATGACAACCCCGAGCCGCCGATCTCCCCTCGCGAGCACTGCCTCGATAAACGAGACCTCGGAATCGTGGAAATTATACTTGATCCGCCTGTCGTGTATGTTGTCCGCGATCAGCCGCTGGCGGCGTACGAACTCCTCTTTGCTTATCTGCTCCGCCCACTGGAACGGCGTGAACGGCTTCGGAATAAAGCACGCCGTCGAGATCGTGACCTGCGGCGGGCGCTTTTTGTTCCGCCCCTCGGTTTTGTAGTATTCTTCGATCACCTTTGCGGCGAGCGCCGGTATACCGAGGACGTCCTCGTCCGTCTCGGTCGGCAGCCCTATCATGAAATACAGCTTGACCTGCGACTTTCCCGCCTCAAATGCGATGTGGACCGCGTTCAGTATGTCCTCCTCGCGGACATTTTTGTTTATCGCGTCGCGCAGTCTCTGCGTTCCCGCCTCGGGCGCGAACGTCAGTCCGGACGAGCGAACGCCGCTTATCTTCGCCATCAGCTCCCGCGTGAAGCTGTCGGCGCGCAGGGACGGCAAAGAGAGCGAGATCTTGTTCTCGTTCGTCCACTTGATCAGCTCGTCCGTCAGCTCGCCGACGCACGTGTAGTCGTCTATCGCGAGCGACGTTAACGATATCTCGTCGTAGCCCGTGTTTTTGTACATCTCCTCCGCCTGGCGGCACAGCGTCTCGACGCTCCTGTCGCGCACCGGGCGGTACACCATGCCCGCCTGGCAGAACCGGCAGCCGCGTATGCAGCCGCGGAACACCTCGAGCATTATCCTGTCGTGGACGACCTCGGTGTACGGCATGACGGGAGATGTCGGAAAATACGCATGGTCGAAATCCTCGACGACGCGCTTTTTGACGCGCCGCGGGACGCGGTCGTCGACGGGCTCAAACGACGAGACCGTCCCGTCCGCGCCGTATTCGACGCGGTACAGCGACGGAACGTAGAAGCCCTCGAGCTCCGTCGCCGCGCGGAACAGAAACGCGCGCCGCGAATATGTCCCATCCGCTTTCATCCTGATGTAAAGCCGCGAAAGCTCGGGCAGCGCCTCCTCGCCCTCTCCGATCGAGAAGATATCGAAGAAATCCGCCATCGGCTCCGCATTGTACGCGCACGGACCGCCGCCGATGACGATCGGGTCGTCCTCGCCTCTCTCGTCCGCCCTCTCCGGGATCCCGCCGAGCTCGAGCATGACGAGCACGTTCGTGTAGCACATTTCATACTGGAGCGTGAACGCGACGATGTCAAATTCCGAGATCGGGTCGCCGCTCTCGTGCGCCGAGAGCGGGATGCCGTATTCCCTCATGCGTTCCTGCATATCGACCCACGGCGTGTAGACGCGCTCGCACCACACGTCCGGCTCCGAATTCAGCGCGCCGTACAGTATGCGGACGCCGAGATTCGACATGCCGATCTCGTAGCTGTCCGGAAAGCAGAACGCCCAGCGGCACCTAACGTCTGCCCTGTCCTTGATGACCTGCCCTCGCTCGCCGCCCGTGTATCTCGCCGGCTTCGAGACGCTTTTCAGTATACCGGAGTATTTCCTGCTGTCCATAAATTTCCTTTCCGGTTTTTGTTTTTTCCTTTTTTCATTTTACGTTTCGTTTTCAGTCACATAGGGAGAAGCCCGAAAAAGAGCTTCTCCCCATTTTGCGCATTTATTTCCGTGTCACGAAACTATCATTCTCGACGCGATGAACATCGGCACTATCCAGAAGAGCCCGTAAAGCGTGATGAACAGCGGCGACAGGACGATCGCGGAGAACAGCACCGACAGCGCCGACACGATCAGACCGACAAACAGCGAGATGACGACGAGCATCGTATTTATGCTCCTCGCGTGGAGCACCTTTTCGCAGAGCGTGACGGCGGGCATCAGCGTCTTCGGCGAATCCGTCGAGATGAGCCCGCTCACCGTCGTGTCGGCGACGGGGGTCCTGTCGTCGAGCGACTTGCACCGGATCACGCGGACCGGGTACTTCTTCAGCCTTATCTGCTTGCCGAGGAAGGTCTCGGTGATGTTCGGGTCAAACGTCTTTATCCCGACGAACATCCCCGCCCTGTCAAGCTGCTTGAGCGTGAATTCGAAGTCCGCGTCGAGCAGGTACTGTATGAGCATCCGCGCGACGAACCTTCCGTCCTCGACCATGTACATGACGGAAACGTTGTCGCCGTAGTCGTCGTTCCTGTGCTCCTCGAGCGGTCTCGGGATGCGGATCCCCGCCTCCTCGAGCGCGTCGAGCGAGCCGAACATGACGTTTCTGCCGTCGACTGTCACGTCGAGCAGCCCGGGCAGGCAGCTCTCGACCGTCACGTCCTCGGAATGTCCGATGTCGCGCGTCGCGAGGTCGAACACGTCCGAGAGCGGACCGCCGAGCGTGCAGAACACGCTCGCAGCCGTGTATATGACGTGGTCTATCCGGCTGCTGCCGAATATATTTATGCCGCGCACGTTCACTCCCGTCGACGGGAAAACGCTCTTGTCGTCGAACGAGACGATCGCGGCGTCCGCGTATTCCTCGACGGAGCCCTCGCCGACTATCGTGCAGTCGTCCTCGCTCGCCTTATTGACGGCGCGGCTGAACGGATGCGAGAACATATAGAAGACCGAAACGGGCAGGCACGTCATCGCCGTCGAGACGGCGGCGTGCAGCCCCGTGTACGCGTTTCCGGCGCCGCTGTAGCTGTACGCAAAGAACGCGGCGGAAACGATTATGATCGCGGGGATCACAAAGCCGATAAACTTTCTGCCGCCCGCGTACCTGTTCGTGCGCAGGAAGTAGTCGCCGACGAAGTCCGCGCCCTCGATCCTGAGGACGCTGATGTCCTCCGCCTTGTCGCTTTCGTCCATGAGGTCGGAGAACGCCTCGTGCTCGAGCTGCGAGTCGACCATCGACAGGCTCTTGAGCGCGAATTTCTTTTTCTTCGACGATACGATGCCGAAGCTCGTGATCTCGCGCCGCAGGTTTATCCATTCATAGACGTACAGGAGCAAGAAGCAGCACGCGACGGGAAGGTTGAACGTCTCGGGTCCCGCCTCGCCGAACGTGTCGCAGAACGAGATACCGACGCTGTATACAATGTCAAAGATCAGCGAGAACGCGGCGACGCACTCCGGCGTCGGACGTCCGCGGAAAAAGTTCTTCATCCCGTAGAAGAGGGACTGGAACGAGAAAGCGGCGATTATCAGCGCAAGCTGGAGTCCGATCATGATATATACGACCGGGTACGTCACCGGGTCGAACGGACCCGGGAGCCCGATGCCGAACAGCCCGTGACATTCATAGAAGAACAGCACTACGGTCAGCACGGCGGCAGCCGCGAGCTTCAGCTTTGCGTTCCTGTACGAGCTCTTGTATCTGTCCGCGATCTCCCGCGTCTGCGTCTTGTTCGTGAATTCGTAGCCGAGCTCGGCGCGCTCGCGGTTGACCGTGACCGTCTTGTTCAGCGCGGTCTGCTGCTTCTCGACAAATCTGCTGACGCGCTCCGTCCCGACGGTGCTTTCGAGCTCTTCGTCCATTCCGAGCCCGAGCAGGATGTTCATATCGAAGTCGTCAAGGTCGTCGAAGTCGTCGGTTCCGTCAGTGCCGGTGCCGTCGCCGCCGTTGCCGCTGCCGTTGCCGTCGGCATCGTCCTCGCCGCCGTCTTCATCTATGCCTTCGTATGATTCGGTGCTCTCACCGTCGCCGTATTCGGCAAAGACGGACGCGTCCGGCTCAGCCGTCGCGCTGCCGTCCGCCGCCTCCGCCTCCGCGTACCCGGCAGGCTCGGCGTTGTCTGTATATTCGGCACTGTCGGTGTTGTCGGCATTGTCGGCATATTCGGTGTTGTCTGTATACTCGGTATTGTCGGAGTATTCTGTGTTGTCTGTATACTCGGTATTGTCGGAGTATTCTGTGTTGTCCGCATACTCGGTATTGTCGGCATATTCGGTGTTGTCGGAGAATTCGGTGTTGTCCGCATACTCGGTATTGTCGGAGTATTCTGTGTTGCCGGCGTCGCCGTATGATCCGTCGGGTATGGGCTGTTCCGTATAGCCGTATTGACCTTCGGACCCCGCCTGCTCCGTATAACCGTATGTGAACGGCGCCGCCGGTTCGGGGTTGTCATATGATCCCGCAAAATCCGGCTGTTCGGGTGTACCGTATGTGAACGGTTCCGCCGCCGGCTGTTCTGCGCCTTCCGCATTATATGCATCGCCGGCACCGTCGTCGATGTCCGCGTTGTCGGCGCTCTCCCCGGCGGGCGCACGCCTCGCCGCGAGCCGCCTGCGCTGGCGGGGCGGTCTCTGTTCCGCCGCCTCTCCTATCCCGGTTGTCTCCGATTTTTCTTCTTTCTGTTCGGGCGCGGGTGCGTCATCGGTCAGGGGCAGATATTTACTTAACAGCTCGTTTATATCGACCTGACTGTCGCGCTTTTCTTCGCTCATATTCCGACTGTTCCTTTCGAATTGTTGGAATTACCGTTGGCTTGTCCGCTGCTGCCTTGACGCCTCCGTGAGAAGGACGGCGGCAGCGCATGAAACATTAAGTGAATTGACATGACCGTACATCGGTATCGAAACCGTAAAATCGCTTTTTTCACGGAGCAGACGGGAAACGCCGCTGCCCTCGCTCCCGAAGATGATCGCCGTCGGACCCGAGAGGTCGCACCCGTAATACGGCTCCCCGCCCGCCTCCGCGGCAAACACCCAAACGCCGCGCCTTTTGAGCTCCTCCACGGTGTCGGCAAGATTCGTCACCCTCGCGACCGTCACGTGCTCGACGGCTCCCGCGGACGACCTCGTGACCGCGGGCGTCACCCCGGCGCTGTGCCGCTTCGGTATTATCAGCCCGTGCGCGCCCGCGCAGTCGACGCAGCGGATCAGCGCGCCGAGATTCTGCGTGTCCGTGACGCCGTCGGCTATCGCTATCAGCGGACGCGCGCCTTCCTGCTCCGCCCGCCTGAAAATATCGTCGACCGTGCCGTATTCGCAGCCGGACGCTATCGCGACGATGCCCTGATGGTTCACGCCGCCGGAGAGCGCGTCGAGCTTCACCGCGTCGACGTCGACCGTCGGGATCCCGCGGGCTCTCGCCTCGGCGAGCAGCTCCGTGATGCTCCCCTCGCGCTCGCCGCGCTTCGCGAATATCTTCTCGATGTCCTTCCCGGACCTCAGAAGCTCGCGCACCGCGTTCCTTCCGATGACGGCGCTCTCGGCGGCGTCTCTGTGCCCGCGGTGTCCGTTTCTGCCGTTTTCCATAATGATCCCGAGTCCTTTGCGCCCTTTCGGGGGTTCGCCCCTTAAAGCTTATACAAATATAGTATACCACATTCGGCGCCGTTTGTATATATTTTTCCGGCGAAAATTAGAAGAAAATCACATATGAGGCGCCGCAAAAAGCCTCGCGGCGGCGCATATGTGCGCGCAATACGAGAATGCCGCGGACCGTTTTTGCGGTCCGCGGCATTCTCTTTATGCACTGATTGATACGTATTTATATTTACTGTCTCTTTCTCTGTGCATAGCACTCGTTGCAATAGACAGGTCTGTCACCGGAGGGCTCGAAATTGACTTTGCACGGCTTGCCGCACTCGGCGCAAACCGCATCGTACTTGCCTTTTCTCGCATCCTTGCACGCCTTGCAGTGCTTCGGTTCGTGCATGAGACCCTTTTCGGCGTAAAACGCCTGCTCACCCGCGGAGAATGTGAATTCTTTGCCGCAGGTCACACATACAAGTGTCTTGTCTTCGTACATGAGTTTCTCCTCGCTTAGAATATGGAATTTTTTGTGCCCGGCGCGGAGTCGCACCGCGGTCTCTGCTTTGTGCATGATGCTTTGCTGTTAAGCTATTCGGGCGTTTTATATACCGGCGCGGCGCGCCGCTATAAGCTTTGGAAAATTTTTGCGAGCTTCGCTTTCATCCTGTACACCGCGTTTTCCGCGGTCTTCGTCGCGATGCCGAGCATTTTTGAAATCTCCGTCGGCTTCATCCCGTCGGTGTAAAGGTTGAAAACGTCATATTCAAGCGGAGAAAGTGATGATTTGATGCGGAGCTCGAGCTCCCGCTCCCTCTCTGTCTGGAGAAGCATCTCCGAAGGATCGTCCGAGCCCTCGCCGAGGGCGGCTGCCTCCGTGAGCTCCACCGTCGACGGCTCCGCGTCCGCGCTGTAACGGCGCAGAAGCGAGATCATGCGGTTTTTCAGACAGATCTTCGCGTACAGCCCGAAGCTGATATCCTCGTCAAGATCATATGAGAGCGCTGCCTGATAAAGCTTTATCGCCGCCTCCTGACGGAGCTCGTCCTCATCCGTCTCGGCTGAGGGCGGCAGCTTGGACATCGTGCTCCGGACAAGGGAGCCGATCAGCGGCGCGTACATCCGCAGCAGCTTGGCGCAGGCGTCATCGTTCCCGAGGCGCACCGCGATCAGCGTCGCTTTAAGCTCTTTGCTGTTTTGAGAACAAGAACACATAGTGAAAGATGAAAATTTCGGCGCCTTCGGGGCGGATGAATGGGCGATAATTAAATCCTGCGGACATTTTTTAGCTTTATGCGATTATTATACCACTTTTTCATGATATGTCAACATTATTTTCACAAATTCGGCGATATTTTTTTACTATTTAACAGAACGGGGCTCCGTACAGCGTCCGTTCGCGCCTTCGGGGCTTTGCGGTATTGAGTCTTAGCGGCGCCGAGCCTTCAAAATATTGCGTTTTCGCGAAATCGCGGCATCGCGTATTCGCGGCATCTCGGCATCGCGGCATCACAGCAGGAAGCCGAGATCGCCCTGTAACAGCGAGAGCGCGCCGCGGTATATCGCCTCCGGGTGCTCGTGAAAATTTTTCCTGATCGCGTCGGCGCGGTTCTTCGAGTCGACCTTGACGGTGACGGAGCAGGTCGCACGTCCGTGCTCGAGCACAGAGCACGTGACGCTGTACCCGCCGCCCTCGGAATCCGGGACGTCGACACACTCGTACCGCAGCTCCGCGTGCCGCTCCTTAAACGAAATGAGCCGCAGCGCGCTCTTCAGACTCCGATCGCGTATCTCCGCAAAAATGTCGTCCGACAGGTTCTCGGCGACGTTGATGCCCTTCTGCGTTATGCGGTACAGCTCCTCGCCGCTCTCCCCCGTCAGCTTTTCGACGTGACCGCCGTCGAGCAGCTCGGCGAAGCATTCGGCGAAATCGAAATAACCGACATAGCCGTCCGCCGTGACGATGTCGTTGACCGTCTCGAATTCGAGCGGCGCGTCTATGTTCCAGAGCAGGTAGAGCACGAACACCTTGACGTAATTGCTGCCGCGCGCGTCTTTTGCGCTCTTTGAGGCTCTCGCGGCTTCTGCGGATTTTGCGGCTTCTGCGGCTTCTGCGGCTTTTGCGGATTTTGCGGATTTTGCGGCTTCTGCCTTCTCTGCGGATCCCGCGCCCTCGGCTGTTTCGGCGGCTCCCGCGTCATTTGCCTTCCCCGCCGCCGTGCCGGAGCCGTCCTCTTTATAATCTTTGACCTCTTTGCTCATTATGTCCTTTTCCATGTACGGCGAAGGGGTGAGTGGACGCGTGTCCCCTCACCCCCTTGATCTCTTCTTTTCGCTATTTCGCTGTTCCGGCGGTCCGGTCATATCCGTCCCGGTCGCCGATGACGCGTCACCCGGATCAATATCCGAGAGCCTTCTTCCATTCGTAGTAGTTCTTCATCTCCACGCGGTTGAAGTTCGTGTTGCTGTAGTAGTCGGTGAAGAAGCCGCTGACAACCGTGTTGTCCGTGACATACGCGCTCTGGTTGAAGACGATCGGCATGATCGGCATATCGTCCATCAGAAGCTCTTCCGCAGCGTGGAGCTTTTCGGACCTCTTCGCGGCATCCGTTGTCTCGAACGCCTCTTCGATGAGCTTGTCGTAAGCCTCGCTGTGATAGCCGGTGATGTGACCGTACGCCGGGTAGTCGTTTTCGACGTCGTTCATGTTTGCGCCGTTGCCGGAGAATTCAAGCGCGAACGGAGCGAGCGCGGAGAACGCTTCCTCGGAGAGCATCTGATAGTCGAGCGCGAGGACATCCCATGTGTTCTCGGTGTTCTGCGCCTTCTCTACCGTGTAGAGGGCGGCATATCCGTCGTCGGAGATCGCTTCGTCGATCTCGTTTTCCTTCGCCTCATACGGGATGACGGTCACGGTGAAGCCGAGCTGATCCCATACCTCGCTGACATAGTTCGCAACAGCCTCGCTGACCTCGTCGCCCGCCTTGATCGCAATCCTGAGCGTGCCGCCGGAAACGCCCGCCTCGGAGAGCAGGAACTTCGCCTTGTCGAGGTTCGGCTTCGTATCTATCACGTTGCCGCCGTTTTCTCTGAACGAGGTACCGACCTTGCCGTCCGTGACCTTGTACGGGATAAAGCCGTTCGCGGGCTTCGCGTAGACGACGATGTCGGACGCGACGTGATCACGGTCGATCGCGAGAGAGAGCGCCTGTCTCACCCTCGCGTCGGAGAGCAGCTTCGTGTTCGTGTTGAAGTAGTACGTGAGCGTCGACATTTCGTCTTCTATCGTCGCGTAGTCGCGGTACTGCGCGCGCATGTCGAGCGGTATCTCGTTCGTATAGAACGTTCTGTTCGCGGCGACGTCCGTTGTGAGGTTCGTCAGGAACGAAGCCACGCTCTTTGAGTAATCCGTTTCGAGCCTGTACGGGATGACGTACTTGTCGAAGTATTTGTCCTTTTCCT
Source organism: uncultured Clostridia bacterium (assembly GCA_947624995.1). Classification (GTDB taxonomy): domain Bacteria; phylum Bacillota; class Clostridia; order Oscillospirales; family CAG-272; genus DTU064. The sequence goes on from CANQMS010000013.1 coordinate 12,158, forward strand.
TGTCGAGGAAGTAGTTGTTCGAGCGCTCAAGACGCATCATGCCGTTGAGCGTGACGAGCTTCAGCGTGAAGGGTCCGCTCGTTACGATCGTGCCGGACTTCTTCGCCCAGTCGGCGCTCTTGCCGACGACTGCCTCGCGCAGCGGGACGAGAGCGGGACTCGACAGATTGCGCAGGAACTGCGTATAATCTATCGGGCGCTCGAACTCGATCTCGACGACGTAGGTCTCCGGAGCCGTTGCACCGAAGTCGTCGACCGACTTGAATCCGAGCTTGACGTCGCGCGCGTTCTTTATGTCATAGAGCAGGCACGCAGCCTCGCTCTGATATGTAGCCTTTATGATGCGCTTCCACGCATATACAACGTCGCTCGCGGTAATGTCGACGCCGTCGCTCCACTTGGAGTGCTTGAGCGTTATCTTCATTTTGTATTCCTTGAGCGCCTCGTTCTCGATAATCTCATATTTGTCTATGAGCGTCATCTGGAGCTTGCCCTTCGCGTCGATATCGGTGAGCCCGACAAAGAGCAGGTCGAGGATCTTCGCGTTCGCGTCGTTCAGATACGGCGCCTGCGGATCGAAGTTGTACATCTGCGTTCCGAGATACATGGGGATCACGGCGCCTTTGTCATACTCGCCGTCTTCACCCTTCACGAGCGTTGTGCATCCGGAGAGCGCCGACACAAGCATGACGGCACACAGAATAATTGCCAATGCGCGTTTCATAATACGGTTTATCCTCCTTTTATGCTTCCGGCATAAATTTATGGTAAGAAGAGCGTGATATCATAACGCCGCGCGGGCGTTGAGATCGACCTCAACATATTATATCATTAAAATCGGATCAAATCAATAAAATCTTTACATAAGGTTGCAAGTTTCAGTTATCTGCACAATTATCTTGTGTTTTTTTGTGCAAAATACACAAAGATTTTTTCGCCGTTTTTCGGTTTCAAGTCTTCTTTGCACTCCCTGTCACATCGGTTATGTATATTATATCACCTTTTCGGGCAAAAAGTATAGTAAAAAATAAAAAGGAGAAAAAATTTCAATGAAGAACTGTTCCGCGGGCTCATACAGGCGCAGCGACCTCGCCGTCGAGGCGGAGATCGAGGGCGGCGAGGCGCGCGGCGTCAGCATCGGCACATACGAGCGCGATTCGATCCCGGTCACGGTCATGTCCGTCTCAAAAGGCGACGGCGAGCACGCCTCCGGGATGGCGGCAGGGACTTACGTGACGGTCACGGCGAGGCGCCCGTGGACGTGGGACGACGAGCGCCGCGACGCGCTCGTGACGCTGCTCTCCGATCTCATCTCGGACGCGGTCCTCTCCGCCTCCGGGACGCGCCCGTGCCCGGACTTCTCCGTCCTCGTTTGCGGGCTCGGGAACCGCGCGATGACGGCGGACGCCGTCGGACCGAAGGTCGCCGACAGGGTCACCGTGACCTCTTCCCTTGCCGCCGAGCGCCCCGACATCTACTCCGCTCTCGGGTGCTGCCGCGTTTCGGCGATCGCCCCGGGCGTCGCCGCCGCGACCGGCATCGAGGCTGCCGACGCTGTGCGCGGGATCGCGGAGATGATAAAGCCCTCCGCCGTCATCCTCGTCGACGCGCTCGCCGCGCGCTCATGCTCGCGCCTCGCCTCGACCGTACAGATCGCCGACACGGGCATCAGCCCCGGCTCCGGCATCGGGAACAGGCGGCGCGAGCTGACGGAGGCGACGGTGGGCGTCCCCGTCGTCTCCGTCGGCGTACCGACGATCGTCGATTCTTCTACGCTTGTCTATGACGCGCTCGAGGCGGGCGGCGTAACGCTCGGTCCCGACGAGAGCGATCTGCGCCGCGTTCTCGACGAGGGGCAGAGCTTTTTCGTCGCCCCGAAGGAGAGCGACGTCGTGACGGAAGAGATGGCGCGCCTCATCGGGGACGCGCTCGACAGGCTGTTCCGCACCGAGTAGCATATTCCGCGCTTCCGGACCGTATATTTGAACTGAAGGACAAGTCAAAGAAAGAAGGAAGCAAAGATATGACAAACGGCACGGTCGCCGGAATACGGTACGGGAAAGAGCCCGATGCGCGCGCGCAAAAACGGCAGCAAAAAGGCGCGGGCAAGCCCGCGGCGGCAGACGAATATATCGCGGGAGACGCATATGGGGGCGAATATGTTTGGGGCGGCGCGGATGCGGGCGGAGATCTCGGTGCGGATGCGGATCTGCCCCTCACCGAAGATATAATTTCAAGCGACCCCGAAACCGAGTCGCTTGCCGGCTCGGTTTCGGGGTCGCCTCAGAGCGGGGCGTTTACCGACTCGACTTCAGGGTCGCCTCAGAGCTGGTCGCTTAACGGCTCGACTTCAGGGTCGCCTCAGAGCGGGGCGTTTACCGGCTCGACTTCAGGGTCGCCTCAGAGCGGGCCGTTTACCGACCCTGAAATCGTGTCGCTCCCCGGACAGCTCCCGGTCGGACAGAACGTGGTCGGCGGGATCCCGTTCCCGCCGGCGGAGGGGGAGGCGGTTGAACCGGCGGTCCCGGATGCAGCCGGGACTCCGGACGCAGCGGAGACTCCGGACGCAGCGGAGGCGGCGGATCGTTTGCGTGCGGACAAGCGTGCAGCCGGGAAGAGGATCGCGACGCGCGTGCTCTCGCTGTTCTGCGCCGCCGTCTTCGCGCTCTCGATGTACGCCGAGGTCTCCGCGTACTTCACCGGGATCACTGTCGAGGCGATCGCGGGCTTCACTGCCGACGTCGCTTTCGGCGGAAGTTATGCGAATGCCAAAGATTTTTCCTCGCACGGAAAAGATGTTACACAATTGCCTGAAACGCCCTCTTCCGGCGGCGAGGGCATCATCCCCGGTGTCACGCCGGCGGTGCCGGGGGACACGGCGCAGCAGATCGGAAGCGGGAACGGCGGGAACGGCGGGAACGGAGACGGCGGCGAGCGGTACCCGATCGTGATCCGGGACTTTTCCGCAAATGCCGAACGCGGGCTCGCCTGCGTCAACGAGACCGACTACGACCTCGACCTCCCCGCGTTTGCGGACGCGGAATTTTCGCTCCCGCCGCTCTCGGAGCTCGACGCGGACGGTCCCGTCGTCCTCATCGTACATACGCACGGGACAGAGAGCTACGCCGAGGGCGACGCGCTCGACTACGGCGCGGACTCCGGCACGCGCACGGAGGACACGGCGAAGAACGTCGTCGCCGTCGGCGACGTCATGGCATCCCGCCTCGAGAGCGCCGGGATCCGCACGCTGCACTGCCGCGAGATGTTCGACCGCGAATCATACTCGGACGCGTACACGAACTCGTCCGCCGCCGTCCGCGAGTTCCTCGCGATATATCCGAGCATAAAATACGTCTTCGACGTCCACCGCGACTCGCTGATCGGCTCCGACAACACGAAGTACCGCCCGCTCGCCGATGTCGACGGCGTGTCCGCGGCGCAGGTCATGTGCGTCGTCGGGACGGACGCCGGCGGCTCCGGGCACACGGGCTGGCGCGACAACATGACGTTTGCCGCGCACCTTCAGTCCCGGCTGTGGACGCGCTCGCACACGCTGCCCCGCGTCATCTCCGTCCGCTCCGCGTCGTTTTATCAGCAGTATTCGCCCGGCTCGCTCCTGATCGAGATCGGCTCCTGCGGCAACACGCTCGCCGAGGCGAAGGCAGCCGCCGTGATCGTCGCCGACGAGTTAGCCGCGATAATCAAGGCGGGCGAATGATCGCGAGAGCCGCCGCGCGGTGTGAGCGGCGGTGAGCCGCCACTCACACTTCAATGCGTCGAAAGCATCGTTTCGCGGGCGGCGAAAAAAGGACCCCGGCGACCGTCGGTCGCCGGGTTGTTTTCCTTATTTTACATTCGCGTTTGCGTCTGCCGTCAGTCGACGAGCTTGATGAGCGCCATTTCGGCGGCGTCTCCGCGTCTCGGTCCAAGCTTATAGATCTGCGTATATCCGCCGTTCCTGTTCTCGTACTTGGGCGAGATCTCGGAGAAGAGCTTCGATACGACATCCTCCTTGGTTATATATGCGAGCGCGGCTCTGCGGTTGGCGAGCGTGTTCGTCTTTCCGAGCGTTATCATCTTGTCGGCGAGCGAGCGAACTTCCTTCGCGCGCGTCAGCGTCGTTTCTATTGATCCGTTTTCGAGAAGATACGTCACCATGCCGCGCAGCATCGCGGTCCTGTGTTCGGTCGGTCTGCCAAGCTTTCTTGTTCCGGGCATTTCCGTTTTACCTCCTTCGGTTAGTTTAAGGTCAAATCTGCCGCAAAAAGAGGGTCACTCTTCTTCTTTCTTGAGATCGAGCCCAAGAGAGTGCAGCTTCTGTTCTACTTCTTCAAGCGATTTCTTGCCGAGATTGCGGACCTTTATCATTTCGTCCTCGGTCTTGTTGATAAGATCCTCGACGGTGTCTATCCCCGCGCGCTTCAGACAGTTGAAGCTGCGCACGGACAGGTCAAGCTCCTCAATGGTCATCTCAAGAACTTTTTCTTTCATGGTCTCTTCGCGTTCGACCATGATCTCCGCCTTCTTCGCCTCGTCCGAAAGGTTGACGAAGAGGTTGAGATGCTCGTTGAGTATCTTGGCTCCGAGAGAAACCGCTTCCTTTGCCGATATCGTTCCGTTTGTCTCTATCTCGAGCGTCAGTCTGTCGTAGTCCGTGATGTTGCCGACGCGCGTGTCGTCGACAGTGTAGTTCACGTTGTAGACGGGCGTGTAGATCGAGTCCGTGTAGATGATCCCGATCGGTGCGGACACGCCGGACGCGAGACCCGCCGTATGATTCGCCTTGTTCTTCTCCTGCGAAACGTATCCGCGCCCGTAGTCGAACGTGATGTCCATGCAGAAGCGCGCGTTCTCGCAGACTGTCGCAATGTGAAGATCGGGGTTGAGGATCTCGATGTCGACGTCTTCCTTTATGTCGCCTGCCGTGACGTCGCACGGACCCGTGACATCTATCGTGACCGTCTTCGGGCTCTGCGAATGGAGCTTCGCGACGATGCCCTTGACGTTGAGAACGATCTCCGTGACGTCCTCACGGACGCCGCTTATCGTCGAGATCTCGTGCAGTACGCCGTCGATCTTGATCGAAGAAACTGCGTACCCGGGAAGGCTCGACAAAAGAACGCGGCGAAGCGAATTTCCGAGCGTCACACCGTAGCCTCGCTCGAGCGGTTCAACGATGAAGCGGCCCTTTGTGCCGTCCTCGCTGATGAGTTCGGTCATTATATTCGGCTTTTCTATTTCGATCATTCCAAATCCCTCCATGTTCAATTTTATGCTAATCTTTCGGCATTGTCCGGACCGTGCCGGACGGGATTATACATCAAATTGATATATACCGCGCCGAACGGGAACCGCACCGGCGGCGGTAATATCGGAGCCTTTGATTATTTGGAATAGAGCTCGACGATGAGCTGCTCGTTGAAGTCGAAGTCGATGTCCTCACGCGCGGGCGCGGCAACTACCTTTGCCACTACGTTCGTGCGGTCCACATCGAGCCACTTCGGAACGACGGCTGTCTGCATGCGCTCGATAAGCTCCTTGATCTTCGAGGAATCGCGGCTTGCTTCACGAAGCGTGATGACGTCGCCCGGCTTTACGAGCATCGAGGGAATGTTGACCTTTTTGCCGTTGAGACGGAAATGGGCGTGGAGCACGAGCTGACGCGCTTCCTTGTGGGAGGACGCCATGCCCATCCTGTACACCGTGTTGTCAAGGCGTGACTCAAGGATCGAGAGCAGATTCTCGCCCGTGATGCCCGGCTTTCTCTCTGCCTCGGCATAGTACTTCTTGAACTGCTTTTCGAGCACGCCGTAGTAGCGTCTCGCGGTCTGCTTCTCACGGAGCTGACGACCGTATTCTTCTACCTTCTTGCGGGAGGTACCGTGCTGTCCGGGAGCCGTGTTTCTCTTTACGATAGCGCACTTATCCGAGGTGCAGCGATCGCCCTTGAGAAAGAGCTTTTTGCCCTCTCTGCGGCAAAGGCGGCACGAAGGTCCTGTATATCTTGCCATCTTCTCTTGTATCTCCTCTCTCTGATTACACGCGTCTGCGCTTAGGCGGTCTGCATCCGTTGTGCGGGATCGGCGTCACGTCCTTGATGAGCGTGATCTGGAGCCCCGCCGCTGCGAGCGAACGGATCGCTGCTTCGCGTCCCGATCCGGGTCCGCGGACGTATACTTCTACGGTCTTGAGACCGTGGTCCATCGCGAGCTTCGCGGCGTGCTCCGCCGCCATCTGTGCCGCAAACGGCGTCGATTTTCTCGAGCCCTTGAAGCCCATCTCGCCCGACGATGCCCACGAGATCGTGTTGCCCGCGAGGTCCGTCAGCGTTACGATCGTGTTGTTGAAGGTAGAGCTGATATGTGCCGCGCCCGATTCGATATTCTTGCGTTCGCGGCGCTTCTTTATAACCTTTCTGGTTGTCTTAGCCATGACTTTACTCCTTTTGCCTTACTTCTTCTTGTTCGCGATCGTCTTGGCGGGACCTTTGCGGGTCCTTGCGTTCGTCTTCGTGCGCTGACCCCTGACCGGCAGTCCCTTGCGGTGCCTGATCCCGCGGTAGCAGTTGATCTCAACGAGACGCTTGATGTTGAGGGCGACGTCACGGCGGAGGTCACCTTCGACTACGTAGTTGTTCTCGATCTCGTCACGGAGCTTCGCGATCTCATCCTCGGTGAGATCCTTGGCGCGCGTGTCGGGATTGATGTTCGTCTTCTCGCATATCGCCGCAGCACTCGTGTGTCCTATACCGTAGATATAGGTGAGCGCGTACTCGATGCGCTTCTGGTTGGGGATGTCTACACCAGCTATACGAGCCATTTAGTTTATCACCTCTCTTTAGTTGTTGCGGCGCTCAGCCCTGTCTCTGCTTGTGCCTCGGGTTCTCGCAGATGACCATGACGCGCCCTTTTCTTTTGATGATCTTGCACTTTTCGCACATCTTCTTTACGGAAGGTCTTACTTTCATTTTTGTCTTCGCCTTTCCTTGCCTGACTGATTATTTGTTTCGCCACGTGATGCGGCCCTTCGTGAGGTCGTATACAGAGACCTCGACCGTGACCTTGTCGCCGGGCGTTATTCGGATATAGTTCATGCGGAGCTTTCCGGAAATCTTTGCGGTAACCATGTGCCCGTTCGGCAGCTTGACCCTGAACGTCGCGTTCGGCAGCGCCTCCGTTACCGTTCCCTCAAACTCGATTACATCATCCTTCGGCACCTTTATTCTCCTTTCGGCATTTCTCTCGGGACCGGGCATCGCACCGCGCGCCTTATGTCCCCGTCGGTATATGTCCCGGCGGACATCCGCTCCGCCGCCCCCTCGCACTCGCCGTAAACGACAAGATGCCGGAGGCTCTTGAGCTTCGGCTCGGAGAGCCGCCTTTTCCGTCCGTCCGCTATATATACTCTCCCGTCGGCGTCCGATGCGCCGACTATGAGGAAACATCTGCCCGCTTCTCTCCCCTTCGTCGCCATGGCAAGCCTGCCCGAAAGCGGCGACGGGAGCACGTTTCGCGGCGCCCTGTCCTTTTTTCTTTTGCGGCTGCCCACGCTCACTCGACCTTTGTGAGGAGCTCGGGTCCGTTTTCCGTGATCGCTATCGAGTGCTCGTAGTGAGCCGACAGCGAGCCGTCCTTCGTCTTCACCGTCCATCCGTCCGGCAGCTCATAGACCTCGTACGAGCCGGCGTTTACCATCGGCTCGACCGCGATCGTCATGCCGCGGAGCAGCCGCACGCCGTGACCTGCGGTGCCGAAATTCGGCACCTCCGGATCCTCGTGCAGCTCGGCGCCGACACCGTGACCGACATATCTGCGCACGACGCTGTATCCGTTTGCGCGGACGTGAGCGTCTACCGCGCTCCCGATGTCGCCGATGCGCGCGCCCTCGCGGATGACGGCGAGCGCCTTGTAAAAGCTCTCCTCCGTCACGCGGATCAGCCTTGCGGCTTCATCCGAGACATGCCCGACCGGGAATGTCCTCGCGCTGTCGCCGTTGTAGCCGTGATAATACGCGCCGACGTCGATCTTTACTATGTCGCCCTCCCGAAGGACCCGCCTGTGAGACGGTATACCGTGGATGACTTCGTCATTGACGCTCACGCACGCCGACGCCGGAAATCCGCCGTACCCGAGAAATGTCGGCTTGGCGCCGCATTTCTCGATGTACGTCCTGATTTTGTGATCTATTTCCGCCGTCGTGACGCCGGGCTTTATGATCTCCCCGGCGGCGAGGATCGCCTCGCCGGTGATCTTTCCCGCGTCACGCATATGCGCGAGCTGGCTTTGATTTTTAAGATGGATCATACGGAGCTGTTTTCCTTAAAGGCATGATTCGATCGCACGGACGGTGAGCGCCGTGGTATCTTCGAGTTTTTCCTGTCCCATGACTTCGAGCAGCAGTCCCTTCGCGGCGTAAAACTCGCGCAGGGGCTCCGTCTCGCGGTGGTAGGTTTCGAGCCTGTGCTTCACTACCTCGGGGTCGTCGTCGCGGCGGCAGATCAGCTCGCCTCCGCACGCGTCGCAGTGTACGTTGTCCGCGGTCGGATTGTAGACCGTGTGGTACGTTGCGCCGCAGTCGCGGCAGACGCGTCTGCCCGACATCCGCGTGATGATCCTCTCATCCGCGACCTCGATGTCGATGACAGCCGAAAGCCCGATGCCCGTCTCGTCAAACGCCTTCGCCTGTGCGAGCGTTCTCGGGAATCCGTCGAGAATGAAGCCGTTTTTGCAGTCATCCTCAGCGAGCCTCGCCTTTATGATGCCGACGATCACATCGTCCGGCACGAGCGCGCCCGATTCGACGTATCCCGCCGCGAGCACTCCGAGCTCGGTCTTCGCGGCTATCGCCTCGCGGAGGATCGCCCCCGTCGAGATAGTCGGTATCCCGTATCTCTCGGATGCGATCTCCGCCTGCGTCCCCTTGCCTGCGCCGGGGGCGCCGAAGAACATGAGTTTCAATGCCTTTTTGCTCTCGCTCATAACAGTTTACCCTTACTCAAGGAAGCCGCGATATCCGCGAATGGACATCTGTGCTTCGATCTCTCTTGCGGTCTCGAGCGCGACGCCGACAACGATCAGGATCGACGTGCCGCCGAACGCGATTCCGGAAAACGCGCTGTTCGACGCGAGGTTCGCTATGATCGGGAGTATCGCCACGACCGAAAGGAACAGCGAGCCGATGAGCGTTATCTTGTTGAGCGACTTCGTGATATACTCAGCCGTCTGTCTGCCCGGACGGAAGCCCGGGATGGATCCGCCGTTATTCTTCAGGTTGTTGGCAACTTCAAGCGGGTTGAACGAGATCAGCACGTAGAAGTAGCCGAACGCGATGATGAATATGAAGAGTATGAGCGGGTAGAACCAGGATTCCGACGAAAGGAATCTGACGAACCCGTTCCAGAACGAACCGTCCTTCGGCGGGAAAATGAGCGCCAGAGTCGTCGGTATCGCTAAGATCGAGTTTGCGAATATGACCGGCATGACGCCCGACATATTCAGCTTGAGCGGCAGATTCGAGCTCTGTCCGCCGTACATCTTTCTGCCGACTACGCGCTTTGCGTAGACGACGGGAAGACGCCTTTCGCTCTCCGTCACGAATACGATGAAGTATATCATGAGGAGCGCGACGATGAGCGCGACGATCGGGATGATGATGCCCGACACGGTCCCTCTCGACATCATGGTGATGATCGTGTTGACGACGCTTGCGCCGCCGGATACGATGTTCGCGAAAAGGATGATCGAGATGCCGTTTCCGACGCCGTTCTCATTGATCTTTTCGCCGAGCCACATGACGAGAGACGAGCCCGCGCAGTAGCACGCGATGATGATCACTGCCGCGAACCAGTGGTTCGTCGTGAGCATGCCCTGATTCCTCATCAGCATGTAGTAGCCGTAGCTCGTGATGAGCGCGAGAGCCACCGTCACATAACGCGTGATCTGTGCGATCTTTTTCTGACCTTCCTCGCCGTCCTTCTGCATTCTTTCGAGCGCGGGGATGGCGACGGTCAGAAGCTGCATAACTATCGAAGACGTGATATACGGCGATATGCCGAGCGCGAACAGCGATGCGTTCTCAAACGCGCCGCCCGAGAGGATGTTCAGATACTGGAACATCGACCCGCCCGTCTGATACATATAAAGACTCAGGATATTCGCGTTGACAAACGGCATCGGTATCGCGACGCCTATGCGGTATATCAGGATGATAGCGAGCGTGAACATGATCTTCTTGCGAAGATCGGGAAGCTTGAATGCGTTTACTATCGGTGTAAACCAGCTTTTCACTTTAAGCCACCTCGGTCTTTCCACCGGCAGCCTCGATCTTCTCTTTGGCTGTGCCGGAGAAGACTTTGGCGATAACGGTTAGTTTCTTTGTGATCTCCCCGTTGCCCAGTACCTTAAGACCGTCCTGCGGCTTGCGCACTATCCTCTTCTCGAGGAGCGCGTTCATGTCTACCGTCGCGCCGTCTTCAAAGACGTTGAGGTCGCAAACGTTGACTACAGCGTACTCTTTTCCGAAGCGGTTGTAAAAGCCCCTCTTCGGCAGCTTCCTGTACAGCGGGAGCTGACCGCCTTCGAATCCCGGTCTGACTCCGCCGCCCGAGCGGGCGTTCTGACCCTTGTGTCCTTTGCCGGCTGTCTTGCCGTTGCCCGTCCCGACGCCTCTGCCTTTGCGCCATGCTTTGCGGGCGGACCCGGGAGCAGGTGAAAGTTCATAAAGCTTCATGGTTCTTCCTCCTTACAAGTTATTGCGCGTACGTTGCGCTTACGCCTTTTCCACCTTGACGAGGTGGGAAAGAACCTTGACCTTGCCGGCAGCAGCGGCATTATCATCAAGAACGATGCTGTCACCTATCTTGCGGAAGCCGAGGGATGCGGCTGTCGCGCGCTGATTCGGTGTCGAGCGGATGAGGCTCCGCGTGAGTGTGATCTTTATCTTTTCCATGATCCCCGCTCCCTTCAGCCTCTGAGAGCTTCGACGGCGATGCCGCGGCTCTTCGCCACGTCCTCCGCCGTGCGGAGCGCGCGCAGTCCCTCGAACGTCGCCTTGACGACGTTGACCGGGTTGTTGCTGCGCAGGCACTTTGCTCTGATATTCTTTATGCCCGCAAGCTCGAGAACGGCTCTGACCGTCTTGCCCGCGATGATACCGGTACCGGGAGCCGCCGGCTTCAGAAGAACCTTGCCTGCTCCGAACTCTCCCGTGATCTCGTGCGGTATCGTCGTATCCTTCATGGATACGGTTATCATATTTTTCTTGGCGTCCTCGACTGCCTTGCGGATAGCCTCCGGCACCTCAGCCGCCTTGCCGAGACCGTAGCCGACGTGACCGTTTCTGTCACCGACGACCATGATAGCCGCGAATCTTGCGATACGTCCACCCTTAACAGTCTTGGAAACACGGTTCAGCGCGACGAGGTTTTCCTCAAGCTCGACGCCGTTCGCATTAAACTTTTCAGTGTTAGCCATGTTTTCCTCCTATGGTATTTGAAAAACGTCTTTTCAAACAGTGTACAAACCGGAACTCAGAACCGGAGGCCCGCTTCACGCGCGCCGTCCGCAAGCTCCGATACACGTCCGTGATAAAGGTAGCCGCCGCGGTCGAATACGACCGTCTCGATCCCTTTTTCAATGGCTCTCTTCGCAACTGTCTCGCCGACCTTGCGCGCCGCTTCCTTGTTGCTTCCGATGCCCTCAAAGGATTTCTCCTGAGTCGTTGCGGAAACGAGCGTCACGCCGTTCTCGTCGTCGATGACCTGAGCAGAGATGTGCCTGTTGGAGCGGTAAACACACAGACGGGGGCACTCGGGAGTGCCGCTGATTTTAGCTCTGACGCGTGCGTGCCTTCTCTTGCGCGCCGCGTTTTTGTCCTTCTTGCTGACCATTGTTTATGCGCTCCTTCCCTTACTTACCTGTCTTGCCGACCTTGCGGCGGATCTTCTCGCCCTCGTACTTCACGCCCTTGCCGTGGTACGGTTCGGGCGGACGCTTGCCGCGGATATCCGCTGCGACCTGACCGACTCTCTGCTTGTCGATGCCGGTGACGACGATCGTCGTCGCGCTCGGCGTCTCGAACGTCATGTTCTCCTCGGGGTCCATCTGGATGTCGTGCGAGTAGCCGAGGTTCAGAACGAGCGTTTTGCCGTTCATCGCGGCGCGGTAACCCGTTCCGACGATCTCGAGCCTGCGCGTGAATCCGTTCGTCACGCCCTCGACCATGTTGTGCAGAAGCGCGCGGGTGAGCCCGTGCAGCGCCCTGTCTTCCTTCTCGTCCGTGGGGCGCGTGACCTTTGCGACGTTTCCTTCAACCTCGATCGTCATCCTCGGGCAGAGCTCCTTTGTGAGCGTTCCCTTCGGACCCTTGACCGTTACTACGTTGCCTTCGCCGACCTTGACATCGACTCCTGCGGGGATCACGATCTCTTTTCTGCCTATTCTTGACATGTCCGTACCTCCCCGATTACCAGACGAACGCGAGGACCTCGCCGCCGATGTGGGCGGCGCGTGCCTGCTTATCCGTCATAATGCCTTTCGACGTCGAAACGATGGCGATGCCGAGCCCGTTCATGACGCGCGGCATATCCTCGCAGCTGCTGTAGATGCGCAGACCGGGCTTCGATACGCGGCGCAGTCCGCGGAGGACGCGCTGCTTGCCGTTCTCGTACTTGAGAGCGATGCGGATCAGACCCTGTCTGCCGTCTTCGATGATCTGGTAGCTCTTGATGTAGCCCTCGTTGAGAAGTATCTCGGCGATGGACTTCTTGAGATTTGACGCCGGTATGTCGACCGTATCGTGCTTCGCGCTGTTCGCGTTTCTGATGCGTGTGAGCATGTCGGCGATTACATCTGACATTTGCATTTTAAAATGTTGAACTCCTTTGCAAGTTAATAATTGTCTTGCCGCCGCATTCCCTGCGGCTGCCTGCCCGCGGTCAAACAGCCTTTTTTGTTTTTGCCGTTTCCTGCCGGGCAGCGGGTTTCGTTTTTACCAGGATGCCTTCTTAACGCCCGGGATCTGACCCTTGTACGCCAGCTCGCGGAAGCAGATACGGCAGATGCCGTACTTGCGCAGATAAGCGTGAGGACGTCCGCAGATCTTGCAGCGGTTGTAGCGGCGCGTCGAAAACTTCGCCGGCTTCTGCTGCTTCAGGATCATAGCTGTCTTTGCCATTTTACGTTATCCTCCTTACTTTTCAAACGGAGCGCCCAGCAGTGTGAGCAGCTCTCTTGCTTCCTCATCCGTCGTGGCTGTCGTCACGAAGACGATGTCCATGCCGCGGATCTTGTCAATCTTGTCGTACTCGATCTCGGGGAATATGAGCTGTTCCTTGAGCCCGAGGGCGTAGTTGCCGCGCCCGTCAAAGCCGTTCGGATTGATGCCCTTGAAGTCGCGGACTCTCGGGAGCGCGAAGTTGAAGAGCTTGTCGATGAACTCGTACATGATGTCGCTGCGGAGCGTGACCTTCGCGCCGATCTTCATGCCAGCGCGGAGCTTGAAGTTCGCAACGGACTTCTTCGCCGTCGTCGGGACCGCACGCTGACCGGTGATCATTGTGAGCTCCTCGATGACGTTGTCGATGACCTTCGCGTTATCCTTCGCGTCGCCGCAGCCGACGTTCACGACGACCTTCTCGAGCTTCGGGATCTGCATCGGGCTCTTGTACTCGAATTTCTTCATCAGAGCCGGTGCGACTTCTTCTTTATAAAGTGTTTTCAGTCTTGCAGTTGCCATTTACCGTACCTCCGATCAAAGCTCTGCGCCGCACTTGGCGCATACGCGGACCTTGACCTTTTTTCCGTCCTTGTCCTCGGTAAACTTGTGCTTGACCCTGACGCCCTTCTGGCACTTCGGGCAGTAGAGCTGGACCTTCGACGCGTAGATGGCGCCCTCGGTATCAACGATGCCGCCCGAGTCGCCCTGGCGCCTCGGTTTTGTGTGCTTGTGGACGATGTGTACGCCCTCAACGATGACCTTGCCCTCAGCGGGAGACGCGGCGATGACCTTGCCGCGCTTGCCCTTGTCGTTGCCGGAAATGACGACGACGGTGTCATCGGTCTTGATATTGAGCTTGTTGTTCAATTCTTCGTCTCCTCCATCAAAGTACTTCCGGAGCGAGCGAGAGGATCTTCAGGTAATCGCGCTCGCGGAGCTCGCGGGCGACAGGCCCGAAAATACGTGTTCCTCTCGGGTTTTTGTCCTCTTTGATGATGACGGCCGCGTTTTCGTCGAAACGAACGAACGATCCGTCCGCGCGCTTCACACCGTGAACGGTGCGGACGACGACGGCAGTCACGACCTCGCCCTTCTTGACCATGCCGCCCGGAGCGGCCTTCTTGACCGTGCAGATCACGACGTCGCCGACGTTGGCGTAGCGCCTGCCTGTACCGCCGAGAACACGGATGCACATTAGCTCTTTGGCGCCGGTGTTGTCGGCAGCCTTCATATATGATTCCTGCTGAAGCATTCTTCGTGTCCTCCTTATTTAGCTTTTTCGATGATCTCGACGACGCGCCATCTCTTCGTCTTCGAGAGCGGTCTTGTCTCCATCACAGCGACACGGTCGCCGACACCGCACTCGTTCTTTTCGTCGTGAGCGTGTATCTTCGAGGTGCGCTTGATTATCTTTCCGTACAGCGGATGGCGTACGTTGTCCTTGATGGCGATGACTACCGTCTTGTCCATCTTGTCGGAAACAACGATTCCGGTACGGGTCTTCCGCATATTGCGTTCTTCACTCATGACACGTCCTCCTTATGCTTCCTTCTCGTGGAGTATAGTCATCACACGAGCGATATCGCGCTTGACTTCAACGATCCTGTGCGTGTTGTCAAGCTGCTTGATTGCGTGCTGGAAACGGAGGTTGAAAAGCTCGCCCTTCAGCTCCTTGAGCTTGGAGTTGAGCTCTTCGGAGGTCATAGCACGGAGTTCTGCTGATTTCATTTTCCTACTTACGCCTCCTCATTTCCTTCGTTCTGTTCTCTTTCGATGAACTTGCACTTGATGGGGAGCTTGTGAGACGCGAGACGCATCGCTTCTCTTGCGACTTCCGGTGCGACTCCGTTCATCTCAAACATAACTCTGCCCGGCTTCACGACTGCGACCCAGTATTCGGGCGAGCCTTTACCGGAACCCATTCGCGTCTCAGCCGGCTTCTCGGTCACGGGCTTGTCGGGGAAGATCTTGATCCAGACCTTACCGCCGCGGCGCGTGTAACGCGTCATTGCGATACGGGCTGCCTCGATCTGGTTGCTCGTGATCCACGCGGGCTCGAGCGCCACAAGACCGTAGTCACCGTATGCGAGCGTGTTCCCGCGGTGGGCTTCACCCTTCATGCGTCCGCGCTGTACGCGCCTGTATTTGACTCTCTTAGGCATTAACATGTTATCTCGCGCCCCCTTCTCTCGGACCTCTGTCCCCTCTGCCGCCGCGGCGTCTGTCTCCGCGGTCACCGCCGCGGTCGCGCCTGTCGCGCCTGTCGCCGCGCCTGTCACCGCGTCTGTCGCGCGGAGCTGCCGGAGCGTTGGAGCCGGATCTCTGGATCTCGGGTAAGACCTCGCCCTTGTATATCCATACCTTGACGCCGATCTTTCCGTAAGTTGTGTTCGCCTCTGCGAAACCGTAATCAATGTCCGCGCGAAGCGTCTGCAGCGGGATCGTTCCCTCGTGGTAGTGCTCGATGCGGGCGATCTCGGCGCCGCCGAGACGACCGCTGCAGCACGTCTTGATTCCCTTCGCGCCGCACTTCATCGTCCGTGCGATCGCCTGCTTCATCGCGCGCCTGAAACCGATCCTGCGCTCGAGCTGGTCGGCGATGTTCTCGGCGACGAGCTGCGCGTCCATGTCTATCTGCCTGATCTCGACGACCGAGACGGACGCGGGCATACCCGCCATCTTCTCGATCTCGCCCTTCAGCTCATTGATCGCGGCGCCCTTCGGTCCGATAACGATACCGGGCTTCGCGCAGTGGATCGTGACTTTGACTCTGTCGTTCGCGCGTTCGATCTCGATCTTCGGCACGCCCGCCTTATAGAGCTTCGTCTTCAGATATTTTCTTAATTTGTAGTCGGATACGAGAGTATCGCCGAACGTTTCGTCGGAGGCGTACCATCTCGAATCCCAGTCCTTGATAACGCCGACACGCATACCGTGCGGATTGACTTTCTGACCCATTATTCGCTGCCTCCTTACTCTCTTTCCTTGACTTTGAGCGTGATATGGCACGTTCTCTTCCTGATGATGTCTCCGCTTCCCTTTGCCCTTGCGCTCATGCGCCTCATGGTCGGACCCGGGCAGACGAAGCACTCGGAAACGTAGAGGCTGTCCTTATCCATCTCAAAATTGTTCTCCGCGTTCGCGGTTGCGCTCTTTAAGAGCTTTATCAGGTCCTCGCAGATGCCCCTCGGCGTATTCTTGAGGATACCCATGGCAACGTCCACGTCCTTGCCGCGGATAAGATCGAGGACTCCCTTGACCTTGTTCGGGGACGTGCGCACATATTTCAAATATGCAACAGCTTCCATATTATCGGTTATATCCTCCTTACTTGCCGTTGTTGGACGTCTTCGAGCCGGCGTGCCCCTTGAACGTGCGCGTAGGCGCAAATTCGCCGAGCTTGTGACCGACCATGTCCTCGGTGATGTAGACCGGGACGTGCTTCTTGCCGTCATGGACGGCGATCGTGTGACCTACGAACTCCGGGAAGATCGTCGACGAACGGCTCCACGTCTTGAGGACACGCTTTTCGCCCTTTTCGTTCATAGCGTTGATGCGAGAGAAGAGCTTCTCTTCAACGAACGGCGCTTTCTTCAAGCTTCTGCTCATTTTTCACTGTCCTCCTTACTTACCGTTTCTGTGCCTTACGATATTCTTCTCGGTGCGGGCGTTCTTCTTCCTCGTCTTATATCCGAGAGCCGGCTTGCCCCACGGGGTAAGCGGACCGGGATGACCGATCGGGGACTTGCCTTCGCCGCCGCCGTGCGGGTGGTCGCACGGGTTCATGACGGAACCGCGCACCGTCGGGCGGATGCCCATGTGGCGCTTCTTGCCTGCTTTGCCGATCTTGACCGTGTCGTGCTCGATGTTCGAGACCTGACCGATCGTCGCCTTGCAGTCAAGGCGGACGCGGCGGACCTCGCCCGAGGGCAGACGCACCTGAGCCGTGCCGTTCTCCTTAGCCATGAGCTGCGCCTGCGCGCCCGCGGTGCGGACGAGCTGCGCGCCCTTGCCGGGATAGAGCTCGATGTTGTGGATGATCGTACCGACGGGGATGTCGGAGATCGGGAGCGTGTTGCCGGGCTTGATGTCTATCTTCTCGCCCGAATAGAGCACGTCGCCCGTCCTGATGCCGACGGGAGCTATAATGTAGCTCTTCGTGCCGTCTTCGTACTGTAAGAGCGCGATATATGCGCTTCTGTTCGGGTCGTACTCGACGCCGACGACCGTCGCGGCGCCCGTGTTCTGGCGCTTGAAGTCGACGATGCGGTACTTGACCTTGTTCCCGCCGCCGTGGTGACGGACGGTGATCTTGCCGTTGTTGTTCCTGCCGGCGTGCTTCTTCTTGATGACGATCAGGCTCTTCTCGGGGGAGAACTTCGTGACCTCCTCGAAGGAAGACACCGTCATGCCGCGCCTGCCGGGAGTTGTGGGTTTATATTTGATCGTAGCCATTTTTCGTTCCTCCCGTTATCAATACATGCCCTCGAAGAATTCGATCGGCTTCGAATCGGGCGTGAGCGTTACGATCGCCTTTTTCCACGCTGCGGTGTAGCCCGTGCTGTAACGCAGCCTTTTCGGCTTTCTCTTCATGTTGATCGTGTTCACTGCCGAGACCTTGACGCCGAAGAGCTCCTCGACCGCGTGCGCGATCTCGGGCTTCGTCGCGCCCGTCGCAACGCGGAAGGTGTACTGCTTCCCGGCGAGCCGTGACATGCTTGCCTCGGTGATGATCGGGGCGATTATTACGTCTTCTGCGAATTTCATGCGTAGACCTCCTCGATTTTTTCTACTGCGTCGCGGGCGACGATCAGAGAATCACAGTTGAGGATATCGTAGGCACAGATCGAATTGTGCTGCGCCGTTTTGACGTTCGGAATGTTCGCGAGGGACTTTATCGTCTTCTCGTCGACGCCGCCGAGAACGACGAGCGCCTTTTTCTTCGCGCCGACAGCCGAGAGCATGTTCACCATGGTCTTCGTCTTGTATTCCTCCGCCGCGATCCTGTCGACAACGATCATGTCTCCGTCCGCGACCTTGCTCGAAAGAGCGGAGAACATCGCCGCACGGCGCACCTTCTTGTTGAGGGTGATGCGGTACGACCTCGGCTTCGGACCGAGAGCCACGCCGCCGTGTACGAACTGAGGCGCGCGGCGCGAGCCCTGTCTCGCTCTGCCCGTTCCCTTCTGTCTCCACGGCTTCTTTCCGCCGCCGCTGACTTCCGTTCTCGTGAGCGTGGACTGCGTGCCCTGTCTCTGATTCATAAGATACGCTCTTACTGCTGCATGGAGGACCGCGCCGTTGACCTCGGCTGCGAATATCTTATCGGATAATGCGATCTCGCCGACTGCCTTGCCGGTCATATCGACCACTTTTAAGTTTGGCATTGTTCCATCCTCCTCTTACGCTTTTACGCTGTCGCGGATGAACACGATCCCGCCGCGCGCGCCGGGGACGGCGCCCTTGACGGCGATGAGGTTCTTGTCCGCGTCAACCTTGACGACGGCGAGATTCAGGACGGTGACCTGTTCGTTTCCGTACTGACCTGCCATCTTTTTGTTCTTGAAAACTCTCGACGGGGATGAGTTCGCGCCCATCGAACCGACCTCGCGGTGGATAGGACCCGTACCGTGCGTCATACGGAGCGTTGCGTTGCCCCATCTCTTGACTGCGCCCGTGTATCCGCGACCCTTCGTGATCCCTGTGATGTCGACCTTTTCGCCTGCGGCGAAGGTATCGGCGGAGATCACCGAGCCGGCTTCAAGCGCGCTGCAATCTTCAAGACGGAACTCCTTCAGGTGACGCTTCGCCGTCACGCCCGCCTTTGCAAAATGACCCTTTTCCGGTCTCGTCGCCGCGGAATCCTTCTTGTCCGCGAAGCCGAGCTGAACGGCGTCATAGCCGTCGTGTTCCGCGGTCTTCTTCTGGACAACGGAGCACGGACCTGCCTCGATGACGGTCACGGGGATCATGTTCCCGGCGTCGTCGAAGATCTGAGTCATTCCGAGCTTTTTGCCGATTATGGCTTTCTTCATTTTCATTTCCTCCTGTGGATTCGGCTATTGGTCAACGCTTTGGTAGATGGCGGGAGCCGCCCGCCGGCGCTGACATGACCTAACCTCGAACCGTGCGCGAATTATATAATGTAAATTTCCGCGTCGTCATTCGGATCGGCGGCTGTTTTGCGATCAGTACTTGACGTCGATCGCGACCCCTGCGGGGAGTTCGACCTTCAGAAGCGCCTCTATGACGCGCTCGGAAGGCTTTGAGATAACGATAAGTCTCTTGTGTGTTCTTTGTTCGAACTGCTCGCGGCTGTCCTTGTCTTTGTGGACCGCGCGCAGGATCGTTACGACTTCCTTCTCCGTGGGGAGCGGGATCGGACCCGAGACCTCGGCGCCGTTTGCCTTTGCCGCCTCGACGACCTTCACAGCCGCCGCGTCCACGAGCGTGTGATCGTAACCCTTGATACGAACGTTGACCTTTTCGTTAGCTGCCACTTTTGCTGCCTCCTATATTGTATTTGATTTGGGGGCGATGCTGCACACGGCTCCGAGCGTATCAGCAGGCATCAAAAATATTGCGCCGGCAGCGGCGACACAGAGCCGCGCCGATGCTCAAACGGGAGCTGATACCGAGCCGAGACTGCATCCGGCTCGCCCGACTCGCAGGTCGGACATACTCTGCGGAAATTCCCCGCAAAAGCGCGTAAAACGGCGCTTTTGCAGCCACCTTCCGCCTCATCGCACACCAAGCTTTAGAATTATACTACAAAAAAAGCGCCATATCAAGCGCTTTCCGAAAATAATCCTCGATTTTCTCAAATTTTCCGTGTAGAAATTTTGCCGCGTTTTCGCCCTTATTTTTGTGCATTTTGTATACAGCGACATCAAACGAGCCGAGGGGCGGGTCTCCCCGCCCCATCACCGTTTCTGATTCACATCGCGGCGAGCGCGCCGAATTCGTCCTTCAGGCGCCCGTAGAGGCGCGTGTATACGCGGTAGAGCTCGCCGTACCGCCCGGAGCGCTCCGCGTCCGGCTCGCACACCGTGCCATCTCCGATGACGGCGCCGCACGCTTCCCCTACATTTTTATATATCCCCGCGCCGACGGCGGCGAGGATCGCCGCGCCGAGCGCGCCGCCCTCGTTTGACGCCGCGGTCCGCACGGGGCAGCCGAACACGTCCGCCAGCATCTGCCGCCAGAGCCTGCTCGACGCGCCGCCGCCGCACGCCATCATGTCCCCGACGGTGACGCCCGCCGCCGAGAACAGCTCGAGGCTGTCCCGCAGCGCGAACGTCACGCCTTCCATGACGGCGCGGAGCATGTCGCCGCGCGTGTGCGTCGAGGACAGCCCGATGAACGCTCCGCGCGCGAACGGGTCGAGGTGCGGAGTCCGCTCGCCCATGAGATAGGGCAAAAACAAGAGCTTCCCCGAGCCGACCGGGGACTTTGCAGCCAGCTCGTCCATTACCTTGTATACGTCGACGCCCCGCCTGTCCGCCTCCGCCTGCTCGGCGGCGCAGAAGTTGTCGCGGAACCACCGCAGCGACAGCCCCGCCGACTGGATGACGCCCATCACGTGCCACTCGCCGGGCACCGCCGCGCAGAAGCTGTGGATCCTGCCCTCCGGGTCGCACGACAGCTCCGGGCTGTGCGCGAAGACGACGCCGCTCGTTCCTATCGTCGTGAACGCGCGCCCACCGGACACGACGCCGCAGCCGACGGCGGCAGCCGCGTTGTCGCCCGCGCCGCCGACGACGGGGATTCCCGCGCGCAGCCCCACGACCTCCGCCGCGGACGCGGAGAGGACCCCCGTCACCTCCGGGGACTCGTAAACGGTCCCGAGCATTCCGCGCTCGACTCCGAGCGCGTCCGTCACCTCCGCCGACCACGTCCTGCGCGCTATGTCGAGTAGCTGCATCCCGGACGCGTCCGAGACGTCCGTCGCCCGCTCGCCCGTCAGCATGAATCTTATGTAGTCCTTCGGCAGAAGGATCGTTTTGCACTTTTCATATATTTCCGGCTCGTGCTCGCGCACCCACAAAATCTTTGACGCCGTGAATCCCGTCAGCGCCGGGGATTTCGTGATCTCCATCAGCCTGCCGTGCCCGACGAGCTCCTCGATCTCCCGGCACTGCTCATTCGTCCGCTGGTCGCACCATATTATCGAGCGGCGGAGCACCTCGCCGTCGCCGCCGAGCATGACGAGTCCGTGCATCTGCCCCGAGAGCCCGATCCCGGCGATGCTCTCCCTGTCGGCGTCCGCGGTCACGGCGCGTATGCCCTCGACCGCCGCGCGCCACCAGTCGCCCGGGTCCTGCTCCGCCCAGCCCTCGTGCGGCTGATATAGCGGGTATTCGACCGTCTTCGACGCGACCTTTCCGCCCGCCTCGTCAAACAGTACCGTCTTCGTCCCCGACGTCCCGATGTCGATCCCGATCACGTACTTCATTTTCCGCATTTTCTGCATCTGCCTTTCTGTTCATACGTTTTGTTTTACAGTCGCCTATAATATTTGCAATGACGCATACGGCGGCAAAGATCCCCGCCGCGTATACAAACGCGTTGCCGATGTATGAGTAGAGCGTCCGCGTCGACCGCATCCCGACCTCGCCTATCGCAAATCCCCTCGTCTTAGGCTCGATCGACGAGATTATCTCTCCCGTCGGGGAGATGATGCACGAGAATCCCGTGTTGCCCGCGCGGCAGACGTATCTGTCGCACTCGACGGCGCGGAGCACCGCCTGCGCCGTGTGCTGCCTGATCGCGGCGCTGCCGTCGAACCACGAATCGTTCGTCGACACGGTCAGAAGCTCCGCCCCGCAGCGGACGCCGTCGAGCGCCACGCTCTCGTAGATCGAATCGAAGCAGACCATGCCTCCTATTTTTCCGTACTTCGTCACGAGCGTGTGACCCGGCTCGCCGACGGAGACGTTCCCGTCAAACAGTCCGAGCTCCGCGAGCGGCGGCACGAGCGTGCGGAACACCGCCTCGAACGGGACGAACTCGCCGAACGGAACGAGGTGCTGCTTGAAATATACGTTTTCGGTGTCGAGTCCGCCGTCCGCGTCGACTGTCACGATGGCGTTGTGATCGAGGTTTTCGCCCGCGTCCCAGAATCCGGTCGCGAGCAGCACGATGTCATTCTCGCTCGAAAGCGACTCCATCTCCTCCCGCATCGTGTTTTCGCCGTTGATCGACGCGGGTATCGCCGTTTCGGGGAAGACGGCGAGCTCGGCGCCCGCCGCCTTCGCCTCGGCTGTCAGCTCCGAATATATCGACAAGAGCCCGAGATATCTGCTCTCACCTTCGCCGGACCACTTTTCCTTTGAGGAGACGTTGCCTTGGAGCACCGCGACCGTGACCGTGTCCCCTTCGCTCTTTCCTTCCTTTATATATATGCGAACGGCGCCGAAAAGGATGTTCGCCCCGGCAATGATGACGGCGGCGGACAGCGCGGCGGCGGCGCGGCGGCTGTTTTTTTCCCGCAGCGCCATGATCGCGAGCGCAATATATCCGTTCACGGCGGCAATAATAAATGAAACGAAGTACGGTCCGAACAGCGACGCCGACCCGACCGCCGCCGGGAAAAACGCCTGCCCTATCGCGAGCCGCCCCCACGGGACGCCCGCCCACGTCAGCGACTGGATCCATTCAAACAGCGCGAGCACCGCCGCGTAAGCCGCCGGTGCCGCCGCTCTCGGCTTCCCGTCCCGGCAGAGCCGGGGCGAGCGCGACATATAAAGGAAGAGCGGGACCTGCAAAAGCGCCGCCGACGCCTGCCACAGCGGCAGCCCGAGCCACGCGACCGTGACGACCGCGAGCGCCGACCCCTTCGAGATGCCCGTGAATTCGAGCGGGTACATCTGCAAGAACCAGTGCCAGACGGCGAGGTAATATACGTAAAAAAAGAGGAACCCGAGCCTCATCCCGCGCCGCAGCCATTTTTTCTCTCCCATCTCCGAGAAGAGCACGAGCATAAACGGCACGAGCGAGACAAACTCAAGCGCGGACGGCAGATAGTACGAGACGACCGCCCCGGTCACCGCCGCCGATATTATGACCGCTCCCGCCCTTTTCATGAATGCGCCTCCTCAAAGTCGATACAATCATTATAATATGGATTTGAACAGTTGTAAATATCCGGGGAGACCTTTTTTGGGAAAAAGGTCTCCCCGGACCCCATCCAAAAAACTTTTATACTTCGGCTTGTATGCGCGCCTGCGCTATGCTATAATTTTTTCACGGGGGCGCGCAAATTCCGAGTTTTTTCTGTCTATTATATTATAGAGCGCTCAAAAAAAGCAGAGGGGAGGTTCCGATATGACAGAGGACAGGATCGTGGAGCTTTTCTTTCAAAGGGATGAGTCCGCGATCGCCGAGGTCGAAAAACGCTTCGGGAAGCTGATATATTCGATCTGCTTCAGCACCCTTGGCAACAGGGAGGACAGCGAGGAATGCCGGAATACCGTCTACGCGCGCCTGTGGAACAGCATCCCTCCGGCAAGACCGTCCTCGCTCAAGGCGTACCTGATCCGCGTCTCCGAAACGGTGTCGTACAACAGGTGCGACCGCGACCGTAGCAAGCGGCGCGTCCCGCCCGGGCAGACCTCGCCCCTCGACGACTTTTCCGATTTTTTGGCGGACGGTCATTCTCTTGATGACGAGCTTGATGCCCGCGAGGTGACGCGCACCGTAAACGCCTTCATACGCCGACAGCCGAAGACGGGACAGCGTATATTTGTGCTCCGATATTTTTATCAGATGTCGGTCGCCGCGATCGCCGAAGACATAGGAAAAAAGCCCGGCTATGTCAGAGGGCAGCTCGGCAAAATGAAAGAAGCTCTCCGGGCGGAATTGACCGAAGGAGGTCTTTTACCGTGACAAAAGATACTTTTTACAAAGCCATGCTCGAAATTGACGACGAGCTTGTGCTCGACAATATCCCGCGCTCGTTCGAGGCGGACAAAAAAACAAAAAAAGCGTGGCTGTCAAAAATTCTGATCCCGCTTGCGGCGTCGTTTCTCGTGCTCGCCGCCGTCCTTGTGCCGTTTATCGCCCGCACCCTCGCGCCCGTCGTGACCGATCGGGAAAGGATAACCGTCGGCTTTGACTTGCCCTCAGGCGGAAAGCCGCTGCCCCGCCAGAGGATCGCGCTCAGCGCCTTTTGCTTTAATCCCGCAAAAGAGCCCGTCACGGTCGAGGCTGCGATGGGTGATTCTTACGGCACGCCCGAGAAGTTCGGCGAGGGCGGATATCCGGCTTTCCGGGTCTATGTCACCGAAGATCTCGCATGGGACACCGCTGTCAGCTCCCCCCTCTCCGTAAACGGCGGCGGCAGCTCATATGAGCATAAATTCGGCAGGGACGATATGGAGTCTCTCGACATCACCGGAAAAGTTGACGACCGCGACTCATATTATCGCGAGGAAGTCTTCCTCGACTTTAAAGGATTCAAAGCGGGTGACAGCGGCATTATCATCTTCGAATTTTCGTGGAACTATGACCCTGCCGACCCGGAAACAGGCAGCGAAAAGGATTTTCAGCGCCGTCCGCTGTACTTTTATGTAGGCGCGGACACCGTCGTTTTCAGCTTTAGCAGCAAAGAAGACGCAGAGCGCATATATACGGAAAACGCGGGCAGACCCCTCCCGATTTTTCGGTGACAGCGGCGCTTTTGCCTATTGCAAAACGGTCCGGGACGCTCTTTAATATTTTTGCCGCGCGGTGCTTTTGCGCGGCTCAAAACGAAAAAAGACAAAAAAATTTTTTCGGCAGGCGGTGAATTTTGTCTTTTTTTACGTCTTATTTTACAGAGCCGAAAAAACCAGCGCTCGGGAAAGGGGGACGCCGCATGACGCTCATGACGCTGACGAAAAAAGAGGCTGCCGGAAAGGACGTGCGCGAAGACGGCGACATCGTCGAGCTCTTCTGGCAGCGGTCCGAAGAGGCGATCACCGAGACGGAGGCAAAATACGGAAAGCTCTGCTTCGGGATCGCCTTCGGAATACTGCAAAACAACGAGGACTCCGAGGAGTGCGTCAACGACACGTATCTGCGCACGTGGAACTCGATCCCCTCCGACCGACCGGACTTTCTCGGCGCCTACGTCTCCAAGATCGCGCGGCGGCTCGCGATCGACAGATACAGAAAATACACGGCGAAAAAGCGCGCCGGGGCGACGGTCGGGCTCCTCGACGAGCTCGCGGAGGCGCTGCCCGACCGGGGCGACGCCGAGGCGGCTGAAAAGGTCGACCGGATCGTCATCCGCGATACGCTGAACGGGTTTCTGTGCTCGCTCACGCCGGAGAACAGATTCATCTTCATGCGCCGCTACTGGTACTGTGACTCCGTCCGCTCGATCGCGCGGACGATGAGGATGACCGAGACCGGCGTCAACGGGCGGCTCGGCAGGATGCGGCAAAGGCTCAAGGATGCGCTCGGAAAGGCAGGTATCGACACGTGAACACGGATATGGATATATACGATCTGTTCTGCGCGCTCGGCGACGTGAGCGACTGCTTCGTCACCGAGACGGAAAAGCGGAGCCCGCTCATAAAGGAGCGCGCCGCCGTCAAGTGGGCGTCGGTCGCGGCGTGTGCCTGCGCCGTGCTCGCCGCGGCGCTCTTCCCCGTATTTTACAGGTACTCCCACAGCACGACTCCGGGCGCGTCCGTGACCGGGACGTCCGCCGCCGAGAGCGAGCCTGTGAAAATGGAGCTATTGTCGGGACCGGACAGGACCGAATACGTGCTCGGCGAGGAGCCCGACCTCTCGGGGCTCGCCTTCACCGTCACGTACGCGGACGGGACGGTGAGCGTCGTGTCGGACGGGTTCACGTGCCCCGTCACGGTGCTCGACGCGCTCGGCGAATACGGGCTGACCGCGTCGTACAGGGGGGTCGAGTGTACCTTCACCGTCACGGTCGCGGAGCCGAAGGTCGAAAAAATCGCCGTTGCAAGGCTGCCCGACAAGCTCGAATACAAGTTCTACGACAAAATAGACACGGCTGGCGCCGTGATCACGGTCACATACGAGAACGGGTACGAAAGGGAGATCACGGACGGCTTCACGCACGAGCCGCGCATCGTCACATATGAAGCCGTCGGCGCCGAGGACAGCGGCTCGGTCACGGTCGAATACGGCGGCGCGCGCGCCTCATACGGCATCACGGTCGGGGAAAGGGAGCCGACGGATACCGTGCTGCTGTCGGGCAGCTGCGGCAAAAACGTCCTCTTCTCGCTCGACGTCTCGGGGACGCTCTCCGTCTTCGGCACGGGCAGCATGACCGATTTCGCCGGAGAGGGAGAGGTCCCGTGGGGCGACTACGCGGAGATCATCTCCCGCGCCGTCATTGGGGACGGGGTGACCTCCGTCGGCGACTACGCGTTTTACGGCTGCCGCAACATGACGGCGGACCTCATCCCCTACGGGGTGACCTCGATCGGCGATTACGCGTTTTACGGCTGCGGGTTCGAGGTTCTCCCGGAGCTGCCGGAGAGCGTCAGGACGGTCGGGAGCCACGCGTTTGAGGGGTGCGGGGCGCTCCTGAGCGCGGCGCTGCCGGACGGGCTTCTATCGCTCGGCGACTGCGCGTTCCGCTTCTGCGTGAGGCTCAGCCTGATCCGGCTCGGGACCGGGCTCGAAACGGTCGGCGAGTCCGCGTT
This sequence comes from uncultured Clostridia bacterium, assembly GCA_947624995.1. GTDB lineage: Bacteria > Bacillota > Clostridia > Oscillospirales > CAG-272 > DTU064. Next base: position 39,043 of record CANQMS010000013.1, read on the forward strand.
CGCGTCGTGCGAGAGGCTCGAACTCATCTCGATCCCGGAGAGCGTCACCGAGCTTGGCGATTATGCGTTTGACGGGTGCGGGATGCTCTCGTATGTCGAGGTGCCGCAAAACGTTTCCTCGCTCGGGGAGGGCGTGTTCCGCAACTGCGTGAGCCTCGCGTCCGTTTCCCTTCCGAGGGGGCTATACTCGATAGGCGAAAAAACGTTTCAGGGCTGCGCCCGGCTAACGGGCGTCACGATCCCGGACACCGTCGGCGAGATCGGCGGGTGGGCGTTCTCGATGTGCGATAGCCTCGACGGCGCGGTCTTGCCCGAGAGCGTAAACTACATCGGCGCGTACGCGTTTTACGGCTGCAGGACGTCCGCCGACATATATATCATGAACGCGGACTGCGAGATCTACGACAGCGAAAACACGCTCGGGCATATGACGCTGCACGGGTACGCCGGCTCGTCCGCGGAGCTTTACGCCGATGAATACGCGTACTATTTTCTGCCGTTCGAGCCGGACATCGAGGGCGGGAGCCTGCAATGAAGAAGGATATTTCGCTCACCGCAAACGCGCTCAAATTCATTGCCGCCGCGATCATGCTGTTTGACCACGCCGTCGCCGTCTTCGTCCCGCGCGGGACGCTGCTCGGCATGATACTGCGCGTCCCCGGCAGGATATCGGCGCCGATAATGTGCTTTATGATCGCGGAGGGGTACCATAAGACGCGCGACGTGAAAAAATACATTCTGCGGCTGTATCTCTTCGCCGCGATCTCGCACATTCCTTATAACCTCTGCTTCGGCTATTCGCTCTCGCCGTTTGAGGCGACGAGCGTCATGTGGAGCCTCGCCCTCGGGCTGACGGCGCTCGCCGCCGTGAAGTCCGAGCGGATGCCCGTCCTCGGGTTCCCCGTCCTCTGCATCTGCTGCCTGCTCGCGGTCCCCGCGAACTGGAACTACATCGCCGTATTGTGGATCGTGATGTTCGGCGTCTGCCACGGGGACTTCAGGCGGCAGATCGCGTGCTTCTGCGCCGTCGGAATGCTGTTCTCGTTCATGCCCGCGTTTATCCGGTTCGGCGCCTCGCACCTATATATGATCGGGTTTTTGCTCGCGGTCCCGCTGCTCTCGCTCTATCACGGCGAGCGCGGGCGGAAATCTGGATTTTACAAGTGGTTTTTCTACCTTTTCTACCCGCTGCACCTTGTCGTTCTGCACCTTATAGACGTCCTCGTCTCCTGAAGCCGAAAATCGGGAGGGCGCCCTTTTCAGAGGGCGCCCTTCCCGATTTTTTCAATGTCGAATTCCTTTATGAAATCTATGCTCCCGGGGTCGATCCGCACGGTCTTTCCGCGCAGATACGAGAGCGTGCCGCCGCCCTCGCCGAGCGTGAACGTGATCTTATACGCCGCGAGCGCCTGGCTGCCGTAGCCGCGGCGGCGGTCCGCCGCGTTTTTGCCGTAGCGCCCCTCTCCGAGCAGCGGGTGCCCGATAGATTCCATGTGCGCGCGGATCTGGTGCGTGCGCCCGGTTAAAAGCGTCACCTCCAATAGCGCGAGCGCATCCTCGCCCTGCCCCGCCGTGTCGAGCACGCGGTACGCGGTCGCGATCTTTTTTGAGCCCGGGACCTCGCGGGAGAACACGCGGACGCCGCCGTCCTCGCGGCGGAGGTACCCGTATACGGTCGCCTCGCGCGGCGACGGGATGCCGTGTACGGCGGCGAGGTATTTTTTGTCGATCCCGCCCGACCTTATTATTTCGTTCATGTCGCGCAGCGCCGCCGAATTCTTCGCGGCGATGACGAGCCCGCGCGTGTTCCTGTCGATGCGGTTGCAGAGCGCGGGCGCGAACGTGTTCTCCCGGTCGGGGTCGTATTCGCCCTTGCGGTAAAGATACGCCTGTATGTGCCCGATCAGCGTGTTCTTGTCGTCGGACGCCTCGCCAGAGGCGTCGCCCGAGTGGACGAGGACGCCCGAGGGCTTGTCGCATATGATCAGGTTTTCGTCCTCGTAAACAACGGTCAGCTTCGGCACGATCGAGGCGACGGCTCCCTTCGCGCCCTCGGGGAAAAACTCGTCCGACACGAAAAGCGTGATGACGTCGCCCTCGTTTACGGTATACGACGCCTCGACCCTTTTCCCGTTGACCTTGACGCACTTTTTGCGGATATATTTATAGAGAAGCGACTGCGGCATGCCGACAGTCGCTTTCATTATGAATTTGTCGAGCCGCTGCCCGCCGTCGTTCGGTCCCGCGGTGAGCGTCCTCATCAGAGCGTACCGAAAATTCTGTCGCCCGCGTCGCCGAGACCGGGGACGATGTATTTGCGCTCGTTTAAGTGCGAGTCAACGGCGGCGATATATATGTCGACGTCGGGGTGCTGCTTCTGCATGAGCTCGATGCCCTCCGGCGCGCCGACGAGGCACATCAGCTTGACCTGCCTGCATCCGTTCTGCTTCAGCATCGAGACGGCGTCGGACGCGCTGCCGCCCGTCGCGAGCATCGGGTCCGTGACGACGACGAGGCGCTCGGAGATGTCCTCCGGCATTTTATAGTAGTAGAGCACGGGCTTCGCCGTTTCGTGGTCGCGGTAGAGCCCGATGTGACCGACCTTCGCCGCAGGCGCGATCTTCAGAAATCCGTCAGCCATGCCGAGCCCGGCGCGCAGTATCGGCACGACGGCGAGCTTTTTGCCGGAGATGATACGCCCCGTCATTTTGCAGATCGGCGTCTCGATCTCGACGTCCTCGAGCGGGAGATCGCGCGTGATCTCGTAAGCCATGAGCATCGAAATTTCGTAGAGCAGCTCGCGGAAGTCCTTCGTCCCCGTGTTCCTGTCGCGCATGATCGTCAGCTTATGTGTGATGAGCGGATGGTCGATAACGTGAAGCATGTCGGTGTTTCCTTTCTGATCCTTGAATTTTTGTTTTTCGTTTTGACGTTCGGCGTCGGTTTTGCGACCGTATATATTGTACCGCAAATCCCGCGCCGTTTCAAGTGCCGCGCGCGGAAAATCGTGTACGCACGGAAATTTGTCCCGCCGCGTATGCGGCGACCGGCGGCGGGAAAATTAACTTTCCCGGATCAAGTATATATCTTTCGGGCGCGGTTGTCAACAATCTTCGGCAGTATTCGACATTTTTTTGCCGTTCGCGCGCAAAAATGCCGTTAGATTTGACAAATGCGCGAAGCTGTGATACAATATATAAGAACCGTAATTTTGTATTTTAACGGGAGGGATCTGCCATGAATGCAACGGAAGCGATCGAAAAAAGGAGCTCGACGCGCAGCTACACGCCCGAGCCGCTTACCGAGGACGAGGTCCGCGCACTGCTCCGCGCGGGACTTGCGGCGCCGACTGCCACGAACAGGCAGGAGCTGCATTTTTCCGTTCTGCGGTCGGGGAATGCGCTTTTGCAAAGGATCGAGGACGAAAAGAACCGCCTTCGCGGCGCACGACCGGACAAGAATTTTTACTATGACGCGCCGCTCGTCATCATCATCGGCGCGGAGAGCAGCTTCAGATGGAGCCCCGTCGACGCGGGGATCGCGGTCGAAAACATCGCGCTCGCGGCGGAGGAGCTCGGGCTCGGCAGCGTCATCATCGGCTGCATATATGACGCGCTGTGCGGCGAAAAAGCGGGATATTTCAATCACGCCCTCGGCTTCCCGGACGGCTACGCCTACGAGATCGCGATCGCCGTCGGTCACAAAGCCGCCGAAAAGCAGCCCCACACGTTCGATTTCGACAAACAGGTGACCTTTCTCCCCTAACCCCTCTCCGCCCGCGAGACATTAAATAAACAGATAAAAAACAGACTGCCGCGGCAGTCTGTTTTTTTACATAAAAGCGCCGCCGCGAACAATCGCAAAGCGCCCATCCGCCCGTACGCTGTCGCCGCGTCAGCGTTCAAAAGGAAAAAAAGGTGCTGTTCGCACTTTCGAAGAGACGATTTTATCTTGCCTTCGGCAAGCGACGCTGTCGGTCCGACGAGTAGGTGCAGAGCATAATTTTACGGGAGCTGTCTGCCGCGTCAGCGTTCAAAAGGAAAATTAAAAAAGCGCTGTTCGCACTTTCGAAGAGACGATTTTGGCTTGCCTTCGGCAAACGACGCTGTCGGTCAGGCGAATAGGTGCGGGCAAACGCCCGCCCGTACGCTGTCGGCGCGTCAGCGCTCAAAAGGAAAAAAAGTGCTGTTCGCACTTTCGAAGAGACGATTTTATCTTGCCTTCGGCAAGCGACGCTGTCGGTCAAGCAAATAGGTGCAAAGCATACGCCCGCCCGTACGCTGTCGGCGCGTCAGCGTTCAAAAGGAAAAAAAGGTGCTGTTCGCACTTTCGAAGAGACGCTTTTAGCTTGCCTTCGGCAAACGACGCTGTCGGTCAAGCAAATAGGTGCAGAGCATACGTCCGCCCGTACGCTGTCGGCGCGTCAGCGTTCAGCCGCGGCACGAACGTTTCGCGTCGACGCACGAGCCGGGGAGAGAAAAGCATACGCTGCGCTCCGCGGCTTGAAGGATGCACCCATGGGGAATTCACAAGGGGGGAATCCCCCCTTGTGCCATGGGTGGATTGTTAAGGAGGGACCTCGGGGGGTCCCTTCTTAACGAACTTCTCTCGCTTTGAAGCAAGGAAAATAAAGAAGATCAAGAAAAAGAAAGGGTGGATTGTTAAGTAAGGCGTGAAGCGTCTGCTGTCGCAGCCGCGAGAGGGTCCATCCTTAACGAACTTCTTCAGCTTCGAAGCAAGGAATATAAAATGGGATAAGCGAATAGGGGTGAAGCTTAAACCGTCCCACTCAGTTTAACACACAAGTGAGGCATTTCCCGCGGTTGAGCCCCCAACCGCCCATCACTTCCCCGTCGCTCGCCGCACGGCGACCACGCCCCCCGCCGTAATCGCCGCGTACACGCACATAAACACCGCCGCAAAAGCGAACACCGCGCCCGGTGCTCCAAACTCCGACGAGTTCACGAGCAGCCGCCCGCCGGCGAGCGCCGACGTGAAGTCGAAGCGGCGCATCACCTCAACGCCCATATACGACAGCGCGTAAGGCAACAGCGTCGGCAGCGCCACGACGAACAGCGTCTTCTGCGCGGAACGCACGAAGAACGACACGGCGCACGTCAGCGCCGACAGCATCACAAACGACACGACGCGCAAAGCCACCGTGAGCGCGAAATATCCGCCCACCGTGATGTCCCCGCCGTAGTCCGCGTACGCGCCGAGCGACACGAGCGGCGCGCCGAGGACGCGCGGGAGGTCGCGCGTCATATATACGCCGACGGCGAGCTCCGCGGACAAAAACAGCACCGTTACCGCGAGCGACAGCGTGAGCACCGCGAGCGCCTTTGCCCGGAACGAGGCGCGCCTGCCGCGCACCGTCGCGCGCATGATGACCGAAAAGCTCTCGCCCGAGCCGCTCTTCACATAGTCCGCGTCGTACGCGCCCGCAAACAGAACAAACAGCGCGATCAGCAAAAACACGTTCGTGCCGCGCCCGAGCAGGCGCGTCAGCATCGTCTCGGGGATGAGCCAGCTCCGGACGCCGACGCGCTCGCCCGCCGCCCGCCGATCCGCGATCTCCGGCGTCAGCACGGAGATCAGCGATCTTTCATTCCGGTACGTGTCGATCACGTCGAGGCGCGCGTTAAGCTCTTCCCGCGTGATCTTCCCGTCGACGAACTCGTCTATGGCTTCGAGCCGCCGCTCATTGTCCGCCTTGTACCTTACCTCCTCCGCGTGAGCGCTGAAGTCTTCGAGCCAGCCGTCCGTTATCTCTCCGAGCAGATGCTCGGAGACATATTCGTCGCGCGCCGATTCCGACTCGTACATCGGCTCGCCGTATACGGCGAACGCCTCCCACACGGAGGCGGCGAGCAGCACCGCGACAGCGACGGCGGCTCCGGGCGTCAAAAGCTTCCGCAGCTCGAACAGAAAGAGCGATGTCCTGTACGTCCCGACGCGGCGGGCGCGCGGGCGCGCCTTGATGCCTTCGCCGTCCCGGTCCTTGCCTTTGCGGCGGCGGGCGGAGAGTACGCGCGGGTGCGGGACGGCGGAACGCCTGCCGCCGACGGCGACGGCGACCGCAGCCGACACGACGGCGACGGGAACGAACATCACGAGCGCGACATTCAGGACCGGATAAAAGTGCCCGGCGACGAAGAGCTCGTCATAATCAGTGAAGATCTTACCCGTCGTGATGCCGAACAGGTTCAGCGACAGCCACCTGCTGTACGACTCAAAGTAATTGACGGCGAGGCTCGCGATCAGGAGCGCCGCGCCCGCCGCATACGAGACGATGGGCGAGAACGTCAGCGACGCCGCGAGCGATACGAGGCACGCGAACACGAACGCGGCGAACACGCGGACGAGCATCACGACGACCGCGTACCCTCCCATCGAGAACAGATACGGACAGTCCGGTCCGAGCGCGGACTGCACGGGCTCGGACGCGGACGAAAATCCGAACGCGAAATAGCACGTCAAAAACACCGCCGCCGTCAGCACGAACACCGCGAACGCCACGGCGCAGAGCAGCGCCGTCAGCTTTGCCGCCGTCGTCACGATCCGCCCGTTTTTCGACGTGCGGGTGACGGTGAGCGTCCCGCAGCGGCGCTCGTGTATGAACACGGCGCCCGCCGCGAGCGTTACGTACAGAAACACGAAGATGCCGAGCTCGTCAAAGTCGAAGAACTCCCCCCAGCCGTAAGGGCACGTCTTGCTCACGTGTACCTGCTCGCCCACGGCGGAGAACCGCTCGTAAAAGTGGAGCGCGTACTCGTACGCGGGCGTGTCCGTCGTGTGCCTGATCTCGAAGAGGCGGATATTTTTCTCCGCCGTCTTGACTATCTTCGAGAGCCTCCAGTCGAAAAATTTCTCATTGTCGATGTAAAACGCCCTGAGCTGAGCGATGACATCTCTGTCCGAGACCTTCGTCCCGTCCGAGCGGACGACGCCGAGCGTCGTATAGTCGAACTCCGCATAGATCGCCTGCGTACGCAGGTTGAATTCCTTATAATTTTCCTCGAGGTCGGGGTCCTTCCCCTCCGCCTTCATCTGCTCGCGAAGCGCCTCGATCGCTTCCCAGCACCGCTCATCCGCCGCCTCCACCTCCTCGATGATGGACGGGTCGCGCGCGCATCTTTCGGCGAGCGCCCTCATGCTGTCCTCGTACCGCCGATCGAGCGAGGCGGCGTCCGTCTTGTAATAAAACAGACCCGCGCACGCGGCGGCGGTGACCGCGAGCATGACCGCGAGATATTTTATCCCGCAGAGCTTTCTTATCTCATATCCGACAAGTCGGAAAAAACAGCTTATCCTATTCATAGTATCCGCCTCATATACTTAATATACTTCTTCCCAAAGTATGTAATTGGTTGGTACGAGCACGTGCCACTCGCACGTTTTGAGGTCGAGTATGCACATATAATTGCAGCAGTCGCGGTCCTTCAGTTCGTCGTTGAGGTCGCGGTACTGCCTGCCGCCGAAAATGACATAATCGTCCGTGATGTCGAATGTTCCGAGCAGTGCATAGTGGAAGTTGTCGCTGTCTTCCACGCTTAAGTTCGTGCCGATATCCTCGCATACCTTCACGGTATTGCCGCTTTCGTGATCGTAACGGTACAGCGTCCCGCCGTCAAAGCAGAACGTCTTCCCATCCACCTCCGATTCAACGGTCGTACCCTTGTCCATCGTATATGTGTATGCTTCCGACTCCACGTAATGGTCGTAGTCCATCTTCGTGTAATAGAGATCTCCGTTGTGCGTTTTGAAAGTGCGCACCCCCTCGGCGACAAGGTGCTCGCCCGCGTCTATATCGGCGGCGTCAAGAACGTATATGTCGGAGATCATAGTAAATTCGAGAGTATAGCCATTTCCCTCGGTGTTTATGAACGCGTCTCCCTCGAACTTTTCCGGCACGCGGACGTTCCGTTCAAAATATATCATACCGTCGTCGATAAATCCTCCGAGGGTGTGCTTGTTTACCTGATATTCCGTCTCTTCTATACCGACGTCGTATTCTTCCCGCACATCGGAAAAGTCGAGGGCGCATGAGCATATCATGTTGCGGTCCGTTATGTACCACACGCGTTCGTTCCATATGCCGAACATCTTCGTGCCAATGCCTACGTCCAGATATTCCGCCTTTCCCGTGACGGTGTCGAGCGACCCGATTTCTATGAACGGGCGGTCTATGAAGTTGCTTCCGAATGATGCCCAAATATACAGCTTCCCGCGATAAAACCACACTTCCGTCGCTCCCTTAAACTCTATCCGACCGATCTTCTTCGTTTCGCCTGTTTTTGCGTCAAACGAATATATATCTTCGTTGTTGCGACCGATCAAATATACGACGGGAAGTTCGCCCTCACGCTGTACGATGCAGACAGGGAAGACTCCGCCGAGCGGACATTCCGAGGCGGAATTGTGGTAGCATGTCGGGTCTTGACACGCATAATATGTGTCCCCCGGATAGTCAAGCAGCGTAAATGTGAGGTTGGGATATCCGGAAAGCGGATCGAAGCTGCTATAGTACACGCAGTCGCCGGCGAAGCATTTAGTATGATACACGGTGTCATCATCAGCGTACGAATTCGGAGCTTCGTCTTTGTCACTGCCGTTTTCGCCGTCTGTCACATCGCCGGGATCCGTACCCGGCTCACACGCGGCGAATACCGCCGCCAGCATGAATAGGACGGCAAGCAGCAAGCATACGAGTCTTGCGTGGTTCATATTTTTTACCTCCTTTTTTGTTTTAAGAAACCGATCCCCACGGCACATCCGCCCTTTCGACGAGCACGCGCCACTGTCCCGTTTTGATGTCGAGCTGACAAATATAATTGCAGCAGTCGCGGTCTTTCAATTCGTCGTCGAGGTCGCGGTACTGCCTGCCGCTGAAAAAGACGTAATCGTCCGTGACCTCGATGATCCCGTCCATCGAAACCGTGCTGATGTGGTTTTTCACCACACTGAAATTCGTGCCGATATCCTCGCATACCGTCACGGTCTTGCCGCTTTCATGCTCGTATCGGTACAGCGTCCCGCCGTCAAACCTGTACGTCTTCCCGCTCCCGCTCGATTCAAATTCCTCGCCCTTGTCGACCGTATACGTATAAGTCTCCGATTCCTCGTAGTGGTCGTAGTCCATCTTCGTATAATATAGGTCGCCGTTGTGCGTTTTGAACTGGATCACTCCTTCGGCGACAAGGCGCTCGCCCGCGCCGATATCGTCCGCGTCGAGCATATATACGTCGGACACCATTTCATACATCAGGTCATAGCCGTCTCCCGATTCGTTTATGAACGCATCGCCCGCAAATTTTTCGGGTTCGCGGCAGTTACGTTCGAAATATATCACGCCGCTGTCGATAAAACCCCCGAGGGTGTGCCGGTTTACCCGATAATTCTTCTCCTCGATGCCGACGTCGTATTCTTCCCGCACATCGGAGAAGTCGAGGGCGCATGAGCATATCACATTGCGGTCGGTTATGTACCACACGCGGTCGCCCCATATGCCGAGCATCCCTGTGCCTACATCCGAGTCAAAATATTCGGACCTCTTTTTGACCGTATCAAGCACGGCGATGCGCGCTCGGGCGCGACCCGGCTCCTTGCAAAAATTCGTATACATGTAGAGCTTTCCGCGGTAAAACCACGCGTCGTCTGCGCCCCTCGCGCCTATGCCCACCGGTATGTTGCCGACCCAGCGCAACGCGCCCGTTTCCGTATCGAATTCACTCACTTCTAAGGAGCTGGTTATATACAGGACGGGCAAGCGCCCATCACGCATAACGACGCATAAAACACTACCGCCCACAAACGGGCAGTCTGAGCCAACACGATGATCACACGTCGGATCCGGGCAGGCGTGATACATATCCCCGGGATAGTCGAGCAGCGTAAATACGAGATGGCTCCCCCCGCCTCCGGCGTCTATCTGATTAAAATACACGCAGTCGCCGGCAAAGCATTCAGTATTATACACGGTGTCGTCATCGGCGTACGGATTCGACGTCTTGTCTTTGACTCCGCCAGTTACATCGCCGGAACCCTCGCCCGGTTCACAAGCAGCGAATACCGCCGCCAGCATGAATAAGACGGCAAGCAAAAAGCATACAAGTCTTGTGTGGTTCATAGTTTTACCTCCGTTTGTAAAGCTGAGATATAAATATATGAGGCGGCTTTCCACATATATTTGTTATTTATACTTTACTATCCCTTATGCCACGCGTGCTCCGCCGGGATATCGCGGGCACGCGCTGACTTTGCGTCGGTTAGTTCTGATGAGCGCAGTCGTATATGATCGTATTGTAATTTTCTGAAACTCCCGCATCCGGAATACTGTATGGAAATTCGGGGATTTCTGTATCAGGTACATATATCGCATTAACCTCGAAATTCTGCCAATACAGGAATCCGTAAGGGACATTATAACCCGAGCCATATTCCGTCATTTCAGATGCAGTAATTGCCGTACCGAAAAAAGAAGGACTCGTGTACTTATATCCTGTCGAAGTTTCAACGCTTGCGTCAAACAAAGATGCAATATTTATACTGCCCAGCTTTTTTTGGACACTTTGCAACGAATAATGATCTTTCGGCTGATAGTACTGCTGTATGTATAATATAAGACATGCATTTTTCGGAGGGTCGGGCAGAGCTTCCGTTTTGTTCCACTCAATAGTTACATATGCGGAAACTCTCTTTATCTCTCCATTGGTGCTGCTTGTTAAATTGACGGTCGGTTTCATATAAACCGTGAACTCGACGTTGTAATTTCCCGCCTGATTCTGCATCATCGACGTGAAAGAATAATAAGACTTGTACGTCACCGTGCTACTGGCAGCAAATGCATTGACCGAAAATAATGCGATCATTACAACAGCTGATACGAACGAGACGAATCTGATAAGATTTTTTCTTTTTTTCATTTAAATGTCCTCCATTTTTTTGTTTTATTTATATATGGCGAGCCGCCTCATATACTTAAAATACTTCTTGCAAAGGTATGTAGTTAGTTGGTACAAGCACGTGCCACTCGCTTGTTTTGAGGTCGAGTATGCACATGTAATTGCAGCAGTCGCGGTCTTTTAACTCGTCGTCAAGGTCGCGGTACTGCCTGCCGCTGAAAAGGACGTAATCGTCAGTGATGTCGAATATCGCACATCCCCACGCGGTCCAGCCGAAGTTCGTGCCGATATCCTCGCATACCGTCACGGTATTGTCGCTTTCGTGGTCGTAGCGGTACAGAGTTCCGCCGTCAAACCTGTACGTCTTTCCTTCCGCCTGTGATTCGTAGTTCGCACCCTTGTTCTTCGTATACGTATAAGTCTCCGATTCCTCGTAGTTGTCGTAGTCCAGTTTCGTATAATATAGGTCTCCGTTGTGCGTCCTGAAACCGAGCACTCCTTCGGCGACAAGGCGCTCGCCCGCGCCGATGTTGTTCGCGTCGAGAACGTATATGTCGGAGATGACCACAAAGTCGTCATTTGCGCGCGCGTCGTCCTCAAGCTTTTCCGGCTCACGTACGTTTCGTTCAAAATATATCATGCCGTCGTCGATATATCCCTCAAGAGTGTGATAATATGCCTGTTCCCCTATGCCGACGTCGTATTCTTCCCGCAAATCGGAGAAGTCGAGGGCGCATGAGCATATCACATTGCGGTCCGTGATGTACCACACGCGTTCGTTCCATATGCCGAACATCCTCGCGCGAACGCCTACGTCCAGATATTCCGCCTTTCTTGTGACGGTGTCGAGCGACCCGATTTGTATGAACGGGCGGTCGATGAAGTTGCTTCCGAATAATGCCCAAATATACAGCTTACCGCGATAAAACCACACTTCCGTCGCTCCATTGAGTTCTATCCTTCCGATCCTCTTCGTTGCACCCGTTTTCGAGTCAAACGAATATAACGTATCGCCGCGACGGCTGGTCAAATATACGATTGGAAGCTCCCCTTCGCGCTGTACGATGCATCTGGGGTAAACTTCGCTGAGCGGACAGTCCGCGGCGGAGTTATGGTAGCATGTCGGGTCTTGGCAGGCGAAATATGTCTCCCCCGGATAGTCAAGCAGCGTGAATGTGAGGTTAGAATAATCGGAAACCGGTGAGTAGCTGCTATAGTACACGCAGTCGCCGGCGAAGCATTTAGTATGATACACGGTGTCATCGTCAGCGTAAGGATTCGGCGCTTCGTCTTTACCTCCGCCCGTGCCGCTGTCGGAGTCCGTTCCGGGATCCGTACCCGGTTCACACGCGGTGAATACCGCTGCCAGCATTAACAAGACGGCAAACAGCAAGCATACGAGTCTTGCGTGGTTCATATTTTTTCCTCCGTTTTTATGGCGAGCCGCCTCATATATTTAAAATACTTCTTGCAAAGGGATGTAGTTGGTTGGTACGAGCACATGCCACTCGCTTGTTTTGAGGTCGAGTATGCACATGTAATTGCAGCAGTCGCGGTCTTTTAACTCGTCGTCGAGGTCGCGGTACTGCCTGCCGCCGAAAATGACATAATCGTCCGTGATGTCGAATATTCCGAGCGATGTATAGTAGGAATTGTCGCTTGATTCTACGCTTAAGTTCGTGCCGATATCTTCGCAGACGGTCATGTTTTTGCCGCTTTCGTGATCGTATCGGTACAGCGTCCCGCCGTCAAACCTGTACGTCTTTCCTTCCGCCTCCGACTCGAAGCTCGTACCCTTGTTCTTCGTATACGTGTATGCTTCCGACTCCACGTAATGGTCGTAATCCATCTTCGTGTAATATAGGTCCCCGCTGTGCGTTTTGAAAATGCGCACTCCCTCGGCGACAAGACGCTCGCCCGCGCCGATATCGTCCGCGTCAAGAACGTATATATCGGAGATCATAGTAAATTCAAGAGTATAGCCTTCTCTCTCGGTGTTTATGTACGCGTCTCCCTCGAATTTTTCCGGCACGCGGACGTTCCGTTCAAAATATATCATGCCTTCGTCGATATATCCCTCAAGAGTGTACTCGTTTGTTCGGTACGTCGTCTCATCTATGCCGACGTCGTATTCTTCCCTGATATCCGAAAAGTCGAGGGCGCATGAGCATATCATGTTGCGGTCCGTGATGTACCACACGCGTTCGTTCCATATGCCGAACATCCTCGCGCGAATGCCTATGTCCAGATATTCCGCCTTTCTTGTGACGGTGTCGAGCGACCCGATTTGTATGAACGGGCGGTCGATGAAGTTGCTGCCGCTAGACCAAATATACAGCTTCCCGCGATAAAACCACACTTCCGTCGCTCCCTTGAGTTCTATCCTTCCGATCCTCTTCGTTGCGCCTGTTTTCGAGTCAAACGAATATAACGTATCGCCGCGATGGCTGGTCAAATATACGATCGGAAGCTCCCCTTCACGCTGTACGATACATCTGGGGTAAACTTCGCTGAGCGGACATTCCGCGGCGATGTTATGGTAGCATGTCGGGTCTTGACAGGCGAAATATGTCTCCCCCGGATAGTCGAGCAGCGTAAATGTGAGGTTGGAATATCCGGAAAACGGGTCGAAGCTGCTATAGTACACGCAGTCGCCGGCGAAGCATTTAGAATGATATACCGTGTCATCATCGGCGTACGGATCAGGCGCTTTTTCTTTGTCCCCGCCCGTGCCGCTGTCGGAGTCCGTTCCGGGATCCGTACCCGGCTCACACGCGGTGAATATTGCCGTCAGCATGAATAAGACGGCAAGCAGCAAGCATACGTGTCTTGCGTGGTTCATATTTTCCCTCCGTTTTTTATGGCGAGCCGCCTCATATACTTAAAATACTTCTTGCAAAGGTATGTAGTTGGTTGGTACGAGAACATGCCACTCGCCCGTTTTGAGGTCGAGTATGCACATGTAATTGCAGCAGTCGCGGTCTTTTAATTCGTCGTCGAGGTCGCGGTATTGCCTGCCGCTGAAAAGGACGTAATCGTCAGTGATGTCGAATATCGCACATCCCCACGCGGTCCAGCCGAAGTTCGTGCCGATATCCTCGCATACCGTCACGGTATTGTCGCTTTCGTGGTCGTAGCGGTACAGAGTTCCGCCGTCAAACCTGTACGTCTTTCCTTCCGCCTGTGATTCGTAGTTCGCACCCTTGTTCTTCGTATACGTATAAGTCTCCGATTCCTCGTAGTTGTCGTAGTCCAGTTTCGTATAATATAGGTCTCCGTTGTGCGTCCTGAAACCGAGCACTCCTTCGGCGACAAGGCGCTCGCCCGCGCCGATGTTGTTCGCGTCGAGAACGTATATGTCGGAGATGACCACAAAGTCGTCATTTGCGCGCGCGTCGTCCTCAAGCTTTTCCGGCTCACGTACGTTTCGTTCAAAATATATCATGCCGTCATCAATATATCCCTCAAGAGTGTGATAATACGCCTGTTCCCCTATGCCGACGTCGTATTCTTCCCTGATATCCGAAAAGTCGAGGGCGCACGAGCATATCATGTTGCGGTCCGTGATGTACCACACGCGTTCGTTCCATATTCCGAACATCCTCGTGCGAGTGCCTACGTCCAGATATTCCGCCTTTCCCGTGACGGTGTCGAGCGACCCGATTTCTATGAACGGGCGGTCGATGAAGGTGCTGCTGTCAGACCAAATATACAGCTTACCGCGATAAAACCACACGTCACTCGCTCCCCTGAACTCTAACCTGCCGATCTTCTTCGTTATGCCTGTTTTTGTGTCAAACGAATGTAACGTACAGTAGTCACGACCGGTCAAATATACGACAGGGAGCTCACCCTCGCGCTGTACGATACATCTGGGGAAGACTCCGCCGAGCGGACATTCCGAGGCAGAATTGTGGTAGCATGTCGGGTCCTGACACGCGTAATATGTGTCCCCCGGATAGTCAAGCAGCGTAAATGTGAGGTTGGGATAATGGGAAACCGGTTCGTAGCTGCTATAGTACACGCAGTCGCCGGCGAAGCATTTGGTATGATACACGGTGTCATCGTCAGCGTAAGGATTCGGCGCTTCGTCTTTACCCTTGTCTTTTTCGCCGTCTGTCACATCGCCGGGATCCGTGCTCTCGCGCGGTTCACACGCGGTGAATACCGCCGCCAGCACGAATAAAACGGCAAACAGCAAGCATACGAGTCTTGCGTGGTTCATATTTTTTACCTCCATCGGCAAATTTGCAGAATAAATATATGAGGCGGCTTTCCACATATATTTATTATTTTATTTCTTTATCCCTATGCCTCGATTACTCCGCCGGGATATCGCGGATAAATGGCGCCTCCGCGTCGGTCAAAGCTGGCTGCGGCAGTCCGCTATGACAGTGCTGTAATCTTCGATTACATATGAATCAGCCTTAAGGTCTGTAGGATCGGATGTCGAATACAACTTTGCTACGACTCCAACGCTTCTCCATTGCGTAAAGCCGCGACCGTCATAATGGGACCCGCCATAGTTTATTATGTCGGATGCTCTTACCGCCGTGCCGGAAAAAGTCGGGCTCGTGTATTTATATCCGGTCGATGTGCTTACGCTTGAATCAAACAGAGACTTGATCTCTACTTTGCCGAGATACGTCTCTATTTTGACTTCCGAATAGTGCGTTGCCGGCTGATAATACTGGACCAAATAAAACTCGATCACAATATTTTTCGGAGGATTAGGCAGCGCCTCTGTCCTCTTCCATGCAATGGTAATATATGCGGAAACTTTCGTTATCTCGTCCACTTTATTATTACCGCTTGCAAATTCGACAGTCGGCTTCATATACGTCGTGAACTCGACGTTGTAATTATTCGCCTCGTTCTGCATCATCGACGTGAACGAATAATACGACTTGTACGTCACCGTGGTACCGGCAGCAAATGCATTGACCGAAAATAATGCGATCATTACAACGGCTGATACGAACGAAACGAATCTTTTGAGTTTTTTCTCATAATACAATTCCTCCAAATATTTTTTATATATGGCTTGCCGCCTCATATAAACAATAGAACATGTATATATAAATCTTGATGTGCGCACTATATACATATTTCCGATTCTCTTTTGTTTATATTATATCATAAGTTGTGCAGTGATGCAATGGTATAAAATATATAATCATATGTTTTTTTGAGAGATTCAAATAGCCTTCCCCGAACGGGGCGCGACTCGCTTTTTTCCGCTTTTTGTGTCCGCCGCGGCATTTGCCGCGGCGGACCTTCCGCGGGCGGACCTTCCGCGGGCGGACCTTCCGCGGGCGGGAATTATGAACCGAATGTGAATTATTTTAAAAATTAAAAATACCCGTTGACTTTACTGCCGGGGGGGAGTATAATCTTGTTCAAATAGCAGACGCACGCCGTGCAAAAATGAACGTACAGAGGTGCGGGGGTGAAATGAAAAAAACTCTCAGCAGAAAACAATTCGATATCCTTGAGGCGCTCGCCGTCTCGGGGGAGGCGCTCACGCAGCGGCGCCTCGGCGAGCTCACCGGGCACTCGCTCGGCACCGTCAACCGCATCGTGAAGGAATTTTCCGACGCGGGTCTCGTCGACGGAGGGCGCATCACGAACGCGGGGCTCTCGGCGCTCGAACCGTACCGCGCGCGGCGCGCCGTCTTTATCGCCGCCGGTTTCGGCTCGCGCCTCGTCCCGATCACGCTGAACACGCCGAAGCCGCTCGTCCGCGTCAACGGCAAACGCATCATCGACAGTCTCATCGACGCCTGCCTCGCCGCCGGGATCGAGGAGATCTACGTCGTCCGCGGTTATCTGGCGGAGCAGTTCGACCAGCTCCTCTACAAGTACCCGATGATCAAATTCCTTGAAAATCCCGCCTACAACGAATCAAACAACATCAGCTCCGCGATGTGCGCGCGGTACCTGCTCGGCGGCGCTTACGTCTTCGAGGCGGACCTTTTGCTCCGCGAGCCCTCGCTCATCAAAAAATATCAGTTCGCGTCAAACTACCTCGGCATCTACAAGGAACGCTCCGACGACTGGTGCTTCACCGTCCGCGACGGGGCGATCACGGAGCTGAAGCTCGGCGGGCTCGACTGCTATCAGCTCGTCGGCGTCTCCTTCTGGGACGAGGACGACGGGCGGCGCCTCGCCGAACATATCGAGGCGGCTTACGAGCTGCCCGGCGGCAAGGAGCAGTTCTGGGATCAGGTCCCGCTCCGCGTCTTCCGCGGCGAATACCGCGTCCTCGTCCGCGAGTGCCGCGACGGGGACATCACGGAGATCGACACCTTCAAGGAACTGAAGGCGCTCGACAGAACTTACGATACATAATTTAAAATAACTTTAATTCAAAGGAGAAAACGTACATGAAAAGATTCGTATCCGTCATTATCGCGCTCTTCGCGCTCTGCCTCGCGGCGGCGGCGCTCGCCTCCTGCGGCGGCAGCGAAAACAAAGTCACGATCTGGACGAGCGGCGAGGACTACAAAAACGCCTACTACCTCGAAGAATGCGAAAAGAAATTTCCCGACTACGAGATCGTGCTCGAATACATGAATTCGAGCACGATCGCGGCGAAGGTGCTCGAAGAGGGCGACGACTGCTCCTGCGACATCATCCTCTCCGAGGAATACGGCTACCTCTACAAGTGCGAGGAATACCTCCACGAGCTCACGGACTTCGACTTTTCCGTCTTCCTCGACGACATCGTACCCGAGGGGCACAAGTTCACGCCCGAGCTCAAGAACGGCGGCTGCATCATCCTCAACACCGAGGTCCTGAAGGAAAAGGGACTCGCGGAGCCGAAGTCGTACGACGACCTGCTCGACCCGGGATTTAAGGGGCTCGTCTCGATGCCGAATCCGAATTCGTCCGGGACCGGATATATGTTCCTGCGCCAGCTCACGAACGAGTGGGGCGAGGACAAGGCTTTCGATTACTTTGACAAGCTCGCGGAAAACGTGCTCTCGTTCACGTCGTCCGGGTCGGGTCCCGTCAACGCGCTCGTCCACGGCGAGGTCGCGGTCGGGCTCGGGATGACGTCTCAGGCTGTCGTCGAGATAAACGAGGGCGCGCCGCTCAAGATCGTCTTCTTCGAGGAGGGCTCGCCTTACAGCATGTACGGCAACGCCGTGCTCGAAAAGAGCGCGGGGCGCAAGTGCGTCACGGACGTCTTCAACTATCTTGCGACCGACCTCTGCCGCGGCGACAACGAGCGGTACTTCCCCGATCAGATCTTTAAGGATTTCGCGCCGACAGTCGACGGGTTCCCGACCGGCATAAAGTACGGCAACATGAAGAACGACACGCTCGCCGAGAAGGAAAGACTCGGCGCGAAGTGGACCCACGAATGAGCAGCAAGCTCGAAGTCGTCGGACTCAAAAAGGCATATAAGTCCGCCGACGTGCTGCGCGGGGTGTCCTTCGACGTCCGCGACGGCGAATTTCTCTCGATACTCGGTCCGTCCGGGTGCGGAAAAACGACGCTTCTGCGCCTGCTGATCGGTCTGCTCGCCCCGGACGAGGGGCACATATACAAGGACGGCGCCGAGATCACGCACGAGCGTCCGGACAGGCGCGGGATGGGGATCGTGTTCCAGAATTACGCGCTGTTCGAGAACATGACGGCGAAAAAAAACGTCGCCTACGCGCTGCGCTTCCACGGGATGACGAAGGCGGAGGCTATGGCGCGCGCCGATGAGATGATCGCGGCGGTCGGGCTGACGGAGCACGCGGACAAGCTGCCGCGCAGCCTCTCGGGCGGGCAGCAGCAGCGCGTCGCGATCGCGCGGACGCTCGCGCTCTCGCCCGACATCGTCCTGCTCGACGAGCCGATGTCCGCGCTCGACGTCGCGACGCGGCTCTCGATGCGCGCTGAGCTTTTGCGCCTCGGGCGCGAGTTCGGCACGACGCTCATCTACGTGACGCACGATCAGGAGGAGGCGTTCGCCCTCTCCGACAGGATAATGATCATGGACGGCGGCGAGATCTCCCAGCTCGACACGCCGGAGAACATCGTCGCCCACCCGGCGAACGCATACGTTCAGTCGTTCGTGCTCGACAATCTCCGGGCGAAGGTGGACTCGCTCTCGCGGTTCACGGGCGGGATCGGAGGCGGCGCATGACGCGCCGCAGGCGGGCGGGGCTCGTCATCAACGTCTCGGTCGCGCTGTTCTTCGTCGCCGCCGTTATAGCGCCGATCGTCTCGATGCTGTGCCGCATCACTCGCGACGGCTTTTCGCAGACAGTCGGCTCCGAGGTTTTCGGGCGCGCCGTCTTTAACTCCGCCGTGACGGGGCTCGTCTCGACGGTCATAACGCTGCTTCTGGCGCTCGTCTCGGCGCTCGCGCTCGAACGGAGCCGCGTCCCGCTGCGCGCCGTGTTCGGGACGCTGTTCGTCCTGCCGATGCTGATCCCGTCGATCTCGCACGCGTTCGCGCTCGTCGCGCTGTTCGGCAGGAACGGGATCTTAACGGGGCTCTTTCACATCGACGGGAGCATTTACGGGTATCCCGGCATCATCGCGGGGTCGGTGATGTACTCCTTCCCCGTCGCGTTCCTCATGTTTTCGGGCATCCTCGCCTACGAGGACGGGATGACATACAGGGCGGCGGAGGTGCTCGGCATCCCGCCGCACCGCCGCTTCTTCGGCATCACGCTGCCCTTTCTGCGGCGGACGCTCGTCTCCGCGTTTTTCGCGGTCTTCACGATGGTGGTGACCGACTACGGCGTCCCGCTGATGATCGGCGGGCAGACGACGACGCTGTCCGTACTGATGTACAACCGCGCCGTCGGCATGATCGACTACGACGCGGGCAGCGTCATCGGCTCGTTTCTGCTGCTGCCCGCGGTCGCGGCGTTTCTCGTCGACCTCCTTTTGCCCGAGCGGGCGGAGAGCGGGTTCGTCTCCGAGCCCGTCGTCCCCGGCAAAAGCCGCGTGCGGGATGCGCTCGCGTTCGTCTTTTCCGCCGCCGTCTCCCTCTGTGTGCTCGCGCCCGTTCTGACGTTTCTCGTCATGGTATTCGAGACGAAGTACCCGGTGAACGCGACGTTCACGCTTGCGCACATCGCGCGCGCCCTCGACCGCGGCGCGGGAAAGTATCTCTGCAATTCCGTTCTGTACGCTTTGCTGACCGCCGTTTTCGGCACGGCGCTCTCGTTTTTATGCGCGTACCTGACGGCGCGTCTGCGCGCGCCGTTCTCGCGGGCGCTGCATCTGTTCTCGATCACGTCGATGGCGATCCCGGGGATCGTGCTCGGGCTGTCGTATGTTATCTTCTTCCACAAGACGCCGGTGTACGGGACCGTACTGATCGTCGCGCTCGCGAATTCCGTTCATTTTTTCGCGTCACCGTACCTGATGATGTACAACACGCTGGGGAAGGTGAATCCGAATCTCGAATACGTCGGGATGACGCTCGGCGTCGGGAGGATGCGGATCATCCGCGACGTCATCATCCCGAAGGTGAAGTTCACGCTTTCGGAGATGTTTGTTTACTTTTTCGTGAACTCGATGATGACGATATCGGCGGTGTCGTTTCTCGCACCGCCGGCGCCGAAGCCCGTTTCGCTGATGATAAATCAGTTTGAAGCGCAGCTTTTGATGGAGAGCGCGGCGTTTGTGTCGATACTTATACTTATTATCAATGTTATTATGAAGGCGATAGTCGCCGCCCTCAAGCGCCGGGAGCTTAAGGGGAAGTAAATTTCTTTTCTGATTTTCTTTATCTTGTTTTCTTTTCTTTATCTTGATCTTCTTTATTTTCCTTGCTTCAAAGCGGGGGAAGTTCGTTAAGAAGGGACCCCCCGAGGTCCCTCCTTAACAATCCACCCAT